>JAPUEK010000049.1 GCA_027492585.1 Paracoccaceae bacterium | reverse complement strand
GATCGAATCGACCGAGACGCCGATGACCTTGGTCTTGCGCTTGGCCCATTCCGCCGCAAGCTGGGCCACGGCCCCGAATTCGGTGGTGCAGACCGGGGTGAAGTCGCGCGGGTGGCTGAAGATGATGCCGTAGCTGTCGCCCAGCCAGTCGTGGAAGCGGATCGTGCCGGCCGTGCTTTCGGCCGTGAAATCCGGGGCGACATCGTTGATGCGGATGGACATGAGACTCTCCGTCGGTTGATCTGGCCTCTACCTAGGCCATTGCGGAAGGAATTTCACCTGCAAGCGCAGCTTTCCCTGCAAAAAGGGAACCCTTTATCGCAAAACCGCCGCAGGCAGGATGATTTTTCCAAATCGGCACCCGCAGCCAGACGCAGGCATCCGCCCGGCGCAGAAAGCAAAACGCCCGCGCCGAAAGGCACGGGCGTTTCGGTGAAACCTTCGGAAAGGCTCAGCGACGCAGGCCGAGACGCGAGATCAGCGACTGGTAGCGGGCTTCGTCCTTGCTCTTCAGATAGTCGAGCAGCTTGCGGCGCTGGGCCACCTGCATCAGCAGGCCGCGACGAGAATGGTTGTCCTTCTTGTGCGACTTGAAGTGCTCGGTCAGCGTGGCAATGCGCGACGACAGGATCGCAACCTGGACTTCCGGCGAGCCGGTATCGCCTTCCTTGGTCGCGTATTCCTTGATCAGACGGGCTTTTTCTTCGACGGTGATCGACATCGGATGCTCCTTGCGGGTTGGTGTGACGGCACAAGCCGGGATGTCGTCCAGCATGGCCCTTGAACACCCCGGACCGTTGCGGGTCGGGGATGGGGGCCTATAGGGGAAATCGGTGCGAAAGGGAAGCCCTTTGCGGCGGTCCGGTTCCGCTCTGGTCTCGACGGCGGTTTAGCGGCCGGGTTCGGCGGCGGGAATTTCATTAACCATTCCTTCAAAGAAATCCGGCCAGACTGCGGGAGGAGCCGCGATTCGTGATAGGGTGGTGCGGAGGAAAGCCACGGAATTTCACAGGCTTGTGGGAAGTCCTGGTTAACCTCTTGGGTCGGTCCGGTGCGGGGGTCTGGTTGTGTTCGGTCTTTTGGGATTGCTCGGGGCGCTGATGGCGGGGGTCGTGGCTGATTCCCTGATGAATCCCTCTTCCGGCCACGGCAAGGAGGAAGAGGACGACGCCCTCCCCGAGGAGGAGGAAGGCTGGGATGTCAGCAGCGCGGAGATGATCTCTCTGGACGATGAGGATGTCAGCGGCGCCGGTGGCGGCGGAACCGGGGACGAGGCGGGCGCGGACGATCTGCCGACAGGCGCCGCGGAGGAAGGGATGCCGCGGTCCGATGACCTTCCCGATCCGGTGGAGGGGGAGGAGACCCTGACCGGCGGCGCGGGCGACGATACGCTGACCGGCCATGGCGGCGCGGATGAGATCAGCGGCGGCGCGGGCGATGATGTGCTGGGCGGCCGCGCAGGCGACGACAGCCTTGATGGCGGCGACGGCCTCGACGACCTGCGCGGCGGGGCGGGCGACGACAGCCTCTGGGGCGATGGGGGCGAGGACAGTCTTTTCGGCGAGGACGGGAATGACCTGCTCTTCGGCGGAACCGGGGACGACTGGCTTGCCGGGCAGGAGGGCGACGACCGGCTGGAGGGCGGCGCGGGCGCGGATGAGTTGCACGGCGGCGCGGGCGATGACGCATTGCAGGGTGGCGCAGGCGCAGACACGCTCCTTGGCGGGGCCGGACAGGATCTGCTCGGCGGAGGAGCGGGCAGCGATGTTCTGGAAGGCGGGGCGGGCAGCGACACGCTCTGGGGCGCCATGCCCGGCGCGCCCGACGACGCGGTGGATTTCCTGAACGGCGGCGAAGGCAATGACCTTCTGATGCTCGGCGCCGGGGATTACGGCAATGGCGGCGAGGGCGAGGATGCCTTTGTCTTGCAGGATTACGATCTGGCGGGCGGGCCAGCCCATATCACCGATTTCAACCGGGAGGAGGATGAGCTGGTGGTGCTCTACGATGCCAGCCGGCATCCCGATCCGCAACTGACGCTGGTGGAGCAGGAAGGCTCCGCCTCTGCCACGCTCTGTCTTGACGGGGTGCCGCTGGCAGAGATCGCCAATGCCGCGGGGCTGGACCTTTCGACGGTGATGCTGCGGGCGGCCTGAGGGGCGGGGCGGCAAATGCGCTCCCCTGCGGCAAGGCCGATTGCCACCCGCATCAGAAAACCCGTGCGGTC
Organism: Paracoccaceae bacterium; assembly: GCA_027492585.1. Lineage (GTDB taxonomy): Bacteria > Pseudomonadota > Alphaproteobacteria > Rhodobacterales > Rhodobacteraceae > JAPUEK01. The sequence goes on along the minus strand of JAPUEK010000049.1, from coordinate 75,042 downwards.
CAGGCCGGGGCAAGCCGAAAACCGCTCCGCCAAAAGGCCGGAACGCCTGCCGTCCGCTTCCCGGCCAAGCGGTAGCAGCAGACCCTCACAGATGCTGCACAGCAAATGCCCCGAATGGCCCGCGAAAAAGGTTGAAGAACGAGAAAGGTTGAAAAACAAGGACAGCCCGCAACCAGGCCTTCCTGCACACGCCTGTCGGTATGCGCGTGCGCTGTGCGGAGGCGAACAGCTCGTTGCCCGCACCTGCGTGCGCCTGCCGATATGGCTCCAACCCCTCGCCGCCGCGCCCTTCGCGCCGCCGGACCGGGCGCCTATCGCACCGCCGTCCAAAGCTGGGGCTGCACCTCATAGCCGATATAGAGCGGATGCTTCGGATGCCCGGCAAGCGACAGGCCGAGGTGGTAAAGCTCCCGCCCCGTGCCGCGCAGCAGCCGTTCCACCTGCGCGCCCCGGTCGAGATGGGCGCCATGCGTCCCCCAGGCGCAGACGATCCGGTCCGCCCAGACCGCCCCCGCCGCAATCGCCGCATCATTGCCCGGCCCGACCGGATCGGCCTGCGCCCGCATCCGCTTCGGATCGGTGGCCCGCCAGGCGAAGATGTTCGTCACCCGGAAGGCCCCGAAACCGAGCGTGCGGGCGCGGCGCTCACAACGCTCCACCGTCGGATCGTTCTGCACCTCTGTCGCGGTCGAAGGGTTGAGCATCACGAACAGCGCCTTCGGGAGCGCCGCATCCCAGGTCCGCGTCAGCTCGTAACGGTAGCCCTCGCAATCGGAATAAACCGCCACCGAGGCCGCATCCCCCTTCTGAAAGCCCCGTGTGATCATGACCGCCCTCCCCGCCGTCCATGGCAATGCCGGGCCAAGGGGCTCGATGCCCCGCGGCGCGGCGTCGCCCTCAGTTGAACACCCGGCTCGGGTGCAATTCCCCGGCCATGTAGCGGCCGACGGCAATGGCGCGGCCCTGATGGCTGGCCCAGGCCTCCCCGCCGTAAGCCACGGAGGAGGCCAGCACCATCCCCGGATTGCCGTTGCGGAGCCGCGCGGCCCCCTCCGGCGTCGCCTGCAATTCCGGCAGATCGGCGAGACCCAGTTCCAGCGGCTTCAGCCAGCGGTCAAGCTCCTCGGTCTTGGCCAACCGCTCGATCTCCTCCAGCGAGATGCCCTCCGCGGCGGTGAACGGCCCGGACCATTCGCGCCGGAGCCATTCCACATGGCCGAGGCAGCCGAGCATCCGCCCCAGATCGCGGGCGATGGAGCGGACATAGCCGCCCTTGCCGCAGACCATCTCCAGATCGAGATGATCGGCGTCGGGGCGACCCAGAACCTCCAGCCGTTCCACCCAGAGCGGACGGGCGGCAAGCTCCATCGCTTCCCCCTCGCGGGCGAGGTCATAGGCGCGCTCGCCCTCCACCTTCACGGCGGAAAACTGCGGGGGGACCTGCTGGATCTCGCCGCGAAAGGCCGGCAGGGCCGCCGCGATCTCCGCATCGGAGGGGCGCAGCGCAGAGGCTTCCAGCACCTCCCCCTCGGCATCGTCGGTCGTCGTCGCGGCCCCGAACCGCACCCGGAATCGGTAGCATTTCAGCGCATCGGTAATGTAGGGAACGGTCTTGGTCGCCTCGCCCAGAGCCACGGCCAGCACCCCGGTCGCCGCCGGGTCGAGCGTGCCGGCATGGCCCGCCTTCTGCGCCGAAAACGCCCATTTCACCTTGTTGACCACGGCGGTGGAGGTCAGGCCCGCCGGTTTGTCCACCACCAGCCAGCCGGAAACCACCCGGCCCTTCTTCACCCGTCCCATCCCGTCACCCTTTCGGCTCGACCGTGCCGACCATCGGCCCCATCGGAAACCCGCCATCCTGGCGGTCAAGCTGCGGGGCATAGAGACGCGAGATGGAACCATCAAGATAGAGCGCGTCGGGAAGACCGAGACCGTCGCGGAAAAACCGCGCGAAGGTGTGGAAGTTCACCGCCTGATCGGAAATCGCAAAGACGGCGCGGGTGCCATCGGCGGAAACGCCCACGCCATTGCGGATATGCAGGGAATCGGAGCTGGCCAGAAAGCGCGGATGCAGCTTGCCGCCGATCACCAGCATCGGGCCGGACTGGGTGGCAAAGCGGCAGGCGGGCGCCTCCGCCTCGAACCGCAGGCTTTCGGCAACAAGATAGGGGGCCGCTCCCGCACGGATGCAGAAGACGCCATTCGGCAAAAGCCCGAAATTCCCCGGCCCGTCGCTGGTGATGAGCGGGGCCTTCTCCACCCCCTCCTCGACAAAAAGCCCGACAGGCGCCAGATCGCGGTGGTACATCCCGGCATTCATCGCAAAGCTGAGCTTCAGCCCCTGCGGCGCCAGAGCCGCGTCGATGGCGGCAAAACTGCCATAGGGGCCTTCCGCGCCGGAGTGGAAGAGCCGCAGATCATCGGCAGGGCCGACCTCGCAGGTGGTATAGCCCTGCCCCTCGAAACTCGTCTCCGCGCAGGTCAGCGCCGCAGCGGGCCGAGGGGAAAGCACGGCAAGCGCCAGGGCCACGAGAACCATCGGGGCAAACCGCGCCACGGCCTATTCCTCTTCTTCATCCCCCTCCGGCTGCGCCAGATCGCGCTGCACCGCAGGGTCGGAGAACAGCCGCCGCGTCTCGTCCAGCCGGTCGAAGGTCTCATCGGGGCGGAAGCGCAGGTCGGGGGCGTATTTCAGCGTCATCTCGGCACCGAGCCTGCGGCGCAGTTCATGCTTGTTGCGCGCGAGAGCGGCGATCGCCTCCTCCACCTTCACCGAACCCATCAGCGGCATGACATAGACCGTCGCCACCTTGAGGTCGGGCGAGCAGGACACCTCGCCCACGGTGATCGACATGCGGTTGAGCTCGGGGTCGTGGATCTCGGCCCGGTTCAGCACATCGGAAAGCGTGCGGCGGATGAGTTCGCCGACGCGGAGCTGCCGCTGGGTGGGGCCGGAGGCGGAATGGAAACGTTTGCTGGACATGGGTCGGATGTAAGCTCTTTTGCCCCGCCCCGCAACGGCGGGCTTTTGCGCGGCGCCGAAGGGCGGTAAAGCGCGGGGGACATGCAGGAGGATGCCATGCAGGATCTGCCGGGAATCGTGATCACCGGGGCTTCGGGCCGGATGGGGCAGGCGCTGATCCGCGCAGTGGCGGGATCGGACCGGATGCGGCTGGTCGGCTGCGTCGAACGTCCGGGCCATGCCTGGATCGGCCGCGATGCCGGGGCCTGCCTCGGCGGGGCGGATCTGGGCGTGGCCGTCACCGATGACCCGCTGGAGGCTTTTGCCCGCGCGCAGGCGGTGATCGACTTCACCGCCCCGGCGGCGACGGTGGAATTCGCGGCCCTTGCCGCACAGGCGCGCGCCGTCCATGTGATCGGCACGACGGGGCTCGAAGCCGCGCATCACGCGAAGATCGACGCGGCGGCGCGTCATGCGGTGGTGGTGCAGGCCGGGAACATGAGCCTTGGCGTCAACCTGCTGGCGCGGCTGACGCAGAAGGTGGCGGCGGCGCTTGACGAGGATTGGGACATCGAGGTGGTGGAGGCCCATCACCGGATGAAGGTCGATGCCCCCTCAGGCACGGCGCTGATGTTCGGACGCGCGGCGGCCGAGGGGCGCGGCGTCGATCTGGAAGCGGCGAAAGTTTCCGGCCGCGACGGGATCACCGGCGCGCGCGCGCGCGGCAGCATCGGCTTTTCGGCGATCCGCGGCGGCGATATCGTCGGCGAGCATGACGTGATGTTTGCCGCAGACGGCGAGCGGGTCATCCTGCGCCACATCGCCACCGACCGCAGCGTCTTCGTGCGCGGCGCGCTCAAGGCGGCGCTCTGGGGCCAGACCCGGAAGCCCGGCCGCTATGACATGATGGATGTCCTCGGCCTCTAGGCCCCGGCAGGCCGCAAAGCCCCGCCCTTTCATACTGGCCCAAATATCCCCGCCGGAGGCTCCCGCCCTCCCAAGCTCGGGCGGTTACAGAACGGCCCTACCAGCCCCACCACCCCAGCCCTCCCCCACGAGGGGGGAGGGAGAGGGGTGGGGGGCGTCGCCTGATCACATCCGATCAGAAATCGACCGCCAGCCCCTTCTTCTCCCAGTCGCCATAGCGCACCGGCTCCGGCCCGTCGCGTCCGCCCAATTCGGTCGGCAGAGGCGGCTTCACCTCTTTGCGCCGCTCTTCGGCCTCGGCGAGGGCGCGCAGGGCGGCGGGCGGAAGGCTGTCGGGATCGGGCATCGGGGGTGTCCTTGTGCCGGGAATGGGGGTGATATAGGGGCAGGACCGGCACAGCGGCAAGGGGAACGGAATGGCGGCGGAAGGCTTGGGCGCACGCGGCGCCGGTGTGGCGCTTCTGGATGAAGTGCTGGGAGAGGGCCGGATGCTCGCACAGGCCGGCGAGGCGGTGCTGGCCAGCCTCCCCCCCGCCGACCGCGCCCGCGCCCTACGCCTTGCCGCCCAGACCCTGCGGCAGCTGGAGCCGGCAGACCGCCTGCTCGCCCCGCTCCTGCGGAAGGCGCCGCCGCTGCGGGTGCGGAATCTGCTGCGGCTCGCCGTGGTGGAGATCGCCTCGGGCGCCCCGCCGCATGGCGTGGTCAATGCCGCGGTCGATCTGGTGCGGCAAGGCAAGCGCACAAGTCATCTCGCCGGGCTGGTGAATGCGGTGCTGCGGCAGGTTCCGGAAGCGCCGCTGCCCGGTCCCGTGCAGAAGCTGCCCCGCTGGCTGCGCCAACCGCTCGTCCATGCCTGGGGCCGGGAGGCGGTGGCGGCGATGGAGGCGGTCCAGGCCCTGCCGCCGCCGCTCGACCTGACACCGCGCCCCGGCGCGCTTTTGCCGGAGGGGGAGCTCCTCCCCACCGGCAGCCTGCGCCTGCACGAGGCTGGTCAAGTGACGGCTCTGCCGGGCTATGCCGAAGGCGGCTGGTGGGTGCAGGATGCGGCGGCGGCCCTTGCCGTGCCGCTTCTCGGCCCGGTGGCGGGGCTCCGGGTGCTCGACCTCTGCGCGGCGCCCGGCGGCAAGACCATGCAGCTTGCGGCGGCGGGGGCGGAGGTCACGGCGCTCGACATCTCCGGCCCGCGCCTTGCACGGCTGGCCGAGAACCTCGCCCGCACCGGGCTTGCCGCCGAACTCATCACGTCGGACGCGCTGCACTGGCAGCCGGAGGCGGCATTTGACGCCATCCTCCTCGACGCGCCCTGCTCGGCCAGCGGCACGATCCGCCGCCACCCGGATCTGCCCTTCGTCAAGGACGGCTCGGAGCTGGCGGATCTGAAGACACTTCAGGCGCAGCTTTTCGACCGGGCGCTCGGCTGGCTGAAGCCGGGGGGGCGGCTGGTGTTCTGCACCTGCTCGCTGCTGCCGGAGGAGGGCGAGGCGCAGTTGCGGGGCGCGCTTGCCCGCCATCCGGGCCTGACGGTCGTGGCCCCGGATCTGGCGGGGCTGGAGCCGGGCTGGATCACCGCCGACGGCGCCCTGCGCCTGCGCCCCGACCATTGGGCGGAGCGCGGAGGCATGGACGGATTCTTCATGGCCTGCGTGACGAAATAGGCGCGAAAAGCCGGTAATAGGCCCAGTCCGGCAGGAATTGCGCCAGCCGGAACAGCCAGGAAAAGGGCCGGGGAAAACTTGCCCTGAAACCGCCGCGCCGCATGTGATCGAAGATCGCGGCGGCGGCCTCTTCCGGCTCCATCAGAAAGGGCATGGCAAAGCCGTTCTTCGCCGTCAGCCGGGTGCGGATGAAACCGGGACTGGCAAGCTGCACCCGCAGCCCGGTGCCGCGCAGATCGGCCTGCATCGCTTCGGCAAGCGCCATGACCCCGGCTTTGGAGGCCGCATAGCCGATGGCCCCCGGCAGGCCGCGAAAGCCCGCAAGCGAGCCGGTCAGCACCAGATGTCCGCGCCCGCGCGCCACCATCCCCGGCACGACCTGCCCCAGAACCCGCGCGCAGCCGGTGAAATTCACATCGCACATCTGCTCGGCCTGTTCCGGTTGCCAGGCCTGCGCCGTCATGGGCCAGTAGACCCCGGCAAGGAAAACGAGCCCGTCGATCTCCCCCGCCTCCCGCGCCGCGGCCCGAACGGAGGCCGCCTCGGCCACATCGCAGACCACACCACGCGCCGGACCCGGCAGCACGGCAACGGCATCCGCCAGCCGCGCCGGATCGCGGGCCGAAAGCACCAGATCGGCCCCCGCCAGCGACATCTGCCGGGCAAGGGCCAGACCGAGCCCTTCGCTCGCCCCCACCAGCCAATAGCGCCTGCCCCGAAAGAAATCCCGTCCTTTCATTCCCGCTCCCTTCTGCCAGCCGCCCGCCCCCGCCCGCTGCGGGAGCCTCCGGCGGGGATATTTGTTGAAGAGAAGAAAGCCCTTTCACATTGGCTCAAATATCCCCGCCGGAGGCTTCCCCGGTCACGGCCCGCACGGGCCCCGGGCGCTCATCGTGTCACCTCCTCGGCGGGCGGCTCCGGGCGGGGGCGGTAAGCCGCACCCTTCCACCAGAGCTTCAGCGCCTGCCAATGGATCAGTGCCAGAACCCGGCGCGCTCCGAAGGGGCGGCGCAGGCAGGCACCAAGGAGCGCGCCGTTGGTCAGGGGGCGGAGCGGGCCTTCAAGCGTGGCGATCACCCCGCCTTCACCGGCCGAATAGTCGATGCGGATGGAGATATGCTCAGGGCGGATGTCGAAACGGAAGGCATAGCCGCCGCCGATGGGCTGAAAGGGCGAGACATGGAAGGCCTTGCGGGCGCGCAGGATGTCCTCCGCCCGGATCGGCCCCTGGTCATCACGGTGGCAAAGGTAGGAATGGCGGTCGCCGAAGGTATTCGTCACCTCGGCGATCACCACCCTCAATGCCCCCTCCCCATCGTGGCAGAGCCAGAAGGACACCGGGTTGAAGACATGGCCGAGGAGACGGGGCTGGGCGAGAAGGCGGACGGTCTCCGCCCCCGGCAGGTGATGGGTGGCGAGCACCTCCCGCACCCAGGCTGCCCCCCTCCCCCGGCCCGGCGCGCCGCCGTGATCCTCATCCCGGAGCGAGGCGAGATTGGCCCGGTTGCGCGAAAAGAGCCGCGGCCCCTCCGCCGCTTCGGGATCGAGGAGCACATAATCCACGCCGTAGCGGAAGCGGTTCCGCACCGCCCCCTTCCGCGCATGGAAGGTCCGGCCGCGCAGATGCAGCACCCCGCTCATGCCGCGAGCCTCAGGCGGGTGCGAGCGCGCATCGCCTCCACCACGTCCACGGCACTGGCGAAGCCGTCCTCATGGAAGCCCTGCCGCATCCAGGCCCCGCAGAACCAGGTGTTTCGGCTGCCGTTCATGGCCCGGATCGCCCCCTGCGCCGCAAGGGCCGCCGCATCATAGACCGGATGGCGGAAGGTCGCGCTGTCGTAGACGAGTTCCTGGCGGATCGGCCGGTTGGAGTTCAGCGTCACGAAGAGCGGGTCCTCCTTCGGGATCGGTTGCAGGGAGTTCATCCAGTAGGTCAGGTCGATCCGGTCCGGTCGCGGGCCGGCGGGCTCGGCATAGACCCAGCTCGACCAGCATTTGCGGCTGCGCGGCATGAGGCTTTCGTCGGCGTGCAGCACCGCCTCGTTCGGCTGGTAGCGGACGGCGCCGAGATCGGCCTTCTCCTGCGGGGAGGCATCGGCGAGCATCCTCAGGCTGTCGTCGGAATGGGTGGCCAGAACCACCTCGTCGAAGACCTCCCAATCGCCGCCATGAGCGCGCAGGAAGATGCCGTCCGCCTCCCGCCGCAGGGCCGCAACCGGGGTGGAAAGGCGCAGATCCACCCCCTGCCGGACGAGTTCGCCCTGAAGGCGGCGCACATATTCCACCGACCCGCCCTGCACCGTATACCATTGATGCTGGCCCCGCACCTGCATCAATGCGTGGTTCTGGAAGAAGCGGATCAGCGCCTGCGCCGGGAAATCCAGCATCCTCTGCACAGGGGTCGACCAGATCGCCCCGGAGAGCGGCGTGATGTAGTAATCGCGGAAATAGGCGCCGGTGCCGAGCGCCTCCAGCAGGCCCGCGATGCTGAGGCCGGGATCGCCGCCGGCCACATCCGCTGCCTTGCGGTTGAAATGCAGGATGTCGCGGCACATCCGCAGAAAGCCCGGCGAGGCGAGGTTGCGGCGCTGCGCGAAGAGGCTGTCTAGGCTTTTCAGCGCATATTCGATCCGCCCCCCGCCGATGGAGGCGCCAAAGCTCATGTCGCTTTCCGCGACCGGCACGCCGAGCCGCTCGAAAAGGCCGACGAGATGCGGATAGTTCACCCGGTTGAAGACGATGAAGCCGGTATCGACCGGCTGGTCGCCGCGCTTGCCGGCCAGAACCGTGCGGGCATGGCCGCCGAGACGGGCCTCGGCTTCGAAGAGCACCACCGCATGATCCTTCGCCAGCAGATGCGCCGCCGCCATGCCGGAAATGCCGCCGCCGATCACCGCGATGCGCCGGGGCGGCAGGCCGAAGGTTTCAAATGGCATCGCGGGCTCCTTTGCTCTTTCGGAAGCTTACGCGGCAGGCGGGCGGTCGGATCAGTCGGGACAGTCCGGCACTTTTCGGTCCGGGTGATCCAGTCCGGCACGGGCCGCGTAAACCGGACATGCTGAGAGAGCTTCCCCCGTCCGGCCTGCACAAAACCCATGCACTTCCTGCAGGGGCTGGCTATGCTGCATTTGCAAAGCAGAGGCGTGCCGTGGGTACAGAGACCGAAAGCGATTGGGCGGCCCTGATGCTGGCGGTGCGCGACCGGCAGGACCGGGCCGCCTTCGCGGCGCTCTTCCGGCATTTCGCGCCGCGGGTGAAGGGTTTCCTGATGAAATCCGGCACAGATGCGGTGTTGGCCGAGGAATGTGCTCAGGATGTGATGGCGACGCTCTGGCAGAAGGCGCATCTTTTCGATGCCTCGCGGGCCTCGGTCGCCACCTGGGTTTTCACCATCGCCCGCAACCGCCGCATCGACGCCGCCCGCAAGGCCCGCCGCCCGGAGCCGGAGGAACTGCCCTGGGGGCCGGAGCCGGAACCCGATCAGGCCGAGGCCTTCGAGACCGCGCAGGAAACCCGGCGCCTGACCGAGGCGCTTGCCGATCTTCCCGAAAAACAGCGCGCTCTGATCGAGCGGGCCTTCTATGGCGATCTGTCGCACAGCGAGATCGCCGCCGAGACCGGATTGCCGCTTGGCACCATCAAGTCGCGGATCAGATTGGCCCTCGACCGGCTGCGCCAGAGACTGACCTGAGGCCCCATGAAAACCGTAGCCATCCGCCATCACCTTTCCGACCCGCTGCTGATCGCCTATGCGGCGGGCAGCCTGCCGGAGGCGTTCGGCCTTGTCGTGGCGGCGCATGTCTCGCTGTGCGACGATTGCCGGGCGCGGCTCGGCGGGTTCGAGGCGCTTGGCGGCGCCATGGTGGAACGCGAGGCGGTGGCGGAGATGGGCGAGGGCAGTCTGGAGGCCGTCTTCGTCCGGCTCGAAAGCCTGCCGCCTGCCCCTCCCCCGCCGTGCCGGGCGGGAATTTTTCCCGCCCCCCTTGCCGATTATGTCGGCGGCGGGCTGGAGGCGGTGAAATGGCGGACGCTCGGCATGGGGGTGCGGCAGGCGATCCTGCCGACCGCCAAGGGGGCTTCGGCGCGGCTCCTCTACATTCCCGCCGGACAGGCGGTGCCGGACCACGGCCACCGCGGCACCGAAATGACATTGGTATTGCAGGGCGCCTTCCGCGACGAGATGGACCGTTTCGGGCCGGGTGATGTGGAGATCGCCACCGAAGAGCTGGAGCATACGCCGGTCGCCGAACCGGGGGCGGATTGCATCTGCCTTGCCGCCACCGATGCGCCGCTGCGCTTCACCGCGCTGTTGCCGCGGTTATTGCAGCCCCTGTTCCGGATCTGACCTTCCGGAGCCGGTCAGCCGAACAGCCGCACGACGATCGCCGGCCCCGCGACAGTCAGCGCCCCTTCGCTGAAGAGGAGGTCATGGCGGCCAAGCCCGCCCGCCGCCTCAAGCGCGAAGACGGCGAGCGTGCCACCGGCGGCAAGGACCTGCGGGCTGGTGACGACCGTGACCTCCGGCAGGGGCAGGCCGCGGGCGGTCATCACGTTGAAATCGTCGGAGGGGGCGGTCACCGCCTCCGCCCGGATCTGCACATCGCCGGGAAAGGCCACCGGCACCAGCGGGCGGGCCGCCAGATGCAGGCCGGAGCCTATCAGATCGAAGCCCGGCCCGGTGATCACCGTCAGATTGCGCTCGATGCCGGGGAAAAGCGAGAACTCCCCCGCTTCCACCACCGAAGCGCGGGAGAGGCGCCATTTCACGCCCCCCGCCGCTTCCACCCGCAGCATCTCCACCGTCACGCCCTTGCCATTGGCCCAGGGCATGGTCCGGTATTCGGCGGGGGTCAGGTGCCGGGTCATTCCGCCGCCCTCGGCCCCAGAAGCGGGGCAGGATCGTTCGGCGCCAGCTCCTCGAAATCGAAATTGTCGAGCCGGGCCGCACGTTTGCCCGCGCGCTCCGCCGCCGTGCTGATCCCGTCGAGATCGGCGCGCGCCTGATTGAAATGGGTGGAAAGCTTGTCCACCCGCTCCACCACCAGCTCCACGTCGCGGTGCAACTGCCGCAGGGTGGAGCGGATGGCCCCCGCCTGCTCGCGCATCCGCGCATCCTTCAAGACCGCGCGCATGGTGTTCAGCGTCGCCATGCAGGTGGTGGGGGAGACGATCCAGACGCGGGCGGTGAAGCCCTCACGCACCACTTCGGGGAAGTTGGCGTGCAACTCGGCATAGACGGCTTCGGAGGGCAGGAACATCAGCGCACCGTCGGCGGTTTCGCCGTCGAGGATGTATTTCTCCGAAATCGCCTTGATATGGGCGCGGACGGCGGTGCGGAGGAGCGTGGCCGCCTCCTGCGCCTGCCGCGGGGTCTCGGCCCGGCGCAAAGCCTCATAGGCTTCAAGCGGGAATTTCGCGTCGATGACGATGGGACCGGGCGGGTTCGGCAGATGGATCAGGCAATCGGCACGCTTGCCGTTGGAGAGCGTCGCCTGCATCGAATAGGCATCGGCGGGCAGGGCCTTTTGCACGATGTCGTTGAGCTGGATTTCCCCGAAGGCCCCGCGCGCCTGCTTGTTGGCCAGAATGTCCTGAAGGTTCAGGACGTTGCCCGACAGCTTCTCGATATTGGCCTGCGCCTTGTCGATGGTCTCCAGCCGCTGCTGCAACTCGCCCAGCGAACGCGCGGTGCGGGTCGCGGTGCCTTGCAGACTTTCGCCCATATGGCGCTGCACCTCGGCCAGGCGCTGTTCCATCAGTTGCAGCATGGCGGTCTGGCTGTGGGCCTGCACCTCCGAGACATGGTGGAGACCGCCCGCCAGCCGCTCCTGCCCGTCGCCGAGCGCCTGCACCCGCTGCCCGAGCCAGCCCATCTCGCGCAGGAGCGGTTCCGCCGCGCGGGCGGAGCGGCCGGAGGCGCGCAGGATCAGCAGAAGCACCCCCAGAACCGCAAGCACGATCCCGGCGGGGATCAGCACTTCGGGGGCGTTCCAGTCATAGCTCTGGCCGAACAGGGTGATCATCTTCTGCCGAACAGCCTTTCGATGTCGTGGAGCTTCAGCTCCACATAGGTCGGGCGGCCGTGGTTGCACTGGCCGGAATGGGGGGTCGCCTCCATCTCGCGCAGGAGGGCGTTCATCTCCTCGGCGCGCATCTGACGGCCGGAGCGGATGGAGCCGTGGCAGGCCATGCGACTAAGGATCGCCTCCATCCGCGCCTGAAGGCTCTGGCTGTGGCCAAGGTCGGCCAACTCATCCAGCACGTCACGCAAAAGGGCGGCGGCGGAGACGGTGCCGAGGATCGCCGGGGTTTCGCGCACGGCAATGGCGCTGCCGCCGAAAGCCTCGATGGTCAGGCCGAGCCGGTGGAGATCGGGTGCGGCCTCCAGAAGGCGGGCGGCATCCGTCGGGGAAAGATCGACGATTTCGGGGATGAGCAGCGATTGCGCCTTGATCCCGGTTTCCGCCATCTGGCGTTTCAGCCGCTCATAGACCAGCCGCTCATGGGCGGCGTGCTGATCGACGATGACCATGCCGGTCGCGGTCTGGGCGATGATGTAATTCTCATGCAGTTGCGCGCGGGCGGCGCCGAGGGGGTGGTTTTCCTCCGGTGCCGGCGCCGATTCGGCGATACGGGCCGTGGGCGCCTCGAAAGGGGCTTCGGCGAAACCGGGGGCAGGCTCCGGCGCCTGCCAGAGCATCGCACGGGACAGGGAGGGCTGGGAGGCGCGATCCATCTGGTAGATGCGCGGGGCCTCGGGCCGCATGGCTTGCAGCGTCGCATCGGCCACGGTGCTGCTGGCGCGGTGACCCGCCGCCGACAGCGCCGTGCGAAGCCCGGTGATGATCAGGCTGCGCGCCGCCTCCGGCTCGCGGAAGCGGACCTCCGATTTGGCGGGATGGACGTTCACATCCACCCTTTCGGGATCGCAGATCAGGTTCAGCACCGCCGCCGGATGGCGGTCGCGGCTGAGGAAATCGAAATAGGCCACCCGCAGCGCGCCAAGCAGCATCCGGTCCAGCACCGGACGGCCGTTGACGAAGACGAACTGCTGCACCGAAGAGCCGCGCGAATAGGTCGGCAGGGCGGCATAGCCGGTCAGCCGCAGCCCGTCGCGCTCCAGGTCGATGGGCAGGGCGTTCTCGATGAACTCCCGCCCCAGCACCGAGGCGAGCCTGCCATGGAGGGCGGCAAAGAAATCGCCCGATTGCGGATCGGCGCGGAAGACCATGCGAGGTGCCTCCCCTTCCGCCACTTCGGAGAGGGTGAAGCCCACCTCCGGCTCCGCCATGGCCAGACGGCGGATCACATCGGCAATGGCCTGCGCCTCCGCCCGGTCGGAGCGCAGGAATTTCAGCCGCGCGGGGGTGGCGAAGAAAAGATCGCGCAGCTCGACCACCGTGCCGCCCGACAGGGCCGCGGGCCGCGTCGCGCCCATGCGCCCGCCGCTGACGGTCAGTTGCGCCCCCTCCTGCCCCGCCGCGCGGGAGGTGAGGGTGAGCCGCCCGACCGAACCGAGGCTCGCCAGAGCCTCGCCGCGAAAGCCGAAGGAGCGGATGTTCAGCAGGTCCGAGCCGTCGATCTTGGAGGTCGCATGGCGGGCGACGGCCAGCGGCAGATCCGCCGCCGTCATGCCGCAGCCGTCATCGGTGACCCGGATCAGCACCTTGCCGCCCGCCGCATAATCGACCGCAATCCGCCGCGCGCCGGCATCGAGCGCGTTTTCCACCAGCTCCTTCACAGCGGAGGCCGGGCGTTCCACCACCTCCCCCGCCGCGATGCGGTTGATCGCCGCCTCATCAAGGGGACGGATCACCGGGGGGCCGGAGCGGGCCATTATCTTGGGGGCAGGAAGGATCATGCCCCCATCAGTAGCAGGACGGGCCAGATTCGGCCACGGGAATGTTCCCGTTTCGGACTATTCCGAAGCGGTCAGCCCCTTCGGCGCACCCACCACCTCGAAGAAAAGGTGATCGGGTTGCAGGAGGGTGCCGGCAACGCGCTTCACATCGGCGAGCGTCACCGCCTCCACCCGCGCATTGCGGGTCTTGGGATAGTCGGAAGGCAGCCCCATGACCTGCATCCCCACGAGGATGCCCGCAATCGTGCCATTGCCGTCGAAGCGCAGCGGATAGGCGCCGGTCATGTAGGTCTTGGCGGCATCGAGCTCCGCCTGCGTGACCCCTTCGGCAGCGACCTTGGCCCATTGGTCCTTCACCACGCCGATCGCCTCGGCAACCTTGTCATTGGCCGAGGCGAACTGGCCCATCAGCACCTCGGCATGATCATAGCTGGCAAGGCCGGTGCCGATCCCGTAGGTCAGGCCGCGCTTTTCGCGCACCTCGGTCATCAGCCGGGCCGAGAAACGCCCGCCACCGAGAATCTCGTTCAAAAGCACCGCCGGGAAGTAATCGGGATCGTCGAAGCGCAGCCCCTTCTGCCCGAAAAGCACCACCGATTGCGGGCCGGGGAAGGTCTGGACATGCAGCCCGCCCTTGTCGTTCAAGACCGCCGGCCCCGGCAGCGCCGCTCCGGTCGCGGGCAGGTCGCCCACCACCCGGTCGAGGATCTTGCCAAGCTCCTCCGGCGTGATGTCCCCCGCCGCCGCCACATAGATGCGGTCGCGGGCGAGCGCCGCCTTGTGCGCGGCCACCACATCGTCACGGCCGAGCGCCGTCACGCTGTCGATGGTGCCATCGCCCGAGGTGCCATAGGGATGATCCCCGAAGGCCCGCGCCGAAAAGAGCCGCTGCGCGATCGTGCCGGGGTCCTTTTCCCCCGCACGGAGATTGGCCAGCACCTGACCCCGCACCCGGTCCACCGCATCGGGATCGAAACGCGGGTTCACAAGCGCCTCCCGCAGGAGCGTCACCGCCTGATCGCGGTTCTCGGTGAGGAAAGTGGCCGAGACGGAAACCCCGTCGAGATCGGAGGAAAAGCCGAATTTCGCCGCCAGCGAATCGCGGGCGGAAGCGAAGCCCTGCGCGTCCATGGCGCCGGCGCCTTCCTCGATCAGGGCGGTCATCAGGTTGACCGCCCCGCGCTTGCCCGGCGCATCGAGCGAGGTGCCTCCCTGAAAGCGCAGCTCAAGCGCGGTGAACGGGATGCCGTGATCCTCGACCAGCCAGGCCTTGATGCCGCCGGGCGAGGTGACCTCCTGAATGGCGATCTCGGCCCGTGCGGGAAGCGCGAAGGCCAGAAGCAGAATTGCCGCGCGGATGATCATTGCGCCGCCTCCTCGGGTTGGGTGAGCCAGCCGGTCACGGCCTGTTTCCGGTCAAGAACCTTGGTGGCCGCCGCCATGACATCGGCTTCGGTCACGGAATCGAGCACCTTGGGCCAGTCCTGCACGTCCTGCACGGTCAGGCCCACGGCAAGGGCGGCGCCATATTCGCGGGCCAGCCCCCCGGCATCGTCCTTGGCATAGATCTGCCCGGCGCGGATCTGGGTCTTGATGCGGGCGAAATCCTCGGCGTTCACCCCATCCTTGAGGAATTTGGCGATCACCTCATCCATGGCCTTTTCGGCCCCGGCAAGGCTCACCCCCGGAACCGGCGTGACATAAACGCCGAAGGTCTGCGGATCGACGGTGGTGGAATCGTAGAAGGCCGAGGACCAGACCGCCACCTTGCGGTTGAACTGCAACTCGCGCGCGAAGACGGAGTTGGTCGGATCGCCGCCGAGAAGCTCGGCAAGGATGGTCAGCGCCGCCGCTTCCTTCTGGTCGCCGGTGTTGCGGTCGGGGGCGAGATAGGTGCGGACGACGTAAGGCTCGGAGACGCGCTCATCGCTCATCACCAGCCGCCGCTCGGCGAGCTGCGGCGGCTCCTGCGGGCGCAGGCGCGGCTTGATGTCCTGCGACGGCGCCACCGGGCCGTAATTCTTCTTGGCAAGCGCCAGGACCTCCTCCGGCTTCACATCGCCCGCGACGACGAGGATCGCATTGTTCGGCGCGTAATTGGCCTTGTAGAAGGCGAGCGCATCCTCGCGGGTCAGCGCCTCGATCTCATGCCGCCAGCCGATCACCGGGATGCCGTAGGGATGGTTGAGGAACTGCGCCGCCGCCATCTGCTCGTTCAGAAGGGAGCCGGGGTCGCTGTCGGTACGCTCGTTGCGCTCGGCAAGGATCACCTCGCGCTCCGTCTCCACGTCCTCCCTGGAGAGGGTGAGGTTCCGCATCCGGTCGGCTTCGAGCCCCATCACCAGATCGAGCCTGTCGGCCGCGATCCGCTGGAAATAGGCGGTGTAATCCCAGGAGGTGAAAGCATTGTCATTGCCGCCCTGCGCCTCCACCGTGGCCGAGAACTGGCCCGGCGGCACGGTCTTTGTTCCCTGGAACATCAGGTGCTCAAAGAAATGGGCGATGCCGGAATGGCCGGCGGGCTCATCCGCGGCACCGATCTTGTACCACACCATCTGGACGACGACCGGGGCGCGGTGATCCTCGATCACCACCACCTCCATGCCGTTGTCGAGCTTGAAGGTGGTGACATCCTCGGCCAGCACCGGAAGGGCGGGCAGCAGCAGCCCCCCCGCCAGCGTCAGTATCCGTAAGGGGGTGCGGCGCATCGCGGAACTCCTCTGCTGCCCGGTTGCGCGCAAGCTAGCGGCAGAGGGCATGAGCGCAACCCCCTCGCGGCAAGCGCGCGGGAAAGTGAGCGGGTTCGGTCCCTTGGGAAACTGCCGGATCAGTCCGAAGCGGAGCGCGGCGGCGCGGAAGGCGTGCGTGCGCCCGCACGGCGCCAGCGGTCAAGCTCCGCCTGCTGGTCGAGCGCCATCCTGCGATAGGCCTTGAAATAGACGTTCACATCCATCAGCCGCTCCAGCAGCCGCCCGTTGTGTTTGCGCCGGAATTCAAGGTCTTCGGCGGCGAGGGTCTGGCGAATCCCGGCGGTCACGCCCTTGCGGGTCGCATAGGCGTAAAGGCCACCGTCACCGGCGGGAATCCCGGCATTGGTATTGGGCTTGCCGCCGAGTGCCACGATCGCATCCGCGTTCGGCTGCGGGTCGGTCCGGTTGGCCCCACCCGGCGTCGGTTCCGGCAAAGCGGCCAGATCCTTGGGCATTTCCAAGGCCTTGGGCGGCAGGATGGAAAATTCGTCCGGCCCGTTGGTTTCAGACCGCACGTTCATCAGGATCGGGTCCTTGCCCGATCCGCCGCAGCCCGAAAGCGCCAGCAGCGCCGCACCCGCAAGTGCGAGAACCACCTTCGCTTTGTGCATGCCTGCCTCCAAAACCCTGCCTTCTCCGCCGTCTTAGCCTATCGGCCGCCTCTCGTCACGGGGTCTTTCGCCGCTTCGGCGGCGGACCTGCCGCAGGACGGCGCGGGGCGGCAAAGATCACCAGACCGATGGCCCCCGCGAAAATCGTGATGTCGGCGACGTTGAAGGCATAGGGGTTCTCGATGCCGCAGCAGGACATGTTGAGGAAATCCGCCACCGCGCCGTAAACCACGCGGTCCACCACGTTGCCAAGCGCGCCGCCCACCAGCAGACCGGCGGAAACCTGCATCCAGCGACGCGGCTGGTCGCGCCTGACCCAGACCACCACCCAGACCGAGATCACCACGGCCACGGCGATCAGCAGCCAGCGGGTCACGTCGCTGTCCTGCGCGAAAAGGCCGAAGTTCACCCCCCGGTTCCACGCCATGCGGAAGTTCAGGAGCGGCGGCAGGATGTCGATCTCGCCGCGTGCGAGAAGGTCGAGCTTCTGCACCACCAGCCATTTGGTGATCTGGTCAAGCGCGAAGGTCAGGGCGGCGACAAGGGCAAGAAGGCGCATGTCAGTGCCGGAAATGCCGCTGGCCGGTGAAGACCATGGCGAGCCCGCGCGCATCGGCGGCGGCGATCACCTCGTCGTCGCGCATCGAGCCACCGGGCTGGATGATCGCGGTCGCGCCGGCGTCGGCCACCGTCTCCAGCCCGTCCGCGAAGGGGAAGAAGGCATCGGAGGCCACGACCGAACCGATGGCAGGGCTTTGCGCCAGCCCCGCGGCCTCCGCCATGTCGCCGGCCTTGCGGGCGGCGATGCGGGTGCTGTCCACCCGGCTCATCTGGCCCGCGCCGACGCCGACCGTCGCCCCGTCCTTCACATAGACGATGGCATTGGATTTCACATGCTTGGCGACCGTCCAGGCGAAGAGAAGGTCGGCCATCTCCGCCGCCGTGGGCGCGCGTTTGGTGACGACCTTCAGTTCCGTCTCCGTCACCGCGCCATTGTCGCGGTCCTGCACCAGAAAGCCGCCCGCCACCTGCTTGAACGCCAGCCCCGGCGCTTTCGGATCGGGCAGGCCCCTGGTCGTCAGAAGCCGCAGGTTCTTCTTGGCGGCAAAGATCGCCTTGGCCTCGTCGCTCGCACCGGGGGCGATGACGACTTCGGTGAAGATCTTCACGATCTCCTCCGCCGTTTCGGCATCGAGCGGCTGGTTCAGCGCCACGATCCCCCCGAAGGCCGAGGTCTGGTCGCAGGCATAGGCGCGCAGGTAAGCCTCCCGCAGGGTGGCCGCCTGACCGACGCCGCAGGGATTGGCGTGCTTGATGATCGCACAGGCGGGACCCGCACCGGCAAACTCCGCCACCAGTTCAAAGGCCGCATCGGTGTCGTTGATGTTGTTGTAGGACAGTTCCTTGCCCTGCCATTGGCGCGCGGTCGCAACCCCCTCGCGCTTCGAGCCATCCGTATAGAAGGCTGCCGCCTGATGCGGATTCTCGCCATAGCGAAGCCCCTGCGCCAGCTTGCCGGCAAAGGCGCGGTGGCGGGGATTGCGCTCCCCCAGCTCGGCGCCGAGCCAGTTGGAAACCGCAGTGTCATAGGCCGCCGTCCGGGCATAGGCGGCAAGCGCCAGCTTCTGGCGGAAGGGCAGGCTCGTCGCCCCGTCCTGCGCCTTCATCTGGTCAAGAATCGGCTGGTAATCGGCGGGGTCGGTGACCACGGCGACGAAGCGGTGGTTCTTCGCCGCCGCGCGGATCATCGCCGGGCCGCCGATGTCGATATTCTCGATGCAGGTGGCATGATCGGCGCCTTTGGCGACCGTCTCCTCGAAGGGGTAGAGGTTGACGATCAGCAGGTCGATCGGCTCGATCCCGTGGGCCGCCATGGCGAGGAGATGCTCGTCATCGTCGCGCAGCGCCAGGAGCCCGCCATGGACATTGGGATGCAGGGTCTTCACCCGCCCGTCCATCATCTCGGGAAAGCCCGTGACCTCGGCCACGTCGCGCACCTTCAGCCCTGCCGTCCGCAGCATGGTCGCCGTGCCGCCGGTGGAGATCAGCTCCACCCCCTGCGCGGCCAGCCCCCTTGCAAGGTCGAGAAGCCCGGTCTTGTCGGAAACGGAAATCAGCGCACGGCCGACGGGGACGAGATTTGTCATGCGGGGTCCCTTCGCAATGGAGGTCTCAACCCGGAAGCGGCATGTCGTCCCGTCCCAGATCGCGGATGGCCAGCGGAGTATCCTGCGCTTTCGCCAAGGTCCAGCCCAGAGCCGTCTCAAGGTCCATCGCCCGGCCCGAAAGCACGATCTGCCGGCTGGGGCGCGGGCGCAGACGGGTCTTTTCGAGGTAGACGGAGGGCTCCAGCGTCAGCACCGCCCGGCTATTGTGCCGGAAGACCCAGATTTCGCCGCTTTTCAAGGCAAGCGAAATCGCCGTCCCGCCGAGGTCGAGCGCGGCATCGACATCGGGGTGGAGGTGAAAGCGCAAAGCGAATCCCACCCCCTGCAGGCGGCCATCGGTCATCAACCGCTCGAATCGCTGCCGTTCCGTCGGGGTGGTGGCGGCAAGCCGGTCCATCCCCGTCAGCCGCCGCCCATCCGGCGCAAGGGTCAGTTCGCGCAGGTGGCGCAAGCCATGGGTCGCCGACCAGCCGTCATGGGCAAGGAAAAGCTGCGCCCCCTCCTCGCCCGCGCCCTGCCGCAGCAGCGTGACCTGCGCGCGGTCGGTCAGCCGCTCTCCCGCCGCATCGAGCCGGGAGGAGGAGAATCCCTCCACCGCCAGCGTCGAATGGGAGGGCGTCGCCCGCCCCGCCAGCCGCCACTCCTCGCCGAAGGGCGCGCCGGAGCCGCAGCCGACGATCAGCGGGCGCCGCCCCGAGGTGACTTCCATGGCGAGAGTGGAGGCATGGGCGGAGCGGCTCGCGGCGCCGTCCGGCGGGGCCGCCGCATCGACGATCACCGAGGTCCGGCCACCCTGCAGCCGGGCAAATCCCATGGCCAGCCCACCACCCCCCGCCGCCGCCAGCGGCTTCACGCCGGACAGCGCGAGCGCCTGATCGAGCCGCCCCTCCATTCCGCGCCCGCCGCCGTGGAACCGCGCCAGCCCGCCATCGGAATGGCGCAGCGCACGCAGGGTCGGCGCAATGCGGGCAATGGCGGCGACCAGTTCCGGGGGCGGGCGATGTCCCGCCTCGGACAGGGCGCGCTCGGCCCAGGTCAGCAGGGTGAAGACCTCCAGCAGTTCGGCCGGATTGCGGGTCGGGATGCCGCCCTGCGCGTCGATCTCGCGCCGGCACTCCACGCTCAGCGCGGTGACGGCGGGCCGGATATGCCCGCCCATCCCGGTCAGGGCCAGGGAGGCGGAGACAAGCCCGGTCAGCGCCTCGAAGCGCGGCAGGCCGGGGGCCGCATGGCGCCAGCGACGGGCGAGAAACAGCGTGTGGATGGTCAATTGCCGGAAGAAGGCCTCTGTCGCGGCCTTGTCCCTGCCGCTGAGCAGAAAGAGCGCGTGATTGATCCAGCGGATCAGCCGCCGCCCGGTCAGATCGGGCGTCCAGCCCGGCCCCTGCCCCTGCCCGTAAAGCGCGATCCAGCCCCAGACCCAGTCCTGCGCCCGCCCCCGCGCCGCCGCATCCCCGACCGCCGCCAGATCGTCGAGCCAGAGAAACCCCTGCGCCTCAAGCGCCAGCAGCGGATCGCCCGCCGTTACCGCCCAGATGCTCTGCCCCGGTTCGCTGATCACCTCCCCGGCAAAACGGAAATTCCCGGCGACAAGCTGACGTCCACGCGCGTAAAGCCCGATGGAGCGCGGTTCAGGCTGGCCGACGAAGCCCTTGGCCGCAGGCGCCCGCGCCGCCCGCCAAACCGCCAGCCGGTTGGCAAGCGGCCGCGCGGCCTTGGCCATGGTCCTGTCGCTCTGCACCATCGGGATTGCCTGCTCTCATGCCTCGGATCGCCCCTTCGGGGTCGTTGACCCGAGTGTAGCCGACCACACCCCGCCTGTCACCCGAGGAAGGACATACCCCCCTTCCCTATCCACTGTGCAAAAATATCCTCGGGGGTCCGGGGGTGGAAAACCCCCGGCGCCGGCACCGTCCGCACCCTACCCCAGATGGTCCACCCGCTGCAGATATTGCGCCAGATGCTGCACTTGCCCGAGCCAGCGGCTGATCAGCTTCGGATCATGGGGCGCGGCATGGACCCCTGCCGGGATCTCCCGCGCCAGCACCGCCTCGACCGCCAGCGACACCGGCACCGAGACGAGCCGCCCCATGGCCGTGCCGCGCGCATCGCCCCAGGCATCCATGGCCCAGGTCTCATGGAAGACCGGCCGGCCCTCGCGCTCGGCCTTCAGCGAGACGAACAGGACCACCCGGTCCGGCTCGCCCGGCGCATAGGAATTCTCCTTCAGAAGCGCATTGGCCCGCGCCGTCAGCGCAGCATCGACCTCGGCGGGCGAGGCGCCCTCCAGCCCCTCGATCTCGCGGAAGATCGGCGCCCAGGCCTCGGCCCAGCCGTTGAGCCGGATGGTGCCGCGCACGAAATCGCGCAGCTTCCAGCCGGGATCGAAGCGGTAATCGGTCATGAACGGGTAGCTGTCGCGGTTCGGATAGACCTCGAAGCTTTCCGGCACCGGCAGCGGCGCATCATAGCGGGTTATGGCATCCCAGGGCCGCGACACGCGCAGCTCGCTGAAGTTCCGCAGGGACCGCGACGGAGAGCGCAGCGCCTTCAGCACCCCGGCGGGCGCCCAGCTGAACTTGTAGCGGAAGGGGTTCGGGATCTTCGGCACCCCGCCGCAATAGGAAAAGAACGACACCACATCGCCCGCATCATAGGTCTTGGAGGCGCGGTAGCGGGCCACGAGATCATGGGCCATCAGGTGATCAATCCCCGGATCCAGCCCGACCTCGTTGATCGAGACCAGCCCCTTGTCGCGGAACGCCGCATCGAGCGCCCGCATCTCCGGCGCGATATAGGAGGAGGAAACGAAATGCGCCCCCTTCTCCAGACAGGCGGTGGCGATGGCCACATGCTGATCGGCCGGCAGCATGGAAATCGCCAGATCGCCGGGGGCAAGGGCGGCGCTGAGCGCCTGCAAGCTGTAGGCGCGGATCTCGGCGGGCAGATCGCCCACCGTCTCGCGGGCCTTCTCCACGGTGCGGTTCCAGACCACCACCTTGTGACCGCCCTCGATCAGCCGCCGCAGCCCCGGACCCGAGGACAGACCCGTTCCACACCAATGAATCGTCATGTTACTCTCCCGCCGCTTCTGTCAAACGCGAAAAATCTTCGAAGATCTTCCGCAAATTCCTTCAAAGGACTTTGCCGGCCCCGAGGCGACCGGCCTCCCCTCACCCCACCTGATGGCGCAGGTATTCGGCCTTTGCCCGGCCCCAGACCCCGGCTTCCGGATCGCGGAGCGTCAGGAGCGAGGGCAGAAGCTGGGCCGCATAATCCTCGCTGCTTTCCACCGGCAGAAGCGAGGGCAGGTTGTCGATCGCCGTCACGTCGAGCGGCGGCGCATCATGGACCCGCAGCGCCGGCGCCTCCCAATCGGTCGCCCGGTCATAGACCTTGATCGGCGAGAAATCGGAGGTCGGATCGCAGGCGATGTCGCCGATCACCGTGAGCGCACGGGGCGCGGTCCTGGCAGAGGCCGGCACGAAGACCGGGCAGCCCGGCCGCGCGAGGATGCAGTTGAGGAAGATTTCATGGGCCAGCACCTCGGGGAACGGCCCGCCGCTTGCGGTCTCGGCCATGTCCCATCCGGTAACGGCGACGTCCATGGCGCGGCAGAGATCCGCTGCCCCGGAACCGACCCGGCCCAAGGCGCCGATGATCAGCGCGCGCGGGCGACCGAGCCCGTCGCAATCCCGCGCCAGATCGGCGAGCAGCGCCGCCTTGCCCGGATATCTGCCGACCGCCCCGGCGATCCCGCCCCGCTGCTGTGCCGCCCAGCATTTGAGCGCAAGCGCCGCCCCAGCATAGCCCGCCCAATAACCGAAGGCCGCGACCCGGCGGCCGCTTTCATCGACGAGATATTCCAGATCGTAAAGCGTGCCGCCCCCGGCTTTGAACCGTTTCAGCAGGACCTGCCCGGCAGGCTGGCCCTTGAAGGCATGGCCGAACATGATGTGGCGGTGGCGCAGCGG
This sequence comes from Paracoccaceae bacterium, assembly GCA_027492585.1. Lineage (GTDB taxonomy): Bacteria > Pseudomonadota > Alphaproteobacteria > Rhodobacterales > Rhodobacteraceae > JAPUEK01. Next base: position 52,134 of record JAPUEK010000049.1, on the reverse strand, counting down.
CGTGCCGTCCTCCGGCAGCTCCTTCAGCCCGAAGATGATCGCATCGGAGGGCGCCTCGGGCCAGAGGTTCTCCGCCACGATCTCGCAGCCCGCCGCCCGGTAGCCGGCGATGGGCAGGGCGCGGACGGAGCTTTCCTCCACCGAAACCCGGATGCCGGCACCGATCAGCGCCGCAGCGCCTTCCGGGGTCAGGCCCACACGTTCCTCGTTCGGGCGCTGTTCGGCGCGAACCCACAGATGCGTCATGCTGGTCTCCTCGCGGTCGCGGCCCTGATACCAGATCGGGCGGGCTTGAACAGGGGTTGAACGGAGATTGACCGGCTGCCGGACCGGGGCAAGGCGATTTCCCGATATGGCCAGCAGGGAAGGGCCGCGTTATCCTGCCTCGGCAAGACAGTGGAGCGGTGGTCATGTCGGTGTTTTCCCTTCTGGCGGAGATCCTCTTCGTCGGACACAGCCTGATCGGCCCCGACCTGCCGCCGCTCGTCCAGTCGGCGCTGAAGCAGATGGGAGAGCCGACCTCTGTCGAGGCGCAGGTGATCAACGGCGCGACGCTGGCCTACAACTGGGACCATTCCGCCGAGGCCGAGGGCGTCGATGCCCGCGCGCGGCTGGCGGCAGGGGCGGCGGATGTGCTGATCCTGACCGAGGCGCAGCCCATTGCCGGGCCGGTCGAATGGTCCGACACGGCAGGGCGGATCGCGGCCTTTGCCAGCCTCGGCGCCGAAGCGCGGCCCGATCTGCGCGTCTATCTCTTCGAGACCTGGCCGAGCCTCGCCTCCGGCCCCGGCACGGTGATCGAGGGCGACCCGCAAGCCGGCCTGCCCTGGCGGGAGCGGCTGGTGCAGGATCTTCCGCTTTGGGAAAAGGTGGCAGCGGAGGCTGCGGCGAAATCCGGCGTGGCGGTGCAGGTGATCCCCGGCGGGCAGGCCATGGCGCGGCTCGACGATGCGATCGCGGCGGGAGAGGTGCCGGGGCTGACCTCGCTCCGCGATGTCTTTGCGGATGACATCCACCCGAACGGCAAGGGGCTCTATTTCCTCGCCATGGTCCATGCGGCGGCGATCAGCGGCAAAAGCCCGGAGGGCTTGCCGGCGAAGCTGACCCGCGCCTGGACCAGCCGCGATGCGGTGATCGGCGAAGATCAGGCGCGCGCCTTCCAGAAGATCGCCTTCGCGGCGGTCTCCGGCTACGAACCCGCCCCCGTGGCCGTGGCCCCCGTGACGGAAACGCAGGCCGCCATCGCCCCGGAGCCGCCGAAACCCGTCCCACCGCCGGTGCCGATCTTTGCCCCCGTCACCAATCCCAATCTCGCGGTCGGGCTGGCTGGGGTGAATGACTGGTCGGTGCAGCAACCCTTTCTCGATGTGATGAAGACGGCGCGGCCCTGGGTCGGACATCTGCCCGGCAAATGGGGCGGCTGGGGGCATGATGACCTTGCAGCCAAGGGCTATCTCGATGCCGAGGGCTGGCCGAAGGCGCTGCCGCCGGAGCTGTCGGGGATCGCAACGCTGATCCTCACCGATCTGCCGGAGGCGGCAGGCGGCGTCGCCGGGCGCTACCTGCTGACCTACGAGGGCAATGGCACGCTTGAAATCTCCGGCCGGGTGCAGGTGGCCGAAGCGGTGCCGGGGCGGCTGCTCTTCGACTACACGCCGGGCGAAGGGGCGGTGATCCTGACCCTGACCGCCATCGACCCGGCAGATCCGATCCGGCATATCGTGGTGGTGCGCGAGGACCGGACCGAGGCGCTTGCCGAGGGGGCGATCTTCAACCCCGACTGGCTGGCGCGGCTGCGCGGGGTGAAGGCGATCCGCTTCATGGACTGGATGGCGACCAATGACAGCCCCCTCGCCCGCGCCGCCGACCGCCCGAAGCCCGGCGACTACACCTGGGCGCGGCTCGGCGTGCCGATGGAGGTGATGGTGGCGCTTGCCAACGAGCTGGACGCCGACCCGTGGTTCACCCTGCCCCATCTTGCCGAGGACGCATTGGTGGAGGACATGGCCCGCCTCGCCCATGACGGGCTGGAGCGCGGGCGGGTGGCGCAGGTCGAATATTCCAACGAGGTCTGGAACTGGCAATTCACCCAGGCCCGCTGGGCGGAGGAACAGGGAAAGGCCCGCTGGGGGCAGGACCAGACATGGGTGCAGTTCTACGCCCTGCGCGCCGCCGAGGTCATGGCGATCTGGTCGAAGGTCTTTGCCGATGATCCCCACCGGCTGGTGCGGATCGTCGCCACCCAGACCGGCTGGCCGGGGCTGGAGGAACAGATCCTCGACGCGCCGCTCGTCGTGGCGGAGGGACGCGATCCGCCCGCCGGAAGCTTCGACGCCTATGCGGTGACCGGCTATTTCAGCGCCATGCTCGGCTCCGACGGCAAGGCGGCTCTGGTGAAGGACTGGCTCGCCCGGTCGGAGACGGCGGCGGCGGGCGATCCGGCAAAGCGCTATGACCTCGCCATCCGGCTTGCGGCGCAGGAGCTGCGCGACGGTTCGGTTTCCGGCGATCCGACCGACAGCCTGACCGCGGTTCTGGCCGAGACCCTGCCCTATCACGCCACCATCGCCGCCAACCGGGGGCTGCGGCTGATGATGTATGAAGGCGGCAGCCATGTCGTCGGCTATGGCGCGCAGATGGAGGATGCGGCGCTGACCGACTTCTTCACCCGGCTGAACTATTCCCCCGAGATGGGCGATCTTTACGGGGAACTGCTGGCGGGATGGCGGCTTCTGTCGCCGGAGCCGTTCAATGCCTTCGTCGATGTCTACCGGCCGGGGAAATGGGGAAGCTGGGGGGCGCTGCGGCATTTGCAGGACGACAACCCCCGCTGGCAGGCACTCGCCAAGGGCTGCGCGGGATGCTGAGCGTCATCATCCCCGCCTCCAACGAAGAGGCCTATATCGGCCCCTGTCTGACGGCTCTTCTCGCCTCCCGCCCCGTGCCGGGCGGGGCGGAGGCGGTGGTGGTGGCCAACGGTTGCCGCGATGCGACGGCGGCGCGGGCGATGGCGATGGCGGGCGCTGCAAGGGCGGCGGGCTGGGGGTTCCGGGTGCTGGATCTTGCCGAGGGCGGCAAACCCATGGCGCTCAACGCCGGGGATGCGGCAGCGTCGGGGGACCTGCGCGCCTATCTCGACGCCGATGTGATCGTCTCGCCCGGTGTGATGGCGGGACTGGTCGGCGCGCTGGCGGGGGAGGCGCCGCTCTATGCCTCCGCCACCGCCCGAATACCCCCCGCGAAAAGTGCCGTGACCCGCGCCTATGCCCGCTTCTGGCAGCGCCTGCCCTTTGCCCGCTCCGTGGCACCCGGCTACGGGCTTTTTGCCGTGAACCGGGCGGGGCGGGAAAGATGGGGGGCGTTTCCGGCGATCATCTCGGACGATACCTTCGTGCGGCTGCAATTCCTGCCGCAGGAGCGGGTTCAGACGCCCGACCTTTACGACTGGCCGATGATCGAGGGCTTCGCCGCCCTGACCCGCGTACGGCGGCGGCAGGATGCCGGGGTGGCGGAGATCGACCGGCTCCATCCCGGCCTGCTGGCGCGGGAGGGGAAGGCTCCGCTCGGCAAGGGGGCGCTGCTGGGGCTGGCGCTTGCCGATCCACCGGGCTTTGCGACCTATGCGGCGGTGTCGCTGGCGGTGCGGCTGAAACGCGGCTCCGGCTGGACGCGGGGGCGGTAGCGGCGGATCGGGGATCGAAGGTGCCCTCCGCCACGCCCCGGAGGGGTTTTGCACCCCTCCGGACCTCCCCGCAGGATATTTGGGAAGAGAAGAAGGGGGAGGCCCGCAATTGTGGCCTGTCTCCGGCCTGGAGGATGACCTAGGGGATGACTCGCCCTAGAAACGGCCGAAAAAGCCGGTGATGTCGAAACAGACCTGCCGCGTTGCCCCGGATTTGTGCAGTGTCAGCAGATCATACACGCGCCCGCCGTTTTGCAGCAGGGCCTGGGAGGCGGGCTTCCAGCCGGGCAGGTTCATGGCGATCCAGTCATATTCCGACTGGACCCCATCCGCTTCGCCAGCCGCGCCCTCGATCACGATCGCCCTGGCAAGGCTGGAACCGTCGCCTCCGGCATAGCGGATGCGCGGGTTGGCGGGACTCCCCGTGCTTCGCGCCGTACCGGAAAGCTCTGTCGTGGCTCGCACCTTCGCCTCTGGTTTCGCCACGGGGGGCGGGCCGCTTTCGACACAGGCGGCCAGCACCAGCAGCAGGGCGAGGCGCGCAACGGCGCGCATCGCCATCTCAGAGATCAAACGTCGCAAAAACCGGCGCATGGTCCGAGGGCTGGTCCCAGCCCCGCACCGCCCGCAGCACCCGGCTGCCATGCGCGGCCCCGGCGATATCCGGCGTCGCCCAGACATGATCGAGCCGGCGGCCCTTGTCGGCGCTGTCCCAGTCCGGGCTGCGGTAGGACCACCAGGAATAGAGCAGGCCTGCGGGAATATCCTTGCGGGTCACATCGACCCAGGAACCCGCCTCCTGCGCGGCGGTGAAATGCTCCACCTCGATGGGCGTGTGGCTGACGATCTTCAGAAGCGCCTTGTGGTTCCACACATCATCCTCGCGCGGGGCGATGTTCAGATCGCCGACGAGGATCGACTTCTGCGGCCTGTCCGCCCGGAAGGCGTCGCGCATCTCGGTCAGGAAATCGAGCTTCTGGCCGAATTTCACATTCTGCTCGCGGTCGGGAATGTCGCCCCCGGCGGGGACATAGCAATTGTGGATGACCACCCCGTTTTCCATCCGCGCCGCGACATGGCGGGCATGGCCGAGGCTGGCATAATCGCGGTCGCCCGCATCGGTGATCGGCAGCTTCGACAGGATCGCCACGCCGTTGTAGCCCTTCTGGCCCCGTGCGACCATGTGGGTATAGCCGAGCGCCCGGAACTGCTCCATCGGGATCATGTCCACCGGGCTCTTGCATTCCTGCAAGCAGAGCACATCCGGCGCTTCCTCGGCCATGAGCCTGGCGACCAGCCCCTCGCGCAGGCGGACGGAGTTGATGTTCCAGGTGGCGAGAGTGAAGGGCATGGCAAACCTCGTGGCAGGGCGCGTGACTCGGAAGCGCGGAAGCGGGGTCCCTAACGGGCGCGCCGTATCGGCGCAGGCCTGAAACCTAGACGCGCGCCGGGGGCGATGCCAGAGCTTTCGGAAGGCCAGAGCTTTCGGAAGCTATCGCCGCGCTGTCCGCAAAAGAAAAGCCCGACGAAGCGCCGGGCCAGTTCCAACAGGGAGGTTCAGAACAGATAGCACGAAAACCGGCTCTCCGCCTGCATTTCCGGCAAAATCCCCTGTATTTGCCTGCAATCATCGCTTTTCGGCCACAGGTTGACCCTGTGTCGGGGATCGGCAAGGATCGGCCCATGAAGACGATCCCGCCGACCGGGCCTGAGGCCGGTCAATCCCCCGCCCCGCTTTGGCGCAACCGCAATTTCGGTTTCCTGTTCGGGGCCTCCGCCTTTACCAACCTCGGCGACGGTATTCTCGCAGTCGCCCTGCCCTGGGCCGCAACGCTGATCACCCGGGACCCGTTTCTGATCGGCCTCGTCGCCACGGCCCGGCAACTGCCCTGGCTGGTGTTTTCCCTTCCCGCCGGCGTGCTTACCGACCGCTTCGACCGCCGCAAGCTCATCCTGCTGTGCGACGGGCTTCGGCTTATGCTTGCGCTCTGCCTCGTGGCGGTGGTGCTGGAGGGGGTCGGCGGCATCGGTCTGCTGATCGCTTTGACCTTCGCCCTCGGCATGGCTGAGGTGCTGCGCGACAACACCGGGCAGGCGATCCTGCCACAGGCCATCGGCACCGAACGGCTGGAGAAGGCCAACGGCCTGATCTGGACCACCGAGCAACTCGGCGGCCAGTTCCTCGGCCCGCCGCTGGCCGGGCTGCTGATCGGGCTGTCCATCGCCCTGCCCTTCGGGTTTCAGGCAGCGATGCTGGCCGCTGCCCTCGCCCTGATCGCGGCGATCCGGCTCGGGCCGATGCCGCGCGGCGCGGCGCAATCCTTCTGGCCGGCGCTGAAGGAGGGGGTGGTCTGGCTCTGGCGGCATGGCACCTTGCGCCGGCTTGCCTTCGTGCTCGGCGCGTTCAACTTCCTCGCCAGCATGACCTGGGCCATTCTGGTGCTTTACGGCCAGCGGATCCTCGGGCTCGATGCGACGGGCTACGGGCTGATGCTGTCGGTTTTGGCCGCGGGCGGGCTCGCGGGGAGCCTCTTCGGCCCGGCGCTCATCCGGCGGATCGGCGCGACGGCGGCGCTTTTCGTGGGGATCGGCGGCTTTGCGACCTCCTGCCTCGTGCTGGCGGTCAGCTCCTCGGTCTGGCTGACCGTCGTGGCGCTGACGCTGGAATCCTTCACGGCACTCCTCTGGAACATCGCCACGGTCAGCTTCCGGCAGCGCCACATCCCGGCGCCGCTGCTTGGCCGGGTCAACTCGGCCTACCGCTTCTTCGGCACCGGGACCAATCCGCTCGGGGCCTTCTGCGGCGGTGCGGTGGTGGCCCTTGCCGCCCCGTTGGGCGATCAGGCGCTGCATCTGCCCTATGCGCTCGCCTGCGCGGGCGCCGTTCTCCTGCTGGTCTATTCCGCCTTCCGCCTGCGGCTGCGCTGAAAAAAGAGGCCGGGCGCAAGGCCCGGCCAGGTCCAACAGGGAGGTGCCGTGTCATGACCCCGACACGGCAAGGGGAACTGGCTGCGGGCGCCCCCGCATGAACCTTATCTAGGGAGCGAATCGGTCAACAATAAGGCCATTCGCCGGATATTTTTGCGCCCTACGCAACAAGCTTGTAGCCACCGCTTTCCGTGACCAGCAGACGCGCGTTGGACGGATCGCTCTCGATCTTCTGGCGCAGCCTGTAGATGTGGGTTTCGAGCGTATGCGTCGTCACCCCGGCATTGTAGCCCCAGACCTCGTGCAGCAGCACGTCGCGCGCCACCACCCCTGTCTGCGCCCGATAGAGGAACTTCAGGATGTTCGTCTCTTTCTCCGTCAGGCGGATCTTCTTGTCCTTGGCATCGACCAGCACCTTCTGCGCGGGCTTGAAGGTGTAAGGGCCAAGCTGGAAGACCGCATCCTCGGATTGCTCGTGCTGGCGCAACTGGGCGCGGATACGGGCCAGAAGCACCGGGAACTTGAAGGGCTTGGTCACATAGTCATTCGCCCCGGCATCGAGCCCCAGAATGGTGTCGCTGTCGGAATCATGGCCCGTGAGCATCAGGACAGGGCATTTCACCCCGGCCTTCCGCATCCGCCGGCACAGTTCGCGCCCGTCGGTATCGGGCAGGCCCACGTCGAGGATCACAAGGTCGTAGAGCCCGGCCTTGACCTTCTCCATGCCTTCGGCGCCGGTGCGGCCTTCGAAGACATCGAAATCCTCGGTCATCACCAGTTGTTCGCTCAGCGCCTCGCGCAGATCGTCGTCGTCGTCCACCAGCAGGATTTTCCGCAACGTCGCCATTCCCGGCCTCCTTCACATCGGGCTGCCCCATGGGCCAGCACCCTCGCCGCCAGAAATGCGCCCGGCTCACCTTTCCGGCAAGATATGCAACAATACTCTCACGCGGTCGTGTCGCCGGGGCCAAGTTTGTTTCAATTCCGTCACCCGCCGACTATCTAGGGCCGAGGAGACCGCGATGAGCTTTGCCCCGACCCTGCCCGAGAAACTCGCCCGCGCGCGCAGCGATCTGCGGCTGGGGCTGCCGGTCGTGCTAGCCGGCGCGGGAAGCGCCATGCTCGCCCTTTCGGTGGAGGTGCTGGAGCCGGACCGTCTCGCCGCGCTGCGGGGCCTCGGCCCGCTCGACCTCGCGCTGACCCAGAGACGGGCGGAAACGCTGAAGGCCCGCGCCTATGACGGCGATCTGGCGCGGATCGTGGTGCCGGACCGGGCCGACATCGGCTGGCTGCGCGCGGTCGCGGACCCCGCCGACGACCTGCGGGTGCCGATGAAAGGCCCGCTGCCCTCCCGGCGGGAGGGGGAGGCGGGTTGCCACCGGGCCGCGCTTGCCCTTGCCAAATCCGCGCAACTTCTGCCCGCGATGCTGCTGGCCCCTGTCGCGGACGCCCTGCCCTTCGCCGCCGCCCATGGCCTGACGCTGCTGACCCTCGCCGATTGCGACGGCTTGAGCCGCCTCGCCCCCCTCACCCCGGTCATCTCCGCCCGCCTGCCCATGGCGGCGGCAGAGGCGGGGCGGCTCCATATCTTCCGGCCCGATGATGGCGGGGCGGAGCATTACGCCATCGAGATCGGCCGCCCCGACCGTTCCGCCCCCATCCTTGCGCGGCTCCATTCCGCCTGTTTCACCGGCGACGTGCTCGGCAGCCTGAAATGCGACTGCGGCCCGCAGTTGCGCGCCGCCCTTGCCCAGATGGGAGAGGCGGGGGAAGGCGTGCTCCTCTACCTCAACCAGGAGGGGCGGGGCATCGGCCTTGCCAACAAGATGCGCGCCTATTCCCTTCAGGATCAAGGCTTTGACACGGTGGAGGCCAATCACCGGCTCGGCTTCGAGGATGATGAGCGCGATTTCCGCATCGGGGCGGAGATCCTGCGGAAGATGGGCTTTTCCGCCGTCCGCCTGCTGACCAACAACCCCCGCAAGATCGCCATGTTGCAGGGCTGCGGTCTGGCGGTGACGGAGCGGGTGCCGCTGCGGGTGGGCCAGACGCCGCAGAACGCCGGCTATCTGGCGACCAAGGCGGCCAAATCCGGACATCTGCTATGAGCCTGCGCGATCTCGTCATCACGCCGACGGGCGCGCTTTACCTCAACCGCCGCCTGCCCTGCACGCTCGGGCGCGGCGGCATCGTCGCAGCAGAGGCCAAGCGCGAAGGTGACGGCGGCAGCCCTGTCGGCACGCACCTCATCACCGGGATGCTCTACCGGCCGGACCGCATGGCCCGCCCCGCCGACTGGGCGCATCCGATCGGGCCGCGCGATCTGTGGTCCGACGACAGCCGCGATCCGGCCTATAACCAGCCGGTCACCGCCCCCCATCCTTTCAGCCATGAAGTGCTGCGTCGCGCCGACCGGCTTTACGACCTCGTACTCGTGACCGACTGGAACGCGGACGGGGAGCCGGGCCGGGGCTCCGCGATCTTCCTGCACCGCTGGCGCGGCCCCTGCCACCCGACCGCGGGCTGCGTGGCTTTCGCGCCGCGCGACCTGCTCTGGCTCGCCCGCCGCCTGCGGCCCGGCACCCGGTTGATCCTGCGCTGAAACGGCTTTCCAAAGCGCTTCGGCCCCCGTATCCTGTTGGCGCTAACAGTCTCTGGGGGGAGCACATGGCCAAGGCCGTCAAAGCCGACGATCCGATCTTCGACCTGCGGATGAACCGCTCCGCGCCCGATCTCTGGCCGATGCTGGAAGCGCTTTACGGTCGCCATCCGGGCTATGAAGCCTTCCGCCTGGCGCTCGCCGCCATGCTGAAGACGGCATGGAAAGAGCGGCCAAATGACCTCAAGCATCTGGATTTGCAGCGTGATCTGGAACCGGACTGGTTTTTGCGCCCCGAGATGGCCGGCTATGTCTTCTACATCGACCGCTTCGCCGGGCGGCTGACGGACGTGCTGGACCGGCTCGACTATCTGGAGGAGCTGGGGATCACCTATGTCCATTTCATGCCCTGCCTGAAGCCGCGCCCCGGCGACAGCGACGGCGGCTATTCGGTGATGGACTACGGCGCGATCAACCCGGCCTATGGCACGATGGCCGATTTCAAAGCGGTTGCAGCGGAATTGAGACGGCGGGGAATCTCCGTCTGCGTCGATATGGTGCTGAACCATACCGCCAAGGAACATGACTGGGCCGAGCGCGCCAAGGGCGGCGATCCGGCCTATCAGGACTATTACCTGATGTTCGACAGCCCCGCCCTGCCGGAGGCTTATGAACGAACCCTGGTCGAGGTTTTTCCCGACAATGCGCCGGGCAATTTCACCCATTACCCGGAGATCGGAAAATGGGTCTGGACCACCTTCAACGAACACCAATGGGACCTCAACTGGGCCAATCCGCAGGTGTTTCTGGAAATCGCCCGGATCATGCTCAACCTGGCCAACCAGGGGGCGCAGGTGCTGCGGCTCGATGCCGTGGCCTTCATGTGGAAGCGGATGGGAACCCGCTGCCAGTCGGAGCCCGAGGTTCACATGATCCTTCAGGCCCTCCGCGCCTGCTGCCGGATCGCAGCCCCCGCCGTGATCCATCTGGAGGAGGCGATCGTCGCCCCGCAGGAGATGCTCCCCTATCTCGGCCGCGGGCGCCATGACGGCAAGGAGGGCAACCTCGCCTACCACAACTCGCTGATGGTGCAGTTCTGGTCCGCGCTCGCCACCCGCGACACGCGGTTGATGACCCATGTGCTCGGCCGCCACTTCCCCGACCGGCTGACCAATGCCACCTATGCCACCTATATCCGCTGCCATGACGACATCGGCTGGGCGGTGACGGATGAGGATGCGGGGGCGCTCCATATCTCCGGTCCCGCCCACCGGGCCTTCCTGTCGGAGTTCTATGAGGGCGGCTTTCCCGGCTCCTTCGCGCAGGGCGTGCTCTTTCAGGTGAACGAGGCGACGGGGGACAAGCGGATCTCCGGCAGCTTCGCCTCGCTTGCGGGGCTGGAGAAGGCAAATAGCCCGGAGGCGGAGGATCTGGCGGTGCAGCGGCTGCTGATGGGCCATGCGCTGATCGCGGGCTTTGGCGGCATCCCCTTGATCTACATGGGGGATGAGCTGGCGATGCTCAACGACATGACCTATCTGTCGGTGCCGGAACACGCTCATGACAGCCGCTGGGTGCATCGTCCGAAGATGGATTGGGCGCTTGCCGAAACCCGGCATGGCGGGGAAACCCCCGCCGCCCGTGTCTTTGCCGGTCTGCGCGCGATTCTGGCCCGCCGGCGCGCGACCCCGGCGCTGCATGGCGCGGTGCCGACGCAGGTGCTCGACACCGGCAATGCCACGGTCTTCGCCTTCCGCCGCGCCGCGCCGGTGGAGGGGCTGGTCTGCCTCTTCAACTTCTCGGAGGGCTGGCAGCATATCCCCGGCGACTGGCTGCGCGGGGCGGGGGTGGTGGAGTTCCACGATGCGCTGTCCGATCGGCCGGTGCAGCTCCATGGCGACAATCTGGCACTGCCGCCCTATGGGCGGGTCTGGCTGCGGTAGGAGGTTTGGCTGCCCTCAGTCCGGGCGGATCAGAAAACGCATCGCGTTTTCCCGCTCGCCTCGGCACGGGTCCGCTGGACCGTTTGTCTCACTCGACCGGGGAGGCCGGCGCCTGCCCCGGCGGGGGCGAAGCGCCCGCCGATGGCGGGGCGGGCGCTGGCCGGAGGCTTGAGCCTCCGGCTGGAGAGTGGGCGCGGCACCGGTTGGCAGAGGCGATGGCCTCTGCCAAACAAACCCCGCCGCCCCTACCCGTAATTCCGCGCCCCGAAGATCGCGCTGCCGACGCGGATATGGGTGGCCCCCGCCGCAATCGCCGCTTCGAAATCGCTGCTCATCCCCATGGAGAGGCCGGAAAGCCCGTTCCGTTCCGCCATCCCCCGCAGCATGGCGAAATGGGGGGCGGGGTCCTCCCCCTCCGGCGGGATGCACATGAGCCCCTGCACCGGCAGATCCATGCCCCGGCAGGAGGCAACGAATCCATCGAGATCGGCGGGAAGCGCCCCGGCCTTCTGCGGCTCCTCCCCGGTGTTGACCTGCACGAAAAGCTGCGGGCAAGCGCCCCTCGCTTGGGCGAGCGTGGCAAGCTTCCCGGCAAGCGAGGGCCGGTCAACCGTGTGGATCGCATCGAACAATTCCACCGCGACCTTGGCCTTGTTGGTCTGGAGCGGGCCGATCATATGCAGTTCCACCCCCGGAAATTCGGCGCGGAAGCCCGGCCATTTGCCCTGCGCTTCCTGGACGTAATTCTCGCCGAAGACGCGATGCCCTGCCGCCAGCACCGCCCGCACCCTCTCATCCGGTTGCACTTTCGAGACGGCGATCAGCCGGACCGCATCCGGCGCCCGACCGGCAGCGGCACAGGCGGCAGCCATACGGTGGGTGATTTCGGAAAGTGACATGCTGGCCTCCCTGCTCTGTCGCAATTGGCCACAGGCAGGCCAAAATGAAAAGAGCGGGCGCAAGGCCCGCTCTTTCCGTCGTCCAATCCGGGTGGATTAGAACGTGAAGTTCAGACCCAGATCCATGACCGAGTCATTGCCTTCGTTGCGGGCGATACCGCCGAGCACGGAAGCGCCGCCGCCGAGGTCGTAGGAAGCGCCGATACCGTAGGCTTTACCGCTGGTGCCGATCGCAGCGTTGATCAGGCTCGCGTCTTGGTGGTCAGCATAGAAGGCGGTCACACCGATGCCGTTGATCGCGTAGTCAACCGACAGAGCGTATTGGGTGTCGGTGCTGTTGTCGCCATCAACGATTTTCGCTTTGACGGTCGCGCCGGAGAAGGTGGCCGAACCGGTCAGGGTCAGTTGGTTGCCAGCAGCGTTGTCTTCGTAGCCGAGGCCGACGGAGAAGGCGTCGGTCGAGTATTTCACGGCAGCCGACATGAAGTCGGAGCCGGCGTTGGCCTGGCCAGCACCCAGAGCGAAGGACACGCCGCCGGCGGAGTATTCATAGAGAGCGCCGGTGATGTCCTTGTCGAGGAAGGCGAGTTCGTTCAGGTCGCCGAGGCCGGTGTAGCCCACGCCGGAAACTTGGCCGAGCAGCGAGTCAACGGCGTTGCCGGTGTCGCCCATGGTCAGTTTGCCGAACGCGCCGCCGATGTAGACGGTCGAGTCGCCGTTGGCGGTGTTGCCGACGCCGGACTGGTCGTTACGGACGGAAGCGCCGAAGGTCAGGCCGCCATCGGTTTCACCCGAAGCGGTGAAGATCACGCGGAAACGCGAGCTGAACTGAGCGTCGCCCGAGGGGGTGTCGGTGGTCACACCCATACGGGCGGTGCCGGTAACGGCGACTTCAGCAGCAGCGGCACCGGCGAAGCCAGCCAGGATGCTCGTCGCAAGAAGGATCTTTTTCATGGTTTTTCCTCTTCAGTATTTTATCGTGGCCGGCTCGGTCGCCCGCTGACACTTGATTAGTCCTTCCCGCCGCGGCGGTGAAGTGTTTTGCAGCCAATTCCCCGACAAGCCGGGATAGTGTCGCCGTTTCGCCACAAGTCCCGCTGCGCCCTGCGGCTGAAGACGGTGGCATGGCCTCGCGCATATGTGGCAATTGCCATGGTAGCCGGGACGATCCGCAGGGGATATGCAGAAGCCCGGCTTGCCGGGCCTGCATCCATGGCGCCCGCATTGCGCTCACGCGCGCGACGCCGCGCGGCATGACGCGAGAGGACCTGCGGCGGCAAAAGCCCTTGGCAGGCCGGGAAGCCTCGGTTAGACAGCATTGACGAAGGTTCGGGGGATCGGATGCGCTTGCAACGCCTTGCAAATACCGTGCTGATGGCGGGCTTGCTGGTTTCACTGGCCGCTTGCGGCGGGCTGTCCAGCGGCGACAGCGGCCTTTTCAAGCGCAAGGGCGCCTCGATCCCGACGGAGGGCCAGCTTTCCCAGAAGGAACGCGCCGATGCCCAACGGGCCGCCCTCGCCCGCGCCAAGGGTGAGGATCAGGAGAAATCGACGCTCTGGGATCTCTTTGGAAACAAGGACAAGCCCTCCACCACGGTCGAGGTGAACAAGTATATCTGGAACGCCTCGCTGGATGTTCTGAACTTCCTGCCCATCGAATCGGTGGACCCGTTCACCGGGGTCATCGTGACCGGCTATGGCACTCCTCCGGGCGGCGGCCGCGCCTACCGCGCGACGATCTATGTGCAGGACCCGGCGCTCGACGCGCGCTCCCTGCGGATTTCCATGCAGACCAAGGGCGGCGGGGCGGTTTCCCCCGAAACGCTGCGGGCGGTGGAGGATGCGATCCTGACCCGTGCGCGGCAGTTGCGGGTGCAGGACACCAAGCTTTGAGCTGATCCCTTCGGGACGGATGAGGCCGGGCAATGCCCGGCCTTTTGCTTTGCGGCCCCGCGATTCGGCCCGGCGCGGCGCCGTCCGCGCTCCCTTCTTCTCTTCGTAAATATCCTGCGGGGAGGTCCGGAGGGGTGCAAAACCCCTCCGGGGCCACAGCAGGCGCAACACGCCGGGCGGCGATCACCCCAGATGCGGCCCGCCGCACACCGCGCAGCCTGCGCGTCGCTTGACCTCGATGGTCCGGTTTTCGCCATAAAGCCCGTCGAACAGCACCAGCCGCCCGCGCAGCCCCTGCCCCGCGCCGGTCAGGTGTTTCACCGCTTCAAGCGCCATCATCGAGCCGACCACCCCCGGCAGAGGCGCGGCCACCCCGGCCTCGGCACAGCTCGGCACCAGACCGGGCGCCGGGCGCACCGGAAAGAGGCAGGCGAGGCACGGCCCGCCCCGCGCCGGATCGAAAAGCGACAACTGCCCCTCCCACTGGGTGATCGCTCCGGAAATCAAGGGCTTGCCCAGGGCCACGCAGGTCCGGTTCACCAGATCGCGCGTGTCGAAATTGTCGGTGCCATCGAGGATCAGGTCATAATCGGCGAAAAGATCTGCCGCGATCTCCTCCGTCAGGCGGCGCTGATAGGGGCGCACCGCTATGAACGGGTTCAGCGCCCGCAGCGCTCGTTCCGCCGATTGAACCTTGGGCGTGCCGATCCCATCATCGCGGTGGATAATCTGGCGCTGAAGATTCGAGCCTTCGACCAGATCATCGTCGATCACGCCAAGGGTGCCGACCCCGGCCCCGGCGAGATAGAGGAGCGCCGGCGCGCCGAGCCCCCCCGCCCCGACGACCAGCACCTTCGCCGCCCGCAGGCGCTGCTGGCCCGCCCCGCCGATCTCGCGCAGGAGGATATGGCGGGCGTAACGCTCTGCTTCGACAGGGGAAATCCGGTTCCCGGCCTCCGGCTGCGCCACCGCCTTCACCCGCGCCTTCAGTCGCCGCAACCCGGCCTGATAGAGCATCACAAGCGCCACCATCCCGCCAAGCACCGCCCAGATCCGCGCATCGCCCCCGGTCGCCTGCCGCAGCGCATGATCCTCCGGCAACAGGAGATGCAGCCCGATCACCGCCAGCCACAGCGCCCCGATCATCCCCCAGCGGAGCCGCCGCGGCGCCCCGGTCAGCTCGCCCGCGAACCACAGCGCCGCCGCCAGAGCGAGGACGAGAATCATCTCAGCCGCGCCCGGTGGAGCCGAAGCCGCCCGCGCCGCGCTCCGTCTCGGAAAGGCTTTCGACCACCTCGAAACCAACCTGAACCACCGGCGCCACGATCATCTGCGCGATGCGGTCGCCATGACGGATCGTATAGGGCTCCGCGCCGAAATTGATCAGCGCCACGCCGAGCGGCCCGCGATAATCGCTGTCGATGGTGCCGGGGGTGTTGGGCAGGCTGATGCCGTGATTGGTGGCAAGACCGGAACGGGGGCGGATCTGCATCTCATAGCCCGGCGGGATCTCCACCCTGAGGCCGGTCGGCACCACGGCGCGCTGCATGGGGGCAAGGACGAAGCCCGCCTCCCGATGCTCCGGCTTCAGATTGGCGCGCAGGTCGGCCCCGGCGGAACCGGGGGTGGCATAGGCGGGCAGAGGGAGGGAACGATCGGCCCACTCTTCCCAGAGAATCCGCAGGGTCGGGGTCATGCCAGAGCCTCCGCAATGCGGGCCGCCAGCCGGGCGGCGACCGCCTCCTTGCCCATGCGCGGCCAGCTTTCTGCCCCTTCGGCGGTGATCAGCGTCACGGCGTTTTCGCTGCCGCCCATGATTCCCGTCTCCGGCGACACATCATTGGCGACGATCCAGTCGCAGCCCTTCCGCAGGCGCTTGGCGGTGGCATGGGCCACCACCGTCTCCGTCTCCGCCGCGAAGCCGACGACAAGGGCCGGGCGCTGTTCCCCTTTCGAGATCGTCGCCAGAATGTCGGGGTTCTCGGCGAACTCAAGCGCCGGCGCCTTGCCGGAGCCGTCCTTCTTCATCTTCTGGCCCGCCGCATTGGCCACCCGCCAATCGGCCACCGCCGCCGCCATCACCGCCGCATCGGCAGGCAGCGCCGCCTCCACCGCCGCCAGCATCTGCCGCGCCGTCTCCACCTTCACCACCCTCACCCCCTCGGGCGGCGGCACGCTCGCCGGGCCGGTCACGAAGGTCACCCTTGCACCCAGATCGCGCAGCGCCGCGGCAATCGCCGTCCCCTGCGCGCCGGAGGAGCGGTTGGCGATATAGCGCACCGGATCAATGGGTTCATGGGTCGGACCGGAGGTCACGAGCACATGCCGCCCCTTGAGAGGCCCCGCACCCAGCATCCCGCGGATCGCGGCGAGGATCGCTTCCGGTTCCGCCATCCGCCCCGGCCCGTATTCGCCGCAGGCCATCTCGCCCTCATCGGGGCCGGTGATCTGCACGCCATCCCCGCGCAGGGTGGCAAGATTGCGCTGCGTCGCCGGATGCTGCCACATCCGCACATTCATCGCCGGGGCCAGAAGCACCCGCTTGTCGGTGGCCAGAAGCAGGGTGGAGGCCAGATCCTCCGCCCGCCCGCCCGCCATCTTCGCCATCAGATCAGCGGTCGCCGGGGCCACCACCAGCAGATCGGCGGCGCGGGAAAGCTGGATATGCCCCATCTCCGCCTCGTCGGTGAGATCGAAAAGCTCCCGGTAAAGCTTCTGCCCGGCAAGGGCGGAAACCGACAGCGGGGTAACAAATTCGGCCCCCGCCGCGGTCAGCACCGGCGTCACCGCCGCGCCCTCGGCCCGCAAAAGCCGGATCAGCAACAGGGATTTATAGGCGGCAATACCGCCGCCGATGATCAGGAGGATATGTTTTCCGGCCAGCATGGGCGGCTCCGCAGCTTGGACTGGCACAGGTGTAAGTGGCGGGGCCGGCAAACTCAACACCCGCCGCCGCCGGGAGGAGGAAGGTCGGAGGCGATCACCTGCACTCCCCCTCGCGCGAAGGAACCTCCGCAGGATGGGCAATATTGCCCATCCTACCCGTCCGCCCTCAGAGGAACTGCGCCAGCTCCACCCCATGCGCCTCTAGCGTCCGGCGCAGCTTGGCATGGGCGGCGACTTCCACCTGCCGGACCCGCTCCTTGGAAAGCCCCAGCTCCTCCCCGAGGCTTTCCAGCGTCCGCCCCTCCGCCCGCAACCGCCGCTCCGTCACGATATGACGCTCGCGCGGGGACAGCCCGGCAAGCGCCTCGGCCAGCCAGCCGCGCAGCACCGCGCCATCCCGAAGCGCCTCCACCCGGTCGGCGGCCTGCGGGCCTTCATCCTCCAGAAGCTCGATCCACTCCCGCCCCTCCTCCGCCAAGGGCAGGTTGAGCGAGGCATCACCCCCCGAAAGCCGCCCCTCCATCATCGCCACCTCTGCCAGCGTCACGCCGAGGTCGAGCGCCACCTTCTCGCGCAACTGCGCGGGGTCGAGCACCAGCCCCGCCTCCGCCGCCGCCCGCGCCAGTTTCGCCTGCACCCGCCGCAGATTGAAGAACAGCGTCTTCTGCCCGGAGGTGGAGCCGGTCCGCACCATGGACCAGTTCCGCATGACGTAATCCTGCACCGAAGCCTTGATCCACCAGATCGCATAGGTCGAAAACCGCACGCCCCGGTCGGGGTCGAATTTCTCCGCCGCCTTCATAAGGCCAAGCGCGGCTTCCTGGGTCAGATCGCTCATCGGCGCGCCATAGCGGCGGAACTTGGCGGCACTGGAGATCGCAAGCCGCATATAGGCAGTGATCAGCCGGTGCAGCGCCGCCTCGTCGCCCCTCTCCCGCCAGGCGCGCGCAAGGGCGGCTTCGGTCTCCGCATCCAGAAGTTCGGCCGCCCGCGCTTGGCGCGAGACCCTTTGGTCGATATATCCGTCAAGCGCCATTTCATCCTCCCGACACGACCCGATGGACCCGACCCGGCACTCGCCCCGCAGCAGGTCCCTACATTGATACGAAAGACCACCGTGACCGGATCACCTGCCCCCGCCGTTTCCCTTCCCCCGCTGTCGCTGGTCCTCGGCGGCGCGCGCTCCGGCAAGTCGCGGCTGGCGGAGCGGCTGGTGACGGCGACCGGGCGGGCCCGCTGGTATCTCGCCACCGCCGAGGCCTGGGACGAGGAGATGTCCCGCCGCATCGCACAGCACCGAACCGACCGCGGCGCCGATTGGGTGACGGTGGAAGCCCCGCGCGACCTCTCCCCCGTGCTCGCCTCGGTGCCGGAGGGGGCGGTGCTGCTGCTCGATTGCGCGACGCTGTGGCTGACCAATGTGATTCTCGCCGAGGCGGAGGTGGAGACGGAGACCGACCGCCTTCTTGCCGCCCTGCACGGCTGTGCGGCGCCCGTGGTCGTCGTCTCCAACGAAGTCGGCTGGGGCATCGTGCCGGAAAACGCCCTCGCCCGCCGGTTCCGCGACGAACAGGGCCGGCTCAACCAAAGGCTCGCCGCCGCGGCGGGGCTGGTCGTCGGCGTGATGGCCGGCCTGCCGATGGTGCTGAAGGGCCACCTGCCGGAGGGGATGCCATGACCCGCTTCTGGTGGGTGCGCCACGGCCCGACCCATGAGCGCGCCTTCTGCGGCTGGCGCGACGTGCCGGCCGACCTCTCCGACCTGCCCGCCCTCGCCCGGCTGAGCGCGCTTCTGCCCCATGCCCCGGTCATCGCCTCCGATCTTTTGCGGGCGCGCCAGACCGCCGAGGCCATTGCCGGAGCCCGCCCCCGCCTGCCCGATGCCCCCGGCCTGCGCGAGTTCCATTTCGGCGACTGGGACGGCAGGACCTTCGACGAGGTATCCGCCAGCCACCCCGACCTCTCCCGCGCCTATTGGGAGGAACCGGGCGACATCACCCCTCCGGGCGGCGAAAGCTGGAACACCGCCGCCCGGAGGGTGGACCGCGTGGTCGAAGGCCTGATCGGTCAAGGGCCGGATCTGATCCTCGTCGCCCATTTCGGTGTGATCCTGTCGCAACTGGCCCCCGCCCTGCGCCAAACCCCGGCGGAGGTGCTGGCGCAGCGGATCGACAACCTCTCCGTCACCTGCCTGCGCCTCGACGGCCAAGGCTGGCACGCGGAGATGATCAATCATCTCGCGTGATGGGCAGGCGCACAAATCATCGCTTTCCGTTGCCTTCGGCGCATGGTTCATTCTCCTGAAAGGAGACCGCCATGCCCCAGCCCGCCCCCGCCCTGCCGCCCTATGACCTCGTGATCGGCGACCGCGCCTATTCCTCCTGGTCGCTGCGCGGCTGGCTTCTGCTCGATGCGTTCGGACTGCCGGTCAAAACCCATGTGGCGCGGCTTTACACCGAAGAATTGCCGAACCTTCTCGAAGACTTCTTCCCCGGCAAGACCGCACCGACCCTGCGGACACCGGACGGTGTGGTGGTTCCGGAAACCATCGCCATCGCCGAGGAACTCGCCTCCCGCCACCCCGAGGCCGGGATCTGGCCCGCCGACCCCAAGGCCCGCGCCGTCGCGCGGGTGCTCGCGGCCGAGATGCACGCGGGCTTCGGCGCCCTCCGCAACCATTGCCCGATGAACCTGCGGGTCAGCTACACGACCTGCGACCCCCCGGCGGAGGTGCTGGCCGACCTCGCCCGGCTGGAGCTGATCTGGGACTGGGCGCGCGAGCAGACGGGGGCGGAAACCTGGCTCTGCGGCGCCTATTCGGCAGCGGATGCCTTCTTCGCCCCGGTCGCCACCCGGATCGCCACCTACAACCTGCCGGTCTCGCCGCGCGCACTTGCCTATGTGCAGGCCCATCTCGCCCACCCCTCCTTCCGCCGCTGGCGGGCGATGGGCATGGTCGATGGCGCCGACCAGCCCTTCTACAAGCGCGACTGGCCGCGCCGCCCCTGGCCCGGCCCCGCGCCCCTGCCCGCCCGTCCGGTCGAAGGCAGCGCAGCCGAAAACGCCGCCTGCCCCTATTCCGGCAAACCCGTGACCCATGTGCTTGAAATCGCTCGCCGCCGCATCGGCTTCTGCAACGCCTTCTGCCGCGACAAGACCGTGGCCGACCCCGAAGCCTGGCCGAAGTTCATGGCGATCTACCGCAAGGATTGACACCCTTCACCGGCAAGCGAACGCTTCCCCTCCCCCTTCTTCTCTTCTGAAATATCCTGCGGGGAGGTCCGGAGGGGCGCAAAGCCCCTCCGGGGCCGGCCCTTGGCGCCGAAGTGTCCGCCAAGTCTTTACCATTTCCTCAGGTCTTTACCATTTCCTAACCATTCCCCCCTAGCCGTTAACCATTGAACGGAGGGCGGGAATGATCGCGCGGGCCTATACGGTGGCCTTTGAAGGGGTGGAGGCCCGCATCGTCGAGGTGCAATGCGCCCTGGCCCCCGGAATGCCGGGCTTCACCCTCGTCGGCCTGCCCGACAAGGCCGTGTCCGAAGCCAGGGAGAGGGTGCGCGCCGCACTCTCCTCGCTGTCCATCGCGCTGCCCTCGAAGAAGATCACCGTGAATCTCTCCCCCGCCGACCTGCCGAAGGAAGGCTCGCATTTCGACCTGCCGATCGCCATGGCCCTGCTCGCCGCGCTCGACATCCTGCCGAAGGAGGCGGTGGAACGCTCGGTCGCGCTCGGGGAGCTGTCGCTCGACGGGCGGCTCGTGCCGGTGCTCGGCGCCCTGCCCGCCGCCATGGCCGCCGCGGAAGAGGACCGCAGCCTGCTCTGCCCGCGCGCCTGCGGGGCGGAGGCCGCCTGGGTAGGGGCGACACAGGTGCTCGCGGCCGGCTCGCTCGCCGATGTGGTGCGCCATTACACCGGGCAATCTCCCCTTACCCCCGCCGAAGCCGGCGAGGTCTCCCACCGAAACGGCACCCGCGATCTGCGCGAGGTCAAGGGCCAGGAACGCGCCAAACGCGCGCTCGAAATCGCGGCGGCAGGGCGGCACCACCTGATGCTGGTCGGCACTCCCGGTTCCGGGAAATCCATGCTGGCCGCGCGGCTGCCTGGCATCCTGCCGCCACTCTCCGCCGCGGAAGCCCTTGAAACCTCGATGATCCATTCCCTCGCCGGGCTCCTGAGCGAAGGCGGGATCTCCCGCGACCGCCCTTTCCGGGAACCGCATCACACCGCTTCGATGGCCGCCATCGTCGGCGGCGGCAAAGGCGCCAAACCGGGGGAGATTTCGCTCGCCCATAACGGCGTGCTCTTCCTCGACGAATTTCCGGAGTTCCCGCGCGCGGTTCTGGAAACCCTCCGCCAGCCCATCGAGACCGGCGAAGTGGTGGTGGCCCGCGCCAATGCCCATATCCGCTACCCCTGCCGTTTCCTGCTGATCGCGGCGGCCAATCCCTGCAAATGCGGCTACATGACCGATCCGTCACGCGCCTGCGCCAAGGTGCCGCTCTGCGGAGAGGAGTATCTCGGCCGCATCTCCGGCCCGCTGATGGACCGCTTCGACCTGCGGGTCGATGTGCCGCCCGTCGGCTATACCGACCTCGACCTGCCGGCGAGCGGCGACAGCTCCGCCACCGTCGCCGGGCGGGTGGCCGCCGCCCGCAAGCTGCAGGAGGCCCGGCTCGCCCCCCATCCCGGCCTGCGCGTCAACGCCGATCTCGAAGGCACCTTGCTCGAAGACCATGCCAGCCCCGATGCCGAGGGCCGCGCCCTCCTCGCCCGCGTGGCCGAGCGCCTCGGCCTGACCGCGCGCGGCTACCACCGGATCCTGCGCGTCGCCCGCACCATCGCGGACCTGGACCGAAGCCCGACCGTGCGCCTGCCCCATATCGCCGAAGCGGTGAGCTTCCGGCTGGGGCCAGCGACCAGACGCTGAAGGTGGCGCGAAAGTTTTCGAAAACTTTTGCCAGATTTCTTTGAAGAAATTTGGTCCCAAATCTGGACGGGAGCCCAGGCCACTTGCCGCCCCCCCCCCGCATCAAATCCAAGGCCTGTGACGCAAGCTCCTGCCGATAACCCGCACCCTACCCGCCTGACGGCCTGGCCCATCAAACATCAAAAGCCGCAGCTTTATACATAAACCCGACCGACCCAGACCCTCCGGCTTGGGAGGATCATCGGGATGCCGCCCGCCATCGCAACCCGCATCCGGAGACGCTCACTCAGCCCCTGAGCCGCAGCACCCCGAACCGAAACTCGCGCAAGCCACAGCCCACGGCGGCAACCGGCGCTTTTCGGCCCCCCCGCAACCAGCGGCGCCGCCGGCCCTCCTGAACCGTCCCAGCCTTCCGTTCAGCAGACCCGGATTCGGGAAACCCCGTCATCTGCAATGCCACCCGGTGTCCCCCCCCGGAAAGCGCGCCTAGATCCCGCGTTTCGCCTCGATCACCTGCCAGATCCGCTCCGCCGTATTGGTCCCGTCGAACCGCTCCAGCTCCTGAATCCCGGTGGGCGAAGTGACGTTGATCTCCGTCAGCCAGTCGCCGATCACGTCGATGCCGACGAAGATCTGCCCCTTCTCCCGCAAGGTCGGCCCGATCCGGCGGCAGATCTCCAGATCGCGCTCGGTCAGGCCGATCTTCTCCGGCCGCCCGCCGACATGCATGTTGGAGCGGGTCTCCCCCGCCTGCGGCACCCGGTTGATCGCCCCCACCGGCTCCCCATCGACCAGAATCACCCGCTTGTCGCCCTTGGCCACATCCGGCAGGAATTTCTGCACGATGAGGGGCTCCCGGCTCATCCCGGTGAATAGCTCGTGCAGGGACGAGAGGTTGCGGTCGTTGGGATCGAGCCGGAACACCCCCGCCCCGCCATTGCCGTAAAGCGGCTTGAGGATGATGTCGCCATGGCGCGCCTTGAACGCCCGGATCGTCGCCAGATCCCGCGCGATGGCCGTCGGCGGGGTGAGATCGGGGAAACGCAGCACCAGAAGCTTCTCGGGAAAATTCCGCACCCAGAAGGGATCGTTGACCACCAGGGTCTTCGGATGGATCATATCCAGCAAGTGGGTGGTGGTGATGTAGCCCATGTCGAAAGGCGGGTCCTGCCGCAGCCAGACCACATCGAAACTGCCCAGATCGACCTCTTCTTCCGGCCCGTAGCTCACATGATTGCCGATCTCCCGCCGCAGCTCGATCGGAAATCCCCGCGCCATCACCCGGCCTTCAACGAACGCCAGCTTGTCCGGCGTGTAGAAGAACAACGAATGTCCCCGCGCCTGCGCCTCCAGCGCGATCCGGAACGTACTGTCGCCATTGATATTCACCGACCCGATCGGGTCCATCTGCAAGGCGACCTTGAGCGGCATCTCAACCTCCGGATATTGACTGCGCCCTTGATGGCGCAAGCCGCCGGGGGATGCAATTGATCAGGCGGCGAAAGCGTTCTCGATGATCTCGATCGCACCCTGCCCATCGACCAGTGCCACGTCGAAACGGACCGGCGTCAACTGGCCCGCAGGTTCCCCACCGATGAATTCCGAAGCGGAGGCGTAGATCCGCCCCATCTGCCGCTCGGTCAGATGTTCGGCAGCCTGACGATGGGTGGCGCTCTGCTTCACCTCGATGAAGATGACCTCCGCCCCATCGCGGGCGATCAGATCGATTTCCCCGCCAGCGCCGCGCGCAGACGACACGGCCCGAGCGCGTGTAGAACTGCGCGACCGCCGCTTCGGCCGCCAGCCCCGCGTGATAGGATCTTGCCCCGCTCATTCCCGTTCTCCTACCTGCCGCGTGCCAGAGCCCGCTGATACACATCCCGCCTCGGCAATCCATAGGCCGCCGCCACGGCTGCCGCCGCATCCTTCACCGTCATGCTTGCCAACGCCTTGTCCAGCGCGGCATCGACCGTTTCCGCATCTGCCCGCACCTCTGCCGCGCGGTCGATGAGCACCACGATTTCACCTTTCACCTCCCGCTCCGCGAAAGCTTCGGCGAGTTCCTTGAGGGTTCCCCGCGTCACTTCCTCGAATCGCTTGGTCAGTTCCCGGCACACCGCAGCATATCGGTCCGGTCCCAAGCATTGCACCAGATCAGCTAATGTCTGGTTAATGCGTTTCGGCGATTCATAGAGCACCAGCGTCGCCTGTATGGGGGCCAAGTCGCGCAGGAAAGTGTCGCGGGCGGCTTTGGTGCTGGGCGGGAAGCCGGCGAAGAGGAAGCGGTCGGAGGGCAGGCCGGAGACGGTCAGCGCACAGAGCACAGCCGAGGCGCCGGGGGCGGCAAGCACCGGAAGACCCGCCGCAATGGCCGCACGCCCGAGCTCGAAGCCGGGGTCGGAGATCAGCGGCGTGCCGGCTTCGGAGGCATAGGCGACGCTCTTGCCCTCCTCCAGCGCGCGCAGGAGGCGCGGCAGCGCCGCCTCGCCGTTATGGTCGTGATAGGCCACCAGCGGGCGGCTGCCGAGTGGGATGCCGTGGATCTCCATCAGATGGCGCAGGGTGCGGGTATCCTCGGCCGCCAGCACGTCGGCCCCGGCCAGAATATCCAGCGCGCGCAGGGTGATATCCCGTGCCGCCCCAATCGGGGTCGAGACGAAATGCAGTCCCGGCGGGACTGCCCGCCCCTCCTGCGGGCGATGGCCGGAAGCCCGGTCCCGCGTGGTCTCCGCCTCTTTGCCTGACATGGTACGTTTCCCCTCTTGCCGGCCCCAACTTCGCGTCCCCCAAGTTTACTTCTTCGGTCGAAGCGCTTAGGCTCCGAAAAACCGCCGCGCTGGCGGCCGTGCTTCTGGGAGTGAGGATTTCCGCATGTTGTCTGTTTTGCAGAAGGCCCGCAAGTCGTTGGCCCGGCTGGGTCGGGGACTTGGGCTTGGCCTGACCGCCGCGGTCCTTGCGGCCTGTACCCCCGGCACGGGTCCGACCCCTTCGGCGGGCGGCGGCAGCGGCAAGGTTCAGGTGGCGCTTCTGGTGCCGTCGGGTTCCGGTCAGGCCAGCGACGAGCTTCTGGCCCGCTCGCTCCAGAACGCGGCGCGGCTGGCGATCTCGGATCTGAACGGCGTGCAGATCGACCTGCGGGTCTACAATACCGCCGGCTCTCCGGCGACGGCGGCGGCCATGGCCACCAAGGCCGTGGCGGAGGGCGCGCAGGTCATCCTCGGGCCGGTCTTCGCGCAGGAGGCCAATGCCGCGGGCGTCGCGGTGGCCTCTTCGGGGGTGAACGTCCTCTCCTTCTCGAACAACCTCGACATCGCCGGCAACAATGTCTTCGTGCTCGGGCCGACCTTCGACAACACCGCCAAGCGGCTGGCCGGTTACGCCGTCCGTCAGGGCAAGCGCAAGATTATGGTCGTGCATGACCGCAATACCGCGGGCCAGCTTGGCCGGGCAGCCATCGAGCGCGGCGTCGCCGTCGCGGGCGGCTCCGTGGTTGCGGTCGGCAGCTATGAATTCTCGCAGAACGGCGTCGTGCAGGCCGCCCCCGGCATCGTGGCCTCCGCCCGCTCCGCCGGGGCGGAGGCGGTCTTCCTGACCGCAGATACCGCCGGCGCCCTGCCGCTCGTCACCCAGCTTCTGAGCGACAACGGCCTCAGCCCCGCCTCCACCCAGTATATCGGCCTGACCCGCTGGGACATCCCCGCGGCGACGCTGGCGCTTCCCGGCGTTCAGGGCGGCTGGTTCGCGCTGCCGAATCCCGCGCTCTACGCGCAGTTCCAGTCGCGGTATCAGGCGAGCTTCAGCGAGCCGCCGCATCCCATCGCCTCGCTGGCCTATGACGGGATCGCGGCCATCGGCGCCCTCAGCCGCTCCGGCAGCGCCGGGCCGATCTCCAAACCGGCCCTGACGCAGGGCGCGGGCTTCATCGGCGTCAACGGCATCTTCCGCCTGCGCTCCGATGGTGGCAACGAACGCGGCCTTGCCGTGGCGCAGGTGCGCGGCGGGCAGATGGTCGTCGTCGATCCGGCCCCCACCAGCTTCGGCGGCGCCGGGTTCTGATCCGGCAAAGGGCCTGAATGATGCCGAGCAAGGCTGTCGCTGTTCCCCCGGCCCTGCCGCCGACCCTGCTTCTTCCTGCGGCCGAGATCCTCGATCCCGGCCGCCTGATCGCCGCGATCACCGCCGAGCTGGAACCGGGCATGGATGCCCGCGCCGCCCGCGCGGTTGCCGTCCGCCACATGACGGAGGCCAAGGCGAAGGCCAATGCCGCGCTCGCCGCCGCCTTCCTGCTGCGCCCTCTGGCGGCGCGGGAACTCGTCTCGGCGCAGGCCTGCCTGACCGACGGGCTGGTGATCACCGCCCTCGCCATCGCCCGCGACCACCTGCACCGGCTTTCCAACCCCACCGAGGCGGAACGCATCGCCGTCCTCGCCGTCGGCGGCTTCGGGCGGGGCGAGATGGCCCCCCATTCCGATGTGGACCTGCTGTTCCTGACCCCGTGGAAGATCACTCCCTGGGCGGAAAGCGTCATCGAATCGATGCTCTACATGCTCTGGGACCTGAAGCTGAAGGTCGGCCATGCCTCGCGCACCATCCGCGACTGCCTGCGGCTCGGGCGGGAGGATATCACCATCCGCACCGCCCTTCTGGAATACCGCTTCATCGCCGGCCACGCCCCGCTCGCGCAGGAGCTCGGCGACCGGCTCTGGTCGGAGCTGTTCCGCAACACCGGGCCGGAGTTCATCGAGGCCAAGCTCTCCGAACGGGCGGAGCGCCACAAGCGGCAGGGCGGCCAGCGCTATGTGCTGGAGCCGAACGTCAAGGAAGCCAAGGGCGGGCTGCGCGACCTCCAGACGCTTTACTGGATCGGCAAATACCTGCACCGCGTCCCCTCCTCCGCCGGGCTGGTGGCGGCGGGCCTTCTGACCCGCGAGGAATACGACAGCTTCGAGCGGGCGGAGAATTTCCTCTGGGCGGCGCGCTGCCATCTGCATTACATCACCGGCCGCGCCACCGATCAGCTCACCTTCGACCTTCAGGTGGAGGTCGCCGCCCGCATGGGCTACCGCGACAGCGGCGGGCGCCGTGCGGTCGAGCATTTCATGCAGGACTACTTCCGCCACGCCACCCGCGTCGGCGAACTGACCCGCATCTTCCTGACCGAGCTCGAAGCCCGCCATGCCAAGGCCGAAGCCAGCATCCTCGGCCTTCTGACCCGCAAGCGGGTCAAGGCCGGCTACAAGCTGCGCCACGGCCGCATCGACGCCGCCGATCCCGACAAGTTCCTGAAAGACCCGCTGAACATCCTGCGCGTCTTCGAGGAGGCCCTGCGCTCCGGTTATCTCCTCCACCCCAATATCATGCGGCTGGTGGCGGCCAATCTCGACCTGATCGACGACGATCTGCGCGAGAACCCCGAGGCGGTGCGGATCTTCCTCGACCTGCTGCTGAAGCACGGCAACCCCGAACGCTCCCTGCGCCGGATGAACGAACTTGGCGTCCTCTCCGCCTTCATCCCGGAATTCGAGAACATCGTGGCGATGATGCAGTTCAACGTCTACCACCACTACACGGTGGACGAACACATCATCCAGACCATCTCCGTCCTCGCCCAGATCGAGCGGGGGGAGCTGGTGGAAGACCTGCCGCTCTCCTCCTCCATCCTCAAGGCCGGGGTCAACCGCAAGATCATCTATGTGGCGCTCCTGCTCCATGACATCGGCAAGGGCCGGCCGGAGGATCATTCGATCATCGGCGCGCAGATGGCGCGGCGCATCGCGCCCCGGCTCGGCCTCGATGCCGAAGAGACGGAGACGGTCGAATGGCTGGTGCGCTATCATCTCCTCATGTCCGACATGGCGCAGAAACGCGACATCGGCGATCCGCGCACGGTGCGCGACTTCGCCAAGGCGGTGAAGACCCGCAAGCGGCTCGACCTGCTGACCATCCTCACCGTCTGCGACATCCGCGGCGTCGGGCCGAACACCTGGAACAACTGGAAGGCCATGCTGCTGCGCCAGCTTTACCGCGACACGGCGGAAGCTCTGGAAGGCGGGCTCGAATCGGTCAACCGCGAGAAGCGCGAGGATGAGGCGAAGACCGCCCTGCGCGCCCGCCTGACCGACTGGGAGGTGAAGGATCTCAAGCACGAGACCTCGCGCCACTACGCCCCCTACTGGCAGGGCCTGACCACCGACACGCAGGAGGTCTTCGCCCGTCTGCTGCACGGTCTCGGCGATGACGAGATCCGCATCGACCTGCATCCCGAACCGGCCCGCGACGCGACCCGCGCCTGCTTTGCGCTCGCCGACCATCCCGGCATCTTCTCCCGCCTCGCGGGGGCCTTGGCGCTCGTCGGGGCCAATGTGGTCGATGCCAAGACCTACACCTCGAAGGATGGCTATGCGACCCCGGTGTTCTGGGTGCAGGATGCCGATGGCAAGCCCTATGAGGTCGCCCGCCTGCCCCGTCTGCGCGGCATGATCGAAAAGACCCTGAAGGGCGAGGTGGTGGCGCGCGAGGCCCTCGCCGGCCGCGACAAGGTGAAAAAGCGCGAACGCGAGTTCCGCTTTCCCACCCACATCACCTTCGACAACGAAGGCTCGGAGATCTACACGATCATCGAGGTCGATACCCGCGACCGCCCCGGCCTCCTCTACGACCTGACCCGGACCCTGGCCGCCAACAACATCTACATCGCCTCCGCAGTCATTGCGACCTACGGCGCGCAGGTGGTGGACAGCTTCTATGTGAAGGACATGTTCGGCCTGAAGCTCCATGCCAGGACGAAGCAGGAGGCGCTCGACAAGAAGCTGCGTCAGGCGATCCTCGAAGGGGCGGAGAGGGCGCAGAATCAGGGCTGATGACGGATGGGCAATCTGCCCATCCTCCCGGTCGAATCTGCCCATCGTACCCATCGCCGCGCCCCCGCCCATGGCGGAGGTGACTTGCCCGATGTATGTACAAAGCGAATACGTTTTGAATACGCGCCGAAGACGGCGAACAGACGCCGTGAATACAGGGATTTCCGATGAAACCGATCAGCCTGATCCGCTCCATCGTCACCGTCGGGGGCTGGACGCTCCTGTCGCGCGGGGCGGGTCTGGCACGCGATCTGATGATGGCGGCCTATCTCGGTGCGGGGCCGGTGGCCGATGCCTTCAACGTCGCCTTCACCCTGCCGAACATGTTCCGCCGCTTCTTCGCCGAGGGGGCGTTTTCGCAGGCTTTCGTGCCGATGTTCGCCCGGAAACTGCAAGGGGATGAGGCGGAGGCGCAGCGTTTCGCCTCCGAGGCCTTCAACGGGCTGACCGCCCTTCTCCTCCTCGTGACGCTGGTGGGGACGCTGGCGATGCCGTGGCTCGTCTGGCTGATGGCGCCGGGCTTCACCGGCGACAGCCGCTTTGACCTTGCCGTGGGCTTCGGGCGGATCACCTTCGTATACCTTTGTTTCATCTCGCTTTTCGCGCTTCTGGCCGGGGTGCTCAACGCCTATGGCCGCTTTGCCGAGGCGGGCTTCGTGCCGGTGCTGATGAACCTGGTCTTCATCGCGGCGATGCTGCTGGCGGGCTGGCAGGGCTGGGACATGGGCAAGACCCTCGCCTGGGCGACACCCGTGACGGGGATCGCACAACTGGGCTTCACCTGGGTTGCCGCCCACAGGATCGGCTTCCGCTTCCGCCCCGCGCGGCTGCGGCTTTCGCCCGATCTGAAGCGCCTTGCCGCGATTGCCGCCCCGGCCATGCTGGCGGGCGGGGTGGTGCAGATCAACCTTGTCGTGGGCCGTCAGGTGGCCAGCCCGATCGAGGGCGCGATCTCCTGGCTGTCCTATGCCGACCGGCTTTACCAACTGCCGCTGGGGGTGGTGGCCACGGCGGTCGGAACGGTGCTTTTGCCTGATCTTTCAAGGCGGTTACGGGCAGGCGACGCCGAAGGCGGTCGGGCGAGTTTCAACCGCGGGACCGAGCTTGCCATGGCCCTGACCCTGCCCGCCGCCGTGGCGCTGATAGTCATTGCCTTGCCCCTGACCACGGTGCTTTACCAACGCGGCGCCTTCGATGCCTCCGACAGTGCCGCGACCGCCCTTGCGCTTGCGATCTATGGCGCGGGCCTGCCGGCTTTCGTGCTGCAAAAGGTTCTGCAACCATTGTTTTTCGCCCGTGAGGATACCCGCTCCCCCTTCCGCTATGCCCTTCTCGCCATGGTGCTGAACGCCGCGATCGCCTATGGGCTTTCGCCGGTCGTCGGCTTTTCGGCGGCGGCTCTGGCGACCACTTTGTCGGCCTGGGTGATGGTGGCCCAGCTCTGGTGGGGATCGCGCCGGATGGGGGGGGAGGCACGGGCCGATGACCGGCTGAAATCCCGGATGCCGCGCATCCTTCTGGCCTGTCTGGTGATGGGCGGCACGCTCTGGGGCGCGGCGGAACTGATGGCCCCCGCCCTTGCCGCCCATGGCCTGCGCTATGGCGCGCTCGCCGGGCTGATCGCCTTGGGAATCCTCAGCTATTTCGGGTCCGGCGCGCTTCTCGGCGCCTTCCGGCTCTCGGATCTGAAGGGCCTGCGCCGTCAGCGCTGACGGACCCAGGCCTGCACTTTCTCGAACCCGCCGGGGGCGACGAAGAACGACAGCAGGAAACCCGCGGCAAAGCCCGCCATGTCGGCCACCCATTCCGATCCGGTGCCGAACAGCACCCCGAAAAGAAGCTGCGCCAGCAGGAGGAAGCCGATCATCGTGAAGGCCCGGTAGCGCCGCGCGCCCGTCCCTTCGAGCCTGGTCCAGAGCAGATAGGAAAACGCCCCGATCAGCCCGTAGACCGGGGGATAGCCGCCCAGCAGCGTCTGATGCACCGACGACACCGCCGTCAACGCGAGCGCCCCCACGACCGAGGAGACGGCAAAGACGGCAAGCAGCGCCCAGCCGCGAAAGCTTTCCCCGACGAACTTGCCGAGAGCCAGCAGGATCGCCACCACGAAAACCGTGTGGGTGATCTGGATATGGACGAAGGGATAGGTCACCAGCCGCCACATCCCGTCCACCGGATATTGCCCCGCCTCCAGCATCGCCCGCATCATGTCGGGGGAGAAGGCATAGTGCTGCACCGCATCCACCCGCCAGGCGAGCCCGGAATTGCCGCCGATCAGCCCGCTTTCCCCGGCGCTGAACAGCAGCTCCAGCACGATCATCGGCACGGCCAGCACCCAGACCGCCCAGGGCAAGGGGTTGATCGGCGCGGCGGTGTGGTCCGGTTCCACCTCCACCACCATCCGCCCGTTCACCCGCCGCGGCCGCTGTGGCAGCAGGGCGCGGACCGGATCATGGGCGCCGCCCTCCTCGCCTTCGCCCGTCACCCGCCGCATGAAGGCGAGGCCCCCGACGGCAAGGCCAAGAAGCCCGCCATGCAGCGCTCCGTCCTTGGCCGCAGGCAACCAGTCGAGCCCCCCCCGGATCGCCAGCCCCGCCCCGAGACCAAAGCCAAGTGCCGCATTGGCCGCGACAAGCGCCACAAGGGCCGCCAGCGTCTGCGGCACGCCGTTCGCCCTGCCGATCAGCAGCCGGGCGAACAGGATGGCGGTCAGGAAGGTCACGAAAGCGGCGATCATCGGCAGGTCCCTCAGGCGTTCCGGGTGCGGGCCGCATCTCTGTTGACCCGCATGGAGACGAGGGATAAGCCGTCCCGACCGCAGTTTCCAGATGGAGAACACCCATGTCCGAGCCGGTCCAAACGCCTCAGACCGCCAATCCGGGTTTCGCCCCCCGCATCTTCTCGGGCATCCAGCCCTCGGGAGGCCTGACCCTCGGCAATTACCTCGGCGCGCTGAAGCGCTTCGTCGAAAAGCAGGATGAGGGGATCGAGACGATCTATTGCCTCGTCGACCTGCACGCGATCACCGTCTGGCAAGACCCCGAAAAGCTGCGCCAGCAGACGCGGGAAGCCGCTGCCGGCTTCCTTGCCGCCGGGATCGACCCGAAACGCTCCATCCTCTTCAACCAGAGCCAGGTCTCGGCCCATGCCGAATTGGCGTGGATCTTCAACTGCGTGGCGCGCATGGGCTGGATGGGCCGCATGACCCAGTGGAAGGACAAGACCGCCGGCAAGAACGCCGAGGCGCAGTCGCTTGGCCTCTTCGCCTATCCCTCGCTGATGGCCGCCGACATCCTGACCTACCAGGCGACCATGGTGCCGGTGGGGGAGGATCAGAAGCAGCATCTGGAGCTGGCCCGCGACATCGCCATCAAGTTCAACAACGACTATGGCGTCAATTTCTTCCCGGTGGTGGAGCCGATCATCGAAGGGGCTGCAACGCGGGTCATGTCCCTGCGCGACGGCACCTCCAAGATGTCGAAATCCGATCCCTCGGATCAGAGCCGCATCAACCTCACCGATGACGCCGACACCATCTCGAAGAAGATCCGCAAGGCCAAGACCGATCCCGAGCCGCTGCCCGACAGCGTGGAAGGGCTGAAGGACCGGCCCGAGGCGCGGAACCTCGTCAACATCTATGCCGGGCTCTCGGGCCTGACGGCGGCGCAGGTGATCGCGGAATATGCGGGGGCGCAGTTCGGCACCTTCAAGCCGGCGCTTGCCGATCTGGCGGTGGCGAAGCTCTCTCCGATCACCACCGAGATGAACCGGCTGATGCAGGACCCGGCCGAGATCGACCGCATCCTCGGCGAGGGTGCGGACCGCGCCGATGCGATTGCCCAGCCGATCCTCAACCGGGCGAAAGAGATCACCGGCATGATCCGTTCGCGCCCGAGCCAAAGCTCCGGCCAGAGCCGGGGCTGATGCTGCGGGCGCTTGCCCGGCTGACGCTGCTTCTGGTGCTGGCCGCCTCTGTGGCCGGCACCGGGTTCACCCTGTGGCGGATCGCCTCCGATCCGCTTCTGGCCCCGTTCCGCTTTGCCGCCGCTGACGAAATCCGTGCGGCGACGGACCGGATGCTGGCCGAAAGCGCCACGCCGGAGCGGATGACGGAGCTGCTGACCGCCCGTCTTGCCGAAAGCCCCCGCAACTGGCTGGCGCTCGACGCGCTGACCGATCTTGTGGCGGAGCGGGCGATCCCCCTGCCCGAGGGCCTGCCGGAAGAGATCGCGGCGGCGCGGGAGGCGGATTACAGTTACCTCTCGCAGGCGGCCTCCTGTGCGGCCTGCGCCTATGACCCGGCGCAATGTTCCCTGTCGCAGGTGATGATCTGTCAGGCGCCGATCGCGCTGACCCCAATCGGGGATATTGCGGGCGTGGCCCGCGCCGGGGCGGACTATGCCAGCGGCGAGGAGGTGGACCAGATCGACCTTGCCCTGTCGCTGGTGGGGCTCGGGGCAACGGCGGCGGTTCTGGCTTCGGGGGGCGGCTCGACGGTGGTGAAGGCGGGGGCGGGTCTGGCCAAGGTCGCGCGCAAGATGGGGCGGCTCTCGCCCCGGCTGGTGGAGATGGCGGTCGATTCCCTGCGGCTGGGCGTGGATTGGGGACGGCTGCCGGGCGCGCGTTCGCTCGATGATCTGCGCGCGGTGGTGCGGGCCGATGCCTTCGCGCCGCTGACCAGCACCCTGACCGATCTGGAGCGGCTCCGCGGCGCCACCGATGCGACGACGGCGCTGCACCTCCTGCCGCTGGTCGATGATGCCGGTGACGCCCGCCGCCTTGCCCTTTCGGCCGAGGCGCTCGGCCCGAAGATCGTCGGCCGGGCGGAGGTTCTCGGCAAGGCGCGGCTCTTCCGCGCGACCTTGCGGGTGACGGAGACGGTCTGGGGCCTGTTCTCCGCTCTCGCGGGTCTGGCGCTGTCCATCGCCGGGCTCGCGGGCCATGCCGTCCAGAGCGCCCTCCTGCGCGGGTTGCGGCGCAGGGCGCGCTGACCGCCTGCTGTCACAGAATCGATTCAACTTCCTGCAAGGGTCCGGTGCGGGGGCTCGTCCCCCCATGTCCCCGCTGGAAGGCCCGCGATATTGGGGCCGCGCCCCTGGACCCATCCCCGGTCCGGGGGCTTTTTTAACCGGGGCCGGTCATCCCGGCAGAGCCCCCCCGTCGCGCGACCGTTGCCGCCGGTGCCGAACGTCCTTTGCACCGGGGCAGCCGCCAGACCGCCCGGAACGCAGCCCCAGTCCGCGCTTTCCGCAGAGAGCCTGTGCGGGGGTGCCAGTGGCACGGCCTGCCGTGTGCGCCTATCTTGGCGGCAACAGAGACCAACCGCAGGAGACCATCATGACCGCAGGTTCCGCCCCGGCCGCAACGCGCATCGGCCATGTGCATCTGAAAGTATCAGACCTCGAACGTTCCGTCGCCTTCTACACCGATCTCGTCGGCCTGACGGTGATGCAGCGCTACGGCGATCAGGCCGCCTTCCTGTCGGCAGGCGGCTATCACCACCACATCGGCCTCAACACCTGGGAAAGCAAGGGCGGCAAGGCGCCGCCTCCCGGCACCACCGGGCTTTACCACACGGCCATCCTCTACCCAGACCGAAAATCGCTGGCGCAGGCCCTGAAACGGCTGATGGAGGCGAACTGGCCGCTGGAAGGCGCCTCGGATCACGGGGTGTCGGAGGCGCTCTACCTCTCCGACCCGGATGGCAACGGGGTGGAGCTTTACCGCGACCGCGACGAGGCCGAATGGCCGCGCAACCCCGATGGCAGCCTGAACATGGGGCTGGAACGGCTCGACCTCAGAAAGCTTCTGGCCGAGGCCTGAGCGGCAGAGAACCGCGCGGCGCCGATCCGCCTCGGGCGGCAAGCCGCGCGAGGCGGAGGCGGGGCCTTTCACCCGCTGCGGGCCTGTGGCTACACTCTCCCCGAACAAGGGGAGCGCGCAGCATGGCGATGGGCAAATACATCCGCACCTTCTGGGAGGGGCGGTGGCATGATGGCGACGTGGCCGTCATGCGGGCGGCGGATCACGGGATCTGGCAGGGATCATCGGTCTTCGACGGGGCGCGGCTCTTCGATGGCCTCTGCCCGGATCTCGACCTGCATTGCGCGCGGGTCAACCGCTCGGCCGAGGCGATGATGATCACCCCGACCTGCGCGCCCGAGGACATGGCCGCGATCATCCGCGAAGGCTTGCAGGGCTTCGGGCCGGGTCAGGATGCCTATATCCGGCCGATGTATTGGGCATTGCACGGCTCCGACCTCGGGATCGAGCCGATGCCGGGGGCCACGGGCTTTGCCATCAGCCTCGAAGAGGTGCCGATGCCTCCCGCCGATTTCGCCACAACGGTCACCCGCACCCGCTTTCGCCGCCCGGTGCTGGAGGATGCTGTCTGCAATGCCAAAGCCGGCTGTCTTTATCCCAACAATGCGCGGATGCTGACAGAGGCCAAGGCCAGGGGCTTCGGCAACGCCCTTGTGGCCGATGCGCTCGGCAATCTGGCGGAAAGTGCGACGGCCAACGTCTTTCTGGTGAAGGAGGGCGTGGTCTATACCCCGATCCCCAATGGCACTTTCCTGTCGGGCATCACCCGCGCCCGCCACATCGCCAACCTGCGCGCCGACGGGGTGGAGGTGGTGGAAAAGGTGCTGACCTTCGAGGATGCCCATGCGGCGGATGAGATCTTCCTGTCCGGCAATTTCGCCAAGGTGACAGCGGTGCGCGCCTTCGACGGCACCGAATATCCGCACCGTCCGATGACGGAACGGGTAAGGTCGCTCTATTGGGACTGGGCTTCGGGTCAGCGCTGAGGAGACAGCCATGGCAAAAGTAAGGGCGGCCCTCGGGATTTCGGCGGATGGCTTCGGCGCGGGGCCGGAGCAGAGCCTGAACGATCCGCTCGGAAAGCGCGGGCGGGAGCTGCACGACTGGCAGTTCGGCACCCGCACCTTCCAGACCATGATCGGGCGGGAAGGCGGCTCCGAAGGCATGGACAATGACTTCTGCGCCCGCAGTATGCGCGGCTTCGGCGCCTTCATCATGGGGCGCAACATGTTCGGCCCGATCCGCGGCGACTGGCCGGCGGAGGCCTGGGATGGCTGGTGGGGGCCGAACCCGCCCTATCACGCGCCGGTCTTCGTGCTGACCCACCATCCGCGCCAAACGCTGGTGATGGAGGGCGGCAACAGCTTCCGCTTCGTCAGCGGCAGCATCGGGGATGTGCTGGAGCAGGCGAAGGCGGCGGCGGGCGATCTCGACGTGAAGATTGCCGGAGGCATGTCAACGGTGCGGCAATACCTGCGCGCGGGACTGATCGACGAGCTGCATTTCGCCATCTCCCCGATGTTTCTGGGCCGCGGAGAAAGCCTGCTCGAAGGCTTCGATCTGCCCGCGCTCGGCTTTTCCGTGACCGAAAAGGCGCTGACCGACACCGCGATGCATGTGGTGCTGACCAAGGGCTGAGCGGGGGAGTGGCGCCGCTCCTGCTCGCCCCTCCCCCCCCCGGACCAGAGCCGCGCTTTTCATCTTGCCTCAAATATCCTGCGGGGAGGTCTGGAGGGGTGCAAAACCCCTCCAGCGCCGCCACAAGGCACACCGCGCCCCGAACGGAGCACCCGACCCTCCGCCCCGCCCTTGCCATCCGCCCCCCGAAGAAGGCATGATCCCCGCGAAGGGGAGAAATCATGCGTAAGTTTCTCGTTGTTCTCGACGATACGCGCGAATGTCTGAACGCGATGCGGTTTGCCGCGATGCGGGCGGCGCGAACCGGGGGCGGGGTGCAGATCCTGTCGATCATTCCGCCGGAGGAATACCAGCACTGGATGGGTGTCGCCGACCTCATGCGCGCCGAGGCGCGCGAGCGGATCGAGGCCCATTTCGAGGTCTTCGCCAAATGGATGCGCGACAAGCAGGGCGTCAATCCGGAACTGATCATCCGCGAGGGTGATCCGGTGGCCGAAATTCTCGCGCAGGTGAAGGATGATACCTCCGTCGGCGTGCTGGTGCTGGGAGCCGGCACCGAAAAATCCGGGCCTGGGCCGCTCGTGACGCAGATGACCCGCTCCTCCGGCAGCCTGCCGGTCCCGATCACCATCGTTCCGGGCGATATGTCCAAGGAACGGCTGGAGGCGATCACCTGAGCCCATGACCCTGCGTCATGGCTGCCTTGTCGGTCCGCCAACCACTTTCTGCGGCGCAGCAATGATGCTATATTGTCTGCGGGAGGAAGTGAAAGGAGCCTGTCATGGCCGCGTTTCCCCTGCCCTTGTCTGCCGCTCCGGCAGCCAATCCCGCTCTCTTTGCCAATCCCGAAGCCGAACGTCCCGCGCTCGACGATCCTTCGGGGCTGGCCTATTTCACCCCGCTGTCCACAGCTGCCACCCCGCCTCTTGAGGTGCCGACGGCATTGGAGCAGCTTTACGGCTACTACACGCCCGAATGAGCCACCGCCCCGATTTGGAACCATTCCAATCTTGACAGCCACCGGGGCGAAGCGCATATCCGAGTGGAACAGTCGGAGACCAGCATGTTCATCCAGACCGAATCCACCCCGAACCCGGCCACGCTGAAGTTCCTTCCGGGCCAATCCGTGCTCGACCTCGGCACCGCCGATTTCCCGAGCGTCGAGGCTGCGGCCAAATCTCCCCTCGCCCGCCGGATCTTCTCCGTGCAGGGGGTCAGCGGCGTGTTCTTCGGCACCGATTTCGTGACCGTGACCAAGACCGATGCGGTGGAATGGCAGCATATCAAGCCCTCCATCCTCGGCGCGATCATGGAGCATTACCAGTCCGGCGCCCCGGTGATGGAAGGCGAGGGCCAGGCGGCCCATGCGAGCCATGACGGACCGGACGGCGATGTGGTCAAACAGATCAAGGAATTGCTCGACACCCGCGTCCGCCCCGCCGTGGCGCAGGATGGCGGCGACATCACCTTCCATGGCTTTGACCGCGGCGTCGTCTATCTGCACATGAAAGGCGCCTGCGCCGGTTGCCCCTCTTCGACGCTGACGCTGAAGATGGGGATCGAGAACCTGCTGCGCCACTACATCCCCGAAGTGCTTGAGGTGCGCCCGGTTGCCGCCTGAGGCCTTGCTGGCTTTCGATACATCGGCGGCGCATTGCGTCGCCGCTTTGCTTTTGCCGGATGGCCGCTGCCTGATCCGCGAGGAAGCCATGCAGAAAGGGCAGGCCGAACGCCTGCTGCCGCTGCTGGAGGAGCTGCTGGCAGAGGGCGGTCTCGGCTGGTCCGATCTTGCGGCTCTGGCCGTCGGGACCGGGCCGGGGAATTTCACCGGCGTCCGGATCAGCGTGGCGGCGGCGCGGGGGCTGGCGCTCGGCCTCGGGGTGCCGGCCATCGGCATCACGAGACTGGAAGCGCTCGCCCACGGCCTGCCGCGCCCCCTGACCGTGGTGGAGGATGCAAGGCGCGAGGAAGTCTATCTCCAGCATTTCACCGAAGCCGGGGCCGAACCTGCGCGCCTCGCGCCCCTGTCCGGGGCGCAGACCGGCGCCGCCACCGGATCGGCCGCCGGACCTGCCGCCCTGCCCGCCGCGATGCCGCTGGTGGAGGCGATCGCCCGCCTTGCCGCCGCCCGCCGCCATGAGCCGCAACCCCGTCCCGCCCCCTTCTACCTGCGCGGCGCCGATGCCGCCCCACCCTCCGATCCGCCGCCGGTGATCCTGCCGTGACGCCGGCGGACCTCGCCCGGCTCCATGCCGCCTGCTTCACCACCCCCCGCCCCTGGTCGGAGGCGGAGATCGCAGGCCTCCTCGACAGCCCGTTCACCTTCCTGCTGACGGAGCCTGCGGGTTTCCTCCTCGGCCGGGTCATTGCGGATGAGGCGGAGTTGCTGACCCTCGCCGTCGATCCCGCCGCCAGACGGCAGGGCAACGGGCGCAGGCTGGTCGCGGCCTTCCTCGCCGAAGCCCGCCGCCGAGGCGCCACAACCGTCTTTCTGGAGGTCGCGCGGTCCAATCCAGAAGCCCGTGCGCTTTACGCTGCGGCAGGCTTTGCCGAGACCGGATGCCGTCCGCGCTACTACGGCCCGCAGGAGGATGCGCTGATTCTCTCGCATCCGCTATCCGCCTGATTTTGCAACGGCAACAGCTGTTCTTGATCGGAAGATCAAAACATTTTTTGCCCTTCACAGATTCCTGTTGACCGCTCCGCAGCCATCCGCCCTAAATTGACGACGCTCCGCCGCAGGCCAGCCCGAATCCGGACAGGAACAAGGGTCGGCCCGGTGGCAAACAAAAACGTAACCGGGAGACCGAGATGACCCTGATGAAACACCTGCTGGGTGCCGCGGCGACGCTGGCGCTTTCCTCCGGCGTGGTGATGGCCGATCCCGCCATCATCTTCGACCTTGGCGGCAAGTTCGACAAATCCTTCAACGAAGCCGCTTTCAACGGCGCGCAGCGTTGGGCCACCGAAACCGGCGGCACCTTCAAGGAAATGGAGATGCAGTCCGAGGCACAGCGCGAACAGGCGCTCCGCTCCCTTGCCGAAGCCGGTGCAAACCCGGTCGTGATGACCGGCTTCGCCTTCGGCGACGTGCTGAACAAGGTCGCCCCGGATTTCCCGGACACCAAATTCGCCATCGTGGACATGGTCGTCGATCAGCCGAACGTCAAATCGGTGGTCTTCAACGAGCATGAAGGCTCCTACCTCGTCGGCATGATGGCCGCTCTCGCCTCCAAGACCGGGACCGTGGGCTTCATCGGCGGCATGGACATTCCGCTGATCCGCAAATTCGGCTGCGGCTATGCCCAGGGCGTGAAAGCGGTCAACCCGGATGCCAAGATCGTCCTGAACATGACCGGCACCACCCCGGCCGCCTGGAACGACCCGGTGAAGGGTGCGGAACTGACCAAGGCCCAGAAAGCCCAGGGTGCGGACGTGATCTATGCGGCGGCCGGCGGCACGGGGGTCGGCGTTCTTCAGACCGCGGCGGATGAGGGCATCCTCTCCATCGGCGTGGACAGCAACCAGAACTACCTGCATCCCGGCAAGGTGCTGACCTCCATGCTGAAGCGCGTGGACAACGCGGTCTACGAAGCCTTCAAGGAAGGCGAGAACCTGACCCCCGGCATCAACGTCATGGGTCTGGCCAATGACGGCGTGGGCTATGCGATGGACGAGAACAACGCAGCACTCGTGACCCCGGAAATGCAGGCCAAGGTCGATGAGGCCGCCGCCAAGATCAAGGCCGGTGAAATCGTCGTGCATGACTACACCGCCGACAACACCTGCCCGGCGGCAACGTTCTGATGGCCGAAACGGCAACCATGGGGCGGCAGGCAACTGCCGCCCCTTCTTCGCCCTATGCCATTGAACTCAAGGGCATATCCAAGGCTTTCGGCCCGGTGCAGGCGAACCGGGACATTAATATCAAGGTGCCGCGCGGCACCATCCACGGCATCATCGGCGAGAATGGCGCGGGCAAGTCCACGCTCATGTCGATCCTCTACGGCTTTTACAAGGCCGATGCCGGAGAGATCCTGATCAACGGCACCCTCACCCCCATCCCCGACAGCCAGAGCGCCATCCGCGCCGGCATCGGCATGGTCTTCCAGCATTTCAAGCTGGTGCAGAATTTCACGGTGCTGGAAAACGTCATTCTCGGCGCCGAGGACGGCCCGATGCTCAACGCTTCGCTCGCCAAGGCCCGCAAGGTGCTGGAAGGCTTGAGCCGCGACTACGAGCTGGATGTGAACCCCGATGCGCTGATCGAGGATCTCTCCGTCGGCCACCAGCAGCGGGTGGAAATCCTGAAGGCGCTTTACCGGCAGGCCGACATCCTCATCCTCGATGAGCCGACCGGCGTGCTGACCCCGGCAGAGGCCGATCACCTCTTCCGCATTCTCAAGGGCCTGCGCGATCAGGGCAAGACCATCATCCTCATCACCCACAAGCTGCGCGAGATCATGGAGACGACGGACAACGTGTCCGTCATGCGGCGCGGCACGATGGTCGATACGGTGAAGACCGCCGAAAGCAGCCCGGAATCGCTGGCCGAGCTGATGGTCGGCCGCAAGGTGCTGCTGGAGGTCGAAAAGGCCGCCGCCAATCCGGGCCGCGTGGTGCTGTCGGTCGAAAACCTGCGGGTGAAGGACGAACACGGGGTGGAGCGCCTGAAGGGCGTCGGCTTCGAGATCCGCGCCGGGGAAATCCTCGGCATCGCAGGGGTGGCAGGCAACGGCCAGTCGGAATTGCTGGAGGCGCTCGGCGGCATCGCCCGCGCGACCGGCAGGATCACCATGAACGGGGCGGAACTGCCGCTGTCCGGCGCGCAGGCCAATGGCCAGACCCGGCGCGAGGCGAGCATCGCCCATGTGCCGGAGGACCGCCAGCATCTCGGCCTGATCATGGATTTCACCGCCTGGGAAAACGTCGCCTTCGGCTATCACAACGCCCCTCAATACCAGAAGAACGCGCTCTTCATGGACAATGAGGCGCTGCGCGCCGATACGGCCCGCAAGATGGCCACCTTCGACGTGCGCCCGCCGATCCCCTCGCTGGCGGCCAAGAACTTCTCCGGCGGCAACCAGCAGAAGATCGTCGTCGCCCGCGAGATGGAGCAGAACCCCGACCTCCTCCTCATCGGGCAGCCGACGCGGGGGGTCGATATCGGCGCCATCGAATTCATCCACAAGCAGATCGTGGCCCTGCGCGATCAGGGCAAGGCGATCCTGCTGGTCTCAGTGGAGCTTGACGAGATCATGAGCCTTTCGGACCGGATCGCCGTCATGTTCGACGGTCAGCTCATGGGCTTCCGCGATCCGGAGACGACCAATGAACGGGAACTCGGGATGCTCATGGCCGGGATGAATGGCACGACAACCGGGGGAGCCGCCTGATGGACCGCTTGCCGAAATGGGCCGATGTGGCCTTGGTGCCGCTGATCTCGCTGCTGCTTGCGGCGCTTGTCGCAGCCCTCGTGCTGCTCGCCATCGGGCAAAGCCCGGTCAACGCCTTCAACGTCATGGTCGACGGGGCGCTCGGCTCCGCCTACGGCTGGGGCTATACGCTGTATTATGCCACAAGCTTCATGTTCACCGGGCTTGCGGTGACGGTGGCCTTCCACGCCGGGCTCTTCAACATCGGCGGCGAGGGGCAGGCGCAGCTTGGCGGCCTGGGCGTGGCGCTCGTCTGCCTTGCGTTGCCCTGGCCGCACTGGACGCTGGCGCTTCTGGCGGCGACGATCGGGGCGGCGGGCTTCGGTGCCGCCTGGGCGGCGATCCCCGCCTATCTGCAAGCCAAGCGCGGCAGCCATATCGTGATCACCACGATCATGTTCAACTACATCGCCTCGGCCTTCATCGTCTACATGCTGGTCGATGTGCTGCGCCCGGCGGGGCAGATGGACCCGGCCTCCGCCCGCTTCCCCGAAGGCGCGAAGC
Source organism: Paracoccaceae bacterium (assembly GCA_027492585.1). Classification (GTDB taxonomy): domain Bacteria; phylum Pseudomonadota; class Alphaproteobacteria; order Rhodobacterales; family Rhodobacteraceae; genus JAPUEK01. The sequence continues at coordinate 10,115 of JAPUEK010000049.1, read as the reverse complement.
TGCCCTCGCTGAACGAGATGCCCGTCCTGAAGGAATTCTTCCTGCGCCTGAACGCCGACGGAACGCCGAAGCTGAGCAAGGCCGGCGAGGCGATGTATACCGGCGTTCCGGCCAATGTGACGCTGTTCATCGCCCTTCTGGCCTGCGTGGCAGTCTGGGCGCTGCTGTGGCACACGCGGCTCGGCTTCCAGATCCGCGCCTTCGGCAAATCGGAAAAGGCCTCGCGCTATGCCGGGATCAATCCGGTGCGGATCACCATGATCTCCATGCTGATCTCCGGCGGGCTGGCCGGGATGATGGCCATCAACAACGTCATGGGCGAAAGCGAGCGGCTTTTGCAGAACTCGGCCGAGGGGGCAGGCTTCATCGGCATCGCCGTTGCGCTGATGGGGCGTAACCACCCGATCGGGGTTTTCCTCGCGGCGCTCCTCTTCGGCTTTCTCTATCAGGGGGGCGCGGCGCTCGGCATGAACACCACGATCCCGCTGGAGATGCGGATCGTGCTGCAAGGGCTTGTGATCCTCTTCACCGGGGCGCTCGACCAGATGGTGCGGATGCTGCTTGGCCGCGCCTTCGCGCTGACCGGAATGAGGGCCGCCTGATGGATTACGCAACCCTTCTGCAAATCCTCGACAGCACGATCCGCCTCGGAACGCCGCTGCTGATCGCCTGCCTCGCCGGGCTGTTCTCCGAACGCGCGGGGATCTTCGACATCGGGCTGGAAGGCAAGATGCTGATGGCCGCCATGGCCTCCGGCGCCGTCGCGGCGCTGAGCGGGTCGGTCTGGATCGGCCTTCTGGCCGGGATCGGCGCCTCGATGCTTTTCGCGCTGCTGCACGGGCTGGCCTCTATCACCTTCCGCGGCAACCAGCTCATTTCCGGCGTCGCTTTGAACTTCCTGTCCTCCGGCATCACGGTGCTGATCGCGCAGCGGCTTTTCGGGCAGGGCGGGCGCACCCCGCCGCTCGAAGGGGCGGCCCGCTTCAACCCCATCGACCTGCCCTTCGCCGAGGCGCTGAAGGATGTGCCGGTCATCGGCCCCCTCTACTACGAGGTGATCTCCGGCCATTCGATCCTCGTCTATCTGGCGCTGGCACTCGTGCCGCTCTCGTGGTGGGTGCTGTCGCGCACCCGCTTCGGTCTGCGCCTGCGCGCGGTCGGCGAGAACCCGGCGGCGGTCGATACGGCGGGGGTCTCGGTGGTGCGGATGCGCTACGCGGCCGTGCTGATCACCGGCGTCCTCTGCGGCATCGCCGGGGCCTATATGGCGACCGCTTTGCAGGCAGGCTTCGGACGCGAGATGACGGCAGGGCGCGGCTATATCGCGCTTGCCGCCCTCATCTTCGCCAAATGGCGTCCCTGGCAGGCCCTTGGCGCCACCATGCTCTTCGGCTTCTTCCAGGCGCTCGCCCTGCGCCCCGATGTGGTGGAGCGTACCGTGGGCATGAAAGTGCCGATCTCCGCCCTCGACGCCCTGCCCTATATCCTCACCGTCCTCGTGCTCGCGGGCTTCGTCGGCAAGGCGATCCCGCCCCGCGCCGGGGGGGAACCCTATGTGAAGGAACGCTGATGCGCGCCCTTGCCCTTCTCGTGCTGACCACCTTCCCCGCTGCGGCCGAAACCCTCACCGATCTCCGCGCCGGCATCGCCGGCAAGGAGGTGGAGATCGCCGGCCACATCGGCGCCGGGCTGAACATGATGGATGCCGAGGCGCTGACCTTCCGCGACGAGACCAAGGCCATGTATCCGGTGGTCTTCGACGCCGGGCGCGAGGCCCGCAAAAAACTGGAAGGCTGCGAGTTCAAGATCTTCGGCGGCACCCCCTGCGCCCTGACCGGCAAGGCGGAGATCGAACTCGACGGCGCCCAGATCCGCCTCATCATCTTCGAGGCCGGCCAGATCGGCCCCCCCGGCCAAACTCCCGGACTGAGCCTTCTTTCTCCATCCCCTGTGCTCAAATATCCTCGGGGGTCCGGGGGCAGACAGCCCCCGGCGCCCGCCCCAGACGGAACGCCCGCCATGACCGATCCCAAGCCAGACCTCCCCGCCCCAAACCTCTCCGACATCGTCCGCTCCCGCGCCGGCAACGCTCCGGTCCGGCTCGGCCTCATCCTCGGCTCCGGGCTCGGCCATCTTGCCGGCGCGGTCGAGGGCGTGTCGATCCCCTATGCCGATCTGCCGGGCTTCCCCCATGCCGGGGTCTCGGGCCACAATCCGACCCTCGTGATCGGCGATCTCGAAGGGGTGCGGGTCGCGGTCTTCGGCGCGCGCGAGCATTACTATGAAAACGGCAATCCCGCCGCGATGCGCCCTGCCCTCACGCTCCTGAAGGCACTCGGGGCGGAGGCGCTGATCGCCACCAATGCGGCGGGCAGCCTGCGGCCCGACATCCGGCCGGGCGATCTGATGCTGCTGGGTGACCACATCAATTTCTCCGGCCTGAACCCGCTGATCGGCGAAAAGACCGATGCCCGCTTCGTACCGATGACCGCCGCCCATGACCCCGCCCTGCGCGCGGCCCTGCGGGTCAGCGCCGAAGCCGTCGGCGTCACCTTGCCCGAAGGGGTCTACGCCTGGTATTCTGGCCCCTCATTCGAGACCCCGGCCGAGATCCGTGCCATCCGGAGCCTCGGCGGCGATGCCGTGGGCATGTCCACCGTGCCGGAAGTGATCCTCGCCCGCTTCCTCGGTCTCCGCGTGGCGGCGATCTCGACCATCACCAACATGGCGGCCGGCCTCTCGGACGAACAGATCAGCCATGAGCATACCAAGGCCATGGCGCCTCTGGGTGCGGCGAAACTGGAACAGGTCCTGCGCCATTTCCTCCGTCATCTGCGATGAGCGCGCGCAGCGTTTGACATCGCCGCGAAAGCCTTTCATGGCTTGAAAAATCTCCTGCTCTGATCCGGGCGTGGCCCATGCAACTCTACCTCCCCATTGCCGAGGTTTCGGTCAACGCCTTCCTGCTTCTAGGGCTTGGCGGGATCGTGGGTTTCCTCTCGGGGATGTTCGGAGTTGGCGGCGGCTTCCTGATAACGCCGCTTCTCCTGTTCATCGGCGTGCCGCCGGGCGTGGCCGTGGCGACCGGCGCCAACCAGGTCGTCGCTTCCTCCATTTCCGGGGTGCTGGCGCAACTCAAGCGCAAGGCCGTCGATTTCCGCATGGGGATGGTGCTGATGATCGGCGGTCTCGTCGGCTCCTGGGCCGGGGTCTGGGTCTTTTCCTGGATGACGGAGCTCGGCCAGGTCGATCTCTTCGTGCAGCTTTCCTATGTGCTGTTCCTCGGCCTGATCGGGGCCATGATGTTCGTGGAATCGGCACGCGCCCTCCTGCGCGCCCGCCGCCACGGCGGCGCGGCGCCGGTGCGGCGCTCCCATATCCATACCTGGGTGCATGGCCTGCCGCTGAAGATGAAGTTCCGCGCCTCCGGCCTCTACATTTCGGTGCTGCCGCCCTTGGGCGTCGGCGCGCTCGTGGGCTTTCTCGCGGGGATCATGGGCGTCGGCGGCGGCTTCATCCTTGTTCCGGCAATGATCTACATTCTCGGGATGCCGACCAAGGTCGTGATCGGCACCTCGCTTTTCCAGATCATCTTCGTCACCGGCTTCACCACCGTCGTCCATGCCGTGAACTCGCATACCGTGGACATGATGCTGGCGCTTCTCCTGATCGCGGGCGGGGTGGTGGGCGCGCAGCTCGGCACGCAGGTCGGTGTCAAGCTCAAGGCCGAGCAGTTGCGGATCCTGCTGGCCCTTCTGGTCCTGTTCGTCGCCATCAAGATCGCGCTCGACCTGCTGCTGCAACCGGCGGAGCTGTTCTCGGTCACGCCGCTGGTGCTGCCGTGAGATGGCTTGCCGCCCTCTGCCTGCTGGCGCTGCCCGCGGCGGCGAATGAGCAGATCGTGGCCGGGCTGAGCCAGAGCCGGGTGGCCATCACCGCGAACTTCGACGGCTCGGAGATCCTGATCTACGGGGCCGTGAAGCGCGAGGAACCCGCCCCCGCCGCCCCGCCCCTTCAGGTGATCATCACCGTCGAGGGGCCGGAGGCGCCTCTGGTGATCCGCCGCAAGGAGCGGGTGGCGGGCATCTGGCTCAACCGCGATTCCGTCCGCATCTCGGCGGCCCCGAGCTTTTACGCGATCGCCACCACCGGCCCGCTGGACGAGATCCTCTCCGCCACCGAGGATCTGCGCTATGACGTGTCGATCCCGCAGGTCATCCGTGCCGTGGGCATCAGCGCCGAAGCCGAGAATTCGCAGGATTTCGTCGAGGCGCTGATCCGCATCCGGCGGGAGGAGAACAGCTACCGGCTGGCCGAACGCTCGGTCTCGCTGGTCGATGAAACGCTCTTTCGCACCGATGTGGTGCTGCCGGCGAACCTGACCGAGGGCGATTATCAGGTGCGGATGTTCCTGACCCGCGGCGGCAAGGTCATCGACATGCAGGACCGGGTGATCGGCGTCCGCAAGGCCGGGCTGGAGCGGTTCCTTTATGCCATGGCCCATGAGCAGCCCCTGCTTTACGGGCTGGTCTCGCTTCTTCTGGCGGCGATTGCAGGCTGGGCGGCTTCGGCGGGCTTCAAGCTGCTGCGCCGCTGAGCGCTCTGGCCTCGACCTGCGGATAGGCCCGCCACATGGTCAGCCCACGGGTGGCGTTGAGCACCATGAGCGCGCCCCAGAGGCCGTGATTGCCGAAGGGCAGCAGAAGCAGAAGGGCCGCCCCGTAAACCAGCACCGAAAGCGCCATGGCCTTCAGCATCGCCCGCGTCATCAGCGCGCCGATGAAGATGCCGTCATAGATCCAGCTCGCCACCCCGATCAGCGGTGCGGCGATCAGCCAGGGCAGGAAATGCCGCGCTTCGGCCCGCACATCGGGGGCGGTGGTCATCAGGTCGATGATCGGCCCGCCGAGGAGCAGGAAGGTCAGGCTCAGCACCGCCGCCCCGCCGATCCCCCATTGCATCGAGATCCGGCTGGCGCTGCGGGTCTGGTGGACCGCTCCCGCCCCGATCGCCTGACCGACAAGGGTTTCCGCGGCAATGGCGAAGCCGTCGAGCGCATAGGCCGTCACCTCCAGAAACTGCATCAGCACCTGATTGGCGGCCAGCGTCACATCCCCGAACCGGGCGCCGAGAAAGACGAAGGTGGTGAAGCTGAGTTGCAGGATCACCGTGCGCGCCATGATGTCCCGGCTTGCCGAGAACATCCGGGCAAGGGCGGGGCGGTCGCGCAGGCGTGAAACGGCCGCACCGAAGACCCCGCGCAAAGCATCGCCCGCCAGCCAGAGGCCGAGCGCCAGCCCGGAAACCTCGGAGATGAGCGTGGCAAAGGCCACCCCCCGCACCCCCCAGCCGAGGCCCATCACGAACCACAGGGCCAGAAGGATGTTCAGCCCGTTCTGCCAAAGCTGGAGGATCAGCACCGCCCGCGTCCGCTCCACCCCGACGAACCAGCCGGTCAGCGCGAAAAGCCCGATGGTGGCGGGCGCGGCCCAGATGCGGATGCCAAGGTATTGACGGGCAAAGCCTTCGACCTCGGCGCTTGCCGGGGCGAGGCGGAAGGCCCCGGCGAAAAGCACACCCTGCGCCGCGATCAGCGCCAGCCCTGCCGCCGCCGCGACGAGCAGCGCGCGCAGCAGAACCGCCGCCCGCTCCGCCGCATCGCCCGCCCCCTGGGCCTGCGCGGCAAGGCCGGAGGTCGACATCCGCAGGAAGCCGAAGGCCCAGAAGAGCGTCGCAAGGATCACCGCCCCGAGCCCGACCGCCCCAAGCGGGGCCGCCTGCCCCATCTGCCCGATCACCGCCGTATCGACCGCCCCCAGAAGCGGAACCGTCGCATTGGACAGCACCACGGGCAGCGCGATCTTCAGGATGCGCCGGTGGGAAATCGCCTCGGCGCCCGTCGTGACCTGTTCCGTCATTCCGCGGGCTCCCCCGGCGCAGGCGGCATGAGCAGATGCACGGAACCGAGCGCGAAGGGCCGCTCGCGGTTGTCCTGCCAGGCCTCCACCTGCACCGAGGCGAAACGGCGGCCGGAGCGGTTGATCCGCGCCCGCGCATAGGCGTCGCGCGGCAGGCCGGCGCGCAGGTAATCGACGGTGAAGTCGATGGTGCGCGGCAGGGGCGGCAGATCGCCCGCCGCCATCTTGGCCGGGTCAAGCCGCCCGGCCTCGAACGCCTCCCACAGGGTCGCCCAGCTCAGCCCGATGATTGCCGTCACCTCCAGAAAGGCAGCCGTCACCCCGCCATGCAGCGCCGGCAGCGCCGGATTGCCGATCAGCTTTTCGTCGAAAGGCAGCACCGCCGTCAGCTCATCCCCGCGCCGGTCGAAGCGGATGCCGAGGAACGCCGCATAGGGAACCGAACCGGCGAGCCAGGCAAGCGCCCCGTCCCGACGCGCCTTCACCACCTGAACGGGTTCGGGACGGATCACGGCTTTGCCCTCGCCCGTTCGAGGGTGAAGGCCCCGGTTCCCATGGCGACCGGGCGGGCCTCGTCCTCATCCGTCGCCACCACGCGGATGAAGGCGACGGAGCGGGTGACATGGTGGCATTCCGCCCGCGCGGTGATGGTCTGGCCGGGGGTGGCCGGGCGCATGTAGTCGATGCGGAGATCGAGCGTCACCGTCGCCACGGGCGCCGCCGGGTGGCACATGACGGAGGCGCCGCTCGCCGTATCCATCAGCGCCGAGACCGCGCCGCCATGCAGCACCCCGGTCGCAGGATCGCCGACAAAGCGGGTGTCATAAGGCATCACGATGGTCGCCTTGCCGTCGCCAAGCTCCTTCAGGCACATGCCGAGCGCCCGCGCATGGGGGATCGATTCGATGAAACGGCGGGCAGTCATGGTCAGATCGGTCATCGCTGGCGTCCTCGGAGCTGGTGCCATGTTGCGGCTCTTGCCGGCGGGCGCAAGGGTGCGACATGATTGCGGCGCAACATTCTTGCACCGTCTGCGATGACCGCCTACGCTCACCCCAGGGGGGACCTGCCAATGACCGATACACGTCTCACCTTCAAGGAAATGTGCGCGAAGTTCGATGTGACGCCGCGCACGCTGCGCTACTACGAGTATATCGAGCTCATCTCCCCGGAAAAAGACGGCAGATCAAGGTTCTATGGCGCGCGCGAAGTGGCGCGGATGACCCTGATCCTGCGCGGCCGCCGGTTCGGCTTCAGTCTTGAGGAGATCCGGCAATGGCTGCTCATCTACCGCCAGGAAGGCACCCGGCCACAGCTTGAGGCCTGGCTTCAGCTTGCCGACCGCCAACTGGCCGAACTTGAGCGCCAGAAGGCGGAACTCGACATCTCATTGGCCGACCTCCGTGCGCTGCGCGACACGGCGGTCAGCGAGATCCGCAAGCTCGACAAAACCTGATCCGGCGGCGGCAGCGCCCTGACATCACGTCACCGGAAACTCTGACGCGACGTAACACTGACGTTAACGTCAAGCACTCCATTATGCTGCGGGAAAGACGTTGCTGTTGCCGCCCGTAGTTGCCGCCCCGCGAGAGTGCCATGCCCCGCCAGACCGAAGACACCGCCGACACGCTCTCCATCCGCGAGATGTGCGAAGCCTATGACGTGACGCCCCGCACCCTGCGTTTCTATGAAGCCAAGGAGCTGCTGTCGCCGATCCGCCTCGGCACCCGACGGCTCTTCACCCGGCGCGACCGGGCGCGCCTGCAACTGATCCAGCGGGGCAAACGCTTCGGCTTCTCGCTGGAGGAGATCCGGCAGCTTCTGGACATGTATGACCGTGACGGGTCGAACGAGGCGCAACTGCGCCGGACCTATGACATCGGCCAGGAGCGCCTTGCCCATATGGAGGCGCAGCGGGCGGAACTGGATGTGGCGATTGCCGAACTGAAGGACCAGCTCGCCGAAGGCGCCGCGACGCTTGCCGCGTTCCGCCGCGACGCCGCGGCCGAGTAGACAGACTTAGGGAGAGAGACAGATGACCAGCTACACCGCCCCGCTCAAGGATATGCAATTCCTGCTGCATGACGTGCTGAACGTCTCGGCCTCCGATGTGGCGGGCTATGCCGATCTGGATGCGGGCTTCACCTCGGCCGTTCTCGAAGAGGCGGGCAAGCTCGCCACCGACGTGCTGCACCCGCTGAACGCGGTGGGCGACCGCGAGGGCTGCACGCTCGAAAACGGCGTGGTCCGCACCCCGACCGGCTTCAAGGCGGCCTTCGATTCCCTGCGCGAGGGAGGCTGGACCGCGCTCGACTGCGATCCGGAATTCGGCGGCCAGGGCCTGCCCTACATCATGGGAACAGCCGTCGGCGAGGTGTTCGTCTCCGCCAACATGGCCTTCAACATGTATCAGGGCCTGACCCACGGCGCCTATTCGGCCATCCATACCCATGGCTCGCCCGAGCAGAAGGCCACCTGGCTGCCGAAGATGGTCTCCTGCGAATGGACCGGCACCATGAACCTGACGGAGCCGCATTGCGGCACCGACCTCGGCCTGATGCGGACCAAGGCGGAACCGCAGGAGGACGGCAGCTACAGGATCACCGGCACCAAGATCTTCATCTCGGCCGGCGAGCATGACATGGCCGGCAACATCGTCCACCTCGTCCTCGCCAAGGCGCCGGGCGGCGGAGAGGGGACGAAGGGCATCTCGCTGTTCATCGTGCCGAAATTCCTCGTGAACGCCGACGGCAGCCTCGGCGCGCGCAACAGCCTCGCCGTCGGCAAGGTCGAGGAAAAGATGGGCATCCATGGCAATGCCACCTGCGTCATGAACTATGACGGGGCGACGGGCTGGCTTCTGGGCGATCTCCACAAGGGGATGCGCGCCATGTTCACCATGATGAACGAGGCGCGTCTCGGCGTCGGCCTGCAAGGCTATGCGGTGGCCGAGGCCGCCTATCAGAACGCGCTCGCCTATGCCAAGGACCGGCTGCAGGGCCGCGACGTGACCGGGGCGAAGAACCCCTCCGGCCCGGCCGATCCGCTGATCGTCCACCCCGACATCCGCCGCAGCCTGATGGATCAGAAAAGCTTCGTCGAAGGCGCGCGCGCCCTCACCTTCTGGGCCGCAAGCCTCATCGACCGCCATCACCGCGCCGGGGATGCGGCGGCGGACGGGCTCGTCAGCCTGATGATCCCGGTCATCAAGGGCTTCCAGACCGACAAGGGCTTCGACATGGCGGTGCAGGCCCAGCAGATCTGGGGCGGCCACGGCTATATCGAGGAACAGGGCATGAGCCAGTTCGTCCGCGACGCCCGCATCGCCCAGATCTACGAAGGGGCGAACGGGGTGCAGGCACTCGACCTCGTGGGACGCAAGCTCGCGCAGGATGGCGGCAAGCATGTCATGGCCTTCTTCGAGATGGTGAAGACCGAATGCAAGGCCCATGACGGCGACGACCGGATGAAAGCCTTTGTCGAGCCGCTGAAAACCGCCTCCAAGCAGCTCCAGCAGGCTGGCATGTATTTCATGCAGACGGGGATGAAGAACCCCAATGCCGCGCTCTCCGGCTCCTATGATTTCATGCATCTGATGGGTCATGTCTGCCTCGGGCTGATGTGGACGCGGATGGCGAAGGCCGCCCACACCGCACTCGATGCGGGCGCTGCCGACCGCGGCTTCTACGAGACCAAGATCGCCACCGGCCGCTATTACATGGCCCGCCAGCTTCCCGCCTGCGCCACCCATCTGGCCCGGATCGAAAGCGGGGCGGAGCCGGTGATGGCACTGGCGGCGGAGGCGTTCTAGGATAGGGCGAACACCCGAACCAACCGGAGCCGCCGATGCCCAAACGTTTCCGCCTGACCCGCCGCTTTCCCGTCGCCATGACCGAAGACGGCTACCGCAGGCTGAAACGCTTCGCGTCGGAAGCGGCCCTCGACGAGGGGGAGGCGCTCTCATTCCTCTTCGAGAATTTCGACAGCGTGACCGACAGCGACAACCTGACCCACCGGCTCAGGCTGTTCAATTCGGAGCTGGAGGGCCGCAAACGGTAAGCGGCACCGCGCCCGACAGGGCGGAGCCTCCGGCGGGGATATTTGGAAAGAGAAGAAAGGCAGGCGCCGAAACAAGCCTGCCCTTCTTCTCCATCCACTGTGCCTAAATATCCTCCGGGGGTCCGGGGGTGGAAAACC
>JAPUEK010000048.1 GCA_027492585.1 Paracoccaceae bacterium | reverse complement strand
CGGCGGCGGGGCTGCAGCGGCTGGCGCGCCGCATCGCGCGGGCGGCGGCCCTGCGCGGGCGGGTGGCGCTGCGGCTGGCCTTTGCCGCCATCGGCGCGCCGCGCGCCGAAACGGTGCAGGTGGTGTTGGCGCTCGGGCTCGGCCTGTCGGTGCTGGCGGCGGTCGGGCAGATCGACGCGAACCTGCGCGCTGCCATCGAGCGGGACCTGCCCGGCAAGGCGCCGGCCTTCTTCTTCGTCGATATCCAGTCCGATCAGATCGACGGCTTCCGCGAAAGGCTTGCCGCCAATCCGGCGGTGACGCGGGTGGAAACCGCGCCGATGCTGCGCGGGGTGATCACCCGGATCAACGGGGAGGATGCGCGCAAGGTGGCCGGCGATCACTGGGTGATCCGCGGCGACCGGGGCGTCACCTATTCCGCCGCCCCGCCGGAGGGCGCCAAGGTCACGGCGGGGGCGTGGTGGCCTGCGGACTATCAGGGGCCGCCGCAGATCTCCTTTGCGGCGAAGGAGGCGGAGGAGATCGGGCTGAAGCTCGGCGACCGGATCACCGTGACCATCCTCGGCCGCGAGATCGAGGCGGAGATCACCAGCTTCCGCGAGGTGGATTTCTCCTCGGCGGGGATGGGGTTTGTCATGACGATGGACCCGGCGGCCCTTGCGGGGGCGCCCCATACCCATATCGCCACCGTCTATGCGGCGCCCGAAGCGGAGGGGGCGATCCTGCGCGAGATGACGCGGGCCTATCCGAACATCACCGCCATCGGCATCAAGGCCGCCATCGCGCGGGTCTCCGAGGCGCTGACCGGGATCGCGCAGGCGGTGACGCTGGCGGCGACGGCGACGCTGGCCACCGGCTTCGTCGTGCTGATCGGTGCGGCGGCGGCGGGGGAGCGGGCGCGGATCTACGAGGCGGCGGTGCTGAAGGTGCTTGGTGCGTCGCGGGCGCGCATCCTTGGCAGTTTCGCCTTGCGGGCGGCGCTGATGGGGGCTGCGGCGGGTATGGTGGCGATCCTGACCGGTGGGCTCGCGGGCTGGGCCGTGATGCGTTTCGTGATGGAGGCGGAGTTCCGGTTCGCCCCCGGTTCCGCGCTCGGGATCGTCGCGGGCGGGGTCGGCGCGGTGCTGCTGGCGAGCCTCGTCTTCGTGCTGCGACCGCTGGCGGCAAGACCGGCGCAGGTGCTGCGGGCGGAGGGATAGCGGCTGGCTTGCCGGTCTTGTGAGGGGGCTGGGCGATCACCCCTTATCCCACGGGGTCAGGGAGCCGCGTTTCCGCATCGGCAGACAAGGCTTCCGCGTTCTCCCGCCCCTTTCAAGACCGGCGGAACCCGGTGCTGTCGCCCTTTGCGCGGAGCCGGTTGCCTGCGCCTTCCCCTACTGCCCGTCCAGCCATTCCCGGAAGGCTGCGACCACATCGGCATCGCTGTCCACCAGATGCTGCGCTGCCGGATAATCCCCGGCGTGGACATCGGCGGCATAGGCGGCCATCGCCGCGACCCGCATCTCCTGCAACCGCGCCTCTTCCGCCGTGAAATCGGCGTAGCGCTTGGCATGGCGCGGCACATGGCCTTTTGTCCGCCCCAGCACATCCTCGGCGAAGAGATACTGCGCGTGGCCGGCAGGGCCTGCGCCCATGGAAATCAGGAACAGCCCGGTCTTTTCCGCGATCGCTGCGGTGATCGCATGGGGGACCACCTCGATCTCCACCGCGAAGGCCCCCGCCTCTTCCAGAGCCTTGCATTGGCGATAGACGAGCTGTGCGGTTTGCAGGGTCTTGCCGACCGCCTTGAAGCCCCCGGTCCAGGTCCGTTTCGAGGGGATCAGGCCGACATGGCCGCAGACCGGCAGGCCGTGATCGGCCATCGCCCGCACGGTTTGCAGGGAGCCTGAGCAGTAGAAGCCGTCCGCCCCCTCCCGGAACAGCGGAAAGGCCCATTTCAGGAAATCCGCCGTATCGCCGATCTCGTAGAAATTCTCGCCGGGGAAGGCGAAGGCCTCCGGCGCGGCCTCGCGGAAGCGGCGGTCATAGATCATCGCCGGCGGAACGGAGAGAAGCTCCACCCCGGCGCGATGCGCGGCCTCGGCCTCCTCCAGCGTCTCCACCCGCAGCATGGCGAAACTGTGCCTGCCGCGCGCCTCTCTCAGGTCCCTGACGGTCAGTCGCGCCATCACGCCACCTGAATGAAGACGCGGGAGCCTTCGACCTTCACCGGATAGGTCTTCAGATGCACGCAGACCGGCGCCCGTTTCGCTTCGCCGGTGCGGTAGTCGAACTGGCCGTTGTGCTTCGGACATTCGATCAGATGATCCATCACCAGCCCGTCGGCGAGATGCACATCCTCATGGGTGCATTTGCCGGCGGTGGCATAGAACTTGCCCTCGGGGGAGTGGTAGATGGCATAGGTCGCCCCGGCATGGTCGAAGCGGATCAGATCCTCCTCGTCGATGTCGCCGGTTTCGCAGGCATAGATCCAGTCGGCCATGGCGGGTCTCATTCGGCAGCGGGAAGGGGGTGGCCAAGGGCCGCCGCGTGGAAATCCTCGCGGTAGGGCCTGGCGGTGGCGGGCAAGTCGCGTTTGAGGAAGTAATCCTCATAGGCGAGCTGGCGTTTCAGCGCCGGCCACATCTCGGCAACGGCCGCCGGAATGGAGGGGCAGGGCGCCGGAAGATCGTGCCGGATCGCCTCATGCAGGCGGGGCAGGGCGTGGTAGGGAACCATCGGGAACATGTGATGTTCCACATGGTAGTTCATGTTCCAGTAGATGAAGCGGCTGACCGGGTTCATGTAGACGGTGCGCGAATTCAGCCGGTGGTCGATCACGTTGTCGGCCAGCCCGCCGTGCTGAAGAAGGCCGGTCATCACATGATGCCAGGCGCCATAGAGCCGGGGCAGGCCTATGACCATCAAGGGCAGCAGCGAGTGCATCCAGAGAGAGAGGGCGATCACCGCCGCATAGATCGCGGTGGAGATGCGCGCGACCCGCACCACCTTCGGCCATTCGCTTTGCGGCACATAGGTCTTTTCCTCGGGCGTGAGGCCGATGAAGGCATTGTAGAGCATCCGCGGCAGGTAGCTTGCGGCATCCGGCAGGCCGAAGAAGCCGAGAACCAGCTTCGCAAAGGCCGGCGGTCGCATGACGGCGATCTCCGGATCGCGGCCGACGATATAGGTGTCGGTATGGTGGCGCGCGTGGCTCCATCGCCAGGTGGCGGAGTTCCGCATGATCATGAAGCTGGCGATCTCATAGACGGCATTGTTCATCCAGGGCGTCTTGAAAGCGGTGCCATGGCCACATTCATGCCAGCGGCTGTCAGAGGCCGAGCCGTAGAGAACGCCGTAAGCCAGCCAGAAGGGCGCCGACCACCAGGAGGGCCAAAGTGCGATCCCCGCCCCGCAGAGCAGGATCATCGCGCCATAAAGCAGGATCGTATCGCGGATCGCCGGCTGGTCGGAGCGCTGCATCAGCGCCTTCATCTCCTTGCGCGGCACCTCCGTGTGATACCATTCCGCCGCCGCCAGCCCGGTTTCCACCGCGCGCTGACCATCCGGTCCGAGCAGGCTGTAATCGCGTTTTGCCATGGGCGTCCTCCGCAAGGGTCCGTGGGTCTGGCGCAAGAATAGAAGATATGTTCTATTTACGGCAACAACGGCACTGGAATTCCGCGTCAAAACTCGTCACACTGATCCGGCATTCTGACGATAATCCATCATTCGTGGAGGCGGAGATGAAACGTCCCGGCATGTCGGCTCTGGCGCGGGAGGCGGGGGTTTCCGTCTCGACGGTGGACCGGGTGCTGAACGGACGCGAGACGGTCAAGGCCGAGACCGCCGCACGCATCGCCGAGGCGGCGGCGCGGATCGGCCATCCGGCAGCCGGGCGGCTGGCCGGCGCCTCGCCCGATCTGCCGGTGCTGCGCTTTGGCGTGCTGTTGCACAAGCAGGGGCAGGATTTCTACAAGGCCTTTGCCGAGGCGCTGCACATCGCCGTCGCTCAGACGCAGGGGGTGCGGGGGCGGCTGGTGCTGGAGTTTTCCGCCTCTCAGGCGCCGGGCGAGATGGCGGGGCATCTGCGCGCCATGGCGGGGCGCTGCGATGTGCTGGCGGCGACGGCGGTGAACCATCCCGAGGTGACGGCAGCGGTGGAGGAGCTGACGGCGCAGGGCCTGTCGGTCTTCTCGCTTCTGTCCGATTTCGCGCAGGGGGTGCGGGCAGGCTATCTGGGGCTGAACAATCTCAAGGTCGGACGCACGGCCGCCTGGGTGATCGGCCTGACCGCGAAGGAGCCCGGAACGGTGGCGATTTTCGTTGGCGGGCATCGCTGGCACGGGCATGAGCTGCGCGAGACCGGGTTTCGCAACTATCTGCGCGAATGTGCGCCGCATCTGACGGTGCTCGACCCGCTGGTCAATCTGGAGACCCGGCAACTGACCTATGAGACGACGCTCGGGCTGCTGGCGCGGCAGAAATCCCTGCGCGGGATCTATGTCGCGGGCGGTGGCATGGAGGGCGCAATCGCCGCCTTGCGGGAGGCGCGGCCCGAAGGCGGTCTGGCGGTGGTCGTCTCGGCCCTGACCCCGGAGTCGCGGGCGGGGCTGGCGGAGGGGCTGCTGACCCTCGTGACCGACACGCCGCTTTCAAAGCTTTGCCGCGATCTGGTGGTGGCGATGACCCAGGCCGTTACGCAGGGGCCGCCGCGCGGAGGCGTGCAGCATTTCCTGCCCCCCGATCTGCATGTGGCGGAATCGATCTGACGCGGCAGCGATGCCGGACCCCGTGGACGCTCCGCGGGGGATATTTGGGCCAATGTGAAAGGCCTTTCTCCTTCCCGAAAAGACTGCCGCGCGATGACGAGATTTCGTCGTCCGGGATCTTGCCTCCGCTTGATATGGAATTTTTCCGTTGAATTGTGTATAAAATGGAATATCAATTCCATATGCCGACCGATGGCCCCGAGTCGCAAAGGATTTCGACGTGCTGCCCTTCGCCTTGAATCACATGACCGCCCCCCGGCTTGGTTGGGAGGCTTTTCTGGACCTCGCCTCAGGGCTTGGCTGTGCTGGTATCGAGTTCCGCAACGATCTTCCCGGCCTCCTCTTCGGCGGGCAAGATCCTGCATTGGTGAAGGCAGCGGCCAAGGCGCGGGGGCTCCGGCTTCTTGCCTTGGCCGAGGTCAAGATGTTCAACGACTGGTCGGACACGAAGGCGGCCGAGGCCGAGGCGCTGATGAAGATCGCCGTTGCGGCGGGGGCGGAGGCGGTGAGCCTCATCCCCCGCAATGACGGGGTGGCGACCGGGCCGGCCGAAAGCCGCGCGGTGACCGAGGCGGCGCTGCGCGAGGTTCTGCCGATGCTGAAGGCCCATGGGCTGAAGGCGATGGTGGAACCGCTGGGCTTCGGGATGTGCAGCCTGCGTTCCAAGACGGTCCTGGCCGGGGCGATCGACGCCGTGGGCGGGGAAGGCACGCTCTGGATGGTGCATGACACCTTCCATCATGCGCTTGCCGGCATGGGGCCGATCTTTCCGGAGCTGACCGGGATCGTCCATGTCTCCGGCGTGGAGGCGCCGCTTTACCTCGACGAGATGCGCGACGGCGACCGTGTGCTGGTCGGGCCGGGAGATGTGCTTGGCAATGTGGCCCAGATCCGCGCCCTGCGGGCCGGTGGCTATACGGGGCCGGTCAGTTTCGAGCCCTTTGCGGCGTCGGTCCATGCCTTTGCCGATGCGAAGGGGCCGCTTGCGGCGTCGATGGAATTCATAGCGGCGGGCCTTGCGGCCTGAACGCGCGAATACCGCTTCCGGGAAGAAGCGGTCCGGCAGGGAGATGAAGGTGTGCCGGACACCGTTGTGGAGGAGAGACACATGAAAAAGACCATGATCGTCGCGGGCTTTGCCGCGCTGATGGGAACGAGTGCCATGGCCGACGGGATCGGCGTGTCGATGGCGCTGTTCGACGACAACTTCCTGACCGTGCTGCGGAACGGGCTCGATGCCAAGGGCAAGGAACTGGGCGTCACGCTCCAGATCGAGGACGCGCAGAACGACGTGGCCAAGCAGCTCGACCAGATCAACAACTTCATCGCTTCGGGCGTTTCGGCGATCATCGTGAACCCGGTCGATACCTCGGCCACGCAAGCGATGTCGGATGCGGCGGCGGCGGCGAACATCCCGCTCGTCTATGTGAACCGCCAGCCGGTCAACGTCGATACGCTGCCCGACAATCAGGCCTTCGTCGCCTCGAACGAAGTGGACAGCGGCACGCTGGAGACCATCGAGGTCTGCAACCAGCTCAAGGCTGCCGGCAAGGACAATGCCAATGTCTATGTGATGATGGGCGAGCTTTCCAACCAGGCCGCCGTGCAGCGCACCGCCGACATCCATGACGTGATGGCGGCAGGCAAATGTGCCGTGACGCTGAACATCATCGACGAGCAGACCGCGAACTGGTCGCGGGATCAGGCACAGTCGCTGATGACCAACTGGCTGTCCTCCGGCACCGCCTTCGACGGCGTGATCGCCAACAACGACGAAATGGCCATCGGCGCCATCCAGGCGATGAAAGCCGCCGGGATCGACATGGCCTCGGTCGTGGTCGGCGGCATCGACGCCACGCAGGACGCGCTGGCGGCCATGCAGGCGGGCGACCTCGACGTGACGGTGTTCCAGGATGCCGCCGGTCAGGGTGCCGGGGCGCTCGACGCCGCGATCAAGCTGTCGAAGGGCGAGACGGTGGACCAGAAGGTCTACATTCCGTTCCAGCTCGTCACCGCCGCCAATGTCGCGGATTACCTGAAGAAGAACTGATCCGACCTGCGGGTCCGGGGTGGCGCGGCCCGCGCCACCCCTTCTCGCCTGCGCTGCGGCAGAAGCCCGGCGGGCGTTCTCACGGAAAGAGGGGGAGGTGGAAGCGTGGCGCAACCGACACATGGTCTTGGGGGCCTGAAATACGATCCGGCGAAGAAAACCCGCGCGCAGGAATGGAATGTCCTGCTGGCGCTTGTGGTGATCCTCGTGACGTTCGAACTGCTGGGCCGGATCTTTCTGGGCGACAGTTTCCTGTTCAACACCCGCGAGAACGCGACCTCGCTTTTCAACGAACAGCGGTTGCAGATCATCATCCTGCAGGTTTCCATCGTGGGGATCATCGCCATCGGCGTGACGCAGGTGATCATCATCGGCGGGATCGACCTGTCTTCCGGCTCGGTGGTGGGGGCGACGGCGATGATCGCCATGAGCTTTGCCCAAGTGGCCACCGTGAACGGCAATCCCAACCCCAAGGCGATCTTTCTGGAGCAGGGCTGGCTCGATCTGCCGGTGATCGTGCCGGTGGTGATCGGCCTGTGCTGCGGTGTCATCGCCGGCATGGTGAACGGCTTCCTGATCGCCTACACCCGCATCCCGCCCTTCATCGCCACGCTGGGCATGATGGTCTCGGCGCGCGGCCTGTCGAAGTGGTGGTCGAACGGCAACCCCGTCTCCTTCCCGACCGAAAGCTATGCGGCCATCGGCAAGGGCCTGAACCCGGTGCTGATCTTCGTAGGGCTTGCGGTGCTGTTCCACCTGATCATGACCTATACGAAATACGGCAAGCATTGCTATGCCATCGGCTCCAACGAGGATGCCGTGCGGATGTCGGGCATCTCGGTGCCGCGCCACAAGGTTCTGGTCTACACGCTGGCCGGGATGCTGGCCTCGCTGGCCGCCGTTGTGCTGTCCTCGAAGAACCTGACCGCGCAGGCCGGCATGGGGGTCATGTATGAATTGCAGGCGATCACCATGGCCGTCATCGGCGGGGTGTCGCTGGCAGGCGGGCGCGGCTCCGTCGTTGGAACCGTGCTCGGGGCGCTGATCCTCGGGGTCATCACCTCCGGCTTCACCTTCCTGAAGCTGAATGCCTATTATCAGGAAATGACCATGGGGGCGATTATCGTCGGTGCGGTGGTCATGGATCAATGGCGGCAGCAGAGCCGCGGCCGGGGGAAATGAGCGATGAGCGACATCATTCTGGAAACCCGCGGGCTGACGAAACGCTATGGCGGTGTCCACGCGCTCGAAGATGCCAACTTCGTCCTGCATCAGGGGGAGCATGTGGCGGTCGTCGGTGACAATGGCGCGGGCAAATCGACCTTCGTGCGCCAGATCACCGCGGTCGAACAGCGCAGCGCCGGCACGGTGATGTTCGACGGGCGCGAGGTGAATTTCGCCGGGCCGCTCGAAGCGCGCGAGGCGGGGATCGAGACGGTCTTCCAGACCCTCGCCCTTGCGGACGACCTCGACGTGCCGTCGAACCTCTTCCTCGGCCGGGAGCTGTTCAAGGTCCGGCTCGGCCCCTTCTCCATCCTCGACCGCAAGGCCATGCGCGAGCGGACGATGGAGGCGCTGAAGACCACCGCCGTCAAGATCCCCAATGTCGACAACCCGATCCGCAACATGTCGGGCGGGCAGCGGCAATGCGTCTCCATCGCGCGGACGGCGGCCTTCGCCTCCAAGCTCGTGATCATGGACGAGCCGACGGCGGCGCTCGGCGTGCAGGAGACGGCGCAGGTCGAGAACATCATCCGCGGCCTGAAGGCGCGCGGCATCCCGATGATCCTGATCAGCCACAACCTGCGGCAGGTCTTCGACCTTGTGGACCGGATCGTGGTCTTCCGCCGGGGCCGGATCGTTGCCTCGTTGCGGAAGGAAGAGACGGACGGCAATGATATCGTCAGCTACATTACCGGCGTGAAGGGATCGGAGACCGCCTATGCCTGACCACCGCGAGACGGTCGCCGTCATCACCGGCGGCGCGCAGGGGCTCGGCCTGTCCATCGCAGAGCGACTGATCGCCGAGGGCTGCACCCGTCTGGTGATCGCCGGGCGGAACGTGGCGCGCGGCGAGGCGGCCGCGGCAAAGCTGGGCGCGGCAAAGCTGGGCGTGGCGGGGGCGGATGTCGTCTTTCATGCCGCCGACATGGGATCGCCGGAGGAGGCCATCGGCCTTCTCGACCATGCGGCGCAGCGGTTCGGGCGGGTGACCGCGCTCGTCAATGCGGCGGCGGCGACGGATCGCGGCTCCATCCTCGACACCACGCCCGAGGCCTGGGACAGCCTGATGGCCGTCAACGCGCGCGGGCCGTTCTTCGCGCTGCAAAGGTTCGCGCAGCTTGCCGTCGCAAATGCCCACCCGGCCTCGGCGGTGAACATCCTGTCGATGGTGGTGCATTGCGGGCAATCCTTCCTCGCACCCTATTCGGCCAGCAAGGCAGCACTCGCCAATGTCACCCGCAATGCCGCGCAGGCCCTGCGGGCGCAGCGCATCCGGGTGAACGGTGTCAATTGCGGCTGGATGGACACGCCGGGCGAGGATGAGACGCAGCGCAGGTATCACGGCGCGGGTGACGGCTGGCTGGCCGGGGCCGAGGCGCGCCAGCCCTTCGGCACGCTGGTGAAGACGCCGCATGTGGCGGGGCTTGTCTCTTACCTGCTTTCGGGCGACTCCGGCGTCATGACCGGCGCGCTCATCGATTTCGACCAGAATGTCGCCGGGGCCTATCCCGAGTAAGGAGCGATGATGACACTGAAATTCGGACTGCTGGGTGCGGGGCGCATCGGCAAGGTTCATGCCAAGGCGATCAACGCCGATCTGGATGCGGAACTGGTGGCCGTGGCCGATGCCATGGCGCCCGCCGCTGCGGCGATCGCCGCGCAATATGGCTGCGAGGTCCGCTCGATCGAGGCGATCCTGGCGGCGAAGGACATCGACGCGGTGGTGATCTGCACCCCCACCGATACCCATGCCGATCTGATCGAGGCCTTTGCCCGCGCCGGCAAGGCGATCTTCTGCGAAAAGCCCATCGACCTCAGCCTTGACCGGGTGAAATCCTGCCTCAAGGTTGTGCGCGAGACGAAAGCGGTGCTGATGGTCGGCTTCAACCGCCGATTCGATCCGCATTTCGCCGCCGTGAAGGCCGAAATCGCCAAGGGCAGCATCGGCGCGGTGGAGATGGTGAACATCACCTCCCGCGACCCGGGCGCGCCGCCGGTGGAATATATCGCCCGCTCCGGCGGGATCTTCCGCGACATGACCATCCATGATTTCGACATGGCGCGCTTTCTCTTGGGCGAGGAGGTGGCGGAGGTTTCGGCCATGGCCTCGGTCCTGGTCGATCCGGCCATCGGCACGGCGGGGGATTTCGATTCCGTGCAGGTGATGCTGAAGACGGCAAGCGGCAAGCAGGCGCTGATCTCCAACTCGCGCCGGGCGACCTATGGCTATGACCAGCGGATCGAGGTGCATGGCGTGGCCGGGGCGGTCTCGGCGGAAAACCAGCGTCCGGTCTCCATCGAGGTGGCGACGGCGAAGGGCTACACCCGCCCGCCGCTGCATGATTTCTTCATGACCCGCTATATCGACGCCTATGCCGCCGAGATCGCGGCCTTCATCCAGGCGGCGCTTGGCAAGGCCGCGGCGACCCCCTCGGGCGAGGACGGGCTTGCGGCACTGGCCCTTGCCGAGGCGGCGCTGAAATCGGTGGCCGAGGGCCGTGTGGTGAAGGTGGCCGAGGTTCTCTGAGCCGCGATCCCGCAAGAGAAACGCCGCGCCTCCCTTCGCGCGGCGTTTTATTCTGACCAGGGCAGGGCGGCGAGCCAGTCCTTGACTGCCGCCATGGCCGGCCTGTCCGGTGTCTCCTCTGCCGACAGGAGCCAAACCGGACGGTCCGGGGCCGGCGGCAAATCGCCCGTCCGCTCCCCCAGCCTCGGGTCTTGGTCCGCCACCAGACGCGGCAGCAGCGTCTGGCCGAGACCCGCCGCCACGGCTTCCAGAGCCGTTTCCGTATCCGAGACCCGCAGCCGGGAGGCCGTCGCGGCCACTGTCTTCAGCCAGCGGGCTTGCGGCAGATGCGCGCGCGCCTCGTCGTAGAGGATCCAGGTTTCCCCGCCTCCCGCAGCCGGACCATAGGCGGCATAGCGCAGGGTGCCGATCCTGCGGGCCTTCACCTCCAGCCCGCCGGTCGCGGGCCGGGCGAGGCGCAGGGCCAGATCCGCCTCGCGCCGGGTCAGATCCGCATTGCGGGTTTCAGGAAGGAGGTCGATGCAAAGGAAAGGGTGTTTCGCCTGCAATGAGGCGAGATGCGGGATCAGGATACGGTTCACGACCACCGGAACGGCGGTGATCCGCACCGTGCCGCTGATTTCGCCGGTGGCCTGACCCGCCGCCTCGGCAAAGGCGGCATGACCACGCTCCACGGTTTCGGCGAGGGCGATCAGCCGCCGGGCCGTCTCGCCGGCCAGCAGCCCGCGTGTCGCATCGCGCCCGACCAGCCGCAGCCCGAGCGCCGTTTCGAGCCCGCGCAACCGCCGGGCCACCGTCGTTTCGTTCACGCCCAGAAGCCGTGCCGCCTGCACGAGGCTGCCCGCCCGGTGCAGAGCCAGAAGATAGCGCAGATCGTTCCAGTCATGTCCCTGCATTGGTGCAGGCTAAGGCGGCACAGATGCCGGATCAACCGGCGGTTTTGCCGTGATATCCCTGCCGCCGCCGCATGACCCGACAGGAGAACCCCATGCTTTTCGCCGTCCTTCTCGAAGACGATCCCGCCGCCGCCCCCGGCATTCGGGTCCGCCATATGGCCGCCCATCTGGCGTTTCTGGAAGCGCATGACGGGCAGATCCTTGCCGCCGGGCCGCTGCTGGCGGAGGGCAAGGCCGCTGGCGGGCTCTGGCTGGTGGAGGCCGCAACGCCGGAGGAGGTGGAGCGGCTTCTGCGGGAAGACCCGTTCTGGCCGACGGGTCTGCGGAAATCCTGCCGGGTGCTGCGGTGGAAACAGGTCTTCGCCGGGGGCAAGCGGCTGATTGCCCCCGGCTGAACGCCGTCACTCGCCGTCACTCCCCGGCCTTCACCGTCTGCAACTCCAGTTCCACGATGGCCGGGCCGGGGCCGGTCTCGCTGTCGTCGTCCAGAGCGGTGGCGCTGCGGGTCGTCTCCCCGAAGCCCGCCTCGGCGAGGGCGGAGCGCAGGCCCTTGCCCGTGCCGCCGATCTCGCGGGTAAGCTCAAGCCGGTCCTGCGCCAGAAAGCTCAGATCCTCCACCGGGGATTGCGGCGCGGCGGGGGTCATCACGATCACCATCCGCTCCCGCCCGAGCACCGCATCGGAGATCTTGAAGAGCCCTTTCTTCAGCGTATCGCCCGGTTGCAGCCGCCCCGAGAACCAATGGCTGATCGACCAGTCCGCGCCGATATAGAGCACGTTCACATCGACCGGAATATCCATGTGGTTTTGGGCGACGACATGGACCTGATCGTCCGGCACCAGCCGCGGCATCCCCGAGGTCGGCATCGGCTTCAGCCGGCCCTTGTCCGGCCCGGTCAGCAGATCGACCGACACATCGAGGCTGCCGCTCCCGACCGCCCCCGCCATCTTCATCAGGTTGATCGCCCGCGCCATGCGGCTGAGCGTATCGGCGACGGCCAGGCCCAGCTCCTCCCCGGTCTTGTCGGCGGTGGAGACGGAGGGGGTATTGACCAGATCCTGCTCCTCCATCAGACCCGTCGAGGGCAGAACCCAGATCGCATCGGGACGGCGGCTGTCCTTGATCACCGCGAGCCGCAGATCGGCATCGGCCCCGGCGGGAACGAAGGTGATGCGCGGTCCGACTTCTGCCCGAAGCGTCTCCATGGCGCCTTCGAGGGTCTTCGCCGGCAGGGGGCCGGGTTCGGGCAGGGCCACGGTCAGGGTGAAGTCGAGATCGGAGCCGATCTTGCGGAGCATCACACCCTTCGGGAGTTCGGCGGGCAGGGTCTTGCCCTCATGCTCCACCGGAACGGCGGTGGAGGCGAAGGTCTCCACCGTCGCAAGCTGCACATAGCCGAGCGCCGCCTTGGTTTCATCTGCGGCGGAGCCCATCACCGCCAGCACATCACCCTCGTTCAGCCCGTGCAGGCTGCCGGCAGGCAGATCGAAGCCCGTGTCCGTGCGCGTGGCCGCCCATTGCGCGACGCGCTCGCCGGGGCTGCCCGAAAAGGCCACCCGGTCCAGATCGCCCTCGAACAGCGGCGTCGTGCGGGCCAGCGATTTGGTGGCGTATTTCCGCAGCACTTCCTGACCGATCTGGCCATAGGTGGCGCCGGGATGTTCGGCCAGAACCTCGAAGAGCGTGTAGGTGAAGACCCCCTGCGGGATGCGGCCCGGCTTGCCCTTGGGCAGGTTCTTTTCGGGTGTCACCTCATTGGTCTGGGCGGCGAAGAAGGACACGAGGCTGCCGCCCTTGCCCTGCTCGTCGCCGCTGTCGATCGGGGGATCGGGCTGGGCGCGCGGGTCTTGCAGGCCGCGCGTCACCGGCTCCATCTGGTCGGAGCTGAGGCCGAGCGCCTCCGGCGGAAGCTGGCGGGTGCGGACTTCCTCGTCGCCATCGGGGGCGCCGCGGGTCACGGTGCCGGAATGGCAGGAATCGAAGACCGCCCAGACATCCGCGCCCTTGTCGCGCAGCCCGTCGATGAGCTTGCCGATCTCGTCATCGACAAGCGCGTTCTGCACCGCGCCGACCTCGTTCGACCACAGGCCGATGTCGGTGGGCAGGAACAGCTCGTCCAGCCCGTCCAGCTCGGTTTCCGGATCGGCGGCGGGCGCCTGCGTGCCGTGGCCGGAGAAATGGAGATAGACGAAATCCCCCGGCTGCACCTTGGCCGTCAGCTCCGCAAATGCGGTCCGGATGCCCGAAAGCGTCGGCTCGCCCGTGGCCCCTTCCACCCCGTCGGCGAGGGTGGCGATATGAGCGGCCGGGAAGGGAACCGGCGACTGGGTTTCGAGATAGGTCCGCACCAGCTTCACATCGTTCGCCGGGCCTTTCAGCCAGTATTTCTCGTCCAGCGAGGGGTATTGGCTGGCACCCACCAGCAGCGCGTAATTCTCCCGCGCGACGGCGGGGGTGACCAGCAGCGCCGGGGCGAGAAGGGCGAAAGCGGTGCTTTGCAGGAGCCGCAGCATGGGCGGGCCTCAGTTCGTCATCAGCGCATAGGATGCGCTGGAAGGGCCGTTGTTCTGCACCTTCATCACGAAGCCGCCGGTGGCATCGGGCCGCCAGCCGCAATAGGCGATATGACTGGCATCGGTGTCCGAGCAGACGAGCCGCCCCTTGGCGTCGAGCACCTGGATATTCAGGTCGGTGGCCGATTTCGCCTCCACATAGACCTCGGCATATTCGCCGCCGATGAATTCCACGATCGGATAGGTGTCCGTCCCGCCATTGCCGAGCGAGCCGATGTTGTAGACCGGACCGGAGGAGACGCCCTTGCTGCCTTCGGCGCGCACATCGTCGGCAAGTCCGGCGATCACCTCGTCGCCGGGGCTCATCTCTTCGGCGGTGGCGAGCATCTCTTCCCAGTCGAGCGGCTTTTCTTCGGGCGCGGCGCCCGCCCCTTCGGCGCGCAGATCGCCCTTCTTCAGCCCCAGCCCCTTGCGGAGCTTGGCGGCCGAGACGACCAGCAGCGGATCGGCCATCTCGATCCCCGCCTCGTAAAGGCGGGCGGAAAGCTCGGCGGTTTTCACCGGGCTGAGCGGCTCGGCATGGGCTGGCAGGGCGAGCCCGGCCGAAAGGGCGACGAGGAGCGCAGGCAGGATTCCGGCGGCACGGGACCCGGTGGGGCGGGACGGGACGGGGAGGGACGGGGCGGGCAGGGAGTGTGCAGGGCGGGGCATCGCGGGCCTCATAAGGCAGGGTGACAGCTTCTGAAGCCAAGGATGGCGGCCCCGGCGCGGCCTGTAAACCGATGATTTCCCCCTCACGCAGACATGACAGCCTTTGTCACGGGAGCCTGCGCCGGGCCGCTGCTAGCTTGCCTCCAACCGATCACATGAGGCCCGCAATGCAGTCTGAACGCCGTCTCCACCCCGCCCTGCAACCCCGCGCAACCCGCTGGCTGGCCGAGATTCTCGCCGGGGCGGCGGTGCTGGTCATGGTGCTTGCGCTCGCCCCGGCACGGGCGGCGGAAATGCCGCTCGACCGGGCGATGGCGGCGGTGCTGACCGTTCATACGGCGGATGATGCGGACCGCTTCCTCGGCTCGGCCTTCCTCTGGGGGGCGGAGGCGGAGGTGGCGGTCACAAATGCCCATGTGGTGCAGGATGCGGCCGAGGTCCGGCTTACGGATGCCAATGGCAGGCAGGAGATCGCCACGGTGATCGCCCGCGACCCGTTGCGCGATGTGGCGGTGATCGCGGTTGAGCCGGGGCGGCGCGGGTTGATCCCCTCGTCCGGGTCGCCCCGGCTCGGGGCGGAGGTCTGGGCTCTGGGGGCTCCCCTGGGCATCGAGTTTTCGGTGACAGAAGGCACGATCTCCGCCCGCGCCAGACAGGTGGATGCGGCGGCCCCGATCCGCATGATCCAGCATGACGCGGCGGTGAACCCCGGCTCGTCCGGGGGGCCGCTGGTGGATGCGGAAGGCGGGCTGGTCGGCATGAACAGCCAGATCGCCGATGGCAGCCGGATGTTCGTGGGCATCGCCTATGCGATCCCGGCACCCGAGCTGTCGGAGATCGTGGCCGGTCTGATCGAGGAAACCCTGCCGCCCTTGCCGAAGCTCGGCCTCCGGGCGCGGGCGGTGGACCGGCAGGTGGCCGAGGCGCTCGGCGTGGCGCCGACCGGGCTTCTCGTGGATGAGACCGAGGCGGGCGCCCTGGCGGAGACGGCGGGCGTGATGCCGGGCGATATCCTGCTGGCGCTGAACGGTGCGCTGCTGAACGAGCCGGGCGATCTGGCCTTCGCCATCGAGACCGCGCAGGCGGCGGGTCATGCCGATCTGGCGCTGATGCGCGGCGGGGCGATGCTGCTGCTGCCGCTTGATCTTGCGGTGGAGGATCAGACCTCCCTCGCGCTGCGCGAGATCGACGGCGCCGCACCGAAACGGGTAAAGGATTACACGCTCGCCGCGCTCGGGCTGACCATCGCCAGCGACGGGCGCATCACCGGCGTCACCGACAATTCCCCGGCGCTTTTCGCGGGTCTTGCCGTGGGCGACATGATCCTGCGTGTCGATGGCGAAGTGCCGGAGATGGCCGGGCTCGGCGGCAGGCAGGTGACGGGTCCGGTGCTGTTCCTTCTGCAAGGTGAGGGCGGGACGCGCCATGTCCTCCTCGACCCGTTCGGCACAGCCGAGGCCCGCCGTCCCCTCGGTGGCGCGAATGTGCTTGACCCGGCCGTGATCGTTTTCTGACAATCGCCCGAGAGTAGGAGAGCAAAGATGGATCGCATCCTGATTGTCGAGGATGACAGCGAAACCGCCGCCGCGGTTGCAACCGAAGTGCGGGCGCTCGGCTGCGAGCCGGTCTGGCTGGCCACGCTGGAAGAAGGGGTGGCGGCGGCGATCTCGGGCGATTTCCGGGTGGTGGTGCTGGACAGGATGCTGCCCGGCGGCGACGGGGTGGAGGCGATGGCCCGGATGAAGGCCGGGGGCGCGCGGGCGCTGATCCTTGTCCTCTCCGCGCTTGGCCGTGCCGCGAACCGGGTGGAGGGGCTGGAGAAGGGGGCGGACGACTACCTGCCGAAACCCTTCGAGCCGGAGGAGCTGCGCGCCCGCCTGCGCGCCCTTCTGCGCCGCGGCACGATGGAGGTGCTGGACAACGACCTTCTGGCCTTCGGCGATCTGGAGATCCGCATGAAGGCGCGGACGGTCCATGTCAAACGCGCCCATGTCGCGGTCAGCCCCAAGGAATTCGAGCTGATCACCTATTTCGCCCGCCATTCCGGGCAGGTGGTGACGCGGATGCAACTGCTTGAAAACGTGTGGAACCTGCATTTCGATCCCGGCACCAATGTCGTCGATGTCCATGTCGGGCGCCTGCGCCGCAAGCTGGAGGAGGCGGGCTCCGCCGCCATCCAGACCGCGCGGGGCGAAGGCTATGTCTTCGCCCCGCAAATCGCTTCCGGTGGGGCGACGTGACGGCAGGCCCCCGACCCCAGGCATCCCGACCCCAGGCATCCCGACCGGACCATCGGGCGATGCCTTGGGCCACATGGCGGCTGGCGGCGGGCATGGCCTTTGCCGTGGCGCTTCTGTCGCTTTGCGCCATGGGGCTGCAATACCGGCTGGTGGAGGCGCGGATGTCGGAGGCGGTGCGCTCCGCCCTTGCCGCCGATCTCGGCGGGTTCGCCGCCCTTTACGAGCAGCGCCGGATCATCGCCCTGCGGCAGGCCATCGACTATCGCGCGGCAGCGGGCGGGCGGGAGGAGATGCTGCTGCTGCTCGACCGCAAGGGGCAGGTGCTGGCCGGCACGGTGGAACGCTGGCCGGACGGGTTGCAGGCGGCGGGCGAGGGCTTCGGGACCGACGGGGCTGCGGAGTTCCGGCAGGGCCAGACCCGCTGGCTGGCCGTGGCGCGTATTCTGCCCGGCGGCTTTCCGATGCTGGTGGCCCGCAGCCTCGCGCCGGTGGATGCTACGCTGGCGAGCCTGCGGCGGGGCATGGCGGCGCTTGGTGTCGCGTTGCTCGTCGCGGGTGCCGTCGTCGGCGGGCTGGCGGCACGCTCCGTCATGGGGCGGATCGGGCGCGTCAACGCCCTTGCCGACCGGGTGGCGCAGGGTGATCTTTCCGCCCGCCTTCCCGGCCCGCGCAGCCGAGACGAATTCGGGCTTCTGGAAACCCATGTCCATGCCATGCTCGACCGGATCGAGAACCTGAACCGCGCCACCCACCGGCTTTCGGACACGATCGCGCATGAGCTTCGCACCCCGCTCAACCGGCTGATGCAGAAACTTGGCCGGGTGGAGGGCCAGCCCGAGGTGGTGGAGGAGCTGCGCGGCGAGATGCGGAATGCGATCCGGGTCTTCGACAGCCTGCTCGACATCTCGCGGGCGGAGGCCGATCAGGGCGTGGGGGGCGGTCTTGTCCCGGTGGATCTTTCGGCGGTGGCGGCAGAGGTCTGGGAGCTTTACGAGCCGCTGGCCGAGGACAAGGGCCTGACCGGCGCGGCCGCGGTGCAGCCCGGCCTCGGCGTTCTGGGCGACCGCAACCTTATCGCGCAGATGCTGTCGAACCTTCTCGACAATGCGATCAAATATTGCAGCCCCGGCGACAGCCTGAGCCTGACCCTGACCGAGGGACCGGACCGCCACCTGCTGCGGATCGCCGATACCGGGCCGGGCCTGCCCGAGGACATCCGCGGCGAGGCTTTCGAGCGGTTCGTGCGGGCGGAGCGCGACCGGGGCATCAAGGGCCACGGCCTCGGTCTTGCCCTCGTGCGCGCCATTGCCGCGCGCCATGGGGCGAAACTCGACATGCCGGCGGCGGAAAAGGGGTTTGTGCTGGATATCGCATGGCCTAAACTCCCGGCCTGATGGGTGCAGACCGGGGGCTGGGGCGATTCCCGCATGAGAAAACTGGTCTTCTGCCTGATGCTGCTGGCGGGCTGCGCCCCCTGGAACCGGCCGATCAATCAGCCGCTCGACGGGCAGAATGCCGCGCTTGTCGATGTAACCCCCGCCGCCATCGGCGAGGGCGAGCTTTATGTCGGCCTCGCCTTCTCCGGCGGCGGGATGCGGGCCTCCGCCTTTGCCTATGGGATGCTGGAGGAATTGCGGGCGCAGGCCGCGCTGACCGGGACGCCGAACGGGCTGCTCGACGATGTGCGGCTGGTCTCCGGCGTTTCGGGCGGTTCGGTGACGGCGGCGCAGTTCGGGCTCTGGGGGCCGGAGGGGCTTAAGGATTTCCGCGAGCGCTATCTGATCACCGATGCCGAGAAATACATGGCGGCCTCGGCCTTCAACCCGATCACCATCGTCAAGGGGCTGGCGGGCGGGGCCAATGGCCGGCAGACCTTCGGGCGCTATCTCGATGAGGTGCTCTACAAGGGCCAGACCTTCGGCGATCTGCGGAAACGCTCGAAGATCAAGACCTGGATCAATGCGACGGATATGGCGAACAACACGCCGTTCCTCTTTTCGCCCGAGACCTTCGACGCGCTCTGTTCCGATCTGTCGCGCCTGCCGGTTTCGGAGGCGGTCGCGGCTTCGGCCGCCTTCCCGCTGGTCTTCACGCCGGTCGTGCTCGAAGCCCATCCGGGCGATTGCCACTACAAGGAGCCGGACTGGCTGACCGCCGCCCGCTTCAACCCCGAAGCGACGAGTGCGATGAAGGCCCATGCCCGTGCGCTGGAAAGCTACAGCCAGTCGCCGCAGGTGAAATACGTCAAGCTTCTCGATGGCGGGATCACCGACAATTTCGGCACCACCGGGTTGGCGGTGGAACGCGCCCGCGCCCAGGCGCCCTATGCGCCGATGACCCCTGCGGAGGCAGTGCGGATGAAGCGGATGCTGTTCCTCGTCGCCAATGCCGGAGTGGAGGCGGATTACGGCTGGACGGAGAAGATACCGGGGCCGGGGGGGCTCGGGCTCGGCATGTCGATCGCCACCGCCTCCATGTCGGCGGCGACGCGCTCCGGCTATGATGCGATGCGGGGCGAGTTGCGCCAGTGGGAGGGGGAGCTGGTCGAATGGCGCTGCGCGCTGCCGCTTTCCGAGGTGAAGGCGCTGCGCGGCACGCTGGAGGGCTGGGACTGCTCGGATCTGAAACTCTTCATCGGGCAGGCGAGTTTCGAAGAAACCCCGCCGGCGATGCGGACCAGGCTGAACAAGGTGCCGACCCGGCTGAAGCTGAAGACCGACGAGGTGGACATGGTCATCGAAGCCGGCCGGATCGCCACCCGCGCGACGCCGGAGTTCAACGGCTTTCTCGCCTCGCTCAAGGGCAATGACGTGGAGGCGCGGATCGCGGCGGGGATCGCGCAGGGCGGGCGGCGCATCGCTCCGGTCGGCAACTGAGGCGACGGCGGCGGCCGGGGAAGCCTCCGGCGGGGATATTTGGGAAGAGAAGAAAGGGCCTGGCCGGGGAGACGGATGACAACTGTGGTCATCGGGGTCTTGCGGCTTGCGGGAGGGCGGGGGGCGGCTATGCTTCGGCCATGATGCTGAGGCGCGCCCTTTTCCCGGTCCTTCTGGGCCTTTGCCCCCTTGCGGCGGGGGCGGAGGTGCGCGCGCTGCTGGTGGGGGTCAGCGATTATCTGGTGCTCGATGCCGATCTGAAGGGACCGTCACAGGATGCCGCGCTGATGGCGGAGGCGCTGGTCGCGCGCGGCGTGGCGGCGCGCGACATCGTGGTGCTGGCCAGCGAGGATGCGGGACTGCCGCAAGGCAGCTATGCCGGGGCGCCGGTGCGCGCGGCGATCCTCGCGCAGATGGCTTCAGTCGCGGCGGCGTCGGGGCCGGGCGATACGGTGGTCTTCTATTTCTCCGGCCATGGGGCGCAGGCCCCGGATCTGAGCGGCGATGAGGGCGGCGGGCCGGATGAGATCCTGCTGCCGGCCGATGCCGCCGGTTGGAAGGGTGCGGTCGGCGCGGTCGAAAATGCCATCCTCGACGATGAGTTGCAGGTCTGGGTGCAGGGGATGCTCACCCGCGGGGTGAAGGTGGTGGGTATCCTCGACGCCTGCCATGCGGGGACCGGGTTTCGGGCCGTCGGCGGGCCGGGCGTGGCGCGGGGGCTGTCGGAAGACGTGCTCGGCATCCCGGCGGATGCCGTTTCCGTCGCCGGGGAGGCGGTGCCGCTGACCGGGGATTTCGCCTTTCTTTACGCAGCGCAGGCCGATCAGCGGGCCTTTGAATACCCGCTCGGCGACAGCGGCCTCTGGCATGGCGCTTTTACCCTGCGCTTGGCGGAGGTGCTGCGCGCCGCACCCGAGGCGAGCTGGGCGCAGGTGCTGGCGGCGGCCTCGGCCGGGATGGCACAGGGGGCGGTGCGGCAGGACCCGGAGGGGGAGGGACCGCTTCTCTCCGCGCCGGTGTTCGGCAGCGGCGCCGTGCAGGCGCGGTTCCGGGTCGAGGCGGGGACTGTGCGTGCCGGCCTTCTGGACGGGCTGGCCGAAGGGGACGAGCTGGCGCTTTACGCGGCGCCTGCCGGAGGGGAACCGCTCGGCCAGGCTGTGCTCGACCGGGTAGAGGCGCGGCGCGCGGGCTTTGCGGGATCAGTGCCGGAAGCTGCAGTCTGGGCGGAGGTGCTGGCGCCCGCGCCGCCTCCGCCCCTGAGGCTTGCGGCCCCGGTGCGGGCCGATCCGGCGGATGGCCACGACTACGCAGTCTGGGAAGCGGCTCTGGCGGCTTTCGGCACGGCGGGAGAGGCCGATCTGGTGCCGATCCTGACCGGGGGGCAGGTGGCGCTTGCCGGGGCGGATGGGCTTCTCGACCCGGCCGGGCCGGGTTCGACCCCGCGCGTCGAGGCAGAAGCGGGGGAAAGCCCGGCCTCGGCCCTCGACCGGGTGCTGGCGGCGGCGGGCCATTCGCTGCGCCTGAAGAAGCTCTTCAACGGGGTGGCCGGGCGCAGCCTGACCGGCAAGCCCGCCCTTGAGGTCCGTTATGAGCGCAAGCCGGGCAAGCGCGGGGGCGCGGAATGCGGCGTGGCGGGCAAGGCAGGGCCGGTCGATCCCGCGCAGGGGCTCGATCCCTGCGATGAATTGTGGCTGGAGTTCCGCAACCGCACGGCGGCGCCGCTCGATGTCTCGCTTCTTTACTTCGATGCGGCGTTCGGGGTGACGGCGATCTGGCCGCTCGGCGGATTGTCCAACCGGCTTCTGCCGGGGGAAGGGGCGCGGGCGGGATTGAGGATAGATCCGGGGCAGGCGGCGGGGCTGGAGGAGCTGATGCTCCTCGCCGTGCCGGTGGAGCGGGAGGCGGAGCGGGTGGATCTGACCCGTCTTGCCGCCTCCGGGCGGTTTCGCGGCCTTGGCGATCCGGCGACGGAATGGTTCGCGGCGCGGCTGGAGGCGGAGCCTGGCACCGCGCGGGGCTTTTCACTACGGCCTGCGCCGCTCAATATGATGCGGCAACTGATCAGGGTGGCGCCGCAAGACGGGGAGACGGGCAGATGAAGGGACGGCTGTTGGCGGGGGTGCTGTGCCTCGCAGGGGGGATGGCGGCGGCGGAAGGGTTCAAACCGGCGGCTTCCGTGCTGGCCTCGCCCTTCGCCTGGGCGAAGAGCGGCCAGAAGGCGGCCTTCGAGGCGCAAGCGGCCAAGGCGGGCGGCGGCAAGGTGATCGGCGGGGCGGTCGCGGCGGAGGGCGCCTGGCCCTGGCAGGTGGCGCTGATGATCAACGGCGCGCCGGTCGGGCCGGACGGGCAGTTCTGCGGCGGCTCGATGATCCTCGATACCTGGGTGCTGACGGCGGCCCATTGCATCCATATGGCGGATGAGGCGGGCAACTGGGCCGATCTGGAGCCTGCGAGCTTTTCGGTGCTGGTCGGCTCCAATCGGCTGGCACCGGGGGCGGGGGACCTCGTGGGCGTGGCCAGGGTGATCCGCCACCCCGCCTATGTCGGCACGGCGTTCGACAATGACATCGCGCTGATCAAGCTGACCCGTCCGCCGCAGGTGCCTTACGCGACCATCACCGTGCCGGATGCCGATCTCGGCGACCAGCTTGACCAGCCCGGCGTGGTGACGATCGTGACCGGCTGGGGGCTTGTCGAGGGCGGCACCCATCCCGAAGAGCTGCACCAGACCGAGATCCAGATGCTCGACCGCAGCCAGTGCAACGAGGCGATGGTCCAGGCCCGCGCCGAGGCGGCGGCCGATGCCTTTTCCTATGCGGTCAACACGCTGAGCCTGAAAGAGGACGATGCCTATGCCCTCTGGGATCAGCTCATCGGCAAGGCGCAGGCCCCGATGAGCGGCAACATGCTCTGCTCCGGCACCTATGAGGGCGGAAGGACCGCCTGCTCGGGCGACAGCGGTGGGCCGCTGGTGGTGCCGCTCGACGATGGCAGCTACGTGCAGGCGGGCATCGTCAGCTGGGGCCTTTCGGCGCAGAGCGGCAAGGGGTGCGAGGAACAGGCGCTGTTCTCGGCCTATACGCGGATTTCCAACTTCCTGCCCTGGCTGGAAAAGACCATCTCCGAAACGCCCTGACGGCGCGCCTCTGGAAAGTGCGGAAGCCTCCGGCGGGGATATTTGGGGCAAGATGAAAGACCTTCCGGCTTTCTTCTCTTTCCAAATATCCCCGCCGGAGGCTCCTGTCCTTTGAACCTGCGGAGGGGCGGGGAGGTTCCCCGCCCGGTCCGGGTCAGTTGGTCATCAGGTAATAGGTGTTGCGCTTGCTACCGCGGTTTTCGACGGTGACGTAGAAGTAGCCGTTCCAGGAGGGAACGAAGTCGCAATAGACCTTGTCGGACCAGCTCACGTCGTAGCAGATCGTATTGCCGTTTTCGTCGGTCACGAGCACGTCGAGGTTGGCATCGCCATCGCCGACCACGGCCAGTTCGGCATAGCTGTTGCCGTAGAAGGGAACCTCCCAGACATCGGTCTTGCCGGCGGGCAGTTTGGAGCGGGTGGAGGAAGCACCGCCGATGCGCCCGCGCGAGCCCTCGGCCTGGGCATCCTCGATCAGGCCGGCCAGCACCTCATCCTCGCCGGCCAGTTCCTTGGCGGAGGCCATCATCGTCGCGGCGTCGACCGGCGCCTCGGCGCCGTCCTCCTGCCCGGCGGTTTCCTCGCCCTTGGTTTCCTTCTTCTGCTCGACCTCCTTCACCTCGACGGAGCCCGCGAGCTTCGCCGCCGTCAGCACGGTCAGCGCGTCCTTGTTGGCCATGCCGAGCTCGTAGAGCTCCTGGGCAAGCGCGATCGTGGCCACGCCGCCCTTGGTGCCGGTGGCGGCGGGATCGACGTTCGGCCCCTTGTTTTCCGCCAGAGCGGGCAGCGAGAAAACCACCAGAGCGGTCGTCGCAAGGGCAGCGGCAAGCGTGTGACGTTTCATCTGTTGTCCTAACCTTGTTATGGCCACCGGGGCCGGGGATAAGGGAAACTTGGCATGGGTCCGCGCCTTTGGGAAGGGGAGCAACCGTGACAAATGCGGTCATCGGGGCTTTCGCCGGGCGGCTTTGCGGGGTAGCGATGGGGGGTGACGACGGCAGAACGGGGCAGGCGATGCGGGCGATCCTTGAGCGGCTGATGGGCTTTGATACGGTCAGTTCCCGCCCGAACCGGGCGTTGATGGACTATGTGGCGGGGGAGCTGGCGGCGGCGGGCATCCCCTCGGTGCTGCTTCCCGACGCGGGCGGCGGCAAGGCCAATCTCTACGCCACCATCGGGCCGGAGGGGCAGGGCGGCGTCATGCTTTCCGGCCATACCGATGTCGTGCCGGTCGAGGGTCAGGCCTGGACCTATCCGCCCTTCGCCCTGACCGAGGCGGAGGGGCGCTATTACGGGCGCGGGGCCGCGGATATGAAGGGCTTCGTCGCCTGCGCCATCGCCGCCATGCTGGAGGCGGCGCGGCGGCAGGCCGAAGGGCGGCTGCTGAAGGTGCCGCTGCATCTTGCCCTGTCCTATGATGAAGAGATCGGCTGCATGGGCGTGCGGTCGATGATCGACATGCTGGAGGGCGCGCCGGTGCGGCCGCGCTTCTGCATCGTGGGCGAGCCGACGGGGATGCAGGTCGCCACCGGCCACAAGGGCAAGGTCGCGCTGCGGGCCACCTGCATCGGGCGCGAGGGCCATTCGGCCTTGGCGCCTCTTGCGCTCAACGCGCTGCATCTCGCGGCGGATTTTGTCAATCTGGTGCGCGACACGCAAGCCTTCGTCGTGGAGCATGGGCTGCGCGACGGCGATTACGATGTGCCTTACACCACGCTCCATGTCGGCAAGCTGAATGGCGGGGTGCAGGTCAATATCGTGCCGAACCATGCGGTTGTGGATTTCGAGATCCGCTCGCTGGCGGGGGAGGATGTCGGCCGGCTGATCGAGGTGCTGCGGATCGGCGCGGAGGAGATCGTGGCCCCCCTGCGCGCCGATTTCCCGGAGGCGGAGATCCGGGTGGAGCGGCTCTGGGACTACCCCGGTCTCGGCACCCCGACCGAGGCGGAGGTGGTGCGCTTCGTCCAGGGTCTGACCGGCGCGAACGGCACGATGAAGGTGGCTTTCGGCACCGAGGGCGGGTTGTTCGATGCGCGGCTCGGGATTCCCACGGTGATCTGTGGGCCGGGGTCGATGGCGCAGGGTCACAAGCCGGATGAGTTCGTGACCGTGGAGCAGATGGAGCGTTGCGGGGCGATGATGACGGCACTGCTGGACCGGCTGGAAGCGGGGGTCTGAGGGGGACCGGCCTGAGGTAGGCGGGATGGCGCGCGCCCGGTCAGAACCCCGGAGGGGTTTTGCACCCCTCCGGACCTCCCCGCAGGATATTTGCGGCAAGATGAAAGGAGAGGGGAGGGTGTGCCGGGCGATTGGTCTTGGGGGTCTTAGCCCTGCGCCTCCGTCTTCGTCCGGCCGAACAGCCCGGCCAGCGCGCGGCTGGTCGTGGCGGAGACGCCGGGGCGCGGGCGGGCGTGGAAGGGCAGAGGGCGGCAAAGCTCCATCGCCGCCAGCCCCACCCGTGTCGTCAGCGCGCCGTTCACCACCCCTTCGCCGAAGCGGCGCGACAGTTTCGACAGCACCCCGCCCGAGGCGAAACTGCCCAGAAGGTCATCGGTCAGCGCGATCGCCCCGGCGCCCAGAAGCGCCGCGAACACCCGCCGCATCAGCCGCAGCGAACCGAAGCTGCCCGAGCGCCCGCCGTAGATCTCCGACAGGCGGCGGATCATCCGCAGGTTCGCGTAAAGCGCGGTCGCCACATCGGCGAGCGCCAGCGGCACGAGCGCCGTCACCGTCGCCACCTGCCGCGCCGCGGCCTCCACCTCCGCCTGCGCGGCCAGATCGAGCGGCCCGAGAAGATCGACCTCCGCCAGCGACAAAAGCCCGTCGGCGTCGAAGATCTCCGCCTGCCGTTCCGCCAGCCGCGCGCGGCCCCAGGCGGTTTCCCCCCGATGGGCGTAAAGCGCCACCAGGGATGCCACCACCGCCCGCGCCGCCTTCAGATCGCTCTTGGCCCGCGCCGCATCCGCCGCCTGCCGCATCCGGTCGAGCCGGGCCATCCGCGCATAGGCCGAAGCCTCGCGCAGGGCGAGCAGAAGCAGCAGGAACACCGCAAGGCCGCAGAGCGTGAAGGCCAGCCAGCCGAGTGCCGTGTTCTGCGCGAAAAGCCCGGTGACGAAATCCCAGGCGGCGACCGAGACGACCAGCGAGAAGAGCGCGCCGAGCACCCAGCGGGTCAGCCGGCCGAGCGTCGAGCCGCGCCTTGTGGCCAGCCGTGCCGCGGTCTGCATCGCGGCCCCTTGCGGGGTCAGCTCCGGCACCTGATCGGCAAGGGCGGGATCGGCCTCCGCCATCGCCTCCTCCAGTTCCAGCAGGAGAGGGCGCGGAGGGGGGCGCGGCGTGTCGAACGGGGGCGGATCGGAGGAGAAATCGTCAGTCATGCCGGGTCCAGTTCAGCGCGAGATCGGGGAGGCCCTCTTCATTGCCGCTGCCATCCCCATGTTCGGTTTCCACAAATCCCTGCCGCGCGTAAAAGCGCCGGGCCGGGGTATTTACCTGAAAAACCCAAAGCCGCAGAATGGGCGATGCCGCTTTCGCAGCCGCCATCAGGGCCGAGCCGACGCCAGCATCCCGCGCTTCTGCGGCAACATGGAGCGCCGTGATTTCCTCCCCCCGCCGGGCCAGAAAGCCGGTGGCGGGGCGGCCCCAGACCGTCACCTCATGGGTTTGCAGAAGCTCCCGCAGGAAGGCAAGATCCTCCTCCCGGCTGTGCAGCTTCGGCAGCCACGGGACCTCCGCTATCCAATCGCCGAGGATGCGGGCCAGATCCGCCGCATCGCCCGGCTCTGCGGGACGCAGGCTCATAGCCGGTCTCCGATCAGGAACTCCGCCGCCCGGTCGAGCCGGATATGCGGCGGCCCCTCGCCGGGGCGCAGGTTGCTGCGGGCGGGGGCAAAGGCCATCAGCCCGTATTCGGCATCAAGCCAGCGGTCCGCCCCCTGCCGGGCGGGGACCAGCACCTTGGCCGGGTCTTCCGGCAGCAGGCCCGGAAACATCACCGCCTGCCGCCCGGTGGACAGGAGCCGCCCGCGCACCGCCTCCAGCCTCTCGCCGTCGCGCTCGATCACCTCTTCCACCGTGCAGCGCAGCGAGGCGAGCGACAGGGCCGCCGTCTCCGCCCCGGCGAAATCGGCGCGCGAGCGCGCCTCGCGCAGCATCGCCTCAAGGATGGCGGTCAGGCGCGGATGCTGGCTGTGGTGCAGGTGATCGGCCTTGGTCGCGGCAAAGAGGATCTTCTCCACCCGCTTGCCGCCGAGAAGCCCGCTCAGCCAGCCGTTGCGGCCGGGGCGGAAGGCGGCAAGCACTTCTGCCATGGTGCGGCGCAGATCCTCCACCGCGCGCGGCCCCTGATGGATGGCGCTGAGCACATCCATCAGCACGATCTGCCGGTCGATCCGGGCGAAATGTTCCCGGAAGAAGGGCTGGACGACCTTGGACTTGTAGGCCTCGAAGCGTCGCTCCATCTCGCGCCAGAGGCAGTTGCGCGGGGTGCTGGCGGGCTTCGGCAAGGGGGCGAAGGTCAGGACCGGGCTGCCGGCGAGATCGCCCGGCAGAAGGAAGCGCCCCGGCGTGCAATCCGACCAGCCCGCCGCGCGTGCCGCCTGGAGATAGGCGGTGAAGGCCGCGGCAAGCGCCTGCGCGCGGGGTTCTTCCAGCCGCAGGGCGCCATCCTCGGCCCGCGCCATGGCCATGAACTCCGCCGCCTCGGCCCGTCTGGCGATCCGGTCCAGCACCGCCTCCGACCAGTCGGCATAGTCCTTGTCGAGCAGCGACAGATCCAGCAGCCATTCGCCCGGATAATCGACGATATCGACATGGAGCGTGCGTGGCCCGGTGAAGCCCGCCAGAAACCCCTGCGGACGGCAGCGGAACGACAGGCGCAATTCGCTGACGCTGCGCGTGCTGTCCGGCCAATGCGGCTCCGGCCCGGTAAGGGCGGCGAGATGGTCCTCGAAAGCGAAGCGCGGCAGGGTATCGTCGGGCTGGGGTTGCAGGTGGACGGCCTCGATTCGCCCCTCGCGCGCCGCTGCCAGTTGATGCATCCGCCCGCGGTCCAGAAGGTTCGCCACCAGATTGGTGATGAACACCGTCTTGCCCGCCCGCGACAGGCCGGTCACGCCGATCCGCAGCACCGGCTCCATGAAGGCGCCGGAGAGCGAGGCGGTGATCCCCTCGATCCCGCGTGTCAGGCTATCGGTAACGGAAGAAAGAGCCAAAGCGCACGTCCCCGCTGTTGCCGGCCCAACATAGGCGCGGCGGGCGGCGATGGGTAGGGGGTGGACGGAAGGCTGGCCGCGAGGTAACCGGGGCCATGCCCAGATATGCCCTGCTCATCGACTATGACGGCGGCCCCTTTGCCGGCTGGCAAAGGCAGGCGCAGGGTCAGGCCTCGGTGCAGGCCGCGGTGGAGGCGGCGCTCGCCCGGCTGGAGCCGGGGCCCCATACGATCGCGGCGGCGGGGCGCACCGATGCCGGGGTCCATGCGACGGGGCAGGTCGCCCATTGCGACCTCTCCCGCGACTGGGACCCGTTCCGGCTTTCCGAGGCGCTGAACTTCCACCTGAAGCCGCAGCCCATCGCCATCCTCGCCGCCGCGCGGGTGACGGAGGAGTTCCACGCCCGCTTCTCCGCCGTCGAGCGCCGCTACACCTTCCGCCTCGTCGCCCGCCGCGCCCCGGTCACCCACGACCGCGGTTCGGTCTGGCAGGTGCTGAACCCGCTCGACGCCGGGGCGATGCGGCAGGGTGCCGCCCACCTCATCGGCCATCACGACTTCACCACCTTCCGCTCCACCCTCTGCCAGGCGAAAAGCCCGGTGAAGACGCTGGACGAGATCACCATCGAGGAACTTCCCTATCCGGGAGGCCGCGAATACCGCTTCCATCTGCGCGCCCGCAGCTTCCTGCACAATCAGGTCCGCTCCCTCGTCGGCACGCTGGAACGGGTGGGCGCCGGCGGCTGGCAGCCCGAGGATGTCCGCGCCGCACTGGAGGCCCGCGCCCGCGCCGCCTGCGGCCCGGTCTGCCCGCCGCAGGGCCTCTGCCTCACCGGCGTCCGCTATCCCGAAAATCCTTTCTGATCCTCATCCACTGTGTCCAAATATCCTCCGGGGGTCCGGGGGTGGAAAACCCCCGGCGCTGCCGCTATGCAGGACAAAGCCGAGGAGACGCCCATGACCCTGACCGAGCTGTTCACCAGCCAGCTTGCAGACCCTTTCCGCATCGGCCTGCTTCTGGCGCTGATGGCGACGATGCTGCGGACCCGTGCCGCCACCGGCACCTGGGCGCCGCTGGCGCTCGGCGCGCTGTTCGTCGCGGCGATCATCCCGCTGACGCAGGGCGCGGCCGTGCCGGTCTGGCAGGCCGTGGCCATGGGTCTGGTGGTCAATGTGGTAATCCTCGCCGCTGCTCTTGCCGCCTGGACGGCGTTCATACGCCTGCGCGGCTGAAGATCAGGCCGGCGGCGGCAGCAGGCGGCCCAGCTCGGCGCGGAGCGCGTTTGGATCGAAGGGCTTGGTGATGAAGCCATCGGCGCCATGCTCGATCGCCTTGCGCCTTTCCGTGGCAGACCCGCGCGCGGTCATCATCAGGATCTTGCGGTGCTGCTGGTCGGGATCGCGCCGCAGCCGTCGGCAGAGATCATAGCCGGAGATGTCGGGCAGAAGGATGTCGAGCATCACCAGATCGGTGCCGTCGCCTGCGAGGCGGGTCAGCGCCTCCTGGCCATTGGACGCCCGCTCACCCAGAAACCCCTGCCGCCCGAGCACATAGAGAATGGCCGTGGCGATGTTGTCATCTTCCACCACCACCAGAATATGCGGGATCTGGGCGGGCTCGCTCATAGGGCTCTTTCGGGACCAGAGGCGGGATCGGGCAGGAAATATGGAGCTGTAACGGGAAAAGGCCGGGCCGGAGGTCTCCCCCCGGCCCGGCCCCTTGATCAGGTCAGCGGTTGTTCTCGTCCGCGAAGATGTTCTTCTTGTGGGTGCCGCCCGGAACGAAGATCGCCCCGATCACCACGGTCATCAGCGCGACCACGATGGCATACCACAGACCCGAGTAGATGTTGCCGGCCTGTGCCGAGATGGCGAAGGCGGTGGCAGGCAGCAGCCCCCCGAACCAGCCGTTGCCGATGTGGTAGGGCAGCGACATGCCGGAATAGCGGATGCGGGTCGGGAAAAGCTCGACCAGCATGGCCGCGATCGGGCCGTAGACCATCGTCACCAGCAGGATCAGATAGGTCAGGATCACGACGATCTTGAGCTTCTGGGCGGTGAAGATGTCGAAGAAGTTGTCGGCTTTGGCAATCGTGGTGTTGTCTGCCGCGACCAGCGGATAGCCCGCCGCCTTCAGCGCCTCGTTCACCGATTTCTCGAAGCCGCCCTTGACGCCATTGGCCGCATCGAGCGCCGCCTGGGCCGCATCGGTGGCCGCCTGATCGGTGCCGGCCTTCGCGGTTTCGAGAGCGGCTTTCGCCTCGGCGATCGCCTTGGCATTGGCCGCGCCGTCATAGGAGGCGATTTCGGTATCGGCGATCTTCACGCTGGTCACGGTGCCGGCCGGGCCGTCAACCGTGGTGGAGTTCACCGAGGTCCGCGACAGCAGCGCCTTGGCGATGTCGCAGGAGGAGGTGAACTTCGACGTGCCGGTCGGGTTGAACTGGAAGGAGCAATCCGCCGGGTCGACCGTGACCGTCACCGGGGTCTGTTGCGCGGCGTAAAGGGCCGGGTTGGCCGTTGCCGTCAGCGCCTTGAACACCGGGAAATAGGTGACGGCGGCGATCAGGCAGCCCGCGAGGATGATCGGCTTGCGGCCGATGCGGTCCGAGAGCGAGCCGAAGAACAGGAAGCCGCCGGTGCCGAGGATCAGCGACCAGGCCACCAGCACGTTGGCGGTGAAGCTGTCGACCTTGATGACGTTCTGGATGAAGAACAGGGCGTAGAACTGGCCCGAGTACCAGACCACAGCCTGCCCCGCCGTCAGACCCAGAAGGGCGATGAGGGCGATCTTGGCGTTTTTCCACTGGCCGAAAGCTTCGCGCAGCGGGGCTTTGGAGGCAGCGCCTTCTTCCTTCATCTTCTTGAAGGCCGGGCTCTCGTTCATCTGCAGACGGATGTAGAGAGAGATCAGCAGCAGGAAGATCGAGCCGAGGAACGGGATGCGCCAGCCCCAGGCGTTGAAGGCTTTCATCATCTGCGGCGTGCCGTCGGCGTTCATCACCGCGGCTCCGACGGCATCCAGCACCGGCTGGTCCGGATAGGCGCCGTTCACATAGCCCTGCACCATCAGGATCACGATGAGCGACAGGAGAAGGCCGAGCGTCGCCGTGGTCTGGATGAAGGCGGTGAAATAGCCGCGCTGGTTCTGCGGCGCGTGTTCGGCCACATAGACCGCCGCCCCGCCGTATTCGCCGCCGAGCGCCAGGCCTTGCAGCATCCGCAGCGCGATCAGGATGATCGGCGCGGCAACGCCCCAGCTTTGATAGCCGGGCAGAAGGCCGACGAGGAAGGTCGACATGCCCATGATCAGGATGGTCATCAGGAAGGTGTATTTCCGGCCGATGAGGTCGCCGAGCGAGCCGAAGACAAGGGCGCCGAACGGGCGCACGATGAAGCCC
Organism: Paracoccaceae bacterium; assembly: GCA_027492585.1. Lineage (GTDB taxonomy): Bacteria > Pseudomonadota > Alphaproteobacteria > Rhodobacterales > Rhodobacteraceae > JAPUEK01. The sequence goes on along the minus strand of JAPUEK010000048.1, from coordinate 46,725 downwards.
GCGGCAAAGGCCAGAAGCGCAAAGACGTTGCGGGTGGCTTCGGGGAAGGCGGTGAAGAACTGTGCGCCGATGATCGCCGCAAGCGAGCCGTAAAGGTAGAAGTCATACCATTCGAAGATCGTCCCGGCCGAGGAAGCGAGAATGACCTTCTTCTCCTCCGCCGTCATCGGACGCGAGCGGGCGCTCACATCTGCTGCATTTGCCATATCTGGCCTCCCTTGTTGCCCGGCAGTGCCGGTTCCCTGTCCCGGTTCCGCAATGAGGCAAACCTCTCCCGACCCCTGCCAAGGCAGGACCCGGCCCTCTGGCCGCCCCATTCCGGTCTGTTGTTCCCTGCCCGGCGGGCAGAGGTCTCCCCTCAGGCCGCGACCCCCGCGACGATCTGGCCGAGCGCCTGGCGGATCCCGGCGATGGCACCCATCGCGTCGATCTTCGCCAGCACGCCCTTGCTGTCGTAATAGGTGATCAGCGGAGCCGTCTGGGCGTGATAGGCCTTCAGCCGTTCGCGCACCGTCCCGGCATTGTCGTCGGCGCGGCGCTTGAACGCCGTGCCGCCGCATTTGTCGCAAACACCCGCGCGATGCGGGTGTTTGAATTCGTCATGATAGCCTTCGCCGCAGGTCCCGCAGGTGTAGCGGCCCGCAACCCGGCCCACCATCGCCTCGTCATCGACCTCAAGGCTGATGGCGGCCGTCACTTTCTGGCCCGCTGCCGCGAGAAGATCGTCGAGCGCCGCCGCCTGCCCGGCCGTGCGCGGAAAGCCGTCGAGGATGACGCCTTTCGCGGTGTCGGGTTCCGCCATGCGGTCCTTCAGGATCGCCAGGACGATGGCGTCGGAGACGAGCCCGCCCGCCTCCATCACCGCCTTGGCCTTGCGGCCCGCCTCCGTTTCCGCCGCCACGGCCGCGCGCAGCAGGTCGCCGGTCGAAAGCTGCACGAGGCCGAAATCCTCCTCCAGCATCCGGGCCTGGGTGCCTTTGCCCGCGCCGGGGGGGCCAAGAAGGATCAGAACGGGCGCTGCGGACATGGATCAGCCCTTGTTCATGCGGTTGGCGATGAGGTCATCGACCACCGAAGGATCGGCGAGGGTCGAGGTGTCGCCGAGCGCGCCGAAGTCGTTCTCGGCGATCTTGCGGAGGATGCGGCGCATGATCTTGCCGGAGCGGGTCTTCGGCAGGCCCGGCGCCCATTGGATGAGATCGGGCGAGGCGATGGGGCCGATCTCGGTGCGGACCCATTTGACCAGCTCGCGGCGCAATTCCTCCGAGGGCTCCTCGCCCTTCATCAGGGTGACATAGGCATAGATGCCTTGCCCCTTGATGTCATGCGGATAGCCCACGACGGCGCTTTCGGCGACTTTCGGATGGGCGACGAGGGCGCTTTCCACCTCGGCCGTCCCCATCCGGTGACCGGAGACGTTGATCACGTCATCCACCCGCCCGGTGATCCAGTAATAGCCGTCCTTGTCGCGGCGGCAGCCGTCGCCGGTGAAGTAATAGCCGCGATACTGGCTGAAATAGGCTTCCTCGAAGCGGGCGTGATCGCCCCAGAGCGTCCGCATCTGGCCGGGCCAGCTGTCGGCGATGCACAGGACGCCTTCGGTCTCCACCGCGTCCTGCACATGGGCGGTCGCGGGGTCGAGCACCACAGGCTTCACGCCGAAGAAGGGCAGGGTGGCGGAGCCGGGCTTTTGCGGGATGGCACCGGGCAGCGGGGTGATGAGGTGGCCGCCGGTTTCCGTCTGCCAGAAGGTATCGACGATCGGGCAGCGGCCCTTGCCGACATGGGTGTTATACCAGTTCCAGGCTTCGGGGTTGATCGGCTCCCCGACCGAACCCAGGAGTTTCAGGCTGGAAAGATCGTGCTTTTCCACCCATTCCGTCCCGAGCCCCATCAGCGAGCGGATCGCGGTCGGCGCGGTGTAGAACTGGCTGACCCCATGCTTGGCGATCACTTCCCAGAAACGACCGGCATCGGGGAAGGTCGGCACGCCCTCGAACATCACCGTGGTCGCGCCATTGGCCAGCGGGCCATAGACGATGTAGCTGTGGCCCGTGACCCAGCCCACATCCGCCGTACACCAGAACACGTCGCCGTCATGGTAATCGAAGGTCATCTGATGGGTGTAGGCGGCATAGACCAGATAGCCGCCGGAGGTATGGACCACCCCCTTCGGCTTGCCGGTGGAGCCGGAGGTGTAGAGGATGAAGAGCGGGTCTTCGGCGCCGACCTCCACATAGGGGCAATAGGGCCTGGCTTCCGCCATCGCGGCGTTGAGGTCGATGTCGCGCCCCGAGACCCAGGAGGTCTGGTCGCCGGTATGCTTCACCACGAGGCATTTCACCCGGTCGTCGCAATGGAGGAGGGCGGCATCGGTATTGGCCTTGAGCGGGGTCTTCTTGCCGCCGCGCGGGCCGTAATCGGCGGTGATCACCACCTTGGCCTCGGAATCATTGATCCGGTTCGCCAGCGCATCGGGCGAGAAGCCGCCGAAAACCACCGAGTGGATCGCCCCGAGCCGCGCGCAGGCGAGCATCGCATAAGCCGCTTCCGGGATCATCGGCAGATAGAGCACCACCCGGTCGCCCTTGCCCACGCCCTGCGCCTTCAGCACATTGGCCATGCGGCAGGTCTGCTCCAGAAGCTCGGCATAGGTGATGTGACGCGCCGGGGTCTTCGGATCGTCGGGCTCCCAGATGATCGCGGTCTGGGTGGCGCGGGTGATCATGTGGCGGTCGATGCAATTGGCGCTGACGTTCAGCGTGCCATCCTCGAACCATTTGATCGACACCTGGCCGAGGGTGAAATCGGTCTCCTTGACGTGGGTGTAATCCTTGATCCAGTCCAGCCGCTTGCCTTCCGCGCCCCAGAAGGCCGCCGGATCGGCCACCGAAGCCGCATAGAGGCTGGCATAGCCCTTCGCATCCACATGCGCCGAAGCCGCAAATTCCTTCGATGCCGCGTAAAGGCCTGCGGTCTGCCCGGTCTCAGTCATGGATCACTCCCCCAAATCCCCGGCCATGGCTTGCATGGCCCCTGCACGGCCTGCGGATGACGCAGGGCTCCCCCGTTGAAGGGCATCATAACGTGATTGTAAAAATATTGGTAACTCTTTTTGTTGATAGAGTTTTTCTGTAAATAAATTGACAGATGCGGGAGTGAAATCTGTAAACGGTGAGAAAATTGGCAATAAAATGACGGCTTCGTGAAGGGCGCAATTGCAGCCCCGGTGCGCGGCTCGGGTCACAGGCTTTCCGTCAGGCTTTTCGCAGATCACTCACCCGCAGGCTGTAATTCCAGACATGGGCGGTCGCGCGCCGTGTTTCGGGCGCGCGGCTCAGGGTGATTCGTCGGGGCCCGGTCCGGGGATCGCGGGCCGGTCGAGCAGCATCGACGGCACGGAGATCGCCAGCAGCACCAGCGCCAGCGGCAGCGAGAAGAAAAAGCCGATGGTGCCATAGCCGATGGCCCCGACCACCCCGCCCCCGAGGAAGGCCAGCACCTGCAGGCACAGGATCCGCAGTTTGATGAGGTCGGCCCGCACGGAGCTTTGCGGACGCAGCACGCGGAAGATCGCGCGCCCGATCTCGATGCCGATGTCTGTGACCATGCCGGTTGCATGGGTGGTGCGGATGCGCGCGCCGGACAATTTGGTCACCGTCGCGTTCTGAAGGCCCATGATGAAGCACAGGCAGGCCAGAGAGAACAGCCGCCCGGCTTCCGAGGTGAAGATCCAGCCCCAGGAAAAGCAGATCAGAAACCCCCCCTGCACCGCAATCGGCAGGGCGTATTGGTGGTGGGCGTGTGCCTCTCTCGCCCAGTTGATCAGGATGGCACTGAACGCCGCCCCGGAAAGGAAGGCCGAGATGGCAAGGACCGAGACGAAGGCGATCCTGAGATTTGCGATGGCCAGATTGTCGGCCAGAAGCGACAGATAGCCGGTCATATGCGAGGTATATTGCCCGAGCGCGAAGAAGCCGCCGGCATTTGCCGCGCCCGCCACCGCTGCCAGCACCACGGCAAGACGGTGAAGATCGGCCTCGGTGCCGGTCGGGCGCACCATCCGGGCAGCCGCGCGCAACCCTCCCGCACGGGGATCTGACATCGCGCTGTCCTTCATGCCGCAGGACCTTCCAGCCAGACGAGCGCGGCCCGCGGGCCGGCGCTGCAATTGGACGGAACCTCCGTCCGGGACGGATTTTTCGGGATCGGCTGGACCATGGGGCGTACAGGCTGTTATGGGAGGGATGCCGGAAATATCGGCAAGCGTCAGCAAATTTACCGTAGCAAACGCGCCCTCCCAAGCTTTGTCAATCGCCGCAAAGGACGCAAGATGACCCAACCCGCCCCCGCCGTTCCCTTCGATCCGGTCCAGGCCGCCGACGACGAGGCCCGCGCGCTCGCCCGCAAGCTTCTGACCGAGGCGAGCCACGCCTCGCTGTCCTACACCGATGCCGCAGCCGGTGTGCCGGGCATCAGCCGCATCGCCTTCGGCTGGGTGCAGGGTGGCCCGGTGACGCTGGTGTCGAGCCTCGCGCCCCATTCCGCAGGGATGCGCGCCCATCCGGCCTGCGCCGTGATGGTGGGCGAGCCGGGGGAGCGCGGCGATCCGCTGAACCACCCGCGTCTGATGATCCGCGCACGGGCGGAATTCGTCGCCGCCGATGATCCGGCGCGGGCGCAACTGCGGGAGGACTGGCTGGAAGGCCATCCGAAATCGAAGCTTTACGTCGACTTCAAGGATTTCGCCTTTGTCCGCCTGCATCTGGTCGAAGCGATGATGAACGGCGGTTTCGCAAAGGCCTTCCGCTATACGCTGGACGATTTCCGTTTCTGATCAGCGGTCCTGCAAGCCCTTGCCCGCAAGGATGCGCGGCGCGGATTTCCCGATCCGCCCGCGCCGCGTGGCTGGCTGTTTTGCATCGGAAAAATGCAGCCGGTAGCCGCGCTGCCGCCCCGGTGTCAGCGCCTCGAAGGCGGCGCGGAGAGCGGGGTCAGCGGCCAAGGCCTCATCGAGTTCGGCAGGCCCGGTCAGCGTCCCGGTGTCGAAATCGACCTTCCGGCCGCTGCGTTCCAGACCGATCGCCTCCTCGATATACGAGGCAAGAATGTTCTGCGCTGTCTCGATCTGCGCGACGCTGCGGGCCTGAAAGACCCGCATGGCGCGGGAGTTTTCACCGGGTGCGGCCAGCACCCCGGCGGGGTCGCGCAGCAGGGCGCCCTTGAAAAACCCGAGCCCGCAGAAGGCCTTGAAGTTCCAGACCGTGGCGACATTGCCGCCCTCGAAGGTGTAGCAGGGGGAGCGCCACTTGAATTCCTCGGTGAGCGGGCTCGCGCGCAGCAGGGACCGGAAGGCGGCAAGCTCCGCCTTCCAGATCGTAGCATTCTCGAAATAGGCCGCCACCCGCGCTGCGTCTTCCGTCATGATCCGCCCCTCCGCAGGTGCCAGTCTGGCAAGGCGGAGAGGGTCTGTCCATGGCGGCCCGCCTCTCAGACCGGGTTGTCGCAGCGGATCGTGACCTGCGCCCGCCCTTTCACCGCGGAGGGCCATTTGAGCTGCACCTGCGTCCCGCCGCCGGTTTCCACCAGCACATAGGGCTGCACCCATTGCGTGACGTTGGAGGCATTGGTGACTGGTCCCTCCAGCACCACGCCCGTCACGTTCCGCGCCCGCCCGCCGAAGGGCATGAAGGCGGAGCCGTCCACGACCCAGGTATCGGCGGCGGTGTTCTGCACATGCTCCATGAAGAGCGGGCTGACCGTCGCCTGACCGATCCCGTTGAAGGTGTTGTCGCTGAAGGTGATGTTGCGGAAGCTGGTGAAACTGAGGTTCGCCGTCGTCGTGTCGATCATCTCCACCCGGTCGATGGTACCGGAGGATGCCCGGAAGACGTTGTTCGTCACCGACAGGCCGGAGATGTAATGCCCCGGCCCGCGCGGCGTCACTACGATGAACCGGAACGCCGGCCCGGTATTCGCCACAAGGAAAAGGTTGCCGCTGATGGTAATACCCCCGAAGGAATAGCCGGAGGAGAAGGCCGGTATCGCATCATGCTCGTTGGAGAAGTCCAGAAAGCAGTTGTCCACATAGTTCCCGACGAAGAAGCCCTGCGCGTTCGGCTTGGTAAAGACGATGCCCGCGCGCCTGACGCCGTTTTCCTGAGTGTCGCCCTGAAAGAAATGGTTGCCCATGACGATGTTGCCGGTCCCGGCGAAGATGCCGAAATGGGCGAAGCGGGTGGCGCGGTTGTTGCGGATCTTGCTGTCGTTGCCGTTGACGTTGAAGGCGATCGTGGTGCGGTCCTGCGCCGGGATGGAGAATTCGCGCGACAGAAGCTCGCAATGGTCGATCTGCAAGCCCTGGCAGCCGAAGCCGAAGGAGGTCACGCAGCGGTCCTTCGGGGTGTTGATCACGCAATTGGTGATCTGGAAGGCCGAGCCGACCGGGGCGAGCAGGATGCCGCTCGCCTCGCTGCCGCAGGCGAATTCGATGTCGGTGACCTCGAACTTGTGCAGCTCGTCCACGAAGCCGGAGAAATCGAGCATGTATTTGTAACGCTCGAAGGTGTAGCTGCGCGTCCCGGCGCCGCCCCAGAGTGGCTGGCTCAGCGTCAGCGTGCTTGCCGCGACGTTCTTGGCCAGCACATAGACCTCGCGCCCGACGCCGGTGCCGCTGATACGCGCGCCGACCGGGATGGCCGAGATGTTCGCAACGCCGGTCAGCGTGGTGGGGGAGGCGGTGGCATAGGTAGCGACCGCGGTGACGGTGGTGGTGTTCCAGGCGGTGCCGGGTGCCACGGTCAGCTGTCCGTTGGTGATCAGCCGCCGCTGCGCGAAATAGGTCAGCCCGGCAAGCGCCGCCACATCGACCGGCGCATCAAGCTGGACCCGCCTCCCGTTGAGATTCAGCGCCACATGGTCGGTGAAATAGAAAAGCGCCTGCAAGGCCTTGCGAAAGCCCAGCAGCTCGCCCCCGAAAGCCGAGGTATAGGTGTCCAGATCGTAGTTCCGCGTGCAGGCGAGCCGCTGGTTCTCGGGCATGGTGATCTTGCCCTCGAAGCTCACCGGATTTTCAAAGGTCAGGTGCGAACCGATGAAATAGGTCCCCGGCGAGACGACGACCCGCTTGCCGGCCGCCGCCGTATCCGCGGCATTGAAGGCGGCGCGGTCATCGGTCACGCCATCGCCCTTGGCCCCGAAATCACGCACATCCACCCAGTCGAACATGGCGGAATGGAAGACCGAGGTGACATCCTCGATGGTGATGTCGTCGATCCGCACCACCCCGCCGTTGGAGCCGGTCAGATCAAGGCCGAAATGGCCGTAGACGGGTGCGCTTCCCCAGACCATGTCCACGCCCTGACGGTTGCCCGAGCCGATGATCGCCGACACGGTGACCACGGTGCCATAGGCGGTCAGCGCCACCGAAGGCCCGGTCTGAACGGCGCTCGTCACATTGGCGCCACTGCTGTTGGCCGCCCAGGCGGCGATCCGGACAGAGGGCAGCACGCCGCTCATCGCCTTCACCTTCGCGGTGACCCTCAGGTAAAGCCCCGGCTGAAACGGGATCTGCTGAAAGCAGCGCAGCTTTTGTGTGGCGGAGGTCTTCTGCAGCTCAAGGCAGCCTGCAAAGTCCTGATCCGACGGCACATAGGCTGCATTGGCCTGTCCCAGATAGGACCCCTGACCGGAGCGCCCGTCCTCCCGCGACCACAGGTTCAGCCCCGCCGAAAACGGTGGCGGCATCAGGACCAGCCCTTCGGTAATTGCCTTGTTCATCGGAAACCCTCGCCTTGTTCAGCCCTATGTGCAGCCCGTGCAGACGGTCCATGCCGCCACGAGGCCAAGGGTCTAGCGGTGCGGGCTTACCCCATGCTTGCGGCAGCGCACGGCGGGCCGGTCGGCAGCGCAACGCTGAGGGTTGCGGGTGCGGGAGGATTTCGGCGGAAACGCGCTACTAATAAACCTACGGATGTGCTAAGGAAATCGCGTTCATTGCGTCCATTCAGTATTACCGATAGTTCCCGCTCAATTTTTGCCCCGTAAGGATACGGCAATGCAGGCACTTTTCCTTCGCCTTCTCGGGCTGCGGCGCGATCATAAGATCGTGCTTCAATTTCTTGTTGATGGTGTGATCGTCTCGCTGAGTTTCGTGGCCGCCTTCTGGCTGCGGCTGGACAACATGCTGCTGCTGGCGCTCCCCCAGGTCTGGCTCGGCCTTGCGATCACCCTGCCGCTGACGCTCGCGACCTTCTACCTTCTGGGCCTCTACCGCACCGTGATCCGCTTTCTGGCGGGCCGGGCGCTGCACACGATCTTCCTCGGATCGCTGGCCTCCGGGGTTTTCCTTGGTTTCAGCGAACAGATGCTGAACCTTCCGATCCCGCGTTCCATCCCGCTGCTTCATGCCATGCTGACCCTGATCGGGGTCGGAGGCGTGCGCTTCATCTTCCGTGAGGTGGTGTCCCGCAGCCAGAACCGCCGGAAAGAGCGTGTTGCCATTTTCGGAGCCGGGGCAGCGGGTCGGCAATTGGCGCAGACGCTCCTGCAGGGCAATGATTATCTGCCTGTCGCTTTCATTGATGATTCTACCGAAGCGCAAAGCACGCTCATCAACGGGCTGCGTGTCCATCCGCCAAGCCCGGACCGGATCGACGCGCTTATCCGCAACAATGCCGTGACTTCGGTTCTGCTGGCCATTCCCTCCGCATCACGCAGCCGCCGGAGCGAGGTGCTGAAATCGCTGGAGAAATTCCCGGTCCATCTGCGAACCATCCCCGGTCTGCATGATATCGTGAGCGGTCGCGCCGCGATCGGCGATCTGAATGAGATCAGCATCGAGGATCTGCTCGGTCGTGATCCCGTGCCGCCCCGGCAGGAGCTGATGGGCTCTGAAATCCGCGATAAATCGGTTCTGGTGACCGGCGCCGGAGGGTCCATCGGCTCCGAGCTTTGCCGTCAGATCCTGCGTCAGGCGCCGAAGCAACTTGTGCTTTTTGAACAATCGGAACTGGCGCTCTATTCCATCGAAGCCGATCTGAAAAACCTGATGGCGGCAGAGGGTATTTGCGTTCCGGTCTTTCCGGTCCTCGGCTCGGTACAGGATGCGCGGCAGGTCAGCCGGGCGTTGCGCGGCTTTCAGGTCAGGACCGTCTATCACGCGGCGGCCTACAAGCATGTGCCTCTGGTCGAGCACAACGTCGCCGAAGGGATCCGCAACAACGTCTTTGGCACCCGTACCGTCGTGGAATGTTCCATCGCGGCCGGGGTGGATGCGTTCACGCTGATTTCCACCGACAAGGCCGTGCGCCCGACAAATATCATGGGCGCCACAAAGCGCATGGCGGAACTGGTCTGTCAGGCATTCGCCCGGTCCGGGCAGCACCGCACCCGGATTTCGATGGTGCGCTTCGGCAATGTGCTCGGCTCTTCCGGCTCGGTCATTCCGCTGTTCCGCAAGCAGATCAAGGCCGGCGGCCCGATCACCGTGACCCATCCGGAAATCACCCGCTTTTTCATGACCATCCCCGAAGCGGCCCAACTCGTCATTCAGGCCGGGGCCATGGCGCAGGGCGGCGATGTCTTCGTGCTTGACATGGGCGAGCCGGTCCGCATCGCGGATCTGGCCGCCCAGATGGCCCGTCTCCATGGGCTGAAGCCGGTGCTCTTGCGGGCGGGAGAGCCGAACGGCCGGCTCGGGGCCGGGGAGATCGGTATTTCCTTCACCCGTCTGCGCCCCGGCGAGAAGCTTTATGAAGAGCTCCTGATCGGCAATGAGCCCAAAGGAACGGCCCATCCCCGGATCATGACTGCCAGCGAAAACCATCTTCCGATGGAGGTGCTTCAAGCGCGGCTTGACGCCCTGGCACAGGCGAGCGACCGCGGCGACATCGATTCGATCCGCCGTATTCTGGTTGAGGCAGAGACGGGCTATCACCCTTACAGCGAAATCGTGGATCATTTCGCTGGTCTTCCGGCAACCGCCAGTGAGCGCGGGCCGGAAAGCAGCAACATCGTCAGCCTCCTGCGCGGTTGAATTCGGCAAAGATCCGAAAAAGCCGGGGACGATCCTGCAAGGGCAGTGGTTATTGCAGCAAAGCTGTCGTAGAAAATTCCGGTGTCCGGGGCGGGTTGTCCGGGGCATTTCCGGTGCAGCAAGGGTGGGTGTCGATGTCCTCAGGTTCCGCAAGGCGCAAGGCGAACCGGATCGCGGTGATCGCGGCGATGGTTGCCGGAACGGCACTTCCGGCTTCGGCCGAGATGAAGCCGACCCTGACCTTCGGCGGAACCACCGGCCTCATCGACATGCCCTCCGGTGAATCGCAATCCGATGGAACGCTGAGCGTGGTGACGGCGCATTTCGGACCGATCTCCCGCACCACCCTGTCCTTCCAGATCACCCCGCGCTTGTCGGGCAGCTTCCGCTATACCGGCATCCGCAAGTGGGATGATGTCCTGCCCTCACCGCTTGCGACCAATTACGACCGCAGCTTCGATCTGCGCTATCAGTTGTTCGACGAGGGCCGGTACATGCCGGGTGTCGTCATCGGCCTGCAGGATGTCATCGGCACCGGGCTGATGTCGGGCGAATACCTTGCCGCGACCAAGACCCTTGGCAAGAGTGTGAAGGTCACGGCGGGCCTCGGCTGGGGGCGCTATGGCAGCTATGGCAGCATCGGAGCCACCGGCACCCGTCCGGCTTTCGACACTGGTGTTGGCGGCACCGTGCGGACCGGCCAGTGGTTCAGGGGCGATTTTGCCCCCTTTGCCGGGGTGGAATGGCAGGTCAACGACAAGCTTGGCCTGAAGGTGGAATATTCTTCGGACGCATACGCGCTCGAATCCGGGTCCCGCAAGACCTTCGACCGCAAGAGCCCGTACAACTTCGGCGTCGAATATCAGGTCAAGCCCAACCTCCGGGTCGGCGCCTACTACCTGTACGGCAGCGAAGTCGGCCTGTCCGCGCAGATCGTGCTCGATCCGAAAGTGCGCCCGACCGGCGGGATGCTGACGGCGGGGGCGCTGCCGGTGAAGGATCGCCCGTCGCGTGCGGCCAATGCCGCCGCCTGGTCGCCGCTCTGGATCACCGAGGAAAGCGGCAAGGCCTCGATGCGATCGAGCCTCGCCAAGACCCTGCGCCGTGATGGCATCACGCTGGAAGCCATCACCTTCGGCCTCGACCGGGTGGAGGTCCGCATCCGCACGCCCAACGGCGAAAACAGCGCACAGGTGATCGGCCGCACCGCGCGGGCGATGGCGGCGACCATGCCCGCCACGGTGGAAACCTTCGACATCGTGCCGCTGGAGCGCGGCGTCGCCGTCTCCAAGGTGGTCATCCGCCGCAGCGATCTGGAGGATCTGGAATTTGCCGGCGCGCAGGATGCGCTCATCCGGCAGCGCGCGCAGATCCTTGCCGTTTCGAACGGCCTGCCGCCCGATGCCCTGCGGACCGAAGGGCTCTATCCGAAGTTCAACTGGGGTCTTGCCCCCTATGCGCGGACAAGTCTCTTCGATCCCGAAAATCCCTTGCGGATCGACGTTGGCCTTCAGCTCTCGGCCAGCTACGCCATCGCGCCCGGTCTTCTTCTGTCCGGGTCAATCGGCAAGAAGCTGACCGGGAACCTCGGCGATTCAACCCGCGTCTCGAACTCGGTTCTGCCCCATGTCCGCAGCGATTCGAACATCTATGACCGCGAGGGCGATCCCTCGCTCAATACGCTCACCCTCGCCTGGTACGGCAAGCCTGCCCCGAACCTCTACAGCCGCGTCACGGTTGGTTATCTGGAGCGGATGTTCGGCGGCGTTTCTACCGAGCTTCTCTGGAAAAAGGTCGACAGCCGGTTTGCCCTCGGGGCGGAGCTGAACTACGTCAAGCAGCGCGATTTCGACCAGCTTCTGGGCTTTCAGGACTATTCGGTGCTGACGGGCCACGTTTCTGGCTATCTCGATCTCGGCAAGGGCTATTCGGCCCAGCTCGACGTGGGCCGCTATCTGGCGGGCGATTACGGGGCTACGCTGGCGATCGACCGGGAGTTTGCAAACGGCTGGAAAGTCGGGGCCTTCGCCACGCTGACCGATGTGCCGTTCGAAGATTTCGGCGAAGGCTCCTTCGACAAGGGGATCCGGCTGTCGATCCCCTTCGCCTGGGCGCTCGGTCGCCCGACGGAGAAAGCTTATAACGCCACGATCCGCCCGATCCTGCGGGACGGTGGCGCGCGGCTCAGCGTAGACGGTCGCCTTTACGATACGGTGCGGGGCTATCACGAAACCCAGCTCGATGCCCAATGGGGGAGATTCTGGAGATGATCCTGCATCCGGGACGGAAATCCCTGCTGGTCCTCGCGCTCTTTTCGGCGTTGAGCCTTGGCGGCTGCGTGGGGGCTGCCAAAGTTGCCGCCCCAGTGGTCGGCATTTTCAGCGGCGCCAGGTCGCAGGCGGCGCCTGCCACCCTGCCCAAGGATGCGCCTTCGACCATGGTGACCCTGCGGTCGCGCGGGATCAAATTCCCCATGACCGTGATCGACCGCGACGGATCGGGAACCATTCTCGCCGGAATCGACGGGTCCCAGATGATACTGCGCGACGGTGTGCTGATCGGCACGCGGGGATTCGGTCTCGACCTCATGTCGGCTACGGTGCCGACTGTGGGCGAGCTGGTCGGCGGCGCCACAACCCATGAGCGTCGTGCCGACTATCTGGATGGCACGGACAGCCCGGACCGGCGCAGCTACACCTGTGAAACCAAGCCCGGCGCCGGTGATTCCGGGCCGAAAACCGCTCATCACATTCTGGAAGTCTGCCGGGGCAGGGAAGGGCGGATCACCAACGAATATTGGATTGACGGCGGTTTGCGGATCGTGCAATCGAAGCAATGGGTGTCCCAAGGTGTCGGTTATGCGGAGTTTGTTGCCCCATAGCACCACTTTGCGGACAGCAACGCTTTCCATAACGTCTGCGTGAAGCTATAGTCCTTTCAAGAATCTGCTTAATAGGGGTCACAAACATGAAAAAAATCTCTGCTTTCGTCATGGCGATGCTCGCCGGCACCGTGTCGGCTCAAGCCGGCGGCATGGCTGAACCGATTCCGGATGATGATGTCGTCGTGGCTGCGCCGACCTCCTCCTCCTCGGGCGGTCTGGTCGTTCTGCTGCTTCTCGGCCTCGCTGCGGCGGCTGTTGCCGGCGGCGGCACCTCGGGCACCAACGAGAACACCGAATAGTCTTTCTTCCTTCGGGAAGGCTGGAACGCCCGCACCTGTGCGGGCGTTTTGCTTTTGCAAAGCCCGCCCGGTCCTTGACTTCAGGCCCCCCTTCGGGAACTCAAAGAGGGTGAGGCAAACGGGCGGTCGGGCATGGCTTGGGAATTCTGGATCGACCGCGGCGGCACCTTCACCGATATCGTCGCGCGTCGCCCCGATGGCCGGCTGGAGACCCGCAAGCTTCTCTCCGAGAATCCCGAACGCTATGCCGATGCCGCCGTGCAGGGCATCCGTGACTGTCTTGGCCTGCACGCGGACGAGCCTATCCCGCAGGGCGCCATCGCCGCCGTCAAGATGGGAACCACCGTTGCCACCAACGCCCTTCTTGAGCGCAAGGGCGAGGCGGTGCTTCTCCTGATCACCGAGGGGTTTGCCGATCTGCTCCGCATCGGCACCCAGGCCCGCCCGGCGCTCTTCGATCTGAACATCCGCCGGCCCGACCTTCTTTATGCCGAGGTGGCCGAGGTCCATGGCCGCCACGATGCCGAAGGGCAGGAGATCGCGCCGCTCGACGAGCCCGCCGCGCGCGAGGCCCTGCGTGCCGCCCATGGGCGCGGCATCGCTTCGGTGGCCATCGCGCTCATGCACGCCCATGTGAACCCCGGTCACGAAGCCCGCCTCGCCCGGATCGCGGCGGAGGAAGGCTTTACCCAGATCTCGCTCTCCCATCAGGTCAGCCGCCTCGCCAAGCTGGTCGGGCGCGGGGATACGACGGTGGTGGATGCCTATCTCTCCCCGATCCTGCGCCGCTATGTGGCGCAGGTCGAGGGCGCGCTCGACCTGCGCCTGGGCGATGCGGGGCGGCTTCTCTTCATGCAGTCGAATGGCGGGCTGACCGAGGCCTCGCGCTTTCAGGGCAAGGATGCGATCCTCTCCGGACCGGCGGGCGGCATCGTCGGCATGGCGCAGACGGCGATGGCGGCGGGGTTCGACCGGCTGATCGGCTTCGACATGGGCGGCACCTCCACCGATGTCAGCCATTTCGCCGGGGAGTATGAACGCTCCTTCGAGACCGAGGTGGCGGGGGTGCGGATGCGCGCTCCGATGATGGATATCCACACGGTCGCGGCGGGCGGCGGCTCGATCTGCAGCTTCCGCGACGGGCGCTTTCAGGTCGGCCCGGAAAGTGCCGGGGCCAATCCCGGCCCGGCGAGCTACCGCCGTGGCGGTCCGCTGACCATAACCGATTGCAACGTGATGCTCGGCCGCCTCTCGCCCGCGCATTTCCCGGCCGTCTTCGGGCCGGGGGGCGACGAGCCGCTCGACCGTGACGTGGTGGTGGCGAAGTTCACCGCCCTTGCGGCAGAGATCGCCGCCGCCACCGGCCAGCCGCCCGAACCGCCGGAGGCGGTGGCCGAAGGCTTCCTCCGCATCGCCATCGACAACATGGCCAATGCGATCAAGAAGATCAGCACCAGCCGCGGCCATGATGTGACGGGCTACACATTGCAATGCTTCGGCGGGGCAGGGGGGCAGCACGCCTGCGGCGTCGCCGATGCGCTCGGGATGCGGCGGGTGTTCCTGCATCCCTTCGCCGGTGTCCTGTCCGCCTACGGCATGGGGCTCGCCGACCTCCGCGTGCTGCGGGAGGCGCAGTTCGATGCCCCGCTCGCCGATCTGACCGAAGCCGCCGCCCGCCTTTCTGCAATGGAGGCCGAGGCCCGCGCCGAGCTCGCCGCGCAAAGGGTGACAGAGCCGCGCATCGAGATCCGCGCCCACCTGCGCTACGAAGGTTCCCATCAGGCGCTCGAAGTACCGTTCGGGGACGAGCCCGCCCTCCGCTCCGCTTTCGAGGCGCTCCATCTCGCCCGCTTCGGCTTCACCTCGCCGGAGCGCGCGGTGCTCTTCGAGATGCTGGTGGTGGAGGCGATCGGGGGCGGTGCCGCCCTGACCCCGCCGCCCGTCCCCGCTGGTGGGGAGGCGGAGCCGCCCGCAAGGCTAACCCTGCGTGCCGGGGGCCGCTGGCAGGAAGCCCCGCTCCACGACCGCGCCACCCTCGGCCCCGGCACCCGCATCCCCGGTCCCGCCATCCTGCGCGAGACGACGGGAACGGTCGTGGTGGAACCCGGCTGGACCGCAAGGCTCGATCCCGCCGCCAATCTTATCCTCGAACGCGAGACGGCACTGACCCGCCCTCCCGCCGCCGGAACCGAGGCCGATCCGGTGCTGCTCGAAGTCTTCAACAACCTTTTCATGTCCATCGCCGATCAGATGGGCGCCACGCTCGCCAATACGGCATGGAGCGTCAACATCAAGGAAAGGCTCGACTTTTCCTGTGCGATCTTCGACGGCCAGGGCGATCTCGTCGCCAATGCCCCGCATGTTCCGGTCCATCTCGGCTCCATGTCCCATGCCGTGAAGACGGTGATGGCGGCAACGGCCGGGCAGGTCAGGCCCGGCGATGCCTGGATGCTGAACTCCCCCTACAACGGCGGCACCCATCTGCCGGATGTGACGGTGATCACCCCGGTTTTCGTCGGCGACACCCCGGCCTTCTGGCTCGGCTCTCGCGGGCATCATGCCGATATCGGCGGGCGCACGCCCGGCTCCTCCCCGCCCGATTCGCGGCGGATCGAGGAGGAGGGCGTGCTGATCGACCTCTTCCCGCTCGTCAGCGAAGGCCGTCTGAACGAGGCGGAGACCCGCGCCCTTCTCGGCTCCGGCCGCTATCCGGCCCGCGCCATCGACCAGAACATCGCCGATCTCAAGGCCCAGATCGCCGCCAATGAGACCGGCCGGAGGGAGCTGTCCCGCGTGGTCGCCGCCTATGGCGCCGCAGTCGTGCGCGCCTATATGGGTCATGTGCAGGCCAATGCCGAAGCCATGGTCCGCGCCGTGGTGGACCATCTTGCCGATGGCAGCTTCACCTATCCGATGGATACCGGCCAGACGATCCACGTGGCCGTGCGGGTGGACCGCGCGGGCCGCTCCGCCACGGTGGATTTCACCGGCTCCTCCCCCCAGCAGAACGGCAACCACAACGCCCCCGCGGCGGTGACGCGGGCGGTGGTGCTCTATGTCTTCCGCACGCTCGTCGGCAAGAACATCCCTCTGAACGAAGGTTGCCTCGCGCCGCTGACGATCCTCGTCCCCGAAGGCTCGATGCTGAACCCGCGCGCGCCTGCGGCGGTGATCGCCGGTAATACCGAGGTCAGCCAGGCCGCCTGCAACGCGCTTTACGGCGCGCTAGGGGTGCTGGCGGCGGGGCAGGGGACGATGAACAACTTCGTCTGGGGCAATGAAAGCTTCCAGAACTATGAGACGATTGCCGGCGGCACCGGGGCGGGGCCGGGTTTTGCCGGCTGCGATGCGGTGCAGAGCCACATGACCAACACCCGCATGACCGACCCGGAGATTCTGGAAAAGCGCTTCCCCGTGCGGCTGGAACGTTTCGCTATCCGACCCGGCTCCGGCGGCGCGGGCCGCTGGCGTGGCGGCCATGGCGCCGAACGTATCCTGCGGTTCCTGGAGCCGGTGACGGTGACCACCCTCTGCGGCAGCCGCCGCGTGCCGCCCTTCGGCGCCCATGGCGGCGGGCCGGGGGCGGTCGGGGAAAACAGCGTGATCTGGCCCGATGGCCGTGAGGAAGCGCTGCAGGGCCGCGATGAACGGCAACTTCCCGCCGGTTCCGCCTTCGTGATGCGGACGCCGGGCGGCGGCGGCTGGGGCTGACTTGCAGGGCGGAGGGCCGCTTCCCATATGCGCTGCAAGTCTTCATGGAGCACCAAAGATGAGCAAATCCTTCCTCGACAGCCTGCTGGGCGGCGTCAAAGATCTGACCGGCGGGCAGGGGGCTTCCGGCCTCGCCGGCAAGGCGAAAGCCAGCTGGGACAGCCAGTCGGGCCTGACCAAGGGCGCGATTGCCGGGGGGCTTCTCGGCGTGCTCCTGTCGGGCAATGCCCGCAAGCTGGTCGGCACCGGGGTTCAGGTCGGCGGGGCTGCGCTGATCGGCGGGCTCGCCTACAAGGCCTGGCAGGACTGGCAGGCCGGCAAGGATGCAAGTGCCACCGCCACCGAGGCTCCCGTGGCCCTGCCACAACCCGCACCGGACTTCCTGCCCGCCGATGCCGCCGGTGAGGATGCGCTCGCCACCAGCCTCCTGCAGGCCATGGTCGCCGCCGCCAAGGCCGATGGCCAGGTCACGCCCGAGGAACGCGCCCGCATCGCCGACCAGCTTCCGAAGCTCGGCCTCGGCACCGAGGCGCAATCCCTGATCGCCAGCGAACTCGACGCCCCCCTCGACATCGGCGCCGTGGCGGGCCTTGCGCGGAACGAGGCGCAGGCCGCACAGATCTACACCGCCTCTCTCCTCGTCGTGGACCCGGAAGGCGCTGCCGAGAAAGGCTATCTCGCCATGCTCGCCGCCCGGCTGAAACTGGATGCCGGCCTCGTCGCCCATCTCCACGCCCGCGCCGCCGCACTGGCCTGAAAACCGCCCAGGCCTTTCATACTGGCGCAAATATCCTGGGGGTCCGGGGGCAAAGCCCCCGGCCTTGCCCCTTCAGACCGCCATCTCCACCCCGACACCCCGCTCCCGCGCGCGCCGCACCGCCATCGTCGCCACCGCCAGATCCTGCAAACCGACCCCGGTGCCGTCGAAAAGCGTGATCTCCTCCGCCGAGCCGCGCCCCGTGGCCGCGCCAACCAGCACCGCCCCCAAAGGCGTGATCGCCTCCGCGCCGATCAGCCCTGTGGCCACCGCATGTTGCGCCTCTCCGATCGTCACCGATTGCGCCACCTCATCGGTGAAGACTCGCGCCTGCGCCAGCAGCGCCGGCTCCACCTCCTGCTTGCCGACCGTATCGGTCCCCATGCAGGCCAGATGCGTGCCGGGCGCCACATGCGCGGCCATCAGGCTCGCGGCGGGGGAGGAGGTGATGGTGACGATCGCCTGTGCCTCCACCATCCGTTCCAGCGGCACGGCCTCGAAGGGCAGACCCAGGTCCTCCGCTACGGCGGCAAGCTTCGGCAGCATCTCGGGGTGAAGGTTCCAGCCGATCACCTTCTCGAAGGCCCGCACTCGCGCCACGGCGCGCAGCTGGAACCCGGCCTGATGGCCGGCGCCGACAAGGCCCAGCACCCGCGCGCCCTTGTCTGCCAGCAGATCGACCGACAGCGCCGAAGCCGCCGCCGTCCGCAGCGCGGTCAGAAGGTTGCCGCCGACCATCGCCTCCGGTCGCCCGGTCTCCGGGTCGAAAAGGAACACGCTCGACTGGTGGTTGATCATCCCGCGGGCCGCATTGCCGGGGAAATACCCGCCTGCCTTCACGCCCAACTGCCCCGAGGCCCGGTCCAGCCCGGATTTGAACCCGTATTGCCGCCCCTCTCCCAAGGCCTCGCGGATGACGGGGAAGTTATAGGCCTCCCCCCGCGCCATGGCCGCAAAGGCCCCCTCCACCGCCGCGAACGCATCCTCGGGCGAGACGAGCCCCGCGATCAGCGCCTCCGGAACCACCAGCATCTCAGTAACCCTTGCCGCGCGCCGAAACCGGCCAGAGGCATTCGACCTTGCCGTCGCGCACCCCCACATACCAGTCGTGGACATTGCAGGTCGGGTCGCAATGGCCCGGCACCAGCCGCAGCTTGTCATTGACCTTCAGCACCCCGGCCGGATCGTCGATCACGCCATGCTCATCGCTGCATTTGACGTATTTCACATCCGTCCGGCCGAAGACCACCGGCAGACCGGAATCCACCGATTGCGCCTTGAGCCCGGCATCGACCACCGCCTTGTCCGGCTTGGCATGGCTCATCACCGAGGTCAGCAGGAAGAGCGCGTTTTCCCATTCCCCCTGGTCGATCCGCTTCCCGTCCTTGTCGAGAATACGCCCGTAGTCGGCATCCATGAACGCATAGGATCCGCACTGCAACTCATTGTAAACGCCCGAGGTTCCCTCGAAGTAATAGGAGCCGGTCCCAGCCCCGCCGACGATGTCACAGGCAAGCCCGACGGCGGCCAAACCCTCCACCGCGTCGCGGACCTGCGCCACGGCAATCTCGATCTTGGCCTTGCGGTCGGCATAAAGATCCATGTGCTGCATGGCGCCCTGATAGGCCTGGATACCGCTGAACCGCAGCCCCGGCGCCGCCGCGATGGCCTGGGCGATGGCCACGACCTCGGCCGTGGTCCTGACCCCGCAACGCCCCGCGCCGCAGTCGATCTCCACGATCGCCTCGATCTCCGTCCCGTGCCGCACCGCCGCCGCCGACAGATCGGCGACATTGGCCGGATCATCGACGCAGACGATGGTGCGCGCCCCGAGCTTCGGCAGCCGCGCCAGCCGGTCGATCTTCGCCGGGTCGCGCACCTGATTGGAAACGAGCACGTCGCGGATGCCGCCGCGGGCAAAGACCTCCGCCTCGCTCACCTTCTGGCAACAGACCCCGCAGGACCCGCCCAGCCGTTCCTGCAACAGCGCCACATCGACGCTCTTGTGCATCTTGCCATGGATGCGGTGGCGCACCCCCATCGCCTTGGCGATCTCCCCCATCTTGACGATGTTGCGCTCCAGCGCGTCGAGATCGAGGATCAGGCAGGGCGTCTGGATCTCCGCTTCCGCCATGCCCGGCAAAGCGGGAATGTCATAGCCGACCTCAAGCCCTTCAAAAGACGTGACCTTGTTCATATCAGCCTCCTAGCCCCGCATCCACGGGAGCTTGTCCAGATCGACGTTGCCGCCGGTGATGATCACCCCCACGCGCTGTCCGCGGAAGAGGTCAGGGTTCTTCAGAATGGTCGCCAGAGGCACGGCGCTCGACGGCTCCATCACGATCTTCATCCGTTTCCAGATGAGTTTCATGGCCTCCACGATCTCCTCCTCGCTTGCGGTGAGGATATCGGTGACATGGGACCTGACGAAATGCCATGTCAGCTCCTTGAGCGGCACCTTCAGGCCATCCGCCACCGTTTCCGGCGCGTCGTCGGCGATGATATGCCCGGCCCTGAAGCTGCGGAAGGCATCGTCGGCCTGTTCCGGCTCCGCCGCATAGATCTTCACCCCCTGCGCCACATGCGACAGCGCCAGACAGGTGCCGGAGATCATGCCGCCGCCGCCGATGGGCGCGATCACCGCATCCAGTTCCGGCACATCGGCGATCAGCTCCAGCGAGCAGGTTCCCTGTCCGGCGATCACGCGCGGATCGTTGTAGGGATGGACGAATTCGGCCCCGGTTTCCGCCACGACTTCGGCAAAGACCGCCTCGCGGCTGGAGGTCGAAGGTTCACATTCCACCACCCGCCCGCCGTAACCGCGCACCGCATCCTTCTTGGCCTGTGGGGCGGTGCGTGGCATGACCACCGTGCAGGGAATACCGCGCCGCCCGGCCGCATAGGACAGGCAAGTGCCGTGATTGCCGCTCGAATGGGTGGCCACCCCGCGCGCCGCCTGCGCCTCGGTCAGCCCGAAAACCGCATTGGAAGCCCCGCGGGCCTTGAACGCCCCCGCCTTCTGCAGGTTCTCGCATTTGAAGAACAGCTCCGCCCCGGTCAACCCGTTCAGGAACCGCGAGGTCAGAACCGGCGTGCGATGCACATGCGGCGCAATCCGCACCGCCGCCGCCTCCACATCCGCAAAAGTCGGAATATACATCCCAAGCCCTTTCATACTGGCTCAAATATCCTGGGGGTCCGGGGGCAAAGCCCCCGGCTTTCCTCTCCCTCACGCCGCCAAAGCCATCGCCGGCGCGGAGCTGCGATAATAGTCCTGCGCCGCCGCCACGCCCGAGCCGAGCCGCACCGGCCAGCCGAGATCGGCCATGCACATCTCGGCCGTGGCAAGACCGGCCAGCACCATCACCTCGGTCAGCATCCCGAGATGGCCGATGCGAAAGACCTTGCCCGCAACTTCCCCCAGCCCCACGCCAAAGGCCACACCATATTTCTTCGCCGCAAGCTGAACGAGGTCGGTTCCGTTGCAGCCCTCCGGCACCACGACCGCGGTGATCGTCTCGGAGTAAAGCTCCGGCGAGGCCGCGCAGGGCGTCATTCCCCAGGCCGCCACCGCGCGCCGCACCCCTTCGGCAAGACGGTGATGGCGGGCATAGACCGCCTCCAGCCCCTCTTCCTCCAGCATCTCGATGGACCGCGCCAATCCGGCGATCAGCCCCACCGGCGGCGTATAGGGATAGCCGCCGGCCGCGTTGGTGCGGATCTGGTCCGCGAAATCGAAGAAGGTGCGCGGCAGCCGCGCGCCGGCCATTGCGGCAAGGGCTTTGTCCGACACCCCGAGGATCGCCAGCCCCGCCGGCAGCATGAAGCCCTTCTGGCTGCCGGCCACGGCGATATCCACGCCCCAGCCCGCCATGTCGAAGGGCATGGAGCCGACGGAGGACACGCCATCGACGAGCAGCAGCGCCGGATGTCCCGCCGCATCCATCGCGCGCCGCAGCCCCGCGATATCCGAGCGCACCCCGGTCGCGGTCTCGTTATGCGTGGCCAGCACCGCCTTGATCTGGTGATCGCGGTCGGCTTTCAGCGCCGCCTCGATCCTCGCAAGGGGGGCACCCTGACCCCAGGGCGTCTCCAGCACTTCCACATGCAGCCGGTGGCGCTGGCACATGTCGATCCAGCGATGGCTGAACATGCCGAACCGCGCCGCGAGCACCGTATCGCCGGGCGAAAGCGTGTTGGAAATCGCCGCCTCCCAGCCGCCGGTTCCGGTCGTGGGCAGAAGGAAGACTTCGCCGCCGTGCAGGTTCAGAACGCGCCGCACCCCGGCAACCGCCGGTTTGAAAAGCCGCGCGAAAGCCGGAGAGCGGTGATCCAGCGTCGGGATATCGCAGGCTTTCCGCAGTTCCTCCGGCATGTTGGTCGGGCCGGGGATGAAAACCGGGTTCTGGCTGGACATGATGCTCTCCCTCTTGGTCCAGACCAGAGTAGAAGGTGGCCTTTTGCTCTGCAATTTTTTCGAAATTGTTTTTCACATCGTGGGAATCGTGATATTCTTCAAACATATCAATCGGATTCTCTTTTTCACCGCCCGAACGGGCGAAAGGGGCAGATCATGGCCGAACCTTCCCGCCTGCGCGGACGCCCGAAAGCTTTCCATGACAAGACCGACCAGAACACGGTGCAGGCGCTCGACCGCGCCCTTGGCCTGCTGGAGATTCTGGCGGCCAGCCCCGGACTGACCCTTTCGGAGCTTGCCGAGAAGTCGGATCAGGCGGTGGCGACGGTTTACCGTGCGCTTGTCACGCTTCAGACCCGTGGCATGGCCGAGATGGAGGAGCCGGGTCAGATCTGGCATGTGGGCGCCGGGGCTTTCCGCATCGGTACTGCCTTCCTGCGCCGGACCAAGGTGGCCGAGCGGGCGCGTCAGCCGATGGACCAGCTCATGCGCGATACCGGGGAGACGGCGAATCTCGGGGTCGAGGTCGGCGACGAGGTGGTCTTTCTCGCACAGGTCGAGACCCATCAGGCCATCCGCGCCTTCTTCCCGCCGGGGACCAAGGGGCCGATGCATGTCTCCGGCATCGGCAAGGCGCTGCTGGCCTGGTATCATCCTGAAAAGGTGGAGGGAATCCTCGCGCGTCAGGGATTGGCGAAGTTCACCAGCCTGTCCCTGACCTCCGAAGCCTCGCTGCTCCGCGATCTGGATCGCACGCGGGAGCGTGGCTATGCCATCGACGATCAGGAGCGCGCCGAGGGGATGCGCTGCATCGCGGCCCCGATCTTCAATGCCTATGGCGAGCCCGTGGCGGGGCTGTCCGTCTCCGGTCCGGCCTTCCGGATCGGGCTTTCGGATACCAGCCGGATCGGGGCATTGGTCCGCAAGGCAGCGGATCAGGTGACCGAGGCGACGGGGGGCGTCCGGGGGTAGGAGTGGGCGACCCGTCTCCTGCCTCGCTGCTTCGGTTCGAGAGCCGAAGCCTCCCCTTTGACACCGATGCGTGGCGATATCAGGCACTCCGCCGTCTCTGGCACCCATGAACGCGGGGGAGGCGCCTCTCATGGCCCGCCCGCATGGTGCTGCGCCTGCCTCTCCTGCCATACTGGCGCGCGCATTCATGGTAGTCGGGCTGGAAGTGCTGCGCCGCTCCCTGATCCTTTCGGCACGCGATCTGACGGTCTGTGGAGCACTGGAAAGGTCAGTATCCGGTTGGAGGCTACCCACCATCCCCTTTTGATTTGATCAAATCTTGTGTCAGCCATTGAACGCCACCGCGCGAAGTGATCTGACTTCATCAAGGCAAGCAGGCGGAGGATGGGATGCGGGTCTTCATCAACGGGTTCGGACGGATCGGGCGCTCGGTGGTCCGTGCGTGGATGCAGGGCGCCGCACCGCAGATTTCCGTCATGGGGATCAATGACATCGCCGCCGCCGAGATGTGCGCCTATCTCTTCCAGTATGATTCCGTCTTCGGACCCTGGCGCGGGACGGTGACGCTCGAAGAGGGCGCGCTTGTGATCGACGGCAAGGCGATCCCGCTGCACCGGACGGCCGATATTTCGGCGCTTGACCTTGCCGGGGCCGATCTGGTGATGGAATGTACCGGGCGGGCCGACAGCCTTGCCGTGGCCTCGCGCGGGCTTGCGGCGGGGGCGAAGCGGGTGCTCATCTCCGGCCCTTCTGCCGCGGCGGAGGTGACGGTGGTGCTCGGCGCCAATGAGGCCGCGCTTGGCGGACAGAAGATCGTGTCCAACGCCTCCTGCACCACCAATGCGCTTGCGCCGCTGGCCCGTCTTCTGCACGCCAATTGGGGGATCGTCACCGGCTCCATGACCACGATCCACTGCTATACCGGCAGCCAGCCGACGGTGGACGCCCCTGCCGCCGATTTCGCCCGTTCCCGCGCCGCGGCCCTGTCGATGGTGCCGACGACGACCTCGGCGCAGCGGCTGCTCGATCAGGTGCTGCCGGAAATCTCCGGACGGCTCGAAGGTTCGGCGGTGCGGGTGCCGACGGCCAGTGTTTCGGCGGTGGATCTGGCGCTCATCACCGAGCGCCCGGCGACGGTGGAGGCGGTGAACGAGGTGCTGGCCAGTGCAGGCGGGGTGATCGGGGCGACGCGGCAGGCGCTCGTCTCCACTGATCTGCGGGCGCGGTCCGAAAGCATCGTCATGGCCCTGCCGGAAACCCGCCTCACCCGCGGGGGGATGCTCCGGGTCTTCGGCTGGTACGACAATGAATGGGGCTTTTCCAACCGGATGCTGGATGTGGCGCGGCTGATGGGCTGATCCGGCCGCCGCGCCATCCCTGTCAGTCGGCGTCGCGGCTCTTGTATTCGTAGCGATAGTTGTAGTTGTAGGAATATCCCCCCGCACGGGCCTTGCGCGGGTCGAAGCCGTTCATGATCACCCCTGTCAGCCTCAGCCCCACCGTGTCGAAGGTCCGCAGCATGGCGCTGACTTCGGCAATCGGCGTCTCGTCATAGCGCACCACGGCCAGAAGCCCGCCTGTCGCACGACCGACGACGACCGGGTCCGTCACCGCCAGCACCGGCGGGCAGTCGAAGATCGTCAGGTCAAAGCGCCGATCCAGTTCCGCGACCAGCTCCTTGAACTTGTCGCGCATCAGAAGCTCTGACGGGTTGGGCGGATAGCGCCCCGTGGACAGGATCGTCAGCCCCTCCACCGTCGTCTCGCGCAGCACCTCGTCGAGCGTTACCTCATCGGCGAGATATTCCGACAGACCGATTTCATTCTTGTGGATGCCGAACTGCTTGCGAAGCTGGCCGCGCCGGAGGTCGGCGTCGACGAGGCAGACGCGCTGCCCGGCCTGCGAGGAGACGACCGCGAGGTTGGTCGATGTAAAGGACTTCCCTGCGCCGGGCGCCGTGGAGGTGATGGCCAGCGACCGGCTTTTCGCGTCGATCATCCCGAATTGCAGGCTGGTGCGGAGCGAACGGATACCTTCCACCGAAAGATCGGTCGGGTCGGTCAGCGCAAGGATGGCGTTGTGACCGTGGGTCCTGCGGCTCTCATTGCTCATTTTGGCAAGGTTGATGGTGGCAAAGACCGGCAGCCCCATCTTTTCCAGAATTTCCGTGCCTTGCACCGTTTTCCGCAGCCAAATTCGCAGCAGCCCGAAGCCCGTACCGAGTGCAAAACCAACAATCAGCGACAGCGCCAGAATCACGGAACGCCGGGGGGCGACGGGGAACAATGAGGGCTGAGCGGAATCAACGATCCGCACATTGCCAACCGTGCTTGCCCGCAAAACCTGCACTTCCTGTGCGCGGGTCTGCAATTCGGTGTAGATCTGCCGGGTTAGTTCCAGATTGCTGGTGAGGTTCAGAACCTCTCTCTGGGTTTCGGGCAGACCCTCCACCTGCTTGCGGACGGTTGCCAGCTCTTCCTGAAGCCGCTCCCTTTGGGCGAGCAATTGCTGATAGACCGGATGGCTGGTCTTGTAGCGTTGCTTGATGTCGTCTTCCTGTACCTGCAAGGCGCGCAGATCTGTTTCGATCCGTGTCACCTGCGACAGGGCATTCTCCGTCTCGAAAGTAAGATCGACGGACTGCTGTTTCAGCCGGTAGTCGTTCAGGGCCTTTTCGGCGGCTTCCTGGGCGGCTTTGGCTTTGGGCAACTGGTCCTGAATGAAGGCGAGGCTGCTCTCCGCTTCCGCCGCAGAACGGTCGATGTTCTGCCGGACATAAGCTTGGGTGATGCCGTTCAGGATCGCCACGGCCAGCATCCGGTTCTTGTCCTGAACCTTGGCGCGCAGGATCCCGGATTGCTTGCCGGTTTCCGCGATCGACAGCTTCTGGCGGACATTGTTCACCGCAGCAAGCTCGTTGATCTGGCGGATCACGAACTGCCGGCCCGGAGGTGCGATCAGGCTCCCCACATTCAGCGCATAGCCCTTGACCGCATCACGGACCAGCGTGCCGCTTTTGCCCTCGACGCTTGAGCCGTCCGGCAGTTCCAGCGAGAACTCGCCGGCCTCTCCGGTAACTGTCAGGATCATGTTCTGATCGACCCAGCCCGGCGGCACTTCGAGAAGGTCGAGCGCGATCGAGTCCCCCTTGCGTCCATAGCGGGCGAAATAGCCGGTATGCGGGAAAGGAAGGTTGTAGCGGGTCAATGCCTTGCCGACCAGTGGCGCCTCGACCGGCTGTGCCACCCAGTCGAGGTTCAGCGCCGCGACCACCTGCCCCAGGATCAGTCGGGAGGAGATGATTTCGATCTCCGTCACCGTGCGCGGGTCATTTTCCATGAAGCCGCTGAGGGCTGCCGGAAGGGCAAGTTGCCCGGAACGTTCCTCAAGCTGGAGAAGCGCGTCCGCCTCATACGTCGGCGGCGTGTTGGCGAGGTAGAAGGCTCCGATGAAAAGACTGGCCGCCGTGAAGATCCCGATCCACAGCCGGCTGGCCCAGATCGACTGCAAAAGCTGCATGAGGTCGAGTTCCTGATCGAACCCGTCATTTCTGGCCTCGGAACTCATCTTGCACCCATCTTCTTCAACCGATCCGCCCAGGCGATCGCCGCCGCCTCGATCTGACCGAATACCGCCTCATGAAATTCATGCGATTTTCTATAAGGATCTGCGATCCCCTTCGCGCCTGTCCAATGATCGAAGAGCATAATCTTGCCGGAAACCTGTGGCAATTCCCGCGCGATCTGCGCCTTGTGGCCCGGCTCCATGACCAGAATGAGATCGGCGCCCTTGCCGATTTCGGCGTTGAACTGCCGGGCAAGGTGGCCATCAAGCGATACGCCATGGCCCGCCGCGACCGCAGAAGCGGTCGGATCGGCGGCATGACCGACCAGCGCTCCGATGCCCGCGGAGGTCACCGTCACGCCTGGGGCCGTGGCTTGCAGAAGGCGCTCGCCCAATGGCGAGCGACAGATGTTGCCCACGCAGACAACAAGGACATTTCGGATCATGCGGTATCCGTCAGTTTCTGGCCGTCAGGTGCCGCGCCTACTCGGTGGCACTGTCGATGGCCGTAACCGCCCTGACCGTTGGAAGCAAGCCCGAGATGGCGTCGTTCCAGCGTTGCAGCGGAGAACGGACGATATAGATCACATCTTTCGGTTCCAGGACGAAGCGGGTGCCGATCAGCATCCCGGTGGGGCTGGAGGTTTCAAGCTGGAATACGGTGATCTTGCCGGGCTCGCGCTGACGGAAGACGAAAACGCCGCGCGCATCGGCCCGCACCTCGTCAAGGCCGCCCTGACGGGTGAGAGCCTGGGTCAGGGTGACGGGTTCCTGCGAGAGGTCGATGACATCGGGCTTGCGGACCTGACCGAGCAGATAGGCCTCCTCCGCCCGCCGGCGCGGTACGTTCACCACGTCGCCGGCCCGCAGGATCGGGTTGTTCTGGCCGATTCCGGCAGAAAGATATCCAGCCAGATCAACAGTATAGCGCGATCCTCCCCGCTGGATGCTGACGTTGCGGGCATCCCCGTCTTCAGTCAGGCCGCCCGCTGCGGTCACCGCCTCGACCAGCGTGGTTTCCACCGTGGTCAGCGGCAGCCGGCTCGGCTGCTTGACCTCGCCCGAGACGACGACGCTTTGCGAATTGAAGCTCGCCACCCGCACTTCAAGCTGGGGCGAGGGGATGAATTCGGCCAGGCGCTTGGTCACATCGGCCCGGATTTCCTCGGGCGCGCGGCCACGGGCCTGCACCTGCCCGATGAAGGGGTAGAAGAACGTGCCATCCGACTGCACCCGGAAGCCGGTTTCCTCGGCGGAACGTTGCGGCCCGGCGGGCAGGGTCAGTTCCGGGTGGTCGAAGACGATGACGTTCAGCGTATCGCCGACGCCCACCTTGTAATCCCACTGCGCCGGCGAAGGAACCGAAGCGCGGCTATGCCCGCGGGCGGGAGAGGAGAAGCTGCCGATGTTCTTCGCATCCAGACGGATGATCTCGACATTCTCCTCCGTGCGCTGCTGCTGTTCTTTGGTGACGGGAAAGGAAACGAATCCGTCTGTGCAGGCCGCAAGTGCGAAAAGACATGCAAAAACAACACCGTAGGATTTCATCTACCGCTCCGGGACTGAATGTCCCTTCGGGTTTAGGCGATTGCCCCCCGTGGTGAAAGCCGGAATGGGAGTTTTCCACAGCCAATTGCGGCAGAACCCCGCAAGAGATGGCAGGGCGGCGGATAAATGCCGATCCGGGGATGGCGCCACCCTATGCCGTTTGGCGCGGAGGGGGGCATATCAAAGGTATATCGAGGCGCAATACTCTCCCGTTTAACGGCGGAACCATGCCGGTTCGGCAAGCTGTCGCCATAGGCTGACCTTTGGCGTGGCCGAAGCCCCGGCGCCGCACCCCTTGACCCGAGGGTCATCCTCGTCCGAGGCTCCGGGGCGAAGGTCCAGCCCGGACCCGACGCCACCCTGTCTCCGCCAAAGGACATGCCATGCAGTGCGATACACTTCCGCTTCCCTCGCCAAGCGCCGGAACCGTCCGGCACCTGACGCTCTGGCGTTTCGGCAAGGCAGGGCAGGGGCCGAAGGTCTGCCTTCAGGCCGGTCTCCATGCCGACGAGATGCCGGGTGTGCTGGTTCTCCAGCACCTGCTGCCGCTGCTGGAGGCGGCGGAAGGGCGCGGCGACCTGCGCGGTGAGGTGCTGGTGATTCCCGCGGCCAATCCGATCGGCCTGTCGCAATGGGCGTTTCAGCGGCCCCTCGGCCGGCAGGAGGCGGAAAGCCTGCACAATTTCAACCGGGGCTATGCGGAACTGGCGAAGCTGGCCGGGGACAGGCTGGAGACCCGCCTCGGACAGGATGAGAGGCAGAACCTCCAGACCATCCGCGCCGCCTTCCGCGAGGTGCTGACGGAGGAGCTGGCCACCGCGAAGACGGAGATGGCGGCGCTGCAACTGACGCTCCTGAGCCTGTCCTGCGATGCCGATCATGTGCTGGACCTGCATTGCGATCATGAGTCGGTGCTGCACCTGTACGCCTCCCATGCCCGGCCGGAGGAAACCGCGCTCCTGTGCCGGTGCATCGGGGCGAAACTGGCGCTTTTGCAGGACCTGTCGGGGGGGAATGCCTTCGACGAGGCCCATACCGTGCCATGGCTGCAACTGCGCGAACGGTTCGGTGCGCGCTTTCCGGTTCCCGCCGGGGCGTTTTCCACCACCCTCGAATACCGCGGGCAGTTCGATGTGCGGGATGACCTTGCCGCCGCCGATGCGGGCCATCTGATGACCTATCTGACGGCCATCGGCGCGGTGGCCGGACAGGCGGCGCCGGTCTTTGCCGATGCACTCCACCTGCCCCTCGGCGGCGCGGGGGAGGTCTTTGCCCCGCAGGGTGGGGTGGTGACCTGGATCGCACGGCCGGGAGACGAGGTGGCGGAGGGCCAGATTCTCGGCCATGTCACCGACCCGATGACGCGGCTGCGCCTGCCGGTGCTGGCTGGCAATGCCGGAATGATGTTCCGCCGTGAGCTCTGGCGATCCTGTCTGCGCGGGCAAAGTCTTGCCCATGTGGCGGGAGATTCCATCTTGCGCGGTGGCGATCTGCTGTCAGACTGACTGAAAGCACAATCAAGGAATCCCCGATGCGCCACCTGGTCCAATCCCTCGGAAGCCTCGTCCTTGCCGCCGGCCTCGCTTTCGCCGCCCCCGCCCTTGCGGATGATGTGCTGGATCGCGGGGTCGGTTCGGAATGGGCCTCGCTTGACCCGCAGGTGAATTTCGATGCGGCGGCGGGCTGGATCCAGTCGGACGCCTATGAAGGGCTCGTCACCTACAACGGCAAGGGCGAGGTGATCCCGGGCGCCGCTGAAAGCTGGGAGGTGAGCGACGATGGCAAGACCTATACCTTCCACCTGCGCGAGGGGCTCAAATGGTCCAACGGCGATCCGCTGGTGGCGCAGGATTTCGTCAATTCCGCCCTGCGGACGCTGAACCCTGAAACGGCTTCGGAGAAAGGCTATTACTTCTATTCCGTCATTCAGGTGAAAGGGGCGAAAGCCCTTGCCGATGGCGAGACGAAGGACCCGGCCACCTTCGGCATCACCGCCCCCGATCCCCTGACCGTGGTGGTGGAGATGCTGAACCCCGCCCCGCACATGCTTGATCTGATGGGCGCCTTCCACATGGCGCCGCTCCATTCGCCGTCCTTCGCCGCCAATGGCGCCGCCGGGTTCATCGACCCGGCCAAGGTCGTCTCCAACGGCGCCTATGTGATCAAGGAAGTGGTTCCCCAAAGCCATGTGCTGCTGGAACGGAACCCGAATTACTGGGACGCGGCCAATGTCCATATCCCCTTCGTGAAATACCATGTGACCGAGGATGTGGCGACCGAGCTGAAGCGCTTCCGCGCGGGCGAGATCGACATCACCTATGACATCCCGCTGAACCAGATCGAGGCGCTGAAGGCCGAGATGCCGGATCAGGTCCATATCTCGCCTTCGACCGAGGTGGTCTATTACGACTTCAACCTGACGAAGGAGCCGTTCAAAAACCCCGATCTGCGCCGCGCCTTGTCGCTGGCCATCGACCGCGAGGTGCTGGAAGGCAAGATCGTCAAGGGCGAGGCGATCCCGACCTTCTCCTTCGCGGGCGGCTTCGATCCGACCTACAAGGGACCGCAGATCGCCGAAGCCTCCCTGACTCAGCCCGAGCGCGAGGCCCTTGCGAAGGAGCTTTACGCCAAGGCGGGTTACGGGCCGGACAACCCGTTGAAGATCAACATCGTCTCCATCTCCTCCGAGGATTCGATCCGGCGCGCGCAGGGCGTGGCGCTGATGTGGAAGAAGGTGCTGGGGGTGGAGGCGGTGAACGACGCGCAGGAGCGCAAGGCCTGGCTCGACAGTTTCTATGCCGGAACCTGGGATGTCTTCGCCGATGATCTCGTCGGCGATTTCGCCGGGGCGGAGACCTTCCTCGCCTATCTGCGGCCCTCGGCGGAGGCGGGCTACAACTGGGTGAAGCCCGAATATGACGCCGCGATGGACAAGGCCGCGCAGATGCCGGACAAAGCCTCGCGCAATGCCGCTCTGGCGGAGGCGGAGAAGCTTCTTCTCGACGACTACATCTTCGCGCCGCTGGCGATTATCCCGACCCGGCATCTGATCAGCCCGCAGGTGAAGGGCTTTGAAAGCTCGGTCGCGGGCTACAACAACTCGCAGTTCCTGACGCTGGAGTAGGGTTGGGCAGGCACAAGCGATGCTGCGCTTCATCGGCAAAAGGCTCTGGGATGGCGGGCTGACCCTCGCCGCCCTCGTCACGCTGACCTTCTTCGTCATGCGGCTGGCGCCGGGCGGGCCGTTCTCGCGCAGCCGCAAGATCTCGCCCGAGGTGCTGGCCAACATCCAGGCGGCCTTCCACCTCGACGAGCCGGTGTGGAAGCAGTTCGCCCGCTATGTCTGGGGGCTGCTGCATCTCGACCTCGGCCCCTCCACCCGGTTCCGCGACTATTCGGTGAGCGACCTGATCCTGTCGGGCCTGCCCTATTCGCTGACCATCGGTTTCTGGGCGGTGGTGGTGGCGAGCCTCGTGGGCGTATCGCTCGGCATCATCGGGGCGCTGCGGCGCAACCAGCCCGCAGACTACCTGGCCGGGCTGATCGGAGTGGTCGGCATCGCCGTGCCGATCTTCGTGATCGGTCCGCTCTGCCAGCTTGTCTTCGGGCTGAAGCTCGGCTGGCTGCCGGTCGGCGGCTCGGGGCAGGGGTGGCGCTCGCTGGTGCTGCCGGTTCTGGTGCTGTCGCTGCCGAACATCGCCTATATCTCGCGGCTCACCCGGTCCTCGATGATCGAGACCCTGCGCGAGAATTACGTCCGCACTGCCCGCGCCAAGGGCCTTGGCGGCGGCCGGGTGCTCCGAGCGCATGTGCTGCGCGGGGCGCTTCTGCCGGTCGTGGCCTATCTCGGCCCGGCGACGGCGGCGATCATCACCGGCTCCATCCTGATCGAGACGGTTTTTGCCGTGCCGGGGATCGGGCGGCATTTCGTCGATGCGGCGCTGAACCGGGATTATCCCCTGGTGATGGGGATCACGCTACTTTACGGCGCGCTGCTGATCTTCTTCAACATCGGCACCGATCTGCTGCGCGGCTGGATGGACCCGAGGTTGCGCCATGGCCGTTGACCGCCCCCTGTCCACCTTTCAGCTTCAGCTGCGACGCTTCGCGCAGAACCGGCTGGCGATGCTGTCGGTTTTCGTCCTGCTGCTGATCGTTCTGGGCTGCTTCTTCGGCCCCTATGCCTTTCCCTTCGACGGGGAAGAGGCGGATTTCGACTATATCGGCGCGCCCATCGACTTTTCCTCGCCGCATCTTTTCGGCACGGACGATTTCGGCCGCGACCTTCTGGTGCGGGTGCTGGAGGGCGGGCAGGTCTCGCTGACCATCGGCTTTCTGGGGGCGCTGACCGCCGGGGGGATCGGGGTGCTTTACGGGGCCATCGCGGGCTATGTCGGCGGCAGGCTCGACGGGCTGATGATGCGCTGCGTGGAGATCCTTTACGGCTTTCCCTATGTGATCCTCGTCATCCTTCTCAGCCTCCTCTTCGGCGGCGGCAATCTGGCGCTTTTCGCCGCCATCGTCTTCACGCTCTGGCTGACGCCGGCGGTGATCGTGCGGGCGCAGGCCCAAAGCCTGACGCGGCGGGAATTCGTCGAGGCGGCGCGCGCGGGGGGCATGACCGGCACCGGGATCGTGCTGACCCATATCGTGCCGAACTGCCTGTCGGTCGTGCTGGTCTACGGCTCGCTTCTGGTGCCGGAGGTGATCCTGTCGGAAAGCTTCCTCTCTTTCCTCGGCATCGGCATCAAGGAGCCACAGGCAAGCTGGGGCAACCTGATCCAGACCGGAACGGCCGCCATGGACACCGACCTGCGCCTCCTGCTCCTGCCGGGGGGGCTGCTGGCCGCGGTCCTCCTCTGCCTCAACTTCATCGCTGACGGGCTCCGGGATGCCTTCGACCCCAATGACCGCTGAACCGCTTCTCTCCCTGCGCGGCCTGACCGTGGATTTCCGCCTGCCGCAGGGCGTGATGCGGGCGGTGGACCGGGTGAGCTTCGATCTCGCGCCGGGCGAAGTGCTGGGGATCGTCGGCGAAAGCGGATCGGGCAAGAGCCAGATCCTCTTTTCCCTGATGGGGCTTCTCGCCTCGAACGGCACGGTCGGGGGGCAGGCCGTTTTTCAGGGGCAGGATCTGCTGAGCCTGCGCCCCAAGGAGCTCGACCGGGTGCGCGGCACCAGCCTGTCGATGATCTTTCAGGACCCGATGACCTCGCTCAACCCCTATATGCGCGTTGGGGATCAGTTGGCGGAGGGGCTGATCCTCCACAAGGGCCTGAGCCGGAGCGCCGCCCGGGCCGAGGCGGTCGCCATGCTCGACCGGGTGCGGATCCCCGATGCCGCCGCCCGCGCGCGGCGCTATCCGCATGAGTTTTCGGGCGGGATGCGGCAGAGGGTGATGATCGCCATGGCGTTGCTGGTGCGGCCCGCGCTTCTGCTGGCCGATGAGCCGACCACCGCGCTCGACGTGACCATTCAGGCGCAGGTGCTGGACCTGATGGCGGAATTGGCGCGCGAGATCGGCACGGCGATCATCCTCGTCACCCATGACCTCGGCGTGGTGGCGCGGCTCTGTGACCGGGTGGTGGTGCTTTACGGCGGGCGGATCATGGAGCAAGGCCCGGCGGAGGCGCTGTTCGAGGCCCCCGCCCATCCCTATGCCCGCGGCCTTCTTCAGGCGACCCCGCGTCTGGACGAGGCGCTGACCCCGCGTCTCGGCACCATCCCCGGCACGCCGCGCTCCGGCGGGGCGATGCTGCCCGGCTGCCCTTTCGAGCCGCGCTGCCCGCTGAGACTGCCGGTTTGCGCGCAGGTTCAACCCGCTCTCACCGCGCGTGGCGGGACGCTGGCGGCCTGCCATCTGGAGGCGGAAAGATGAGCGCCTTTCCGGTCAGAGGTACGGCCATGCCGGGCCGGAGAACGCTCCGCGGGGGATATTTGAGCCAGTCTGAAAGGGGCAGGGAGGGCCGGGGCGCCTCCGGCGGGGATGCTCTGGCAAAGATGAAAGGGCTTTCTTCTCTTCTCAAATATCCCCCGCGGAGCGTTCCGCAGCGGCCGGGGGCGGGAGGTCAGCATGACATTGCTTGAGGCGCGGGCGCTGGACGTGGGCTATCCGGTGGCGGGAGCGGGGCTTTTCTCGCGGCCGGTTCTCTTGCCCATCGTGCATGGGGTGAGCCTTGCGCTGCATGACGGGCAGACGCTGGGGATCGTCGGGGAATCGGGCTGCGGGAAATCGACGCTGGGGCGCGCCTTGCTGCGGCTGGTGGCGCCGACGGGGGGGCAGGTGCTCTGGCAGGGGCAGGACATGGCCGGCTTTTCCGCCGGCCAGTTGCGGCGGATGCGGGCCGGGATGCAGATCATCTTTCAGGACCCGGTGGCGGCGCTCGATCCGCGTCTGACGCTGGGCCAGATCGTCTCGCGCCCGCTGGCGGTCTTCGCGCCGGAGCTGACACGCGCCGACCGCGCCGCGCGGGCGGTGGAGGCGCTGGCCCGTGTCGGGCTCTCGGCCGATTTCGCCGGGCGCTATCCGCACGAGCTTTCGGGCGGTCAGGCGCAAAGGGTCGGCATCGCGCGGGCGCTGATCGGCGGGCCGAAGCTGCTGATCTGCGACGAGCCGGTTTCCGCGCTCGATGTCTCGATCCAGGCGCAGGTGATCAACCTCCTGATGGATCTTCAGGACAGCATGGGGCTGGCGCTGGTCTTCATTTCCCACAATCTCGCGGTGGTGCGCCACATCAGCCATCAGGTCATGGTCATGTGCCTTGGCCGGGTGGTGGAGGTGGCGCCGCGCAATGCCTTTTATGCCCGCCCCCTGCATCCCTATTCGCGCGCCCTGACGGCGGCGGTGCCGGAGCCGGACCCCAGGCGCGAGCGCGGCCGCATCGGCCAGTCGCTGCCGGGGGAGCTGCCTTCCGTGCTGAACCCGCCAAAGGGTTGCGTCTTTGCCAGCCGCTGCCCCGAGGCGCAGCCGCGTTGCCATGCCGAGCGCCCGGAGTTGCGCGATTTCGGGGGCCGTCAGGCCGCCTGCCATTTTGTCGGAGAATGAGATGACCACAGCCGCAGCATGGGCCGCCCTGCCGCAGATCACCAATATCCATGCCTCTGCCGACGGGTGCTGGGCCTTCTGGTGCTGGGCCGGGGTGAGCGAGGTCGAGGAGGTCTGGTGTGCGCCGACCGATGGCTCCGCCGCGCCGCGCCGCCTGACGGAGGGGGAGGATCACCTGCTGATCCGCGATGTCTCGCCCGATGGCCGTCGCCTGATCCTCGCCCAGTCGCGCCATGCGAGCGAGCATGATCATCTGCTCCTGCTGGAGCGGGAGACGGGCCGCCTCACCCGACTGACCCCGCCGCAGTCGGACCACTACCTTTACGGGGGGATCTTCGCGCCGGAAGGAGACGCGGTGATCTTCATCGCCGATTATGATTATGAGCGCGGGCAGGTCACGGCGGGCGGCTGGATCTGGCAGCAGGATCTGGAGACCGGCGCACGGCGCTGTCTGGCGCGGTCCGGGACGCCGTTCGAGAGCGGGCCGATCCTGTCGCCCGACGGCCGGTGGCTCTTGTGGCATCGCCATGAAGAAGCACCGGCGGGAACGCAGCTCTGGGTTCTGCCGGCAGAGGGTGGCGAGGCGCGCGAGGTGCTGAACCTCGGCCCTGCCAACAACACTCATGGCGACTGGATCGACGCGGACCGCATCGCCTTCGTCAGCGATCGGGAGGGGGCGGATTGGCTGGGCATCCTCACCCTTTCGACCGGCCTCGTGCAATGGATCGCGGGAGAGCCGGAGCTGTTTCCCTTTGCCGTCCTGCCCGGCGGGGCGGGGCGCTTTGCGCTCATCGCCCATGACCAGTCGCGGACCCATGCGCTGATCTGGGATGGTGCGCTTACCCCGCTGCCGAACCGCTCCGGCCGCCGGACCCTTCTGCCCCATGCCGCCCTGCCGGATGGCGGCTGGCTGGCGGAGGCCTATGACGCCTCCGCCCCCCATGCGCTTGTCCGCATCCTGCCCGACGGCAGCTGCCGGACCCTTGCCGAGGCGCCCGCCGATGCCGTCCGCCGCCATGCCGTTCCGCAGGATTTCCGCTGGACCGCACCCGATGGCCGCCCGATGCAGGGCTGGCTCTACCGGCCGGAGGGTGTGGCCCTGGGCCTCATCGCCTATGTCCATGGCGGGCCGACCTGGCATTCGGAGGATTGGGTCAATCCCAAGATCCAGTTCTGGGTGCAATCGGGCTATGCGGTGCTCGATCCGAATTACCGCGGTTCCACCGGCTTCGGGTATGCCCACCGCGAGGCGGTGAAGGAAGACGGCTGGGGCGGGCGCGAGCAGACCGACATCCGCGCCGGGATCGAGGCGGCTCTGGCGGCGGGCCTGCCCGGCCCGGTCGCCGTCGCGGGCAATTCCTATGGCGGCTTTTCAAGCTGGACGGCCATCACCCGCCACGGCGATCTCGTCACCGCCGCCCTGCCGATGTGCGGGATGTATCGGCTCGACATCGACTATCACGAGACGGAAATGCCCCATGGCCGCGCCTATTCGGAAGAGATGATGGGCGGCACGCCCGAGGACTTCCCCGAAAAATACGCCAATGCCAGCCCCGGCACTTTCATCGACCGTATCCGCGGCCATGTGATGATCATCCACGGCCTTGCCGACAGCAATGTCGGGCCGGAAAACACCCATGCCGCGCATCGGGAGCTGACGGCGGCGGGCATCCCGCATGAGCTGCTCCTCTTCGAGAACGAGGGCCATGGCGTCTTCCGGCGCAGCAATGTCGAAACCTATCTGACCCGCTCCGCCGCCTTTCTGGAGCGGGCGTTCCGGGAGGGGATGCGGTGACTGTGGCCTTGGGGCCAGATATTCCGGGGCGTTGCGCCCGGCGTTGGCGCCGGAGGGGTTTTGCACCCCTCCGGACCTCCCCGCAGGATATTTATGCACAGTGGATGGAGAGGGGGAAGGGCGTGACGCCGGGCCGCCGATGCCGCGCCGCAGGAAGGGGAAGCGCATGAGCCTCAGGGATTTTTTCACCGCGGGACCCTATGATGACGGCGATCCGGTCACGGGCCATTATTATGAGATGGCCACGCCGGAGCCTGACCGCCCGCAGGTCTGGTTCTATACCGGCGCGCTCTCCTATGCGCCGGGGGAAGTGCTTGTGCTGCACGCCATGTCTTCCGCGGCGGAGGCGCGGCTGGAGATCGCCCGCGACGGTCTTGTGCCGGAAACCCTGCTGACGACCCGCATCGCGCTGAGTTTCGAGCCGACGCCGGCCGATTGTTCCGTCGCGGGCTGCGGCTGGCCGGAGCGGTTCCGGCTGACCCTCCCGGCCGGCTGGCGCCCGGGTCTTTACATCATCACCCTGACCATTGAAGGCCACCAGTCGCAACACATGTTCGTCCTGCGCGCAGCCCGCCCGCAGGCGAAGATCCTGATGCTTCTGGCGACAGGAACATGGTGCGCCTACAACGACTGGGGCGGCTCCAACCATTATCAGGGGCTGACCGGGCCGGAGGGTGCCGATTTCGCGGCCAATGTCAGCCTTCTGCGCCCCTGGGCCAGGGGCTTTGTCCGCTGGCCCGCCGATGCGCCGCGCATCCCCCATGCCTCGCCGCTGCTGACGAAGCCGCGCTATCCGCATATGGACTATGCCCGCGCCAAGGGGATTTCCAAGAAATACGCCTCCTCCGGCTGGGCGGCTTTCGAGCGACCCTTCGCGCTTTGGTGCGAGGCGCAAGGGATCGCGCTCGACTATGCCACCCAGCACGATCTGCACCGCGATCCGCAGGCGCTTGACGGCTATGAAAGGGTGCTGATCGCCGGGCATGACGAATACTGGACCTGGGAGATGCGCGACCATCTGGAGGACTGGATCGACCGGGGCGGCAGGCTGGCGCGGTTCGGCGGCAATTTCTTCTGGCAGACGCGGCTTTCGCCCGATCTCCTGACCCAGAGCTGCTACAAGACCACGGCGGAGGTGGCGGACCCGATGCGCGCCACCAACCGGCTCACGAGCTATTGGGACCATCCGCAGGTCGCGCGCCCGGCGGTGGCGACCATGGGGCTGACCGGGGCCATGGGCGTCTATGCCGGGTGGAGCCGCTGTTCTGCCCATGGGGCGGGGGGCTTCACGATCTATCGCCCCGATCACTGGTCGGTGCGCGGGACGGGGCTCGGCTATGGCGACGTGCTGGGGGCGGCTTCGAAGATCTTCGCCTATGAGGTGGACGGGATCGACTATACCATGACCCACGGCCTGCCCTTTGCCGCCGAAGGCACCGGGCTTGCCGGCGATCTGACGATCATCGGCCTTTCGCCCGCCACCACCCTGTCGCACTCCACCGGCCCGCAGGACCGCGATCCCTTCATCGGCACATTGGATGCCGAGGAGGTGGCCCAGCAGGTCTATGGCCGGGTCGATGCCGAGACGCTCGGGCGCGCGAGCCGGGGCAATGGCTGCATGGTGGAATACCGGCGTGGCAAAGGAGCGGTGTTCAACGCGGCCTCCTGCGAATGGGTGGCCGGGCTGATCGCGCGGGAGCGTCCGGTGGAGGCGGTGACGCGGGCGGTGCTTCTGGGGGATTGGACCTAGACGAGGGGGGAGGGGCAGTCTGCCCATCCCGCGGAGCGACGCCCGTTGATGGCCGGACCGCCCATCCTGCGGGGCGACGCCCGTTGATGGCCGGACTGCCCATCCTGCGGAACGCGGTTGGGGATGCGTAGGATGGGCAATCTGCCCATCCCCCCAACCCTCTATCGCGCCTCCGTCGAGGGGGCTCCGCCTTCGAACCTGTTGCCCTGGCTGTAATCGCAGGGCGCTTCCTGCATCTGAAGATGCAGCCCCGTGCCGGTGAAGGGATGCGCCCGCGCCAGATCCTCATCGAAGTCGATGCCAAGCCCCGGCGCTTCCGGCGGCAGGATATAGCCTTCCTCCCACCGGATCGTGTTCCTGATCAGCTTGAGATGGAATTCCCCACCCGTTTCAATGGTTTCCGCGATCAGCAGGTTCGGGATAGACGCGGCGAGATGCACATTCGCCGCCCATTCCACCGGGCCTGCGTAAAGATGCGGGGCCATCTCGGCGTTGAAGATCTCGGCGATGGCGGAGAGCTTCTTGGCCTCCATGATCCCGCCAAGCCGCCCAAGGGCCGGTTGCAGGATCTTCACCCCGCCCGCCCGCAGGAGCGTGCCGAATTCCGCCTTGGTCGTCAGCCGCTCCCCTGTCGCCAGCGGCACGCGGACATGGCGCGCCACCTCGGCGAATTCCAGCAGGTTGTCGGGCGGGATCGGCTCTTCATACCAAAGGGGGTTGTAGGGCTCCAGCTCCTGCCCGAGACGGATCGCGCCCGGCGTGGTGAACTGGCCATGGGTGCCGAAGAGCAGGTCCGCCCGGTCGCCCACCGCCTCCCGTATCGCCTTGCAGAAGGCGACGGAGCGGGAAATGTCGCGCATCGCCGGCTCATGGCCGCCGCGGATGGTGTAGGGACCGGCAGGGTCGAATTTCACCGCGGTAAAGCCCTGTTTGACATAATGCGCCGCCGCTTCCGCCGACATGTCGGGGTTCACCCAGAACTCCCCATGCTCCATACCGGGCAGAGGATAAAGATAGGTGTAGGAGCGGATTTTGCGGTTCATCATCCCGCCCAGAAGCGCCCAGACCGGGCGGCCGCGGGCCTTGCCGAGAATGTCCCAGCAGGCGATCTCCAGCCCCGCGAAGGCGCCCATGACCGTCGGATCGGGGCGCTGGGTAAAGCCGGAAGAATAGACGCGGCGATACATCAGCTCGATGTTTTCGGCACTTTCGCCCTGCATGTGCCGCTCGAACACATCCTCGATCACCGCCCGCATCGCCTTCGGCCCGACGGTGGAGGCATAGCACTCGCCGTACCCCACAATGCCGTCGTCGGTGGTGATCTTCGGGAAGATCCAGTACCGCCCGCCCCAGCCCGGCGCGGGTGGGGCCACGACGAAAATCTCCAGATCCTTGAGCTTCATGCGTATTCCTCCGCGATTGCGGAAAGTCTGGCGCAAGCGGCGGCGATCTCGCGTGTTCCGGCGACACGGACTGTCCCGGCAGCGACTTTGCGGCGAATTCGCTCAGATATGACCTATGGAGGTCAGGAAATCGGTGAGGAGCGTGGCAAACTCCCCCGGCGCCTCGACCATGGGCAGATGGCCGGTGCCGCGCATCAGCGCGAAACGGTGGCCGAGGATCAGATCGGCGGTCTCGCGCACCAGATCGGGGGGCGTGGTGCCGTCATTGGTGCCGGCGATCACCAGTGTCGGCAGGGTCAGACTCGCGGTCGGCGTGTAGAAATCCGTCCCGGCGATGGCGGCGGCGCAGCCGGTCCAACCCTGCTCCGGTGTGGAGGTCAGCAGCGCGCGGATGCGCGGCATCTGCGGCTTTTCCCGGAAACCGCGCCCGAAAATCCGCTGCATCGCACCATCGGCATAGCTTTCAAGGCCCTGCGCGCGGATCTGCGCGATGCGCCCTTCCCACATCGCGGGCGTGCCGATCTTGGCGGCGGTGTTCGACAGCACCAGCCCGCGCACCAGATCCAGCCGTTTGACCGCCAGCCCCTGCGCCACCATCCCGCCGAGCGAGACCCCCGCGACCACCGCCTCCTTCAGCCTGAAATGGGCCATCAGCCGCTCCGCATCGCGGATCAGCGCGCCCATGGCATAGGGCGGGGCAGGGGTGTCGGAACCGCCATGCCCGCGCAGATCGAAGCGCAGCACCCGCAGGGATTCCGGCAGGCGCGGCAACAGATCGTCCCAGATCGCCAGCGAGGTGCCGAGCGCATGGACCAGCACGAGCGCAGGCCCGTCCGGCGGGCCGGAAATCTCGGCATTGAGGCGGATGTCATCGAGATAGACGAGGGCCATGTTCGATTCCGTAAGGGGTGGCTATTGGACCGCACCGGAGCGAAATCCCCGCTCGTTTCCCATTGCCAATGGCTTGGCGCAGGAGGCTCAGACAGTCTCCGACCGGGGCGAGAAACAGCGAAAGTTCGATTCTTCCATCAACTGCCGAACCGCTGCACCGCATCGGCGAAGATTCCCGCATCGACATTGCCGCCCGAAGCGGTGCAGATCACCCTCTCCGGCAGGTCCTTGCGGAAGAGGCAAGCCGCAAGTGCCACCGCCCCGCCCGGTTCGACCACGATCCGCAGATGCGTGAAGGCCAGCACCATGGCCCGCAGCGCCTCTTCGTCAGAAACGACCAGCCCCGGCCCGCAGAGCCGCTTCAAGACAGGAAAGGTCAATTCCCCCGGAGAGGGCGTCAGGATCGCGTCGCAAAGGGACCCGGCGGCGCGGGCGTTCCGCTCCCGCTGACCGGAGGCGAGCGAGCGGGCCACATCGTCGAAGCCCTCCGGCTCCGTCGGGCGGACCCGCAGATGTGGCGCCTTCGCCTCAAGCGCCAGAGCGATGCCGGAGGTCAGCCCGCCGCCGCCGCAGCAGGTGACAACCTCTGCCGCGGCGATCCCGGCCTCGGCGGCCTGTTCGGCGATCTCCAGCCCGACCGTGCCTTGTCCGGCGATCACCTGCGCGTCGTCATAGGGCTTGATCAGCGTCAGGCCGCGGGCGGCGGCAAGCCGGTCGCCAATCGCGTCCCGGTCTTCCGTCAGGCGGTCGTAAAGCACGACCTCCGCACCATAAGCCTTTGTATTGGCGATCTTTACCGAAGGCGCATCCGCGGGCATCAGGATCACGCAGGGCGCGCCATGCTGGCGGGCGGCAAGGGCCACCCCCTGCGCGTGATTGCCGGAGGAATAGGCGATCACCCCCCGCGCCCGCGCCTCCTCCGGCAGGGCGGAAACCGCCGACCAGCCGCCGCGATACTTGAAGCTGCCGGTCCATTGCAGGCACTCCGCTTTCACGAAAACCCGGCGACCGGCGATCTCGTCAAGCAGCGGTGCGTTCAGGAGCGGCGTGCGCCGCACCCGTCCGGCAAGGCGGAGAGCGGCGGCTTCGATCAGGTCAAGCGAGGTCATGACTGGCTTTCGGGCAGAGGCAGGGCGTTCAGGAAAAGGCCGAGGGCGGCGCGGCTTTCCGGTTCGTCGAGGAAGGGGATATGGGCGCGGTCCGGCACTTCGGCAAAGATCATGTCGGGGCGGCGGCGACGCATTTCGGCGGCGGTTTCCGGGGTGAGGAGATCGGAATTCGCGCCCCGGATCAGCGCAAGCGGCAGGCCCTGCGCCGCGTCGAACAGCGGCCAGAGATCGACGGGCGGGCCGTTGAACCCCGCCAGAAACGCCTCGCGCAGCGCGGGATCATAGGTGATCCGCAGGCCGGTTTCCGTCTGGATGTAGTGCTTTGCGGCCTCCTCCTGCCAGCGGCTCTGCGGCACATTGGCAAAGCCCGGCATGGCGGCAGGCAGGCGGGCGGCAAGATCGGCAAGCGTCTTCGCCGCCGGGTTGCGCCCCACATAGTCGAAGATCCGCTCCAGCCCCGGCCGCGAAATCTCCGGCCCGATATCGTTGAGGCAAAGCCCGGTCAGCCGGTCCCTGGCCATGGCGGCCATCAGCATCCCGATCAGCCCCCCGCGCGAGGTGCCAAGCACAGCGGCCTTGCCCACCCCGAGATGGTCAAGAAGGGCCAGCGCATCCTGCGCTTCCTGCAGAACGGTGTAGGTCGCAGCCCCGCTCCACCCGCTTTCACCGCGCCCCCGGTAATCCATGCGGATCAGCCGCAGGGGTGGCAGATGCGGGTGCAGATAGTCGAAATCCGCCATGGTCCGGGTCAGCCCGGCGAGGCAGAGCAGCACCTTTCCCTCTCCTTCGTCCTTGAAGGCAAGGCGGGTTCCGTCCTTTGCTGTGAAATGGCGGGTCATGCGGGCCTCCGGTTTTGGCGGAAGGTCGCATGGGGGCCGGGCGGGGGCAAGGGAGCGGCGCGACATTGCGGCGCTTGCGAGCCCGGCGCCGGACGACTAGACGCGGCAGGGATTGAAGGACAGGGTCGGATATGGCGGACATTCAGCAAGAGCGCGCGAAGTCGAAACGGGTCGGCGCGCTGCGCGGGCTCTGGCCCTTCATCGCGCCCTATCGCGCCATGGTGATCATCGCGGCGCTTGCGCTGATCACCACGGCGTCGGTGTCGCTGATCCTGCCCCTGGCGGTGCGCCGGGTCGTGGACGGCTTCTCCAGCGGCAATCTGGACCTGCTGGACCAGTATTTCGGTGCGGCGCTCGGCATTGCCGGGGTACTCGCGCTCGGAACCGGGGTGCGTTACTA
Source organism: Paracoccaceae bacterium (assembly GCA_027492585.1). Lineage (GTDB taxonomy): Bacteria > Pseudomonadota > Alphaproteobacteria > Rhodobacterales > Rhodobacteraceae > JAPUEK01. The sequence continues at coordinate 3,305 of JAPUEK010000048.1, read as the reverse complement.
CTACGTCACCCGGCTGGGGGAGCGGGTCGTCACCGACATCCGCCGCGCGCTTTTCGACCGGGTGGTGGGCATGAGCCCCGCCTATTTCGAGCGCCTGCTGACCGGCGAGATCCTGAGCCGCATCACCACGGATACCACGCTGATCCTGTCGGTGATCGGCTCCTCCGTTTCCGTGGCGCTGCGGCATCTGCTGACGCTGATCGGCGGGCTGGTGCTGCTGATCCTGACCTCGGCCAAGCTTTCCGGGCTGGTCCTTCTGATCGTGCCGGCGGTGGTGGTGCCGATCGTGGTGCTCGGCCGCCGCCTGCGGGTGCTGAGCCGCGAGAACCAGGACTGGATCGCAAATTCCTCCGGCAAGGCTTCGGAAGCATTGCAGGCGGTGCAGACCGTGCAGGCCTTCACCCATGAGGGCCAGACCCGCGCCGATTTTGCCGATGTGTCGGAAAAATCCTTCGCATCGGCGAAGCTGCGGATTTCCACGCGGGCGGTTATGACCGCCATCGTGATCTTTCTGGTCTTTGCCGGCGTCGTGGGCGTGCTCTGGATCGGCGCGCGCGATGTCCATGCCGGCACCATGTCGGCGGGGGAACTGGTGCAGTTCCTCATCTATGCGGTGATGGTGGCAGGAGCCGTCGGCGCGCTGTCGGAGATCTGGGGCGAGTTGCAGCGCGCCGCCGGGGCGACGGAGCGGCTGGTGGAGATGCTCGGGGCCGAGGACCCGGTGACGGACCCCGCAGCGCCGAAAGCCTTGCCGCGCCCGGTGCGGGGCGAGATCCGCTTCGAGGATGTGACCTTCCGCTATCCGGCACGGCCGGAGGCTCCGGCGCTGAACGGGGTGAGCCTGACGGTGGCGCCCGGAGAGACGGTGGCGCTGGTCGGGCCTTCGGGGGCCGGGAAATCGACGATCCTTCAGCTTCTGATGCGCTTTTACGATCCGCAATCGGGGGCGATCCGCCTGGATGGCGTCGATCTGCGCGACATGGCCCGTGCCGATTTCCGCCGTTCCCTCGCGCTCGTGCCGCAGGACCCGGTGATCTTCGCCGCCTCGGCGCGCGACAACATCCGCTTCGGTCGCCCCGACGCCAGCGATGCCGAGGTGGAGGCTGCTGCCGAGGCCGCTGCCGCCCATGGCTTCATCGCCGCCCTGCCGCAGGGCTATGACACCTATCTGGGCGAGCGGGGGGTGATGCTGTCCGGCGGGCAGAAGCAGCGGATCGCCATCGCACGGGCGATCCTGCGCGATGCGCCGGTGCTTCTGCTCGACGAGGCGACGAGCGCGCTCGATGCCGAAAGCGAGCGGGCGGTGCAGCAGGCGGTGGACCGGCTGGCCGAGGGACGCACCCTGCTGGTCGTGGCGCACCGGCTTGCGACGGTGAAGCGGGCGGACCGGATCGTGGTCTTCGATCACGGCCGGATCGCGGCCATCGGCACCCATGAGGCGCTGGTGGCCGAAGACGGGCTTTACGCGCGGCTCGCCCGGCTCCAGTTCACCGATGGCGCGGCCTGAGCGCCGGACCGCTGATCACAAGATCGGGGATGCCGCCCGGAACCACCGGCCATTTCCGCCACCTTCCTGCGCGCCTTCTCCCCTTCATCTTGCCTCAAATATCCTGCGGGGAGGTCCGGAGGGGCGCAAAGCCCCTCCGGCGCCTGACGAAAGGTGCAACGGGGGCGCTGACCACGATCCCCTCCGCAGGGGGAAAATCTCCGGATTTTCCCCCCAAACTGCGCGGCCCCATCTGACGTTGCGTATTTCCCGCCGCTTTTCCTTGGCAAAGGCCCCTGCAATCTCCATCCTCAACCGGGCCAACCTCCGGGAGGAACAGGGGGAGGCCCGCGACCAACGACAATACCGGGGAGGAAGACCATGGGAGAATTCGCAAACCTTGCGGATCTGAAGGCCATCGAAGCGGAGATGCCCTGGGAGGACCGCGACGTTGCCAAGACCATGTATGATTTCGTGGCCCGCACCGCCAAGGCCCATGGTCCGCGCCCTGCGATCAGCTATCAGCTTCTCTCCACCCCCGGCTCGAAATCCGAAACGCTGAGCTGGCAGGGGCTTCTGGGCCGCGTGACGCAGGCCGCGAACCTCTTCCGCAGCCTCGGCGTTGGCGAAAAGGATGTGGTCGCCTATATCCTGCCGAACTGCCTCGAAACCGCGGTGACGCTGCTTGGCGGCGCGGTCGCGGGGATCGTCAACCCGATCAACCCGCTGCTGGAACCCGAGCAGATCAGCGCCATCCTGCGCGAGACCAAGGCCAGGGTTGTGGTCACCCTCAAGGCCTTTCCGAAAACCGATGTGCCGCAGAAGGTGGCCGAAGCCGTCCGCCATGCTCCCGATGTGAAGACGGTGCTGGAGGTGGATCTGGTCCGCTACCTGTCGCCGCCGAAAAGCTGGATCGTGCCGCTGGTCCGTCCGAAGAACCCGGTGACGCATACGGCCAATGTGAAGAATTTCAACGCCGAAGCGGCCCGCCAGCCCGCCGACCGCCTGACCTTCGCCGATACGAAGACGGATCGGGTCGCGGCCTATTTCCATACCGGCGGCACCACGGGGATGCCGAAGGTCGCGCAGCACAAGGTCTCCGGCATGGTCTACAACGGCTGGCTCGGGGCGCGGCTTCTCTTCCGCGAGACGGATACGGTCATGTGTCCGCTGCCGCTGTTCCACGTCTTCGCCGCCTATCCGATCCTCATGTCGATGATCGCCTCGGGCGCGCATGTGGTCTTCCCGACCCCGGCCGGCTATCGCGGCGAAGGGGTTTTCGACAATCTCTGGAAGCTGATCGAGACCTGGAAGGTCAGCTATCTCGTCACCGTGCCGACTGCGCTTTCGGCGCTGATGCAGCGCCCTGTCAATGCCGATGTCTCCACCCTGCGCGGGGCGTTCTCCGGCTCGGCCCCCCTGCCGATCGAGCTGTTCACCCGCTTCGAGAAGGCCACCAAGGTCGAGATCGTCGAGGGTTACGGGCTGACGGAATGTACCTGCCTCGTCTCGGTCAACCCGCCCGATGGCAACAAGAAGATCGGCTCCGTCGGGCTGCCCTTCCCCCATACCCATGTGCGGATCCTGATGACGGATGGCAACGGCGGGTTGCGCGATTGCGCCGTGGATGAGGTGGGCGAGATCTGCGTCTCCAACCCCGGCGTCTTCGAAGGCTCCACCTATACCGAGGTGGACAAGAACAAATCCCTCTTTGCCGAAGGCCGCTATCTGCGGACCGGCGATCTTGGCCGGCTCGATGCGGACGGCTATCTCTTCATCACCGGGCGGGCGAAGGACCTGATCATCCGCGGCGGCCACA
>JAPUEK010000047.1 GCA_027492585.1 Paracoccaceae bacterium | reverse complement strand
CAATGGTCCCAATGTTGACGTGCGGTTTCGTCCGTTCAAACTTTGCCTTTGCCATATCGGGCATCCTCGGTTGGAGGCCCGGAAGCGGGCCTTCTGCTACACGCGCGGCGACTTATGCCCTCGGCGAGGGAAAATCAAGCCTGACTTGGCAGAACCGGGGCAGAACCGGGCGCCACGCACTGCGCCCGCCCTGCTCAGTTCGCGGGGCGCGGGCTGCCTGAAACCGTGGGGGCATCTGCCGGCGTCGGCTTCTTCTTCGGGGGCATACCGAACCATTCGGGATTGTCGAGAAGCCATTCCTCGACCCGCTTCGCCGCATTGTAGGACAGCACTTCCATCTGCTTTTCCTTCGACTGCGTGACCCCGGAGCCGACGAAGGTTTCCGGCGACATCTTCTCGAAGATGGTGAAGCGCTTGCCCTCGGCGTTGAGCTGCTTGCCCGCCGCATCGTCGAAGATGGAGGCGGTCACGACCAGCACCGATTTCGGCTTCAGAACCAGCGGGATGCCGGGAGGGGCGAGCGCATAGGCATCGACGGAGATGCCGATGTTGTAAAGCTTCGTGCCGTTGTAGCGCCCGAAGCGGTCCTGCACCGCCTTTTCCATGGCGGCTTCCCAGGCCTGCGGCGTCGCCTCCCGCGAGATCGGAACCTTCTGCAACTTGTCCGTCACCGCGATGTTGAGACCGAGTGCAAAGTTGCCGAGCGGCGGCGGCGGCTCTTTCAGGTCATTGGTCTGGCAGGCCGCCAGAAGGCCCAGCGAAAGCATCACGGCAAGAAGGCGGGTGAAGAACATCTGAAAGTCCGGGCAAAAGGAACATTGCCTTCGGGATAGCCCGAAGCCGGTGGCCGCGCAACCATGCCGCCTCTCCCCCGGCGGCGCCCGGCCTGATATTTGCAGGCGCGCAGGAAGGCGCGCGGCCAGGGAAGGTCGTGTGTGCCTGCTGTCAGGACAGGGCCGCCAGAAGATCCATGGCGGTGATCTGGTCGAACTGCACATGACGCAGCATCAGCGCCTCCGCCCCCACGGCATCGCGCGCAAGGATCAGCCCGGCAATCGCCCGATGGTCACGGGCCGAAGCGCTGATCGCCCCGGCGTAATGATAGCGCGCCCGGTAATAGGCCAGAAGCTTGCGGGCATTCGTCTTGATCATCTCGGTCAGGAAGGGATTGCCCGCGGCGATGGCGACCGTCTCATGGAACCGCAGGTTCAGCTGGTAATAGGCATCCGGCTCCGCGTCGCCGAGGGTCTCGGCATGCGCCTCGCAGGCTGCGACCGCGCGCTCCAGAGCCTCTGCCCCGCTCGCCGAAAGGCGCCGCGCCGCAAGCCCGGCCGCCTGCCCTTCGAGCTTGGCGTGAACCTCCAGAATTGCCAGGAACTCCTCCAGCGTCGGACGGAAGACCGTCGCCCCCTTGCGCGGCAGGCGACGGATGAGCCCCATGGCCTCAAGCTGAAGCAGCGCCTCCCGCACCGGGGTCCGCGACACACCGAAGGCCTCGACAAGGGCCGTCTCGTCGATCACGTCACCGGGATTGAGCCGGCCGAGATCTATCCAGCCGAGGATCGCGGAAAGGAGTGTTTCGGTCTGACCAGCCATGGCTGATGGAAAGCGGGAAATCCCCGCCCCGTAAAGAGGGAAGTCACCTGCTGCCCCACCGGCCGGCCTGAGCCGCACAACCCTGCGGGGAGGCGGCCCTGCGGCAAGGCCGCCTGCGGGGACACATTCTTTGTCCGCCTGTAGCCGAAAAGACCCAATTGTGGCCAGAATGGGGGGAAATTTTGGCATTTACCTTCACTTCGACACGCAACCACTAGAAATCGTGAGAAAACCCTCGTATTCATACCCGCAATGCGCTTCGGAAAAATCCGGGGCAATAACGTTCCGGGCGAAAAATCCCGGACATTGAGGCGGAGTAGTACAATGGTTTCGGCGATTAATTTCGCCGTCCGCAGTGGTGCGGGCGGGACTCAGAATGGTTCGGTTGCGGGCGAAGGCCAAGGCAACTTCATCCAGGTTCACTCCGGCGACAGTGTTTCGCTGAACCTGTCGCGCAACAGCATCGTCGCTTATGAACAACAGGGCGGCGATCTTCTGATCAAACTCACCGATGGGCGTGCCATCGTTCTGGACGGCTACTTCGAAGAAGCCGCCGGAGACAAGAACCACCTTTATCTTTCCTCCGACGGCCAGATCGTCGAAGTGTTCGTCGATGACACCGGCAATGGCGTGCTCTACGCCGATTACGGCCCGGTGCAGGGCTGGGACAAGTGGAGCCCGCTCGACGATCTGCGCTACACGAGCGCCGACCCGATCGGCGAAATGGCCGCGGCCTCCAGCGAGCCCGCCGGCATGGGTCCGATCGTTCCGGGTCTGCTCGGCGGCCTGGGCGGTCTGGGTGGGGCGGCGGCCGTTGCAGGCGGCGCTGCGATCATCGGCGGCGGTGGCGGCTCCAAGGGCCACCGTAATCCGACCGTGGATTCTCAGCCGACCACGACGGTCACCACCAACACCGAAAATCCGCATCTGACGGTGACGGGGACCGGCCAGGCCGGCGAAACGGTGGTCGTGACCATCGGCAACCAGACCCAGACCACCACCATCGGCAACAACGGCACCTGGAGCACCAGCTTCCCCTCCACCGGGCTTCCGCCGGATGGCACCTATACGGCCTCCGTGGTCGTCACGGGTGACCATGGCAGCCATCCGACCCTCACGGGACCGAATTTCGTCATCGACCTGACACCGCCTCCGGTCAGCGTGGTGCATGGCACCCAGAGCACGGGCGACGTTGAAAACCTTGCCGAATACCAGGATGGCGTGAGCCTCTCGGGCAAGAGCGAGGCCGGGGCCACCATCACCGTACAGGTCGGCTCCCACACCCAGACGACCACGGTTTCGGCCACGGGCGACTGGTCGGTCACCTTCACCCAAAGCCAGATCGCGGCCGGGGAATATTCCATTCCCGCCGTCATCACCGCGACCGATCCGCTCGGCAACAAGACCGTGCTGAACGAAGTCATCGTGATCGACACGGTGCCGAACACGATCACCTTCAACTCGGTCACCAGCGACAACACCGTCAACCTGACGGAATCTCAGGGGATCCTGACCGTGACCGGCACCGCGACGGCCGGAGCGACGCTTCAGGTGACGTTGCAGGGCGTCACCAGGACCGTGACGGCCAGCTCGTCCGGCACCTGGAGCACGACCTATGACGCGAACCTGCTGCCGGGCGGGGAATATGGCGCGACGATCACCGCCACCTCCACCGATGCGGCCGGCAACAGCTCCTCCGCGAGCCACACCTTCCGCGTCGATACGCTGACCAACGTGGCCTTCACCGGCACCGTGGCGGGCGACAACGTGATCAACGCGGCGGAATCGCACGGTTCCGTGGTGCTGACCGGCACCGCACAGGCCGGTGCCACCGTCTCGGTGGCCTGGAACGGCACCACCCTGCCCGCGACCGTCGCGGCGGATGGCACCTGGTCGGTGAGCTTCCCGGCCTCGTCGATCCCCTCCGGCACGCTCAGCACCACCGCCACCGTCACCGCGACGGATGCGGCCGGCAACACGGCGACCGCCACCCGCACCATCGCCATCGACACCGAGATCTCGGTCGGCATCGACGCCCGTCAGGTCGGCGGCGACAACATCATTTCCGGCGCCGAGCAGAAGGCGGGCATCGCCCTGACCGGCACCGCGGAGGCCGGGTCGAAAGTGGTCGTGGTCTTCGAGGGTGCGACCCGCACCGTGACCGCCGGCTCGAACGGCACCTGGACGGCGAATTTCGCCGCCAGCGAGATCCCGACCGGGACCCGCACCGGCACGGTGCAGGTGACGGCCACGGATGCCGCCGGCAACACCGCGACGGCAACTTCGACCATCAACATCGACACCGAAGTCACGCCGTTCTCGCGCAGCACCCTCTCCACGGGATCGGACACGATCCTGAACTTCGAGGAAGCCAAATCCGGCCTGACCGTCACCGGCAAGGTCGAGGCGGGCTCTTCGGTGCTCGTGACCTTCGGCAACGGCTCCTCGCTGCCCGCGACGGTTGCGGCGGACGGCTCCTGGACGGTGAAGATCCCGGCCAGCCAGATCCCGGCTGGTGAAAACAGTGTCAAACTGACTGCGGTTGCGACCGATGCGGTCGGCAACACCTCCACCATCACCGAGAATGTGGCGGTGGATACCGTGGTGCGGAACTTCGCGCTGACCGGCGGCAAGATCGGTGGCGACGGCATCCTGAACGCTGCGGAAGTGGCACAGGGCCTGACGATGACCGGCTCCGCCGAGCCGGGGGCGACGCTGGTGCTGCACCTGACCAATGGTGCGGAGCGGACCGTCACCGTCGGCGCCGATGGCAACTGGTCGGCGACCTTCCCCGCTTCGGTCCTGCCGACGGGAGAACTGAGCCAGACCGTGACCATCACCGCCACCGACCGGGCCGGCAACGTCTCCACGCTCACCGACAGCTTCCTGGTCGATACCATCGCCCCGGAAAGCCCCGAAGTGACCGGCGTGAACAAAGCCACCAACGGCACGATGCGCGGCATCTACACGGAAGACACCAGCGACAGCTATTCCTTCCATGAAGTTGCCTCCAACGGCACGTCGAGCAGCGTCACCGCCACCCGCAGCGACATGGGCGACGAAGCGTACTTCAGCTTCGGCCGTGCGGTGCCGGATGGCAGCTATCTGGTGATCAACACCGAAGATGCCGCCCACAACTCGACGAGCACCCTCGTCATCGTCAACAACACCACGGCTTCGGTGGTCGATCTCAGCCGTTCGGGTCTGAGCAACTTCGACTTCTCGACCATCGACCTGACGCTCGCTCCGGACGCGCAGCTTTCCATCACGGAAGCCCAGCTTCGCAACCTGACCGGGCCGGATCATCAACTGGTGATCCGCGGGGACGTGGACGATACGGTGAACATCGTCGGCGGTGTGGATACCCACCAGACCCAGGTGATCGACGGCGAGACCTACCACCTCTACACGCTCGGCACCGGGGCAAGCCTGCTCATCGACGACGATATCCGCACCCATCTCACCACCGGCGTCTGATCCGGGGGACGGGCCATGCCCAGAGATTGCACGTCCAAGCCCGGCCGGGGGAACATTCCCCCGGTCCTGGCCCTGCTGACCGCATTGGCCCTCACGGGCTGCATGGGCAGCGGTGGGGCAGAAGCCCCCTCGATGTCCGCAAACCGGCCGGATCAACCGGCCGGCACCACGACCAGCTCCCCGCTGATCGCCGATCTTCAGGCGCGGCAGAGCATCCTGCCGCCGGGGGGCGCCTATGCAAAGGTGGCCGATGCCGTGCTCGCCTCCGATTCCGGGGCGGCGGCGGCAGAGCTGCGGATCGCGCAACTGCGCGCCGAAGCCCGGCAGAAGAACTGGCTGCCGAAAATCGGCCCGCAGGTCAGCCTCTCGACCCTTGGTGGTCTGGCGGCCGGTTTCCTCGTGGAACAGGCGCTGTTCGACAACGGTCGCCGCAAGGCGGAGCGCGCCTATGCCGCGGCGGATGTCGAGGTGGCGGCGGTTTCCCTTTCCGTCGGCATCAACCAGCGCGTCTACGACGGGCTGCGCCATTACGTCGAGGCCGAACAGGCCCGCGCCCAGGCAGCGGTGTCGCAAAAGGCTGTGACGCGCCTTGGTGAATTCACCAACCTGATGAACCAGCGCATCGAGGGCGGCCTTTCGGACCGCTCCGAAGAGCAGGTGCTGAGCCAGCGCAAGGTGGAGATGGAGGCGACCCTCGCCGCCGACCGCGAGGCCGAGGCCGGCGCGCAGGCCGAACTGGCGGCGATGCTGACCAGCCCCCTCACCGGGGTCAGCGGGATTGACACCCTGCCCGTCGTGCAGTCCACGGCGGAACCGCTCGCCGTCGTCAAGGCGCGCGGAGAGGCCGCCCGCACCATGGCCGAAGCCCATGCCGCCAAGGCCAATCTCCTGCCGGGGATCAGCGCCACGAGCAGCATCGACGGCGGCGGCATCAACCCCGGCATCTCGCTCAGCGGCGGCATGTTCGGGGCCGGAACCAAGGCGGAAATGCAGGCTCTGGACGCCACGCAGGATGTGGTGAACCGCCAGACCGCCGAGGTCAGCGATACCGCCAACCGCCGCATCGTCTCGCTTCAAAGCCAGATCGCCCAGCTCCGCACCCGCGAAGCGCAGGGCGCGGAAGTGCTGCAACAGACCGAAGAAAACCTCGGCCTCTTCACCGAGCAATACAAGGTCGGCCGCCGCACCCTGCTGGAACTGGCCGCCCAATACGACAGCTTCGCCCGGTTGCAGCGCGACCAGACATCGCTTCGCTATGAAATCGCTTTGATTGAACTGGAAATCGCGCGGGACCGCGGGATTCTCGTAGACGGAGCACGGATGTGAACACGCGGGTCGTCTCCTTCGATATCAACGCCGGTCAGGTCGGGGCCGGGCCGCAACTGGCCGTGGCACCCCTCGCCCCGGTACCCGATCCGCGCCCGCATCCGGTGGAAAGCACCCTGCAACGCGCGGAACTCGCGGCGGTTTATGCGGCGCTTCTCGGTACCGAATGTTCCGTCACCGATCTGGCGGAGCAGTTGCATCTCGGACAGGTCGCGGAGCGGGCGGAGCTGGACGATCTGCGCCATGCGCTTCGCACCACCGGGCTCGACGCCCGCATCGCCGCCGTGCCGCGCCCCGGCGCCAGCCACTGGCCGGCGCTGGTGGAGCTGACCTCCGGGCAGGTGGTGCTGGTACTGGAACAGCGCGCCTCCGGGCTCGACATCTATGACACGAGCTTTCCCGGCAACCGGGCAGAGGTCGATCACGCCGATTTCGCCGGGCTTTACGCCGGTCGGCTGCTGCGCGCCAGGCCCAGCGTCGCCGAGCTTGAAACCCGCCATGTGCCGGAGACGAAGAAGGCCCATTGGTTCTGGGGCGAGTTCAGGGGTTTCAAACGCCAGCTGGCCGAGGTTGGGGCGGGTTCCCTTGTCGCCAATATCCTCGCCGTCTCGGTCTCGCTGTTCTCGATGCAGGTCTATGACCGCGTGATCCCCTATCAATCCGTCCCCACCCTCTGGGTGCTGGCGGGCGGGGCCATGCTGGCGATCCTGCTGGAAGCGATGCTGAAGCTCGCCCGGTCGAGCCTGATGGACATGACCGGCAAGCGCATCGAGCTTTCGGTGCAGGCCGTGCTGATGAACCGGCTTCTGGGCATGAAATCGGGTGCCGGGCAGCGCAGCCCCTCCCAGCAGTTCAGCGCCATGCGGGAGTTCTCCTCGGTGCGGGAGTTCTTCACGGCGACCACGATCGGCACCCTTGCCGACCTGCCCTTCCTTGTCATCTTCCTGGCGCTCGTCGCCTCCATCGGCGGCAATCTCGTCTGGGTTCTGGTGCTGGGTGGCATCCTGATGGTCCTGCCGGGCTTCCTGATGCAGCGCCGGATGATCGCCCTGACCGCCGCAACGCAAGGGGCCAGCACCCGCGCCGCACGCCTGCTCTATGAAGCGATCTTCGAGGCGGAAACCCTCACCACCACCCGCGGCGAAGACAGGGTGAAGCGCATCTGGTCGGAACTGACCGCCCTTTCCGCCGTGAAATCCGCCGAACAACGGCACCTGACCGCGATGCTCGGCTATTGGGCGGCGGCGGTACAGCAGGCGACCTATGTGGTTGCGGTGATGGTCGGGGCCTATCTGGTCTTCGCCGGGCAATTCACCGTCGGCACGATCATCGCCATCGGCATCCTGACCGGGCGCACCCTTGGCCCGCTGGCCGCCCTTTCGGCGACCATGGCCCGCTGGACCAATGTGAAAGCGGCGCTCACCGGGCTTGACGCCATCATGGAGGCGCCGCAGACCGAAGAGGAAGGCCGCCACTACCTGCGCCGTGACCGGCTTTCGGGCGCCTATGAGCTGCGGAACGTCGAGTTCCGCTATGACCCGAAAGCCGCCCCGACCGTGGAGATCCATGCGCTCGCCATCCCGGCGGGCCAGCATGTCGCGGTCCTTGGCGCCAATGGTTCCGGCAAATCGACGCTGCTGCGGCTGCTGGCCGGGCTTTACGACCCGACCGCCGGGCGTGTGCTGATCGACGGGCTGGATCTGGGCCAGTTGCACCCGCGCGACCTGCGCCGTGGGGTCGGCTATCTCGGTCAGGAGGTCCGGCTCTTTGCCGGAACCCTGCGCGACAACCTCAACATGACCCAGCTTGAGCGCGACGATCACCGCCTGCTGGAGGCGCTCGATTTCGCCGGCCTCGGTCCCTTCGTCCGCAGCCATCCGCGCGGGCTGGATCTGGAGATCCGCGAAATGGGCGAGGGCCTGTCGGTCGGTCAGCGCCAGAGCATCGGCTGGGCGCGGATCTGGTTGCAGGACCCGGCGGTGGCCATTCTCGACGAGCCGACCGCCGCCCTTGACCAGACGCTGGAAACCACCCTCGTCAGCCGTCTGAAGCTTTGGCTCGAAGGCCGGACCGCAATCATCGCCACCCACCGGGTGCCGATCCTGCAACTGACCTCGCGCACGCTGATCCTCCAGAACGGCAAGCTTGCGGTCGACGGCCCGCGCGATGCGGTGCTCGCCCATCTGTCCAAGGCGCAAGCGGGGGTGAAGCAATGACCGCAATCAGCTTCGAGGATGGTTTTCAGGAGCGGATGCGCGGCCCGAGCCGCACGATCTGGGTGATCCTGCTGACCGTCGTGGCCTTCATCGCCTGGGCCGCCGTCGCCTGGGTCGACGAGATCGTCCGCGCGCAGGGAGAGGTCGTCTCCTCCTCCCGTCCCCAGATCATCCAGAACCTCGAAGGCGGGATTCTGGCGGAACTGGACGTGGCGGAGGGCGATCTGGTGCAACCGGGCCAGACACTCGCCCGGCTTTACGGGACGCAATACCAGTCTGCGGTGAACGAGCTGTCCGACGAGATCGCCGCGCTCGAAATCCGCCGCCTGCGGCTTGAGGCAGAGATGGCGGGCGCGGATTCCTTCGAGGTTCCCGCCGAATGGGGCGACCGGGTTCCGGCCATCGTCGCCTCGGAAATGGCGCTTCTGACCGCGCGGCAGGACGAATACCGCGCCCGCGTGGATGGGGCGAAAGCCGTGGCGAAACAGGCCGGGGCCGAGCTCGACATCCTGGAGAAGATGTACAAGCGCGAGATCGCGCCGCTGATCGAAGTCACCCGCGCCCGCAAGGCCGACAGCGATGCCAAGAACCGGCTGAGCGAGGCGATCACCACCACCGAGATGGACCGCGCCGCCGAGTATTCCAAGACGCAGGCCGATCTGGCCGGGCTGCGCCAGAAGCTGACCCTCGCGCAGGATCAGCTTTCGCGCACAGTCCTCGTGGCGCCCATGCGCGGCATCGTGAACAAGCTGTCGATCACCACCATCGGCGGCGTCGTGCGCCCTGGCGAAGAGATCCTCCAGATCATCCCCGTCGATGAAGAACTGTTCATCGAGGCCAAGGTGAAGCCGCGCGACATCGCCTCCGTCCGTCAGGGACAGGATGCGACGATCAAGCTTTCCGCCTATGATTACACGATCTGGGGCAGCCTGAAGGCCAAGGTCGTCTTCATCTCCGCCGATACGTTCAAGGACGAACGCTCCCGCAATCCCGACGGCGACCCCCATTATAAGGTAACGCTGCGGGTGGAGAAGGAAAAGCTGACCGAGCGGCAGAAGGGCTTGCAGATCCGTCCCGGCATGCAGGCCGAGGTCGAGTTGCAGACCGGCGGCAAGACCATCCTGACCTATCTCACCAAACCGCTCTACAAATCGAGCGAGGCTATGCGCGAGCGGTAGAAATACCTAAAATGCAGGGACTTAACCCGCGGTAAACCCCGTTCGGGCAATCTCGCCCTCGGGTGTGAAACATGGGTGTGTGATGGCCGGGCAGTCAAATGCCGCGCCAGTCATCATCAAGCGGAAGAAGATCGTCAAGGGCGAGGGCCACCACGGGGGTGCGTGGAAGGTTGCCTACGCGGACTTCGTGACGGCCATGATGGCCTTCTTCATGCTGATGTGGCTGCTGAACGCGACAACGGAAAAACAACGCAAGGGGATCGCGGATTACTTCAATCCGACCATCCCTCTGAACCGCATTTCCGGCGGGGGCGACGGCGCCTTCGGCGGAGATTCGATCTTTTCCGAACAAACGCTCATAAAATCCGGAACCGGCGCCACCGAGGAACGTGTGTCCGAACAGGATCAGGCCCGCGGCCAGACCGGAACTACCGAAAGCGACGGCAAGGCGGCGGAGGCCGAGAAGGAGCGTCTGGCCGAGATCGAACAATCGCTCACCGCCAAAAGCGGGGAAAGCATGACGATGGAACTCCTGATGCGGCATGTCGTGACCCGCGTGACCGACGAGGGGCTGGTGATCGAGATCTTCGACCTGCCCGACACCCCGCTTTTCGCCGAAAACGACACCACGCCGGAGCAGGTGACGAAAGACATTGCCGGCCTTCTGGCAGAGGTTCTGGCGCTTGCCGGGAACAAGATCGCCGTGGATGGCTATGTGCGCGCCTATCCGATCACGCTGCGCCACAATCCAAGCTGGGATCTCTCCGCCGCCCGCGCCCAGACCTTGCGCGGCCTGATCGAGGCAAAGGGCCTGGACGGGCGCCGGATGGAGCGGATCACGGGCCATGCGGACCGCAAGCCAGCCACCGCAGACCCGACCGCGATCCGCAACAACCGGCTGGAGGTCATCCTGCTGCGCCGCGACCGATGAGGGCAAACCCGTAAAACTTTAATCGTTAGGCCGATTTTAATGCGCTTCGCAGAGCTTGGGCCTCATTCGGGGTCGAAGTTCCAGAAAGGCGCAACCTATGACGATTTCCTCTTCGCTCAACGCGGGGGTGGCGGGGCTGAATGCCAATGCCAACCGCCTTGCGACGATTTCCGACAACATCGCCAATTCGGCGACCTATGGCTACAAGCGCGCCGAGTCGGATTTCTATTCGGTGGTGATCAACGGCTCCAATGGAACGACCTATGCGGCAGGCGGGGTGCGCGTGACGTCCTCGCGGCTGATTGACGACCGGGGACCGCTGATCGCCACCTCCAATGCCACCGACCTTGCCATCGACGGGCGCGGTTTTCTTGCGGTGACGGAGGTGAGCGCGGTCGGCAATTCCACCGGCACCTATCCGATTTCCCTCGTCACCACCGGCTCTTTCCGCCCGGACGCGGAGGGGGTGCTGCGGACGGCGACGGGGCAGGTGCTGCTCGGCTGGCCGGCCAATCCGGACGGCACACTTGCCACCTATCCACGCGACAGCATGGCCGCGCTTGAGCCGGTGCGGATCAACTCCAACCAATATGTCGGAAACCCCACATCGGAAGTGAACCTCGGCGTCAACCTCCCTGCCAGCGACAGTGTTGCCGGGGCAAGCGGGGCGGCCCATGCGCTCGCCGTGGAGTATTTCGGCAACCTCGGCACTTCGGAGTCGCTGGATTTCACCTTCACCCCGACAGTGCCTGCGACCGGAAGTTCCAACACCTGGACCATGCGGATCACCGACAGCGCCTCGGGCGGGGCCGTGGTGGGGGAGTACCGGCTGACCTTCAACAACACCCAGTCGGCCGGTGGCACACTGGCTTCCGTCACCGCGATCAGCGGAGGGGCCTATGATCCCGCAACCGGGACCATCGCGTTGACGGTCGGCGGTGGCAATATCGCGCTCGACATCGGGGAGTTGGGCGAAGCCAACGGCATGACCCAGCTTGCCAGCACCTTCTCTCCCGTCTCGATCAGCAAGAACGGCTCTACCGTTGCGACGCTCTCCTCGGTGGAGGTGGATGAAAAGGGCTTTCTCTATGCCGTCTATGATCAGGGCTTCACCCGGCGGATCTATCAGATCCCGGTCGTGGATGTGCCGAATCCCAATGGTCTGATTTCGCTCAACAATCAAAGCTATCAGATCTCTCCAGCCTCCGGCGCCTTCTATCTCTGGGATGCGGGCGACGGGCCGACGGGCTCCGTGATCG
The DNA here is from genome assembly GCA_027492585.1 of Paracoccaceae bacterium. Taxonomy (GTDB): domain Bacteria; phylum Pseudomonadota; class Alphaproteobacteria; order Rhodobacterales; family Rhodobacteraceae; genus JAPUEK01. Next base: position 4,195 of record JAPUEK010000047.1, on the reverse strand, counting down.
GCTATTCGCGCGAAGAATCGGCAACCGATGTGGCGGCGGAGCTGACGCAGCTGATCCAGACCCAGCGGGCCTATTCCTCCAATGCCAAGGTCATCCAGACGGTGGACGAGATGCTGCAGGAAACCACCAACATCAAACGCTGAGGAGGCGTGAATGAGCATTTCCGGCAGCCTCTCCAGCGCTCTCTCCGGATTAACCGCCGCGTCCAAAGCGGCGGAGGTCGTCTCGTCCAACATCGCCAATGCCACGACCGAGGGTTATGCCCGACGGGAGGTTCTGACCGTGGCCCGCTCGGTCGGCGCGAACGGCAACGGCGTGCGCGTCATCGGCGTGCAGCGCCAGACAGATGTGGCGCTCCTCAACGACCGGCGCATCGCGGAAGCCTCGCAAGGCAATCAGGATTTGCGGGCCAGCTTTCTCAAGGGGCTGGAGGAGGCGATCGGCACGCCGGATTCCGCCATCTCCCTTGGCACGAGGCTCTCCGATTTCGACACGGCCCTGCTGGAAGCCGTGTCACGGCCGGACAGCGAGGCAAGGCTGACCAATGTGCTCGATACGGCGAAAGCTCTTGCCGATCACATCTCCCGGGCGGCGGAAACCGTGCAGGCGGCCCGCGCCAGCGCCGATGACGGGATCGAGGCGCAGGTCAGGCAGCTCAACACCGCCCTTTCGCGGATAGCCGAGCTGAACGGTCAGATCCGCACCAGCCTGTCCGGCGCCCATGACCCTTCGGCGCTGATGGACCAACGCCAGCAACTGATCGACAGCATCTCCGGCATCCTGCCGATCCGGGAGGTGGCCCGCGATTCCGGGCAGGTGGCCCTTTTCACGACGAACGGCGCGACTCTGCTCGACGGCAAGGCGGCGGTTTTCGGTTTCAGCCCGGCAGGGATTGTTACCGCCGACATGTCCATCACCAATGGCACGCTCTCCGGCCTCACGCTCAACGGTCGTGCGGTTGCGACGGACAGAGCGGAAGGGCCGATTGCCGGCGGATCCCTGGCCGCCAGCTTCGCCTTGCGCGACGATCTCGCGGTGGAGGCGCAGACGAAGCTCGATGCGCTCGCCCGCGATCTGGTGGAGCGGTTCTCGGCCTCCGGCCTCGATCCGACCCGCAGTTCGGGCGATGCCGGTCTTTTCACCGATGGGGGAACCACATTCCAGGCCGCCAATGAGAAGGGTCTCGCCCAAAGACTGGCGGTAAATGCCGCGGCCGATCCGGGTCGGGGGGGGGCGGTCACCCGTTTGCGCGATGGCATGGGGGCGACCACGCCCGGCCCCACCGGAAATTCCACCCTGCTCAACGCCCTCCACACCACGCTCACAACCACCCGCATCCCGGTCTCCGGCGGTTTCAGCAGCGGCGCCCGAAGTTTTGCGACGCTGCAGGCCGATCTCCTTTCCTCGGTTTCCGGCAAAAGGCTCGGCGCGCAAAGCGAGGCGAGCTATGCCGCCGCCCGCAGCGATGCCCTCAAAAGCCAGGGACTCGCTGGCGGGGTCGATACGGACCAGGAACTGCAGTCGCTTCTGCTCATCGAACAGGCCTACACGGCCAATGCCAAGGTTATGCAGACCATCGGCCAGATGGTCGACACCTTGCTCGGGATATAAGCCATGACCCTGACTTCCTTCGGCGATCTCGCCCAGTCCCACCTGTTGCGCCGGCAGACCGCCACCACGAAGCTGGATCTCCAGCGACTGACGCAGGAAATGACGACCGGACGGGCGGCAGATACGGCCGCAAGGGTTTCCGGGGATCTGGTGCCGATCTCGGCGCTCGATTCTTCTCTGGCGCGGCTGGCCGGATATGGCTCGGTCATACGGGAAACCGCGACCTTCGCCACCGCGATGCAAAGCGGGCTGTCGGTGATCTCCGATCTGGCAACCAGTGTCGGCAAAGGGCTGATCACCGCCACCGGCACCAATGCGACCGGCCAGATCGACAGCGCCACCCGAACGGCGGCGCAGGCGCTGGAAACCGTGATGTCCGCCCTGAACACCCGCTTCGGCGACCGCGCAATTTTTGCCGGGCAGACGACGGATGGACCAGCGGTCATCAGCGCAGAGGCTTTGCTTGGCACGCTCGATATCGTCGTGGCCGGGGCAAGCTCGGCCGCCGATGTGGAAAGCGCACTCGATACCTGGTTCGCAGATCCCGCCGGTTTTGCGGCAACCGCCTATCTTGGAGCCAGTCCGCTCGCCCCGGTGCCGATCGCCGCCGGTGAGGTGGCACAGATTGACGTGACCGCCAACGACCCCGCCATCCGCGCCACGATCAAGGGGCTGGCGATGGCCGCCCTTGTGGATCGCGGAACCTTCACCGGGCAGCCGACCCTGCGCCATTCGCTGGCGCAGCGGGCCGGGGAAAGCCTTGCCGCAACCGGAACCGACCGCGCCTATCTCACGGCGCGTCTCGGACAGACGGAGGCGCGGATCGACGCCGCCAGCACGAGGAACACGGCCGAGACCTCGGCCCTCGAACTCGCCCGCACCGCCATCGTGGAGGTGGATCCCTATGAGGCGGCGACCCGGCTTCAGGATGCGGAATCGCAGCTCGACCTGATCTACGCCCTCACCGCGCGCCTCTCGCGCCTCAGCCTCGCGGATTACATCTGATGATGAGACCCCTGCTTGCCGCCTTCCTCCTCGGGATCGCCCTGCCGGTTGCCGCCGGGCCGATCCGCATCAAGGATCTGGTCGAATTCGACGGTGTGCGCGGCAATGATCTGGTCGGCTACGGGCTGGTCGTCGGGCTGAACGGCACCGGCGACGGGCTTCGCAACGCGCCTTTCACCGAAGAGATCATGTCGAACCTTCTGGAACGCCTCGGGGCCAATGTCGTGGGCGAGGATTTCCGTCCGAAGAACGTGGCTGCGGTTTTCGTGACCGCCTCACTGCCTCCTTTCGCCCGTGCGGGCGCGCGCATCGACGTGACGGTTTCTGCCATCGGCGATGCGAAAAGTCTCCTTGGCGGAACACTGGTGATGACCCCGCTCAACGGGGCAGACGGGCAGATCTATGCAGTCTCGCAAGGGACGATCATCGCCGGGGGAATCTCGGCGGAGGGAGAGGCCGCGAGGGTCGTCCAGGGTGTGCCGACGGCGGGGGTCATCCCCTCCGGCGCGCGGGTGGAGCGGGAAGTGGAGTTCGACTTCAGCGGCCTGCAATCCCTGCGGCTCGCCCTGCGCGCGCCGGATTTCACCACGGCCGCCCGGATCGAGGGGGCGATCAACGATGCCTATGGCCGCAGGGTGGCGGAGATGCTCGACGCGGGGACGGTGGCGCTCGACATCACGGCGACCGGCTCGCGCTCGCCCGCGCATGTGCTGAGCCGGGTGGAAAACATCACGGTGGACCCTGAGACCCGCGCCCGCGTCGTCGTCGATCAGCGCTCCGGCACCATTGTCATGGGCGAGGATGTGCGGATCAGCCGCGTCGCCGTGGCGCAGGGCAATCTGACCCTGCGGATCGAGGAAGCCCCGATGGTAGTGCAACCGAACCCCTTCGCGGAGGGTGAAACGCTCGTCGTCCCGCGCTCCTCCGTCGGGATCGAGACGGCACCGGGAACAGGTCTGGCCGAAATCACCGGCGGCGCTTCGCTCTCCGAAGTCGTGGCGGGTCTGAACGCGCTCGGCGTCGCCCCGCACGACATGATCGACATCCTGAAAAGCATCAATGCCGCCGGAGCGCTCCATGCGGAGTTCCTTGTGAACTGAGCCTAGAAATAGCTGCGGACGAGGGCGCCGGAGATCAGGCTCCACCCGTCCGCAACGACGAAGAAGGCGAGCTTGAAGGGCAGAGAGACCACGGCCGGCGGCACCATCATCATCCCCATCGACATGAGAACGGCCGCAACCACAAGGTCGATGATCAGGAAGGGCAGATAGACGAGAAAGCCGATTTCGAAGGCCCGCTGGATCTCCGACAGCATGAAGGACGGGACAAGCAGCGAGAGCGGGGCATCGGCAGCCGCCCCCGTCTCGCCGGGATGCAGCGCCTGAAGGGCCGCGAAGGTCTCCGGGTCAAGACGCGCCGACATGAAGCTGCGGAAGGGTGCCAGTGCGGCAGGGATCGCGGTCTGCAGATCCATGGCGCCACGGCTCAGCGGTTCCAGCCCCCGTTGCCAGCTTTCGGTGAACACCGGGTCCATCACGAACCAGGTCAGGAACAGCGCGAGGCTGACGATCAGCATGTT
>JAPUEK010000046.1 GCA_027492585.1 Paracoccaceae bacterium | reverse complement strand
CAAATTCAACCGCCGGCTCTGGTCTCAGTTGGATGAACATCGGGGGGAACAGCAGCCTCATGCACCCAGTTGCTAGCTCTCTGAGTTGAAGGTTCTCTCAGCTTTCTCGAGATTATCAAGACGTTCTTCCTCTTCCAGCATCCACTTAACATAACTGTCGGCACAATGCTCATCGCACTGCCCTGAATTCGCTTTCTCAGCCGCGACCAGCTTTCGGGAATGTGGAAGGGAACACCCCTGATGATGTATGCGCAGAATCTCCGCTTTCATATGCCGCACTTCACGCCGGTGCTCCAGAAACCCCATAATCCCGGAAACGAGTGGTTCATTTTCCGTCGCCAGATCAAAAGCCCTGAGGAAATCCGTGTCATATGACGCGTTTTCTTGGGCAGCGCCGGCGAGTTCTCTGCGATTCTCTAGGGTCAGACATTCGGGAAACAGCTGTACATGGCGTCGCATCAGGGCAGCGGATATGTCACGGCAGTCCTGGCAGATAAGAAACAGGCTATAACCGCCGATCACTGGACACGAGTGTTTCCCCAACCGCCGCCACTCAAGTGCGTCCGGACGGCGCTCAGGCTCGTACTCCCGTACCTGATGTATCCCTGCGGTCCAGCGCCCTCGGTTGGACTTGCGGACAGTTTCGCGCTTTCCCCGGTTGCAGCAGGGGCAGCGCCAGTCTTCACCCGTATTTCGCCAATACTTGCTTTCTGAGCTTCTGACTCTGTCGACTTCGGCGTATTCTCTGTCGGTCGGGGCTAGAACAGCGGTTGGCCGGCGCGGCTTCATACTACTCCCGGCACCATCTCTTGATATTGAGCGGGCTTGAATATGCTCCCCGAGGTGCAGTCTCCACAGGTCTGGCAGAGCACCTCTGACGAGATCATGGACGATGTCGCGGTCGGATCTCTGCATTTCCGGGACTGGTGCATGCCTTGCTTCACGTCGGTGACGCCCATCTGCGATACGGTGGGCCATCATTCGCGCGAACTCGATACGATCATGGTAATCCGCCTTCGCGGACTGCCAGATCTGTCTTGCCTTGCCGAAGTCTATACCATGCGGTCGGTTTTCCTCGACCTCGATGAAACACACGATTTCGGATGTCGTGAAAGTGAAGTTTCTTTCAATTTCACCAACAAGCTCGTATTTGATCCTTCCCTCTGCATGATTGCAATCATTGCATATCAGAATCCGGGCAAACCTTTCGATTAGGGGCATCAGATACCCTTCTGCTCGGCTCATCTGAACACGGTCATCTCCCTCTGGTAAGTCGTTCATGGCCTCGCGATAAATCGTTTTGCAGTGATCCACCAAGTGATCATGGTGTTCTTCCAGATTGCACAGAAGAACATTACCTGCGCTAAGCCGCGCGATCTGGCTCTTGTAACGCCCGCAGCAGGGGCAGGACCACGACTCCCAAGTCGCGGCCCAGCCAGTATTCAGATTGAGCTTGTTCGTTCCGAACCGCTGCAACAGGGCTTTCGTTGTAGAACTCCATCGACCATCCCTCAGCCCCGCGATACGGGGCATTTCGCTGTCAGGGATATTCCTGATGTTCGGAATAATGATAGATATATTGTTATCGCTGTTGGCACTCATCAGAAGCAGATCCTGACTTACGCAAGTGTTGACGCCTGATCGATTTCCGCGATTCTATGGCGTCGCGGTTGTAAGTCTTCGCAGATTGTATGCCACCGGTTTCGTCCGCGTTAGGCTAAGTTGGCGTACGTCATTTTACTATCGCAGCATGCTGGTTCAATATCGATGCTTCTGGTCGTCGTCGGACTCTAGATTGTAACGCCATTTTTGGTCTTCAGCTCGACTCTTGTCGAGCGTTGCTCCAATTGCAACTATCACAGCCTTCTGTGCAACGGCCATTCCGTCCTGTAGACAGTCAGCTGCCCGCCCGTAGTTACGGGCTTACGCCACAGTAATCGCCGCGGTCCGCGCGAACGACTGCTCTTCCAGTATTGCTGCTGCTGCGGTGCCGCAGTGTCGTCAGTCAGCTTACCGCCCGTCACGGGTCGCGGGGTGGGGTCATCGCCGCGCCACGTGCGAACGACCGCTTTTCCGGATTTTCTGCAGGCGCTGTGCCGCACTGCCAACCGTCAGCTTTCCGCCCTCCGCGACGAGGACGCTCTGCATCGTCTCTGTCTGCCTATCAGCTATCGGTCCAGCTTACCCGGCCCGAAATCTATCTTCCAGCTTATCCATTGCGTGGCCCACATGTTGCAGCAACTGCCGGAGTTCGACGGTGATGCCCGACCTTTCTCCAACCGTCAGGGCCGGGCTCTGACCCTTTGGGGTCAAGCTGGCCGCATCCTCAAGCAGCCCCGTCCGAACGGCAAATTGTGCACCAGCCTCGTCCTCGCCCTGCATGTGCCCTCGGCTCTCTTTGATCACCGTCAAGGACTGCTTGGTGTCACCGGGAAGTTCAGTCGTATTCCGGGCTGAAGGGAAGATGAACCACTCCCGTTGTTTCAGGTGATCGGCGCTGGACTTCCTTCGCCCTGCAAGCGGTAGTCGGTCAGCGCCGACATAGGTTCTGCCCTGCGGATGCGCCCGCCCGGAAATCCGGGCCATGTCTCGTGCAAGCGCCGGAGCGGGTCCGGCGCAGGATCAGGAGACAGAACATGGCACACAAGCCGAAAGCGGCGGGGCCGCTGGAAGAACAGGCCGCGATCATCACGGCCACGGTTGCGCAGAGTGCGCCGCCTACCAGGAAATCCCAGCTTATCGCTTTGTTGGCGCAAGAGGGTGGCTGCAGACTTGCGGCGATCAGCGACACCTTCGCCTGGCAGCCGCACACGACCCGGGCTGCGATTGCCGACCTTCGGAAGGCTGGCCATTCCATCGAAGCCATTCCCACCGATGTTGGCACAGGCTATCGCATTCGCCCTGCCACGGCGGATGAATGTCCACCTGCGGCGAACGGCGAGCAAAGCTGATGGCGACGGGTTTGCGCTCGCCCAAAGGCAATGATCTTGCCGCCGCGCTCGACGAAATCGCGATGTCGGATCGGACGACACTCGTCGATCTCTGGCAAGACCTGATCGGCCGATTGCCCCCGAAGAACCTGTCGCTGCCCTTTCTGCGCCGGGCAGTGGCCTTCGAGATGCAGTGCAAAGTGCTCGGCGGACCGAAAATCGGCATGGTCGCCGACCTTCAGCGCATCGCAGGCGGACAGTCGAACAGAGCCTCGACGGGTGCCCGGTTGCAACCCGGTGCCCGTCTTGTGCGCGAGTGGCAGGGTCGGACATGGACGGTCGAGGTGATCGATGGCGGCTTCCTGATGGGCGGCGAGCGTTTCGACTCGCTGTCAGGCATTGCGAAGAGGATCACTGGCGCGCACTGGTCCGGCCCGCGGTTCTTCGGGCTGACGGGCGCGGCATCCGGCAAAAAGGCGTCAGATATGAAGGTCGGAACGAAGATTCCACCTTCCCACAGACGGAGGGTCGCCTGACATGGCTCGTCGCCTGCGCTGCGCAATCTACACCCGCAAATCCTCGGAAGACGGGCTGGAGCAGGACTTCAACTAGCTCGATGCGCAGCGCGAGGCCTGCACGGCCTTCGTCGCCAGCCAGAAGGCCGAGGGTTGGGTGTTGGTCCAGACCCACTATGATGATGGCGGGATCTCCGGCGGCACGTTGGAGCGGCCCGGACTGCAACGCCTGCTGGACGATATCGGCGCGGGCCTCATCGACCAGATCGTCGTCTACAAGATCGACCGGCTGACGCGATCGCTGTCCGACTTCGCGAAGATCGTCGACCGGCTGGAGGCGGCGGGTGCCTCCTTCGTGTCGGTCACCCAGTCGTTCAACACCGCCACCAGCATGGGGCGCTTGACGCTCAACATGCTGCTGAGCTTTGCCCAGTTCGAACGCGAGGTGACGGCCGAACGCATCCGCGACAAGATCGCCGCATCGAAGCGCAAAGGCCTGTGGATGGGCGGCGCCGTGCCCTTCGGCTATCGAGCCGATGGCCGGAGCCTCGCAATTGATGAGGCCGAGGCCCCGGTCATCCGGCATCTCTGCGCACTCTATCTCGAACTGGGTTCAGTGCGCGAAGTTGCGGAACGGGCGGCGGATCTTGGCTACAGGACGCGAATCCGCACATTCAGCACCGGCCGCAGCTCAGGCGGTACACCATTTACCCGCGGCCATATCTGGCACATCTTGGCGAACCCGCTCTATGCCGGGCGCATCCGGCACAAGGACAAGGTCCATGATGGCCAGCATCCTGCGATCATCGCGCCCAACCTCTGGCAGCAGGTACAGGACCGGCTCAGCGGCGATGCCGCCCGTGACCGCGGCAAGGCCAATGCGACCACGGGCTCGCCGCTCGCCGGGAAACTCCATGACGAAACCGGCGACCGGCTGACGCCGAGCCACACGCAGAAGAATGGCAGGCGACTGCGCTATTACATCTCGCGCCGCTTGGTGACCGAACGGCGCAAGGATCATCCCGATGCATGGCGCCTGCCAGCACGCGAGATCGAGGCGGGCATCGCCACCATCCTGCGCGATTACCTCATGAAACCGGCAGTTCTGACAGGGATTGCCGAGAATGTCGCCGCCTCTGAAATCGCCGACTTGGAAGCCCGATTGCAGATCATCGCAACAGACTGTGATCCTGATCGCAGCGCAGAGCTTTGAGCACCACTGCTGCGTCGCGCCGATATCAGCCAAGGCCACATCCTGCTTCGTCTCGACCGGACGGTTCTAGCGGATCGGCTCGGGGTCAAGCCGGAGCGCATCTGTCCGCAGGCTCGCCAGATCACGGCGCCTTTCCGGGTTCAGCGGTGGGGCGTCGAGACGAAGATCATCCTTGGCGCCGCTGCCCCCAAGCCTGATGCGGTGTTGGTGAAGAACATCCTGGCGGCACGGCGCTGGTATGAGGCGATCCGCAAAGGTGCCTCCTTCGGCGCCATTGCCGAACGGGAAAAGACCACCACCAGCCGCATCCAGCAGATGGTCGGTCTGGCGTTCCTCGCGCCAGACATCCTCGGCCAAATCGCCGCGGGCACGCAACCGATCGCCTTCACCTCCGAATGGTTCAAGACCTTGCAACTGCCGGTCGACTGGGATCAGCAGCGCAGGATCGCCGCCGGGCTCTGACAACTGGGGCTAACAAGCGGCCCGTGCCAAACTGCCATCACCAGACCACGATGCGTTTTACCCTAGCCTTTGCGGCGAGGGCGCAGCTTGTCGCTGCACAGAAACCCAAGGAAAATCAGTGCGCTGCGCAGACCTGAGTGACGCCGGAAGTCAAGTCGCGCACCCGATCCTCCCGTCCAAAACCGTACCGCAGCAAAGGGCGACAAGAGACTTGCGCCCAAAGCGGGCCCCGGCGCGCTCTGCATTCGCCGTCTCACCGAGGTAAGTGCTTGGATAAGCCGCGGAAATGACGAGCGAAAACACTCGCCATATTACCAATCAATAACAATGACTTATGTAATGGCGGATCGATAGGGATTCGAACCCTAGAGACGGTTCCCCGCCTACACACTTTCCAGGCGTGCGCCTTCGACCACTCGGCCACCGATCCGTTGCGCGGTGTTTAGCCTGTGTTCGCGGCGGGGTGCAAGGGGGAAAGCGCGGGTTCCTGTCCGGTTTCGAGGGCCGCGATGCCGGCTTCAATCGGCGAGGGTCAGGGTCACGCGGCGGTTCTGGCGGCCCTTCTTCTCGATCTTGCCGATCTCCACCCGACCGATTTCGCCGGTGCGGGCGACGTGGGTGCCGCCGCAGGGTTGCAGGTCGATCTGGCTCGCCCCCTCGCCGATCCGCACCAGCCGCACCCTGCCCTGCCCCATCGGCGGCATCACCGACATGGTTTTCACGAGGCCCGGATTGGCCAGAAGCTCCTCATCGGTGATCCAGCTGTCGGTCACCGCAAGGTCCCGGTCGATCAGCGCGTTCAGCGCCCGGTCGAGTGCTGCGATATCCGCAGGCGGCTCCGGCATGTCGAAGTCGAGCCGGCCGCGCTCCGCCCCGATCTGGCCCCCGGTCACCGGCAGCGGGATCACGACCGACAGAAGATGCAGCGCGGTGTGGACGCGCATGTGGCGGTGGCGCCGGTCCCAGTCGAGCCGCTGGGTGATCGCCGCCCCCACCGGCGGCATCGCCAAAGCCTCGGCGGGGACGAGCGCGATGCCGCCACCCTCCACCTTCACCGCCGTCGCAATGGCGAGCCTCCCGCCCTCCCAGAGCACCAGCCCGCTGTCGCCCGGCTGCCCGCCCCCCGTCGCATAGAAGATCGAGCGGTCGATGACGATGCCGCCCTCCGGCGTATGGGCGATCACGGTGGCGGGGGCCTCGCGCAGATAGGGATCGGCGCGGAACAAAGGCTCGGTCGTCAATCGTCGAACTCCTTGGGAGTGGTGGGGCTGGCGGGCGGCTCGGTCGGATCGGCGGCGGCCTCCTCGGACGGCACGGTCCGCGCGGCCTTGCGGCGCGGGCGACGCGGGGGCTCCGACGGGCCGAGAAGGGCTGCGACCGCCTCCTCATGCTGGCGCTCTTCCTCTGCGGTTTCGGCCTCCGCCGCAGCCGCCTCCGCCTCGCGCTTGAGGAAATCGCGGTGGGCGTTGGAAAAGACGATGCCCTCTTCGGCAAAACGCCGCACGATCTGGTGGTTGATCTCCGAGCGCACCTGCACCTGGAAATTCACGTCGCGCAGGATCATCCGCATCTCGAAGTTCATGGTCTCGCCGCCGAAGCCGACAAGGGCGATGGTCGGCGGCGGCTTCAGCAGCACCAGCGGCTGGGCTTCGGCGATCTCGCGCAGGATCGCGTCGACCTTGCGGCTGTCCATGGTGAACGGCACCGCCACCGGCACCACCAGCCGGCCGGAGAGGTTGAACCGCGTCCAGTTCGTCACCCGTCCGGTGATCAGGTCCGAGTTCGGCACGATCACGTCGGAGCGGTCGAAGGTCTGGATGCGGGTGGAGCGGACGGAGATGGATTTGACGATGCCCGAGGTGGTGCCGACCTCGATCCAGTCGCCCTCCGATACCGGGCGCTCGATCAGCAGGATGATGCCCGAGACGAAGTTCGACACGATGGTCTGGAGACCGAACCCGATGCCGACCGACAGCGCCCCGGCAACGATGGCGAGACCGGAAAGGTCGATCCCCGCGGCATTGATGGCGATGAGGCCCGACAGGAACAGCCCGACATAGCCGATCCCAGAAACCGCCGCATTCTGCCCGCCCTGATCGAGCCCGGTGCGCGGCAGGATCGAGGTCTTGAGCGCCCCCTGAAGCATCTTGGTCAGCATGTAGCCGACCGCGAAGATCACAGCGAAGATCAGGAAGGCGGTGGGCGAGATCCGCGTGCTGCCGATGGCGAAGCCTTCGCGGAAGCTGCTCCACAGCTCGGTGATATCCGCCGTCCGCGCGCCCCAGATCAGCGCGAAGAGCGGCAGCGACAGCAGCACCAGAACGAAATTCAGCAGAACCGGGATGAGCGCATCGCTCGCATCGCCGTCCTTCCGCATGATGATCGCATAGATGTCGGTGACCAGATCCTGAAGGATCAGCAGAAAGCCGATCAGCCCAAGGCTGAGGATCGCGGGCCAGATCATCGCATCGGCGGCGGCGACATAGCCGACCGCGCCCAGCAGCGGCCCGGCGAGGCCCACGGCCATCGCCGCCTGACCGAGGAAGCCGATCAGGGTGCGGCCGTAGTTCTGCGCGTCCGGGTCGTTGGCGGTGCGGACCGAATGGCGGTGCAGAAGCTGGCCCATCCGCACCAGCAACAGCCCCGCGATCGCCAGCCCCGGAAAGGAAGTGACGGAGGTGGCGCCGTCCGAATAGCTCTGGCTGTCCATCGCGGCAAAGCGGAACTCGTCCACGCCAAGCAGCAGCCCCAACGCCACGGCGTTGTAGCGCGCTTCGGCCCGCCGCTCGGACGGCAGGTTCAGCGGGCCGGGGGTCTGGCCCCGCGGAAAAATCCGCCCGGCAAGCCAGCTTGCGATGATCGCCGGCATGGTAATGTCCAGCCCGGTGTCGATGATCTGGGTGCCGATGACCCCCGCCATCCCGGTCAGGGTCAGCGCCAGCATGACCAGAGTGACCCCGAGCGCCGGCACGAATATCTCGCCAAGGGAGGCCAGCAGCGCCCAGACCCGCCGCCCATGCGCCGAGGCCCGGTCCTGCAAGCCCCCCGCCAGCCGCCCGATCCAGCGGCGGCCAAAGCCCAGAAGTCCCGCCGCCACCGCCAGAAAGCCCAGCACCAGCGGCAGGTTGTCGCCCAGCTCCTTGCGTTTCTTGGCGTCGTCCCAGTTCTCGGCCACCTCGTCCCAGAGCCGCACCCCGGTATCGGTGATCCCGATCGCCGCCTCCGGCCAGTTCGCGGGATTGATGGGCGAGGGCCAGAGTTGCAGAAGCTGGTCGGCCTGCCGTTCGCGCAGCACACGGTCGATCTCGCGGATCAGCCCGTCGGCGCGGCGATAGGCCTCCTCGGCGGAAATGCCGGGGGCCTGCAACTGCACGAGCTGTTCAGTCAGCGCCGAGCGGCGGCGGGCGATCTCCTCCACCTCGGTCTGGCCTTCGGCCGGGGGCGGGCCGAGAGCCGCGATCTGGGTGCGGAGCGTGGCGATCCGCGCCGCATTGGCGCTTTGCGCGCCCAGAAGCGCCTCGCGCCAGTCCACGAGCTGCGCCCTCAGATGCTCCAGCGAGACGGAAGAGGCATTGCGGTTGCCGGTCGCGCTTTCTGCGCGCCGGGCCATCCGTTCCCAGGCGGTATAGTCGAGCGAGGAGCCGTCCCCGCTGTCGTCCGCCGTCGCAGGGCGGCCATTGACCGGACCGACCGGCGCATCGGCCTGCACCAGCGCCGGCGCGCCTTCCCGCGGCATCAGGGCGCCGCTCTCGTCGACCTGACGCTGCGCCGCCTCCTGCGCCGGCAGCGGCTGCACCAGACCCAGCCCGCCCGCAAGAACGGCAGCGATCACACCGCGCCAGAACGACCCGAGGGCGCCCCGCCATGGAGACCTTCTGTCGCCCCGGATCGGGCCGGTCTTGGTCATGCGTCCTCGAAGACCGTCGGGATGGCCCGCGGCCCGCGATCCAGCCATTCCGGCACCGGCAGCCCCTTTTCCTTCAGGAAGGCCGGGTTGAAGAGCTTGGACTGATAGCGGTTGCCGTAGTCGCACAGGACGGTGACGATGGTATGGCCCGGCCCCATCTCCTTCGCCATGCGGATCGCCCCGGCGATGTTGATGCCCGAAGAGCCGCCAAGGCAGATCCCCTCATCCTCCAGCATCTCGAAGACCAGCGGCAGGGCCTCGGCATCGGGGATGCGATAGCTGAAATCGGGGGTGAAGCCTTCGAGGTTGGCGGTGATCCGCCCCTGACCGATGCCCTCGGTGATCGAGGAGCCGGGCGCGTCGAACACCCCGGTCGTGTAATAGGAGTAGAGCGCCGCGCCCTCCGGATCGGCGAGGCCGATCTTCACGCCCTTGGGCTGGAGCGCCATGCCGACCCCGGCCAGCGTCCCGCCCGAGCCTACGGCGCAGATGAAGCCATCGACCTTGCCGCCGGTCTGTTCCCAGATCTCGGGGCCGGTGGTCTCGATATGGGACTGGCGGTTGGCCACATTGTCGAACTGGTTGGCCCAGATCGCGCCATTCGGCTCCGTCCGGGCCAGAGCTTCGGCCAGGCGCCCGGAATAGCGGACGTAATTGTTGGGGTTCTTGTAGGCCGCGGCGGGAACCTGCACCAGCTCCGCCCCGGCGAGGCGCAGCATGTCCTTCTTTTCCTGACTTTGCGTTTCAGGAATGACGATGACGGTGCGGTAGCCCATCGAGGCGCCGACAAGCGCCAGACCGATCCCGGTATTGCCCGCGGTGCCTTCGACGATGGTGCCGCCCGGCTTCAGCGCCCCGCGCGCCACGGCATCCTTAATGATGTAAAGCGCCGCGCGGTCCTTGACCGACTGTCCGGGGTTCAGGAATTCGCATTTGCCGAGGATCGTGCAGCCGGTCAGCTCCGAAGCGCGCTTCAGCTTCAGAAGCGGCGTATTGCCGATGGTATCCGCCAGGTCGCTGTGAATCCGCATGGAAGCACCCTTTGCTCTTGTTTCCCCAAGCTCTAGGGCCAAGGCGCGGCAAACTCAAGCGGCGGCTGGCAGGGGAAGCCGGCAAGGCGCATGGTCCCGCCCTTTGCGGCAAGGCCCGCCCCCGCGCCGCGCCGATGCCTTCCGAAAAGCCGCCGCCGCCTCCCCCCGGCGCCAATTGACAGCCCACCCGGAGACGGCCCCCTGAGTGCGCGCGTTCCCTTTCATCCTGCCTCAAAAAGCCTGCGGGGTTTGTCGCCGGTTCCTTGAACAAGTGGCAAACCCCGCGGGGTATTTCCGACAGAAATGCGGAAAGGGCGAGGATCGCCCCTCCCGAAAGGCTCAGCCTCAGCGGGCGACGAACAGACCTTCGGCCTTGATGATCGCATAGGCCTCGTCCAGCGACTTCCAAGCCCGTTCGATCAGCACGTCGATCTCCTCCGGGGTGATCACCAGCGGCGGGGCGATGATCATCCGGTCGCCGACATGGCGCATGATCAGGTTGTTGGCAAAGCAGCGCTCGCGGGTCTTGTAACCCACGGTCCCGGTCTCGGCCGCGAATTGCGCCCGCGTGGCCTTGTTCGGGGTCAGGGCAATCGACCCCATCAGCCCCACGAGCTTCGCCTCGCCGACCATCGGATGCTCGGTCAGCCCGGCCCATTTCTTCGCCAGATAGGGGTGGGCCACGTCGCGGACATGCTCCACGATCTTCTCTTCCTGCATGATCCGCAGGTTTTCGAGCGCCACGGCCGCCGCCACCGGATGCCCGGAATAGGTGTAGCCGTGGTTGAAATCGCCCGAGCCGCCCAGAACCTCCGCCACCCGGTCGCAGACGATCGAGCCGCCGATCGGCTGGTAGCCCGAGGACAGGCCCTTGGCGATGGTCATGATATGCGGCTTGATGTCGAAGGTCTGGCTGGCGAACCAGTTACCGGTGCGGCCGAAGCCGGTGATGACCTCATCCGCGATCAGGAGGATGCCGTATTTGTCCACGATCCGCTGGATTTCCGGCCAGTAGGTCGAGGGCGGGATGATTACGCCGCCGGCGCCCTGGATCGGCTCGCCGATGAAGGCCGCGACGTTTTCGACGCCGAGGTTCAGGATCATCTTTTCGAGCTCCTGCGCCCGCATCACCCCGAACTCCTCAGGCGACATGTCGCCGCCCTGCTCCCACCAGTTCGGCTCGCCGATATGGACAACCCCCGCGAGCTTGCCGCCATGGGCATGGATGCCAGACATGCCGCCCAGGCTGCCGCCGCCGATGGTGGAGCCGTGATAGCCATTCGTGCGCGCGATGATGATGCGCTTTTCCGGCTGACCGAGGATATCCCAATAGCGCCGCACCATGCGGATGTTGGTGTCATTGGCCTCGGAGCCGGAGCCCGCGAAGAACACATGGTTCAGATCGCCCGGCGCCAGTTCCGCCAGCTTCGCGGCAAGGGCGATGGCCGGCACATGGCTGGTCTGGAAGAAGGTGTTGTAATAGGCCAGCTCGTCCATCTGGCGCTTGGCCACATCGCCCAGCTCCGTCCGGCCATAGCCGATGTTCACGCACCACAGCCCCGCCATGCCGTCGATGATCCTGTGGCCTTCGCTGTCGGTCAGCCAGACCCCCTTGCCCGAGGTCATGATCCGCGCGCCCTTCTTCGCCAGAGCGGCGTTTTCGGTGAACGGGTGCATGTGGTGGGCCGCATCCAGAGCCTGAAGCTCGGCGGTCGGCATGTGGTTGGTGATCTTGTTCATGATTGGCCCCTTCCGATGGCTGCCCGCCCGGAGCGAAAGGCGAATCCGGGCGCTGCTTGAGGGCAGGATATGATCAAATCATCCGGGCTTCAAGAAATTTGATCAAATTATCGCAGACCCGCGCGACAGCCGGGAACGCTCAGATTTCCCCGCGTTCGAGCGCCGCACGCACCTGATCGACCCCTTGGGCGATGTCGTTCTCGATGGCCCGCGTCAGCCCCGCCACATCGCCGGCGCGCATGGCGGCAATCGCCTCTTCATGGCGGTCGGGCAGCCCTCCCGCCCCGACGCGGGCGCAGACCACCCGCAGCGACGGCCCGAACCTGAGCCAGAGCGAGCGCGCCATATCGACCAGCACCGCCGCCCCGGAGGCCTCGTAAAGCGCGAAGTGGAAGGCGTGGTTGCTTTCGAGATAGGCCGGGATGCGCCCGCCCTTGATCGCCTCGTTGACCTCTTCGTCGATCCCCTCCAGCCGGTCGATCAGCGCGGGTGTCAGGGCGGCCGCGGCCATCTCGGCCAGCTTCGGCTCGATGGTCAGCCGCGCAAAGGCCACCTGGTCGAGGATCGCGGGCGTCAGCCGCGGCACCGTCACCCGCCGATTGCCCTGCG
The DNA here is from genome assembly GCA_027492585.1 of Paracoccaceae bacterium. Lineage (GTDB taxonomy): Bacteria > Pseudomonadota > Alphaproteobacteria > Rhodobacterales > Rhodobacteraceae > JAPUEK01. Next base: position 69,864 of record JAPUEK010000046.1, on the reverse strand, counting down.
GCAGCAGCGCTCCCTCGGCCAGAAGCCGCCGGATCGCCTCGCGCACCGGGGTCATCCCCGCCGAAAGATCGCCGGTCAGCCCCTGGATCGTCACCGGCTGGCCCGGCTCCAGCACCCCGAAGAGCACCATGTCGCGCAACCGCGCATAGGTCAGCTCATGGCTCGGGATCTTGCGCGGGTCTGTGGTCATCAAGCCATGTCTCATTGCGGTTCGGGCAGCTTTACGCTGACCCCGCCCGGCCTTGCAAGCCAAACCGCTTTCCGCGCGGCTCAGACGTGAGGTTCGTAATCGAAAGCCTTGAAATCGGCCGTCCAGCCCTGCCCGGTCAGATCATGGGCCACCATGCCGACGAAGGCCCCGGTGAAGGAGCCATGCTCCCCCACCCCGCCCTCATCCGAGATGACGGAGGCGTCGAGCGCCGGGCCGACCGGCTCTCCGCCGCAGAAGAACTGCTGCACCGCCCCGTCGACCGTGACCGACAGCCGCAGCGCGCCCGGCCCGACCGCGACCGGTTCCGAAAAGACCAGAGCCTCCGTCACATCGCCGGGACAGGAGACGACCCGCACCACCCGCCCGAGCCCCGGCTCATGCGTCACCAGCAGCGCGTGGAACTTGTGGCGGTTGTAATAGGTGATCAGCCCCGCCCCGCGCTGCCAGTTCGGCGGATCGGCCAGAACCTCCGTCTCCGCCCGGTAGGCGTGATGCTCCTGCCGCCGCGCGACGAGCGCCTGCTCGAACCACGACCCGATGCTCTCCCGCCCGATCAGCCGCAGGGCCGCGCCGGTCAGGGTGAAGATCCGCTCCGGACAGGGGGTCCGCAGCCATTGGAACTCCATCGGCAGGCTGGCGGCGAAGCGGTGCCGCACCGGCAGGTCGGGCGCGGGCGCAGGTCCCTCGGGATGGGTCAGCGGCGGCACCATCCCGCCGCCTTTCAGATAAAGCCAGCCATCCTCGCGCCATTCACATTCCGCGATCCCCGCCTCGCGGCCAAGCGCGCAGAACGGCCCCTTCGGCCCCTGCAACGGCCGCCCGCACAGGAAGCTGTGCCAGACCCGCCCGTCCGGCCCCTCGACATACTGGCCATGACCGACCCGCTGCAACGGGCTCGCCGGATCGAAGCGCGCCGTCAGCACATGCTTCTGCGGATGGGTCTCATACGGCCCGCCGAGCGCGCGCGCGCGTGCCAGCGTCACCGCATGGTCATAGCCGGTCCCGCCCTCCGCCGTCGTGAGGTAATACCAGCCCCCGCGCCGGAAAAGATGCGGCGCCTCGGTCAGCCCCAGCCCGGTGCCGGTGTAGATCGTCGAAACCTCGCCCAGCAGACCCTTCTGCGGATGCCATTCCTGCAACTCGATCCCGTCGAAGGCATCATGGGCGGGGTTCAGCCCCGTCCCCGTGCCGCGATGGTTCCAGCGCATGTTGACGAACCACTTCCGCCCGTCGTCGTCATGGAAAAGCGAAGGGTCGAAGCCCGAGGAATTGACGTAGGCGGGATCATCCCATTCCCCCTCCACCGTCTCGCAGGAGGTGATGTAGTTATGGGCATCCTTGAAGGCCCCGCTCAACCGCTTCACATCGGTATAGACGAGCCAGAACCGCCCCTCCGCATAGGACAGACAGGGCGCCCAGATCCCGCAACTGTCGGGATTGCCGCGCATGTCGAGCAAAGCCGCCCGGTTCAACGGCCGCGCCACCAGCCGCCAGCTCACCAGATCGCGCGAGTGATGGATCTGCACCCCCGGATACCACTCGAAGGTGGAGGTGGCGACATACCAATCCTCCCCCACCCGACAAAAGGACGGATCCGCATTGAAGCCCCGCAACACCGGATTGACGATCACGCTTTGCCCTCTCCCCAAACCCGGACCGGCCCCGGACCCAAACCCCGAAAGCCCGCCCCTTCTCTCATCCACTGTGCATAAATATCCTCGGGGGGTCCGGGGGGCGGAAAGCCCCCCGGGCTTCCCTTACCGGCAGACCCTCACTTCAGCAGCTTGCGCGCCTCGTCCGGCCCGAGGGCCGCCGGCCGGGTGCAGGTGGTGGTCAGCGTCACGAACTGCCCGCTTTCCCCGGACTTCAGGCAGGCGGTCATCACATCCACCCCATGCAGCGTCCGCTCCAGCGAGCAGCGCGCATCGCGGCCCTCGGTCACGGCCATCACCATGTCGGCCATGCCGGCGGTGCGGTAATTGGCCAGATCCTCGCCGCGATGGCCCTTCTGGTTGATCTTGCCGAAGGGATGGTCCCAGGGCTCCACCTGATGCACCACCCCGTCGCGCCCCGCCATCTCCAGCGGTCCGCCGAAGAAATTCGGGTCCGGCACATAGAGCGTGCCTTCCGTGCCATAAAGCTCGAAATGGTTGCGGCGGTGATGCCAGACATCCCAGCTCGCCGAAAAGGCGATGGTGGCGCCGGAATGGAACTCCAGCAGCGCCTGGATGTTGGAGGGCGTCTTGACCGGGATCTCCTGCCCCGCCTTGTCGCCCGAGCCGATCACCCGCGTCGGCGTCGCGGCCGAGGTCAGCGCCCCCACGCGCCGCACCGGGCCGAGCAGGTTGATGAGGTTCGCAATGTAATACGGCCCCATGTCCATGATCGGACCCGCGCCGGGCAGGTAGAAGAAATCCGGCGAGGGGTGCCAGCTTTCCGGCCCATGGCCCTGGATGGCGGCATTGCCGGTGGTGATCTGGCCGAGCTTGCCCTCGTCGATCAGCGCCCGCGCCTGCTGATGGGTGCCGCCGAGGAAGGTGTCCGGCGCGCAGCCCACCGCCAGCCCTTTGGCCGCCGCAAGATCGCGCAGCGCCACGCCCTCTTCCAGCGTCAGCACCAGCGGCTTTTCGGAATAGGCGTGCTTGCCCGCCTCCAGGATCGCCCGCGTCACGCGGTAATGCGCCTCCGGGATGGTGAGGTTGATCACCACATCCACCTCAGGATTGCCCAGAAGATCCTCGACCGATTGCGCCGCCACGCCGAATTCCGCCGCCCGCGCCTTCGCCGCTTCCGGGTTCACATCGGCGACCGCCCGCACCTCCAGCCCTTTGAACAGCGGCGCCAGCCGCAGGTAGGAGGTGGAGATGTTCCCACAGCCGATGATACCGATACCGAGATTTGCCATGATGTCCCTCAGAGCGCCTTCACCGAAGCCAGCGAGCGGGTTGCGAAGCGGTGGTGATCCGCGGGGTTGTCGTGCTCCATCACGAAATTGGACACGCCGATGCCGCGCAGCGCGGCCATGATGGTCTTCCAGTCCACCGTGCCATGGCCGACATCGGCCCAGCCGTCTTCCGCGACATTCTCGCCGGCGGGGGCGATGTCCTTCACATGGGCGGCGACGATGCGCCCGGCATGGTCCTTGATCCAGGCCAGCGGATCGGCGCCGCCGCGCACCACCCAGGCCACGTCCATCTCCCATTTGAGATCGGGGCCGCCGTCGAAGATCGCGGTCTGCGGCAGCACGCCATCCGGGGTGGCGATGAATTCGAAGTCATGGTTGTGCCAGCCGAAATCCAGCCCCGCCGCCAGGATCGGCGCCCCGGCCTTCTGGAGCCGCGCGCCAAGCGCCTTCCAGCCCGCGCCATCGGTCGGGCGCTCATCCGGGTGGATCCACGGCACGATCACCGTGGTCATGCCGAGCGTCTTGGCCACTTCGATCGCCCAGTCCGGCGTATCCTCGACCTGCGACAGGCCGAAATGGCCCGAGGCCATCTTCAGCCCGTTGGCCTTCAGCCCGGAGGAGAGCGCCGCCAGCCCCTCCTTGTCGGCATAAAGCCCGCCGAAGCCCTCCGCCCCGTCATAGCCCGCGGCGGCCAGCATCTTCAGCGTCTCGCCCAAGGGCGGGAAATTGCGCGAGGAGTAAAGTTGATAGCTGATCATCGGCAGGATCCTTTCAAAGCCGGTGCTGCGGCCCGTAGGTCGCGGAATGAAGATCGCGCAGGGTGAACTGCGGCGCGGGCTGGCCGGGGTCGGCGGGGGTGAAGACCACCGCGACAGGCTGGCCGGGGAAGATCGGGAAAGCATTGGCCGAGAAGCGACCGGGCTGGTCCGCCTCCACCGCCACGAAAAGCGCGAGCGCCCCGGCGGAGAGGGTGATCACCTGCTGCCCGTCCTCCCCCGCGGCCACGGCGGAGGTCAGGTTTGCCGGCCGCAGGTCATAGGCCTTGAACGGCTTCGGTGCGAAGATGTCGCTTCCGATCGCCGTGCCATCCGCCGCTGTCCAGTGATAGACCAGCATCTCCTGCGCGCCGACCTTGAAGGCGGGGATCTTCAGCGCGCAAAGCGCCGCGCCCGGCGCCACCTCCACCACCGCTTCGTCCAGCGGACGGGAGCGGCCCTCCATCGTCACGGCGCTTGCGGTGACGGTCAGCGGGATCGCCGCGCCGGTGTCATTGACCGCGCGCAATTCGATCACCCCGTCCTTCGGCACGGCAGAGACATGGACCGGCTGGAAGAAGGCCCTGGCCATGTGGTGCAGAAGCTTCCAGTTGCCGCCATGATCGAGGCTCGCCCAGGAGCAGACCGGCCAGGTATCGTTGAGCTGCCAGATCAGCGCCCCCTGGCAATGCGGCTTCAGGCTCCGCCAATGGGTCACGGCGGTCTTGATCGCCAGGCCCTGCTGGACCTGGGAGAGATAGACGAAATTCCCGAAATCCACCGGAAAGCGGAAATAGCGGAACATCGTCTCGGCGATGCGGGCATTGCCGCCGGCATTCTTCTGGTGGCTCTCCATCACCGGGGCGGCGATGTTGAAATCCTCCGGCCCGGCAAAGCGGCGGATCGCCTCCAGCGAGGGATAGGACTGAAAGCCGAATTCCGAACAGAAGCGCGGGGAGACATCGCGGTAATGGTCGAAATCGCGGCCCTCGTGCCAGACCGACCAGAAGTGCATGTCGCCGGAGCTGTCGTCATGCCAGGCGTCGCCGAAGGACAGCACCCCCGGCGAGGGGCTGGAGGGCCACCAGTTCGCCCCCGGCAGCACCGCCAGAAGCGCGGTCTCCACGGTGCGGTTCAGCCGGTCATAGGCGACCAGATAGCGGTCGCGGTCCTTGCGGCTTTCGGGGAACCATGTCAGCGCCCCGATCAGCTCGTTGTCCCCGCACCAGAGCGCGATGCAGGCGTGGTGGTTCATCCGCGCCACCACGTCGCGCACTTCTGCATCGACCTCGGCCAGAAAGTCGGGCGTGCAGGGGTAGAGGTTGCAGGCGAACATGAAATCCTGCCAGACCATCAGGCCCAGTTCGTCGCAGAGGTCATAGAACCAGTCCGGTTCATAGCGCCCGCCGCCCCAGACCCGGATCATGTTCATGTTGGCATCGACGGCGGATTGCAGAAGGCCGCGGACCTCCCGCTCGGTGATCCGGCCATGGAGCGCATCGGCGGGGATCCAGTTCGCGCCCTTGGCGAAGACATCGCGCCCGTTGACCCGGAAGCCGAAGGAGCGCCCGGCGGCATCGGGTTCCGAGATGAGCCGCAAATCACGTAGGCCGATGCGGCGGGTGGCGCGCGCCGCCCCTGCCGTCACGGTCAGCTCATGCAGCACCTGCGCCCCCTGCCCCGCCGGCCACCAGAGCGTGGGCTCCGTCACCGCCAGCACCAGCTTTGCCCGCCCCGCCACGACCGGGGCCGAGACCGTGACGCCGCAAAGATCCGCCGTGACCTCGGCGCCCCCGGCAAAGCCCTCGACCAGAGCCTCCACCGTGACCTCCGCCAGACCCGGCTCATGGCGCTGCGTCACCAGAAGATCGGCAATGCGCGGGGCAACCGGCTCCAGCCGGATGCCGCCCCACAGGCCGAAAGGCGCAAGGGCGATGTTCCAGTCCCAGCCGAAATCGCAGGCGGGCTTGCGGATCATGTTGCCGTTCGGGATCGGGCAGTTCTGCGCGGCATAGGGTACGAAGAAGGGCTGGGCCGCCTGAAGCGCCGCCCCCTCCCGCACCACCGAGGCGAAGCGGATCGTGATCTCGTTCTCTCCGGCCCGCAGCGCCTCCGTCACCGGCACCCGCCAGCGGCGGAAGGCATTGGCGGCACGCAGCACCACCACGCCATTGAGCGTGATCTCCGCCAGCGTGTCCAGCCCTTCGAGACACAGTTCCGCCGGGCTGCCGTCATGGGTGAAGCTGCGGCGCACCAGCCAGTCGCGCTCCGCCACCCAGCGGCAGTCATATTCGTTGCGCCCCCAATAGGGATCGGCGATCACGCCCGCCGCATGAAGCGCGCTCACCCCGTCGCCGGGCAGGCGCATCGCAACAGTATGCTCGCCGCTTTCATCCGAAAGCGACCAGTCCCCCGCCAGATCACGCATGTTCAGACCCGCTTTTCGCTTTCCGTGTCGAAGATCGACGCCTTGCTGATATCCACCTTGAGATGAACCCTGGTTCCCGGCGCCAGCCGCCGCTCCACCGGCACCCGGACCGACATCTGCGTGCCGCCCGCCACCAGCCAGACGAGCGAATCCGCCCCCATCGGCTCGTCGATCTCGACCACGGCCGGCAGGGTGCGCCCCGGCTCCGCCTCGGTCTGGATGAGGAGATGCTCGGGCCGCAGGCCGAGGATCGCGCGCGGCCGGTCCAGAACCGCCCCGCCGTCATAGCCGGAAAGGTCGATCTTCGTCTCGCCGAACTGGAAGGCGCGGCCGTTGTCCACGGTGGCGCCGTGCAGGAAGTTCATCGACGGAGAGCCGATGAAACCCGCGACGAAGAGATTGGCCGGGCGGTTGTAGATCTCCTGCGGGGCGGCGAGCTGCTGGATGATCCCGCCGCGCATCACCGCGATGCGGTCGGCGAGGGTCAGCGCCTCGATCTGGTCATGGGTCACATAGACCATGGTGTTGTTGAGCCGGGAATGGAGCCGCTTGATCTCCACCCGCAATTCGCTCCGCAGCTTCGCATCGAGGTTCGAGAGAGGCTCGTCGAAGAGGAACACATCCACGTCGCGCACCAGGGCCCGCCCGATGGCGACCCGCTGCCGCTGCCCGCCGGACAGGGCGGCCGGCTTGCGGTCCAGAAGCGGCTCGATCTGGAGGATCTCGGCGGCGCGCGCGACGCGCTTGTCGATCTCCTCCTTCGGCATTCTGGCATTCTTCAGCCCGAAGGACAGGTTCCCCCGCACCGTCATCTGCGGATAAAGCGCATAGGACTGGAAGACCATGCCGATGCCGCGCTCCGACGGCTCGGCCCAGGTCACGTTCTTGCCCTTGATCCAGATTTCCCCGTCGGTGATGTCCAAAAGCCCGGCAAGGCAGTTCAGCAGCGTCGATTTCCCGCAGCCCGAGGGGCCGAGAAGCACGATGAACTCCCCCTCGGCCACGTCGATGTTCAGGGTTTTCAGCACAGAGACCGCGCCGAAATCCAGTTTCAGATCCTTGACTTGGATGGAATAGCTCATGTGTCAGCCTTTCACCGCACCGGCGGCGATGCCGCGCACGAACAATTTGCCGGAGACAAAGTAGATGATCAGAGGAACAAGACCCGTCAGCAGCGTCGCCGCCATGTTGACATTGTATTCCTTCACCCCCTGCACCGAGTTGACGATGTTGTTGAGCTGCACCGTCATCGGGTAAAGGTCGGGCTTGGTGTAGACGACGCCGAAGAGGAAGTCGTTCCAGATCCCCGTGACCTGCAGGATCAGCGCAACCACGAAGATCGGCAGCGACATCGGCAGCATGATGCGGAAATAGATCCCCCAGAAGCCCGCGCCATCGACCCTTGCGGCCTTGAACAGCTCCTCCGGGATGGAGGAGAAATAGTTGCGGAAAAGCAGCGTCAGAATGGGCATCCCGAAGATCGTATGCACGACCACAAGGCCCCAGAGCGTGCCGTAAAGCCCCATCTCCCGCAGCAGGATCACGATGGGATAGAGCATGACCTGATAGGGAATGAAGGAGCCGAAGATCAGGATGGTGAAGAACACATCCGACCCTTTGAAGCGCCAGTTGACCAGGGCATAGCCGTTCACGCTGGCCACGATGATCGACAGGATCACCGAGGGGATGAGGATGCGGACCGAGTTCCAGAAGCCGCGGCTCAGCCCGTCGCAGTTGAGCCCGGTGCAGGCCTCCGCCCAGGCCTTGACCCAGGGCTCGAAGGTGATCTCCACCGGCGGGGCGAAGATGTTGCCCAGACGCACCTCCGGCATCCCCTTGAGCGAGGTCATCACCATGACCCAGAGCGGCAGGATGTAGTAAAGGCTGAAGACCAGCAGCGTGCCGTAGAGCATGATGTTGCGCCCCGAAAGGCGGCGTCGCGGTTTGGTGCCGCGCGGATGAACGGCCTCAGCCATGCTTCTTCCCCCCGAATTCCAGATAGGCCCAGGGGATCAGCACGATCAGCACCGACAGCAGCATCATGGTGGAGGCCGCAAAGCCCTGCCCGAGGTTCTGCGCCTGGAACATGTAATCATAGACATACATCGCCGGAACCTGGCTGGCATTGCCCGGCCCGCCCGAGGTCTGCGCGACGACCAGATCGTAAAGCTTGATGATCCCCGCCGCGACCAGCACCAGCGTCGTGATGAAGACCGGCCGCATCATCGGGATGATCACGATGACATAGGTTTTCCAGGTCGGGATGCCGTCAACGCGGGTGGCCTTCCAGATATCCTCGTCGATGCCGCGCAGGCCGGCGAGCAGAAGGCACATCACGAAGCCCGTCCCCTGCCACAGCCCCGCGATCAGCAGGCCGTACATGACCAGATTGGGGTTCTCCAGCGGGTTGAAGGTGAAGCTTTCCCAGCCGAGGCTGCGGACGATCGACTGGATGCCGAAGCTCGGGTTCAGGATCCATTGCCAGACCAGCCCCGTGACCACGAAGGACAGCGCGAAGGGGTAAAGCATGATGGTGCGGAACGTGTCCTCGAACCGGATCTTCTGATCCATCAGCACCGCCAGCAGAAAGCCGACCGAGATGGTGAAAATCAGGGAAAACACCCCGAAAAGCGCAAGGTTCTCGATGGAGATCAGCCAGCGGCTGTTGCTCCAGAGCCGTTCGTATTGATCGAAGCCGACGAATTTCAGCTTCGGCAGCAGCTTGGAGTTGGTGAAGGAATACACCACCGTCCAGATCGTGCCGCCGACAAAGACCACCAGCGTCGTCAGCACCATCGGAATGGCCGCGATCTTGGCGTTGATATTGCGGAACATGCGGTTTCGCGGCCGCTTCGTGGTCGCCATCGTCCCCTCCCCCCTCTTGATGAGACGCGAAGAGCCGCCCGGTATCGGGCGGCTCCGCTTTTGTCGTCAGCTCAGAGGCCGGACTTCAGGATTTCCACCCATTTGGCCTGCGCGTCCGCGGCAGACATGTCGGATTTCCAGAATTCCACCATCAGGTCTTCCGCCTGTTTCTGAACGTCGGCCGACCAGACCTGATCGCCCGAGGGAACGATGTTGCCCTTGGCCAGGATGCCGAGGCCTTTCTTCATGCAGTCGTTGGCCGCCGAAAGATCGACGTCGCCACGGATCGGCAGCGAGCCTTTCTTCAGGTTGAAGGCCACCTGGACTTCCTTGGAGACGAGCAGGGCGGCGAGTTCGAGTTGCGCCTTGGTTTTCTCCGGGTCCTTCAGTTTCGGGAAGTAGAAGGCGTCGCCGCCGGTGGAGATGTATTCATTCACGCCAAGGCCCGGCAGGCAGGTGTAATCCTTGCCCGCGACCTGACCCGCCACGGCGAATTCGCCCTGCGCCCAGTCGCCCATGATCTGACCGCCGGCTTCGCCGGTGATCACGAGGTTGGTTGCCTGGTTCCAGTCCTGAACGGTGGATTTCGCGGCAAGCTTGCGGGCATTGGCCGCAGCCTCGAAGACCTTGGCCATTTCCGGGCCGGCCGCGGCATCCATGTTCTTCTCGACGTTGATCTGTTTCCACAGATCCAGGCCGCCGATGGCGATGGTGATGGCGCCGAAGGCGAGGTTCGACTGCCAGGGCTGGTTGCCGAGCGCCAGCGGGATCTTGCCGGCCGCTTCGAGCGCCGGGGCGGAGGCGACGAATTCATCCCAGTTGGTCGGCACCGGGATACCGGCATCGGCATAGGCCTTGTTGGACAGCCACAGCCATTCCGGCGAGTGGATGTTCACCGGGGCGCAATAGATCTTGCCGTCGAGCGTGCAGGAATCGAGCAGGCTCGGCGGATAGATGATGTCCTTCCAGTGGTCGCGCTCGGCCACTTCGGTCAGATCCTGCATGAGACCGGCCTCGACCAGTTCCTGCGCCTGCTGGCCATGGTTGAACTGGGTGGCCCCCATCGGGTCGCCGCCGGTGATCCGGCTGATCATGATCGGGCGGGCGGTGCCGCCGCCGCCGGCGATGGCGCCGTCAACCCAGTGGTTGCCCGTCGCATCGAAAGCCTTCGCAAGTTCGGCCACCGCCGCCGCTTCGCCGCCGGAGGTCCACCAGTGCGTGACCTCCAGATCGGTCGCCAGCGCAGCCGAAGGCAGAGCCACCGAGGCGCAAAGCCCCGCAGCCAGTTTCCATTTCTTCATCGTCTTCCTCCCAGTTGAGTCGAGATCGGTTTGTCGCGTTCTTGTCGTTTCTATATCGTTATAGCTGGAGCCTATAACGTTATAGTTTTTCGGATCAAGCAATCTTTTCGCTTGTCGGCGCAGAAATTCCGTCCTTCAATGAAACGTGGAATCTGGTGATCAGCCGCCGGGGAAACCCGCTCCGTGCGACGGTATCCGATGGAAAAGTCCCGGCTTTTCTGGGAAGGACAACCCGGAGGAATCTGGCTGCCCCGGATGCGAATCGCGCCATCTTGCGCTCTTGCCGCATCCGGCAGGACAAGATGAGGAAGCGGGACGCGATCGGGCGGCGAGGGCAACAGGCGCTCCGGAGGAGGGCGGCATGGCAGAATCAGGGATCGGGGCGGCCGAGGCCATCCGTCCGACGCTCAAGACGATCGCCGCCGAGACGGGGCTTGCCATCGCCACGGTCAGCCGGGCGCTGAAAGATGCCTCCGACATCGGCGAAGAGACCAAGCGCCGCGTGCGCGAAACGGCCGAACGGCTCGGCTACCGGCCGAACCGGGCGGGTGTCCGGTTGCGGACCGGCAAGACCAATGTGATCGCCCTGGTGCTCTCGACCGAGACGGATGTGATGAACCACACGTCGCGGCTCATCTATTCCATCGCCAACGCCCTGCGCGGCACCGCCTATCATCTGGTGGTGATGCCGTTCTTTCCCGATCAGGACCCGCTGGAATCCATCCGCTACATCGTGGAAACCGAAAGCGCGGACGGCGTGATCCTGAACCAGACCCGCCCCGAGGACCCTCGCGTGCGTTTCATGGCAGAGCGCGGCTTTCCCTTCGCCACCCATGGCCGCACCGATCTGGGCATCGACCACCCCTATTACGACTTCGACAACGAGGCTTTCTCGCGGCTCGGGGTCAGGACCCTGCAGGAGCGCGGACGCAAGCGGCTGCTGCTGATCCCCCCGCCCCATTCGCACAGCTATTCGGTGCATATGATGAAGGGCTTCCGCGAGGAGGCGGAGGCGCGCGGCCTCAACTACGAACTCGCCGAGGGCTTTGACAGCGACAGCGGGGCCATCGCCATCGAAGCCGCCGTCGCCCGGCGCTTTGCGGTGGCCCCGGTGCCGGACGGCGTGATTTCCGGCTCCACCACCGGGGCCATGGCAGCGGTCGTGGGGGCGGAACGGGCAGGCTATGTCCTCGGCCCGGATTTCGACCTGATCTCCAAGGAGGCGATCAGCTTTCTGCACCGTTTCCGCCGCGAGATGATCGTGGTCCATGAGGATGTCAGCCGCGCCGGCGATTTCCTTGCCCGCGCCCTGATGGCCGCCATCGAAAAGCGCGCGCCCGAACAGGGACAGGAGCTTGAGGTGCCGACGGCGGTATCGCTCGGCACGCCGCTGCGCGGGGCCTGAACGGCGAAAAGACATTTGACGCCCTTGCAAACAGCGGTGCAGACAAACAAAACCGCGACAGATCCGAATGGGAGGAAGAACCATGGCCATCACCGCCGCTCACGTTGCCCGCAGCCCCCGCATCCGCCTCGGCATGGTCGGCGGCGGGCGCGGCGCTTTCATCGGCGCCGTCCACCGCATCGCCAGCCGCATCGACGACCAGTATGAACTGGTGGCGGGGGCGTTTTCCTCGGACCCGGAGCGTTCCGCCGCCTCGGCGGCCGATCTGGGCGTGGCGCGCAGCTATGGCAGCTTCGCCGAGATGGCCGCCAAGGAGGCACGCCGCAAGGACGGGATCGAGGCGGTGGCCATCGTCACCCCGAACCACATGCACGCGCCGGTGGCGATGCAGTTCCTGAAACGCGGCATCCATGTCATCTGCGACAAGCCGCTGACCGCCACCCTGCCTGAGGCCAAGCGTCTGGCCAAGGCGGCGACGGAGTCCGGGGTGATCTTCGCGCTCACCCACAATTACACCGGCTATCCGATGATCCGTCAGGCCAAGGCCATGGTCGAGGCCGGCGATCTCGGCGAAATCCGCCTGGTGCAGGTCGAATATGCCCAGGACTGGCTGGCCGAGCCGCTGGAAGCTTCGGGCCAGAAGCAGGCCGGCTGGCGCACCGATCCGGCGCAATCCGGGGCCGGCGGGGCCACGGGCGACATCGGCACCCATGCCTTCAACCTTGCGAACTTCGTCTCAGGCCTGACCCTTCAAGAGCTGGCAGCGGATCTGCAAAGCTTCGTGCCGGGGCGGCGGGTCGATGACAATGGCCACATCCTGATGCGCTATACCTCGGGCGCGCGCGGGATGCTCTGGTGCAGCCAGGTCGCGTCCGGTCAGGAAAACGGGCTGCGGCTGCGGATCTACGGCACCAAGGCCGGGATCGAATGGGAACAGGAGAACCCGAACCACCTCTGGGTGACGCCGTTCGGCGCGCCGCGCTACCGGCTGACCCGCAACGGGGCGGGCTCCGGTGAGGCGGCGGCACGGGTGAGCCGAATCCCCTCCGGCCATCCCGAAGGCTATCTGGAAGGCTTCGCCAACATCTATTCCGAAGCCGCCCGCGCCATCCTCGCCCGCCGCGACGGCACGGCGCTCGACCCGGCCGTGACCTTCCCCGGCCTCAAGGAAGGGCTGGAAGGCGTGGCCTTCGTCGATGCCTGCGTGCGGTCCTCGAAGAAGAACGGCGCTTGGACGGGTCTGGCGCTGTAAGGGGCCGGATCGCCCCCCTCCCTCCCCCACGAGGGGGGAGGGAGGCACGATGAACGGCGCGAATTGGCTAAAGCATTGCTCCCTCCCCCGCGAGGGGGGGGGGAGGGAAGAGCCTCCCTTCACCCCGCGGCGCCCTGCCGGATCGCGCCTCCCTCCCCCCCTCGCGGGGGGGGGGATGGGGAGGGGGCATCCACGGCAAACGAACAGCTACCGCCGCTCCACCCGCAGGTGGATGCCTTCCGCCGCCCGCACCGTCAGATGTGCAACGGGAACCGGGACTTTCCCCGGCTCGGGCAGGAAGCGGAAGGATTTCGCCAGAAGCGCCAGCAAGAGCGGCCCCTCGACCATGGCAAAACCCGCCCCGGTGCAGACCCGCGGCCCGGCCGAAAAGGGCATATAGGCGTCGCGCGCGCAGGCCCGGTTCTCCTCGGTCTGCCAGCGGTCGGGGTCGAACGTGTCCGGCGCGGTCCAGATCCGTTCATGGCGGTGCAGATGCCAGGGCGACAGCACGATCTGCGCGCCGGGGGCGACCTTGCGGTCGCGCATCTCCTCCGGACAAAGGTTCTCGCGCACCATCATCGGCACCGGCGGGTAAAGCCGCAGCGCCTCGCGGAAGACATCGCGGGTGAACTTCAGCCGCGACAGCGCCGCGAATTCCGGCGCCTCGCCGAGGGTCGCGGCCTCCGCCGCCACCCGTTCCTGCACCTCGGGGTGGGTGGCCAGCAGATAGAGCGACCAGGCGAGCGCGGAGGCAGAGGTCTCATGCCCGGCCAGAAAGAAGATCGCCACCTGATCGACCATCTCGCCGGTGGCAAAGCGTTCCCCGGTCACCGGATCGGGGGTCACCATGATCTTGGTGGCCAGATCGTCCGGCGCCCGGCCCGCAGCGATCCCGGCGGCGCGCTCTTCGGTCAGGCGGGTGATCAACCCGCGGATCACCGCCGCCGAGCGCTTCGTCGCCCGCCGGTGAAAGCGCGGCACCCAGCGCGGCAGGGGCAGGAAGGCGGCAAGGTTCAGGATCGGCTGGCTGCGCTGATAGCCGCGGAATTCGGTGAATACGGCGCTTGCCACCTCATGCTCGATCGGGATGGAAAAGAGCGTGCGGAAGATCACATCCGCCGCCGCATGGCTCATCTCCTCCTCGATCTCCACCGGGCCGGGGCGGAGCCGTGCCACCGCCGCCTGCCCCGCCGCCCACATCGCCGGGAAGGTGTCGCGCAGGCGCCCGCCCTCGAAGGCCGGGTCGATGATGCGCCGCTGGCGCTTCCAGACCTCGCCATTGGTGACGAAGACCGAATTGCCCAGAAGCGGGTTCAGCCCCTCCCGGATGCGGTTCGATTTCGGGAAATCGTCGGGACGTTCGACCAGAACCCGGTTCACGAGCGCCGGATCGTTGCACAGATAGCTGCGGAAGAACGGGGTGCGGAACTCCGCCATCCAGGCGCGGTAGAGCCGCGCGGGCTGGGCAGAGAGGATGTCTTGCCGGAACAGCCGCACATAGCGCCAGAGCGACACCTTGTCAGGCCGGGAGGGAGGCTTCGGCGGGGTCATGCCGTGGTTCTATAGCCTGAAACCGCCCGCTCAATCCGGCTTTTCGACGCAGGGCGGCCGGCGTAGCGGTCGCCGAGGGTCTGCGGCCCGGCGGTGATCCGGAAATAGTCGTAATCCCCCGGCCGGTCGAAGGCGCAGAGATACTGGAAATGCAGGCGGAAGAACCGCCAGCGCAATTCCTTCCAGCGTTCGGGGCTGAGGGTTTTCGTGAAGGCCGCCGACAGGATCAGCGGCCAGCGCTTGCCCTGCGGCGCCACGCCGGAGACGGCAACCGGATCGCACAGCGCAAAGGCACAGCCGTCGCCGGGGGCGGTCACATCCACCCAGGTCAGCTCGTCGCGCGCCGAAAGGAAGGCGAGATCGCCACGCAGCCGCTTCGCCTCCGGCAGGAAGGAGACCATCGGCACCACCTGACCGAGCGTCAGGAGCGACAGGACCGGGCGCGGCCTGTCCTCGGGTTCGGGCAGGCCCTGCCGGATCAGGTCGGCAAGGATGGACACGGCCAGATGCGCGCCCGAGGAATGGCCGACCACCAGAACCTCGTCATAGGGGCCGCGCAGCGCCTCGCCGATGGTCTGGCGGAAGGCGGTCATCCGCGCCTCCAGCTCCGGCGGGTTGGCGCCCTTCGACTGCGCGGAATAGGCGTAGTCGTGCATCAGGTAATAGGCGAAGACCTTGTGATCATGGCGCCGGAAGAAGCGCAGGATCAGCCAGCCGAGCACCAGCCCCGGCCCGATCCCCGCCCAGGGGTGCCAGAACCCGATGAGCCGGAACAGGCCCCAGCCCGCCGCAGCCGCGACGGCAAGCTGCGCCAGCAGGAAGACGATCGGGTAAAGCGCCGCGATCATCGGCCCCTTGCGGAGCCGCATCAGCCGGAAGAGCGCGCCGGAGCCGATATAGGCCCAGGCGGTGCGGACAAGCTGGAGATAGGTGGCGGCGATCCCCTGTTCCATCGAGCCGCGCACGATGTCGGACCAGACCAGCACCTCGACATCGGCATCGGTGGTGGCCCCGTCGATCTGGCCCCGCACCTGCCAGCCATAGGGGCCGGCAACGCGCTTCGGCTTCAGGTCGATCGCGTAGCCGGAAAGGGCGGCCTGCGCCCTGCCCTCCTTGCGGTAGAGCTCGCGGTAGCGGCGGGGGTGGATCGGATCATAGCCGGGAATGTAGAAGACCCGCCGTCGCTTCACGCGCAGCCCGGTCGCCTCCTCCGCCCCGATCTCTCTGTCCATCCGCATCCAGGCCCCCGTTTCCCCCAGTTTTGCAGGAAAATACGGCGAATCTAAGGGGCTTCAGCCCAGGCTGGCAAGGAAAGGCACATGCTCCAGCAGCCAGTAGGAGAAGCTGGAGAAGCCGCCGGTCAGCATCAGCAGCCCGATGGTCCAGAGGAGAAGGCCCATGATCCGCTCGATCCGGCCGGCATGGCGCTTCAGGAAGGTGACGAGCGGCAGCATCCGTCCGAAGAAGGCCGCGACGAGAAGGAAGGGGATGCCGAGCCCCGCCGCATAGGTCGCCAGAAGAACCATCCCGCGCCCGACATGGCCGTCCTGTGCCGCGAGCGACAGGATCGCGCCAAGCTGCGGCCCGATGCAGGGCGTCCAGCCGAAAGCGAAGGCGAGGCCGAGGACATAGGCTCCGAAAGCCGAGCCGCCCTGATCTCCCGCCTCCATCCGCAGTTCCCGGTCCAGAAGCGGGATGCGGATCACCCCGAGGAAATGCGCCCCGAAGACCATGACCACGATCCCGGCGAGGGTGGCGAAGGTGTCGGCATTGCCGAGGAAGAAGCCGCCGAAGGCGGAGGCCGCCGCGCCGAGGAGGAGAAAGACCGTCGAAAGCCCAAGGACGAAGAACAGCGCCGCCAGCAGCGGCGAGCGCCCGGTTTTCATCTCCCCCACCGAGATGCCGGACATATAGGCGAGATAGGGCGGCACGATCGGCAGCACGCAGGGGCTGAGGAAGGACAGCACCCCCGCCACGAGGGCGACAAGCATCGAGGGGATCAGGCTTGCGTCAAAGAGGTCGATGCCGAACATGGGGGCTCCTTTCCCGCCTGATAGCCGGTTCGGCGCGCCGCGTCACCCGGTCAGGGTGTCACAAGGGCGTGGGGGCCGGACCGGGGAGTGCGCCGCCGGGGGGGATCTGGGCAAGGATGAACAGGCTTGGGCCGGTGGGGAGGGCGGGAGCCTCCGGCGGGGATATTTTTGCCAGTATGAAAGGGAGGGCGCGGAGGTTGCGGATATGGAAGGATGGAACGGGGGCCTGTCCTGCCTTGAGGGCAAATGCGGTTGTGAGGGCCGGGTCGCGCAAGAGGGCGCCGCCCGGAAAGCCGGGGGCCGCGAGCAGCGTGCGAATACCGCGCGCGGCTGCGGCGCTGCGACTGGACATTCGGCGCCGGTTTCATTCCATCGAACCGCGCTCCGGCCCGGAACGCGGGAGAGCGGGGGGCAGCAGGCGCCGGGGCGATTAGGGGCGATTGTCATCGCGCAGGGCTCGTCGGGGTTTCGGAGGAAAGCGGCATTGCGGCTTGACCTCGGGCCTCCCGGCGTTATGGCCAGCCGATAGCCCCTTCGGGGCATATGCGCCATCGGGAGAGGTCTGCCGGGATGGAATGGGATGTGGAGCTGGATTGTCTGGGGCTGCTCTGCCCGCTGCCGGTGCTTCGGGCGCGCAAGCGGCTGATCGCTATGGCTCCGGGGGCGGTGTTGCGGGTGCTGGCGAGCGACGGGATGGCGGCGGTCGATCTGCCGCATTTCTGCGGTCAGGCCGGGCATGACTATCTGGGGGCCAGCGATATCCCCGGCGGGGCGGCCTATCTGATCCGGCGCGGCGCCGACGGAGGAGCGGAGGCTCCTGCCCCTTAAGGCCAAGCGCCCTTCGGGCCGGATCAACCGCCCCCCTTCACCTTGCCTCAAACATCCTGCGGCGTTTGCCACGGTTCAAGGCAGCGGTGGCAGGGCGGAGGGGTGCAAGACCGCTCAGGGATCTCGATGGGGCGCAGACTGTCAACCCGCCCCCGGCGAGCTGGCCCAGGCGGTGAAAGAGAAAGGGCGGCAGTTCCCTGCCGCCCTTCCCTTTTCTCAGCGGCCGAGCGACCACCAGCCTTTTTTCTTCGGCTTCGGCGGGCCATCCTCGGCGGGAGCTTCCGCCTCCGCTTCGGTCGGGGCCTCGGCAGCGGCTTCCACGGCCTCGGCGATCACATCCTGCGGCTCGGGATGCACGGCGATCTGTTCGCCCACCGGCGCAGGTTGCTCGTGCAGGCTGACGGCGATCACCGCCGCCGCGACTTCAGCGGCAGCTTCGGGAGCGGCCTCGACCGGAGCGGCCTTGGCGCGGCTGCGGCTGCGCGGCTTGGGCTTTGCCGCCACTTCGGCTTCCGCCGCAGCTTCGGCCTCGACCACGGGCGCGGCTTTCGCCCGGCTGCGGCTGCGCGGCTTCGGTGCGGGCGCAGCCTCGGCGGCCGCTTCGGCCACGGGCGCCGCACCCTCGGCCACAGCCTCGGCTACGGGAACCTCGGCGGCTTCCGCTGCGGCCTTGGCCTTGGAGGCCGGGCGCTTGCGGGTGCGGCGGGCGGGTTTGGCCTCGGCCGCATCCCCGGCGGCGGCGGTTTCTGCCACGGCCTCGGCCACGGCTTCACCCTCGCCATCTTCGCCGTCCGTCTCATCCTCTTCGGCCTCGCCACCGGCCTGAGCGGCATCGCTCTCCCCCGGCTGGCCGTTGCCGCCCTTCTTGCGGCGCCGACGACGGCGGCGCTTCTTGCCTCCCTCGCCGCCCGCCGCGGCAGGGGCCGCCGCTTCGGAGGTCACGGCTTCGGCTTCCGCCTCTTCCACCTCGTCGATCTCTTCCTCGACGAAATCCTCTTCCTCCTCCGCGACCGGCGCGCCCATCAGGCTCGCATTGCCGGAGATCACCGGCGTATTCTCCGGCACAACCCGCGTCGCGGTCTTGAACTTCTCGATGGCGTAATCGGGGCTGATCAGCGCCGGATCGGCCTCGATCCGCACCGACATGCCATATCGGGCCTCGATCAGCGCGATATGCTCGCGCTTCTGGTTGAAGAGGAAGTTGACGATCCCGACCGGCGCCTTCAGCAGCACCTCCTTGGAACGCTTGCGCGTCCCCTCTTCTTCCAGCGCGCGCAGCACCTGCAACGCCATGCTGTCGTCGGAGCGGATCAGCCCGGTGCCATGGCAATGCGGGCAGGGCTGGGTGGTGCTTTCGAGCATCCCCGGACGCAGCCGCTGACGCGACATCTCCAGAAGGCCGAAGCCCGAGATGCGTCCGACCTGGATGCGCGCCCGGTCGGTCTTCAGCTTGTCCTTCAGGCGCTTTTCAACGGTGAGGTTGTTGCGCCGCTCCTCCATGTCGATGAAGTCGATGACGATCAGCCCGGCGAGGTCGCGCAGGCGGAGCTGGCGGGCGATCTCCTCGGCAGCCTCGACGTTGGTCTTGAGCGCGGTCTCCTCGATGGAGCCTTCCTTGGTCGCCCGGCCCGAGTTCACGTCGATGGCGACGAGCGCCTCGGTCACGCCGATCACGATGTAGCCGCCGGATTTGAGCTGCACGACCGGGTTGAACATGCCGCCGAGATAGCCCTCGACCTGATAGCGGGCGAAAAGCGGGGTCTGCTCTTCATAACGCACGACCTGCCGGGCATGGGCCGGCATGATCATCCGCATGAAGTCCTTGGCGGTGCGGTAGCCCGCCTCGCCCTCGACCAGCACCTCGTCGATCTCCTTGGAGAAGAGGTCGCGGATGGTGCGCTTGATGAGGTTGCCCTCTTCGTAGATCTGCGCGGGGGCGATGGATTTCAGCGTCAGTTCGCGGATCTGTTCCCAGAGCCGCATCAGATATTCGTAGTCGCGCTTGATCTCCGGCTTCGTGCGCTTGGCGCCCGCGGTGCGGATGATCAGGCCGGCCCCTTCCGGAACCTCGATCTCCTGCGCGATTTCCTTCAGCTTCTTGCGGTCGGCCGCCTGGGTGATCTTGCGGGAAATGCCGCCGCCGCGCGCGGTGTTGGGCATCAACACGCAGTAGCGGCCGGCGAGCGACAGATAGGTGGTCAGCGCCGCCCCCTTGTTGCCGCGCTCCTCCTTCACCACCTGAACCAGCATGATCTGGCGGACCTTCACGACCTCCTGGATCTTGTAGCGGCGGGCGCGGGGCTTGCGGGTCTGGCTGATTTCCTCGGCCACATCCTCTTCGGCGATCGATTCGATCTCGTCATCGGTGTCGGAGGCATGGTCGATGGCGTGGTAATGCGCCTCGCCCTCCTCCGCCTCGGCGGCGGGAGCCTCGGTCACGATCTCCGCGACAGCGGTTTCGAGAAGCGCATCGGCCCCGGTTTCCTCGCCGAGATCGACCACATCCATGCCAGAGATTTCGGCGGTCTTCACCTCATCCCCGGTATCGGCGCCCTCGGCGCGGGCTCTCTGAGCCGGGCGCGGCGGGCGGGGACGGGAGCGGCGGTTCTCCTCCTCCTCCTGGGCGCGGTTGTAGGCGCGCTCTTCCTCGATCAGGGCTTTGCGGTCGGCAACCGGGATCTGGTAGTAATCCGGATGGATCTCGGCGA
This sequence comes from Paracoccaceae bacterium, assembly GCA_027492585.1. Taxonomy (GTDB): domain Bacteria; phylum Pseudomonadota; class Alphaproteobacteria; order Rhodobacterales; family Rhodobacteraceae; genus JAPUEK01. Next base: position 49,622 of record JAPUEK010000046.1, on the reverse strand, counting down.
AGGCGAGAAAACCGTGGCGGTTGCCGCCGTAATCGACAAAGGCCGCCTGGAGCGAAGGCTCCACGCGGGTCACCTTGGCGAGATAGATGTTTCCGGCAAGCTGGCGCTTGTTTACGGTTTCAAAATCGAATTCCTCGACCTTGTTTCCGTCGACCACGACCACCCGGGTTTCCTCGGAATGGGTGGCGTCGATAAGCATTTTCTTAGACATATCAATCCATTGCGCCCATGACGCAAAACGCCCCCCGGCGGACCGGAGGGGGTGTCATACGGAACTGGGCGGCTTGTTCGGGCGAGGGAGCGCGGGGCAGGAAAAGGGGCCGTGCCGGGTTGGCACAGCGCGCCTGATCTTGCCGATGTCGCACTCATCATCGCGGTTCACGTCTGGAGGGCTTTCGCCTTCCACCTAAAAAAGCCCATGTCATCAATGACTTCACAGGCAATGCTCACAGCCTTGCGGCCGATCCGGCTCCCCCGCGGTGGCGCCGAAAAGCGCCGTCCGGCAAGGGCAGGGAATGGAGGAGCGGGTCAAAAGCCCCGCATGACGCGACCCTAGCGGCAAAGCGGGGCGTTTTACAATGGCCTATTTTCCACAGCCCGCACAACCGGAGCGAGTATTCGCCGCGGCCCCGCCCTGCCCCGGCGGCGGAACGCTCCGCGGGGGATATTTGGAAAGAGAAGAAAGCCCTTTCATACTGGCTCAAATATCCCCGCCGGAGGCTTCCCCGGCCGCCCCCGTGCCTCAGGTGTAATCCTGGCGCTGAAGCCCGTATTTGGCCATCTTTTCGTTCAGGGTGCGGCGCGGCAGGCAAAGCTCGTCCATGACGGCGGTGATGGAGCCCTTGTGGCGGCGCATCGTGTTGTCGATCAGCATCTTCTCGAAGCTTTCGACATATTCCTTGAGCGGCTTGCCCTCGGTGGTCATCGCCGGGCCGGAGGCCTCATTATCCGCCATGAGCAGCGAGGCGATGGAGCCCGAGCCGCGGCGGTTCTGCAGCACGGCGCGCTCGGCGATGTTCACCAGCTGGCGCACATTGCCGGGCCAGGGCGCCTGCAGAAGCTGGGCCGCCTCCTGCGCCGTCACCTGCGGCGCCTCGCAGCCGTACTCCTCGGAAAATTGTTCGGAAGCACGGGTGAAGAGCGTCAGGATATCCTCGCCGCGCGCGCGCAGCGGCGGGCAGATGATGGTCATGGCGCCGAGCCGGTAGAAGAGATCGGTCCGCAGCACATCTTCCAGCGTCTTGTCGGGCGCATGTTCGTTGCAGATGGCGATGATCCGGGTTTCGGGCGGGGTTCCCTGCTCGTTGATCAGCGTCAAGAGCCGCGATTGCAGCGGATGCGACAGGGCCTCGATGTCCTCAAGGCAGAGCGTGCCGCCGCGCGCCTCTTCGACCAGCGGCAGGTTGCCGTCGTCGGAGGGGCCGAAAAGCTTCGCCGCAAGCTGCTCCTCGCCCCAGGCCGCGCAGGAGATGGTGACGAACTTCCGCCCCGCCCGCGGCCCGACCGCATGGAGCGCATGGGCCACCAGCGTCTTGCCGGTCCCCGTCTCGCCGTCGATCAGCACATGGCTGTCGGCCTGGCCGAGATCGAGGATATCCTCGCGCAGCCGCTCCATCGCCGGGGAGGCGCCGATCAGCTTCTTCATCAGCACCGTGCCATCCGACAATTCGCGCCGCAGCGCGCGGTTGTCGAGCGTCAGCCGCCGCGCCTGGGTCGCGCGCTTGGCAAGCTCGGTCATCCGGTCGGGATTGAAGGGCTTTTCAAGGAAGTCATAGGCCCCGACCCGCATCGCCTCCACCGCCATCGGCACGTCGCCATGGCCGGTGATCAGGATGACCGGCAGGCCGGAATCCATGCCCATCAGGCGCTTGAGGAAGGCCATGCCGTCCATGCCCGGCATCTTGATGTCGCTGACCACCACCCCCGGCCATTCCGGGCCGAGCACCTTCAGCGCCTCTTCGGCCGAGGCATAGGTCTCCGTATCGAAGCCCGACAGCGCCAGCCACTGGCTGATGGAGGCGCGCATATCCGCCTCGTCATCGACGATCGCCACTTTCATTGCTCGTGCCATTTGGCCCTCATCATTCCGCTGCTTCCGCTTCCTTGCCCAGAACGGGCAGTTGAACCTCGAACACCGCACCGCCGCGGTCGCTGTTGCGCGCGGTCAGCCGACCGCCGAGGTCGGTGACGATGCCGGAGGAAATCGCCAGCCCCAGACCCACCCCCTCGCCGGGTTTCTTGGTGGTGTAGAAGGGCTCGAAGACGTTATCGAGTTCCGCGATGCCATGGCCGTTGTCGCGCACCGACAGGGTTGCCACCTCGGCCGCACTCAGCAGAAGGTCGATCTGCGGATCGCGCAGGTCCTTCGTCGCATCGAGCGCATTGCGGAGAAGATTGATGATCACCTGCTCCAGCCGCAGCCGGTCGGCCATGACCATGACGGGCTGGCGCGGCGCGGTGCGGGTGATCTTGACGACGCGCTGCTTGAGTTGCGGCTCCATCATCGACAGCGCCGAGGACAGGCAGGCGCGCAGATCCACCGGCTCGAAGGCCTCGCCGCCCTTGCGGGCATAGGATTTGAGCTGGCGGGTGATCGCGCCCATGCGCTCGATCAGATCGTCGATCCGCTGGAAGGAGGACAAAGCCTCCTCCGGGCGCTTGCGCTGCAACAGAAGCCGCGCGCCGGCCAGATAGGTCTTCATCGCGGCAAGGGGCTGGTTCAGCTCATGGCTGACCGCCGCCGACATCTCGCCCAGAGCGGCGAGCTTGGACGACTGCGCCAGCGTCAGCTCCGCCACTTCGAGGTTCTTCTGCACCTTCTCGCGCTCGGCGATCTCGCGGCTGAGCCGGGCGTTCAGAAGCCGCAGCTCCGCCGATTCGCGCCGGAAGCTCTGGCTCTGCGACCAGGCCTTGCGCGACAGCATGTAGAAGGTCAGCGCGGCGAGGATGGCAAAGCCCATGATTTCCAGCGCGATCACGCCGTTGACCCGCTCGCGCACCGAATCATAGGCGGTGAAGGTGATCATCTTCCAGCCGCGGAACGGCACCCGCGCCTCGGTCCGCAGCACCGCCTCGCCGGCCACATAGGCATCGGGCGGGTTCTGCGCCCAATCGGCCGCCCCCTTCAGCGCCCGCCCGAAGGCCGAGGGGCTTTCCGCCGCCACCAGCGCCTTGTCGAGCGTCTTGCCGCGCCAGGACGGTTCGGTCGCAAGGATCACGGACCCCTCGCTGTTCGTCACCAGCACCGCATCCTGCAACCCCGCCCAGGCGCGTTCATGCTTCATCATGTCCACCGAGACGACGATGACCCCGAGAAGCCGCCCCTCGGCCTGAACGGCGCGGGAATAGCTGAAATCATAGCCGCCGCCCGGCAGCGGCGTCGCGGAAAACACCGTCTCCTTGGTGCGCTGCGCGTCGATGAAATAGCCCTGCGCGCCCAGCAGGCTGCCCAGAAGATTGCGGTTGGTGGCGCCGACCACCCGCCCGTCCTTGTCCAGAAGCTGGATGGAGGCGACGCCGATCTCCTTCTGCACCTCGATCAGGCGCAGATTGGTGCCGGCGAAATTGCCCTTGACCAGCGCATCCCGGATCGCCGGATCGTCGGCCAGCAGCAGCGGCACGACCGAAGTGCGCTGCAACTCGCCCAGCATGTTGCCGGAATAGAGCGCGAGGCGAAGCTCCGCGCGGTTGCGCGTCGTTTCGGTGAAACGCTCCGACAGCCAGCGGTTGGTGGTCAGCACGACGCCCACGGCCAGCAGGACCAGGACGGCCACCGCCAGACGCACCCGCCAGGAGGTGGTCGCACTTGTCTCGCCAAGGGGTTGAGGGTCGCTCAGGTCCTGCATGGGCGGAGTTTAGGTCGCCGCAACCGGCGCCTCAAGGCAATGCGGCTCAGGCCAGCGCCATCCCGCCCATCAGCCCGGCAAAGAGCGCCGCGCCATCCGTGCCGCCATGGCGCGCATCCACCGCCCGCTCCGGATGGGGCATCATGCCAAGCACCCGGCGGTTGGCCGACAGAACCCCGGCGATATCGGCCATCGAGCCGTTGGGATTCTCCGCATAGCGGAAGGCGATGCGGTCCTCGCCCTCAAGCGCCGCCAGCCCCTCGGCATCAATGGTGTAATTGCCGTCGTGATGGGCGATCGGCACCGACAGACGCTGCCCCCTGGCATAGGCGCGGGTGAAATCGCTGGCCGTGCTCGCCACTTCCAGCTCCACCGCCTTGCAGAGGAATTTCAGCCCGCCGTTCCGCATCAGCGCGCCCGGCAGAAGCTGCATCTCGGTCAGCACCTGAAAGCCATTGCAGATGCCGAGCACATAGCCCCCCCGCGCCGCATGGCTGCGGATCGCGGCGGCAACCGGCGACTGCGCGGCGATCGCCCCGCAGCGCAGATAATCGCCAAAGGAAAACCCGCCCGGCACCCCCACCACATCCACCCCTTCGGGCAAGGCGCTGTCCTTGTGCCAGACCCGCGCCACCTGAAAGCCCGCCGCCTCGAAAGCCACGGCAAGATCACGGTCGCAATTCGATCCGGGGAAAGTGACGACAGCGGCTTTCATGGAATCCTCCAGCGCAGATGGCGATGCCGCCCTCTAGCGCAGCCCCTCCGGAAGAACCAGTGCCGATCCGCCTTCGCCTTTCACATTGCCCCAAATATCTTGGGGGGAGGCGCAGCCGGGGGGCAAAGCCCCCCTCTTCCCGGCAATCCCGCGCGCCACACATCTTTCCGAAAAGATTTGCCGGATTCCTTCGGAGGAACTCGGGCCGCGGCCGCCCGGTCAGCCGATCTCGACGCGGTAGCTTTCGATGACCGTATTGGCCAGCAGCTTCTCGCACATCGCCTTGACGGCCGCTTCGGCCGCCGCGGCATCGGTCTCGGCCAGATCGAGCTCGATCACCTTGCCCTGACGCACGCCCTGCACCCCGGCAAAACCGAGGGTGCCGAGCGCATGGCGCACCGCCTCGCCCTGCACATCCAGAACGCCGGTCTTCAGCATGACGGTGACGCGCGCTTTCATCTGGTTCTCCAAGGCTGGTGGGATCGGGTTGCCGCCTCCTACCCCCCCGCCCCGGCTGCGGCAAGGGGGCAGATCGCGTCAGTTGATCAGGGTCGGCTTGGTGGTATGGGTGACGTTGGAGGGCAGCACGCCCAGACGCCGCGCCAGTTCGGTATAGACATCCGCCAGGGGTCCGGGCTCGCGCTCGGGCTGGCCGTCGGTGGCGGCAAGGCCGCGCATGTCCCAGAGCCGGCAGGAATCCGGGCTGATCTCGTCGGCCACGATCAGGCGCATGAAATCGCCCTCCCAGATGCGGCCGACCTCGATGCGGAAATCGGCAAGCCGGATGCCCACGCCCATCATCACGCCCGACAGGAAGTCGTTGACCCGCAGCGCCAGCGCCACCACGTCGTCGAGATCCTGCTGCGTCGCCCAGCCGAAGGCGATGATATGCTCTTCGGCCACCATCGGCGAATTCAGCCGCTCGTCCTTGTAGTAATATTCCACGATCGGACGCGGCAGCGGCGTGCCTTCGGGGATGCCGAGCCGGGTGGAAATCTCGCCGGCGGCGAAATTGCGGATCACCACTTCCAGCGGGATGATCTCCACCATCCGCACCAGCTGCTCGCGCATGTTGATGCGGCGGATGAAATGGGTCGGCACGCCGATGCTGTTCAGCCCGGACATGAAGAATTCCGACAGCCGGTTGTTGAGCACGCCCTTGCCTTCGACCGCGGCGGGATTCGCCTCGGTCGGGGTCGGGGTGCCGTCATCCTTGAAATACTGGATCAGAGTGCCTGGTTCCGGCCCTTCGTAAAGGATCTTCGCCTTGCCCTCATACACCTTCTTCCTGCGCGCCATGGATGCTCCGATGCCAATGGGTATGGGGGCGGCAACTGCCACCCCTCCCGTTCCCCGGCGCTATACGCAAGGGCCGCGCGGGGCGCAAGCCCGGCCGCCGGTCACGCCGCCGCAGGAAGAGGACGGCCAGAAGGCGAGAACGGGGAGGCGAGAGCGGGGCAGATGACAGCCGGGAGATGACAGGGGCCGCGACATGGTACAGGATCGGGGCGCAGCGGGATCGACGCGGGGCAGGCCGATGGGACGCGAGGCGGAAGGACAGGTCAGCTTTGCCGGCGCCACGGGCGAGGCCCGGCTTCTTCTGGAAGCCGAAGTGCTGATCCTGCGCGGCGCGCTGCGCGCCCGGATCGCGCGGAGCAGCCTCGGCGGCGTTGCGGTGGAAGGCGACGATCTCCTTCTCGCCACGCCGGACGGCCCGTTGCGCGCCACCCTCGGCGCCAGGGCGGCGGAGGGTTTTGCGAGGGCGCTTGCCAAACCGCCGCCCGGCCTGGCGGAAAAGCTCGGGGTTTCGGCGGACCGGCGGGTGTTCCTGCTGACCCCGCTCCGCGATGCCGCCCTTCTTGCCGCCCTCGACGGGCGCACCAGCCCGACGGCTGCGGAAGCGGCGCTCACCCTCGCCGAACTCCCCGGGTCGGCGGTGCTGGAGAGCCTCCTCCCCACCCTGCCCGACCTGCCTTTCTGGGGCGCCACCGCCAAGGGCCGTTCCGCCTTCCCCGATGCCGCCCTGCGCGAGAGGATGCGCGCCGCAGGCTGGATCGACAGCAAATCCTGCGCCGTTTCCGCCCTCCTCACCGCCACCCGCTACTCCCGCCGCCACTGAGCCTGCGGCCACAGCCGCCCGCAACGGAGGGCTTGAACGAAGCCGCCGGCGCGGGCATATGGGATCAAAGGAATAATGACCCGGAGGGCCAGCCCGTGACCAGCTTTGACGACCGCGAAAACGCATTCGAATCGAAATATGCCCATGACGCCGAGATGCAGTTCCGCGCCGAAGCCCGGCGCAACAAGCTTCTCGGTCTCTGGGCCGCAGGGCTTCTGGGCAAATCCGGCGACGAAGCCGCCGCCTATGCGATGGAAGTCGTCTCCGCCGATTTCGAGGAAGCCGGGATCGAGGATGTGGTCCGCAAGGTCGCGGGCGATCTGACCGGCAAGGCCACCGCCGACGAGATCCGCGCCAAGATGGCCGAACTCCTGCCGGTGGCCAAATCCCAGCTCATGTCGGAACTCTGATCTTTAAAGGGCGATGACCGGGGGCCGCCGCTGCATCGCAGGGCGGCCCTTTGCGTTTCCGTCCCCCGCCCGCCCCACTATGGGTTTGCGCCCCGCCCCCGCGCGTGGCACATCCCGCAAGACCGTTCCAGAACCGGAGTTTGCGATGCCGCAGGACGCCCTTTCCAAATTGCTTGCCACCCGCGACTGGCTGATGGCCGATGGCGCGACGGGGACCAACCTCTTCAACATGGGGCTGTCCTCCGGGGAGCCGCCGGAGCTGTGGAACACCGACCAGCCCGACAATATCCGCAAACTCTATAGCGGCGCGGTCGATGCGGGGTCGGACATCTTCCTGACCAACACCTTCGGCGGCAATGCCAGCCGGCTGAAGCTGCATGGCGCGCAAGGACGGGTGCGGGAGCTGAACCGCGTCGGCGCCGCCCTTGGCCGCGAGATCGCCGACGCCTCGGGCCGGACCGTGGTGGTCGCGGGTTCCGTCGGGCCGACCGGCGAGATCTTCGAGCCGATGGGAACCCTCACCCATGCCGCCGCCGTGGAGATGTTCCACGAGCAGGCCGAGGGGCTGAAGGAAGGCGGGGCGGATGTGCTGTGGATCGAGACCATCTCCGCCCCCGAGGAATACCGTGCGGCGGCGGAGGCGGCGGCGCTCGCCGGGATGCCCTGGTGCGGCACGATGAGCTTCGACACCGCCGGGCGCACGATGATGGGCGTCACCTCCTCGGCGCTTGCCGATCTGGTGGAAAAGCTGCCGAACCCGCCGATCGCCTTCGGGGCGAACTGCGGCGTCGGCGCCTCCGACCTGATGCGGACGGTTCTGGGCTTCACCGCGCAGGGAAGCCACCGTCCGATCATCGCCAAGGGCAATGCCGGCATCCCGAAATACCATGACGGCCATATCCACTATGATGGCACGCCGGAGCTGATGGCCGAGTATGCCGTTCTGGCCCGCGACGCCGGGGTGCGGATCATCGGCGGCTGCTGCGGCACCATGCCGGAGCATCTGAAGGCGATGCGCGCGGCGCTCGAAAGCCGCCCGAAAGGCACCCCGCCCTCGCTGGAGGAAATCAGCGCCCGGCTCGGCGGGTTCTCCTCGGCCTCCGATGGCACCGGCGACACGTCCGGCGAGCCGAAGCGCGAGCGGCGCGGCCGCAGGGGCTAAGGCGGGCGGCTCACCCGTGGCAGGCGCCGGAGGGGTTTTGCACCCCTCCGGACCACCCCGCAGGATATTTGGGGCAAGATGAAAGGGGAGAAGCGCCGCAGGGCATCCCCGCCTCTGTCTGAGTGCTGCTTGTGCTGGGCGCGCCCCAGCCGGCGCGGTCAGCCAATGTCCAGCGCCAGCGCATGGATCCGCTGGTTGAGGTCACCCAGCGCCTTTTGCACCGCGCGGTGCCGCTCCACCCGGCCCATCGCCTGAAAGACCGGCGCGCGGATCAGCACGCGGAAATGGCTTTCTCCGCTGCCGTCGTCGCCGCCGTGACCCGCGTGACGGTGGCTTTCATTCTCGATTTCCAGCCGTTCGGGCGCGAAGGCCGCCTCCAGCCGCAACCTTATCTTGTTTTCGACGCTCATTTTTCCGTGGCCCCCTTCACCTTGCCCGCCAATTCCCTAAACTTGCAGCCCCGAGTCGGAAAGGCCTGCCCATGACCACCCGCCCCCCGTTTGAATTCGATATCCGCGTTTCCTCCGACAAGGCGAAGCGCAAGACCGGGCGTCGGGGCATGTCCGGCGCCTTCGAGACCGCCAATCGTGGCTGCGACTTTCCCGGCTGCAAGGAAAAGGGTGCCTATCGCGCCCCGAAATCGCCGGACCATCTCGACGAATTCTTCTGGTTCTGCCGCGACCATGTGCGCGAGTACAACCTGAAATGGAACTTCTTCGGCACGGCGACGGATGAGGAATTCCAGAAGCTCCTCGACAAGGACCGCTTGTGGGAGCGGGAGACCAAGCCCTTCTCGCGCAAGGATGACGGCAATGCCTGGCACCGGCTCGGCGTGAATGACCCGATGGCGCTTCTGGGCGACAATGCCACGCGCAACCCCGGCAAGCCGGTGTCCAACGCCACGCGCAAACTGCCCTCGACCGAGCGCAAGGCCATCGAGATCCTCGATGCCCGCGACACCTGGACGAAGGCGGAAATCCGCAAGCAGTACAAAAGCCTGGTGAAGGATCTTCACCCCGACATGAACGGCGGCGACCGCTCCGACGAGGAACGCCTTCAGGAGGTGGTCTGGGCCTGGGACCAGATCAAGGACAGCCGCTACTTCAAGGAATGATCAGGGCGCGAGGCGCCGCAGCGCGAGATGGGTGGCCGCCACGAGAGCCGCCCAGATCAGCAGGGCCGGCAGGTCGGACAGAAGCCACATCCCCACGACGACCGGCCCGAAGACGCCGCCGGTGATCGGCCCCATCCCTTCAAGCATCCCGTAGATCGACCCGGCCAGCGCCGCACCAAGCATGGTGGCGCAGAACCCGCCTACCGCGGCCCAGGCCCAGCCCTTGCGCTCCGGCAGGCCGAAGAGAGCGGAGAGGGACGCCCCGCCCAGCGCCGCGCCGATCAGGGTGGAAAGGTAGAACCGCCCCTCGCTCAGGGCCTCGCCGTCGTTCATGTAAAGCGCCACCAGCAAGCCGGCCATCCCCATGCCCAAAGCCGCGACCAGCGCGCGGATGACCGTGCGGGAGGACGCGCGGATCACGCCGCCCTCCGGATGAAATCGTATTTCAGCAGCCAGATGAGGATGCGGTCCAGCGCCAGCGTCGGCAGGTTCAGTTGCCCGGCCAGTACGCCCGCCTCCACCCCCGCCGCCCCCGCCGCCGTCACCCCGGCCAGCACGGCGGCGATCTGCTCGGGGGCTGCGAAGATGCGCCTTGTGCCGAGGTAGTCGCGCAGCGCCAGCGTCTCGGTCAGACCGGGGCGGCGGCCCAGATCGCGCGCCACCAGCCGCTGACCGGCGAAATCGCTCTGCTCCGTCGGGTAATTGCCGAAAAGCGCGGTCGGCGAGGGGGCCACGGGCAGGCTCTCCGCCGCGTAGCGCCGCGATTGGCCGGTCCTGCGCCGCGCCTCCTGCTCGGCCCAGAGCGCCTGCATCTGCGGCACCACCCGCGCCCAGTCATACAGCGCCCGCGCGCGTGCTTGCCCCGCCGCCCCCATGCGCTTCCGCAATCCGGGGTTCTGGGCGAGGTCGAGAATGCGCGCGCGCAGCTCCCCCATGTCGATCTCGGTCATCGCCGAAGTCGAAGCGCAATATTGCACATAGCTGTCGGTCCCGCCCTGATAGCGCAGGGCCTCGTTGGAAAGATGCTGCGCCGGCAGGCTGCGCGAGGTGATGCGGAAGCCCACATCGGGGCTGACCGTATCCTTCATCCCGTCCCAGTCCGAGACGAGGAGCGGCAGGCCCGCCGCCATGCCCTCCAGCGGCGCGAGACCGAACGTTTCCTGTATGTTGTCGATGAGGAAAAGGAATACATCCGCCCCCGACAGCGCCGCCTTGCGGTCCTCCGCCTTCGCCCCGTCGAGGAGCAGGAAGCCCACATCCGGCATCAGCCCCGCCGCGCCCTTCTCGAAGACCTTGCGGGAATAGTCGTCGCGGAAGACCCCGCAGAAGACGACATGGAGCTTCTGCCCCGGCCCGAGGTCCTCCTGCGCCGCCTGCATTGCGAGATAGATCGGCAGGGGGTCGAATTTCTCATGCGGGGTCAGCCGGGCGATGGTGGTGAAGACCACATCCTGCGGCCCCGCCCCGAGCCGGGCGCGCAACGCCGCCCCGGCTGCCGCATCCGGGGCGAAGTCGTCGCAATGGATGCCGAGCGGGATGACCGGCAGCATCGGGCGCGGCCGGGGATCGGCGCGCAGATGCTCGCGCAGATGCTGGTCGATCAGATCGAACTGGAAGGTCACCGAGGTCTGCACCGCCTTCGAGGTGCAGATCACCGCATCCCATTCCGCCACTGGAGAGACGCGCAGATCAAGCCAGCCCTGCATCACCGCCGCCGTGGAAATGGTATGGGTGATCCCGCAAAGCGCATAGGCGCCGGTGCCATAGACCGCCCTCCGCCAAGTCTCCCCCGCATAGTTCGGGCTGGGGTAGAAGACCGTCCGCAGGGGCGCGATGGCAGGCGGGCGGATCAGCCCCACCGCCCGCAAAGGCATCCCCGGCCGCAGGGAGGCGGCGAGGCTTTGAACCGGGGCGACCTCTTCCGCGCTTCTGGCGAGAAAGACGAATTCCTCCACCTCGGCATGGGCCAGAAAGCCGCGCAGAAAGGATTCCCCCGCCACCCGCCGCCCGTTGATGCCCTTGGCCGCCGGATCGAACCCGTCCTGTGCATACCAGATCGCTGCGTTCTGCGTCATGCGGCCCCCCTTGCGCGCATCCAGAGCCAAGGCGTCGGCCCGCCCCGCCATTCCCACAGCGCCAGCAGCCGGTCGAGGTCGGACAACCCGTCCATCCACGCCGGCAGGGCGCTGTCGTCAAGCCTGCGGCCCAGCCGCTTCACCACATGGCTTTCGGCAAAGCGGGCGGCAAGGCGGTCCGTCAGGCCCGGCGCCTCCGCCTCATGACATTCGACAAGAATATCCGCGCCGCGAAGGGCCGGCGCCGCCTCCGGATCGAGAAGCGCCTCTTCCGCCCCTTCGATATCGCAGAGGATCACCGCGCGCCGCCCGGTGCAAACCGCGAAATCTGCATGGGTGAACAGGCCGCCCACCTCCACCTGCCCCGCCACGCCATTGGCCTCTGCCATGTCGCGGCAAAAACCCTGCGCCCGCGCATCGGCATCGCGGGCGAGCACCCGCACCCCCGGCAGGCGGCGGGCGAGACCGACCGCATAATATCCCTCCGCGCAGCCGATATCGACGATCAGCTCCGGCGCAGAGGCAATGATCTCTTCGATCACCGGCGCGAGCGCGGCCTCATAGCTGCCGATCAGCCGCGTCACCCGCGCCCCTTCGGAGGCGCGGGCCACATAGGCCATGCCCTTGAAAGGCCCCGCCAAAACCACCGCCCCGGACTCTTCCGCCACCGAATTCGCCAGAAGCTCCGCCCGCCATTTGGCCAGATAGCGCAGGGTCTTTTCAAGGTTGCGCTGCGACGGCGGGGCGGCGGCGTAACGGCGCAGCGTCTCGGTCACGGCAAGGGTGAAAGGGCTGGGCGCAGGGGGCATGAAGGCTCCGGCAAAGGCGTCAGCCCTTGGTTAGCCCCCTGCCCCGGTTCTGTCCAGAACGACGCATCGCAAGGGGATGGCGGACCGCAGAAATCGGCCCTGCGGCCTCAGCCCGGCACGAAACGCAGCGCCACCCCGTTCATGCAATAGCGCAGCCCGGTCGGTTTCGGCCCGTCGTCGAAGACATGGCCGAGATGCCCGCCGCATCGGCGGCAATGCACCTCCGTCCGGGCGCCGAAAATCCCCGGATCGGGCCTGGTCGCCACCGCCCCTTCGAGCGGCTGGAAGAAGGAAGGCCAGCCGGTGCCGCTGTCGAATTTCGCCGCCGAGGAAAAGAGCGCCAGATCGCAGCCCGCGCAGCGAAAGACCCCCGCCCGCTTCTCATGGTCGAGCGGGCTCGACCCCGCCCGCTCCGTCGCCTCCTCGCGCAGCACGGCATATTGCTGCGGGCTGAGCCGGGCGCGCCATTCGGCCTCGCTCAGGGTGATCCCGAAACGCTCCGCCAGCGCGGCACGGGGCAGAGCCGCGGCGGCAAGGGCAAGGCTGGTGCAGGACAGGAAAAAGCGGCGGTTCATCGGTTCCTCCTCCGGTTCGGACGATGGTGCGGCAGGTTCCTTGCGGATACGCGGAAAATCGCCTTCCGGTTTCAGCCCTTCACGCAAAAGCGATCTGCCGCCAGACTCCGCCCGCCGATCCGGCCTGCGCCCCTTGCGGCCCCCGGCGATATGTTCCACAACTCCACCTGAACGACAGGCCGCTCCGGCCTGCGATCGGGGATGGGAACGGGCCTGAAGCCCGGCAAGGAACATAGGCGCGCGATGTTGGACACTGTGATGAAACCCACCGAAGAAATCTCCGTCCGGGAGGTCTTCGGGATCGACACCGACATGAAGGTGAAAGGGTTCGCAGAAGCCACCGACCGCGTTCCGGCCATCGACCCGACCTACAAATTCGATCCCGACACGACTTTGGCGATCCTTGCCGGTTATGCCTATAACCGCCGGGTGATGATCCAGGGCTATCACGGCACCGGCAAATCCACCCATATCGAGCAGGTCGGCGCCCGGCTGAACTGGCCGACGGTGCGGGTCAACCTCGACAGCCACATCAGCCGGATCGACCTGATCGGCAAGGATGCGATCAAGCTGCGCGACGGCAAGCAGGTGACGGAATTCCACGAAGGCATCCTGCCCTGGGCGCTGCGGAACCCCGTCGCCATCGTCTTCGACGAATATGATGCCGGCCGGGCCGACGTGATGTTCGTGATCCAGCGCGTGCTGGAGCATGACGGCAAGCTGACGCTTCTGGACCAGAACGAGATCATCACCCCGCATCCGTCCTTCCGCCTGTTCGCCACCGCGAACACCGTGGGTCTGGGCGACACCACCGGCCTCTACCACGGCACCCAGCAGATCAACCAGGCGCAGATGGACCGCTGGAGCCTCGTGGCCACGCTGAACTACCTCAGCCACGATGCCGAGGCGGCGATCGTTCTGGCGAAATCTCCCCATTACAACACCGAAAAGGGCCGCAAGACCATCAACCAGATGGTGACGGTGGCCGACCTGACCCGCACCGCCTTCATGAACGGCGATCTTTCGACCGTCATGTCGCCGCGGACCGTGCTGAACTGGGCGCAGAACGCCGAGATCTTCCGCAACGTCGGCTATGCCTTCCGCCTGTCGTTCCTGAACAAATGCGACGAGCTGGAGCGGCAGACGGTGGCCGAATTCTACCAGCGCTGCTTTGCCGAGGAACTGCCGGAGAGCGCGGCGAGCATGGCGATGAAATGAGGCGGGGAGGATGGGCAGATTGCCCATCCTACGAAGGGATCGGGTGTTTGCGTAGGATGGGCAATCTGCCCATCCTCCCCCAAAATCCTTCACTATAAATTAACCACCCTCCCCCATCCTCGCGGGATGACCCAATACCGCCGCCTGCGCCTTCCGGGCGCCAGCTATTTCTTCACGCTCTGCCTCGAAACCCGCGGCAGCACCCGGCTCGTCGATCACATCGCCACGCTCCGCACCGCCTATGCCGCCACCCTGCGCGAGTTGCCGGTGCTTTGCCCGGCCATGGTTGTCCTGCCCGATCACCTCCATGCGATCTGGACGGAACCGGAGGGCGTGGTGCTCTATTCGGAACGCTGGCGGCGGATCAAGGCGCGGTTTTCCCATGCCCTGAGCGGGGAGTTCGCTCCGAATGCCCGCAAAAGCCGCAAGCGGGAGCGGGGGCTATGGCAGCGACGGTTCTGGGAACATGCGATCCGGGGGGAAGCGGATTTCCTCGCCGCCATGGACTATTGCCGTCTCAACCCTGTGAAACACGGTCTGGTCGAAAACCCCGAGGACTGGGCGTTTTCCAGCTTCACCCGTCGGATGGGCGATCTGCCCATCATGGCGGCAGATCAGCAGATCACCCATCCCACCGGACAACCCGCACCAAAAGACAAAAGCCGCCCGGACTGCGCTCTGGCAGCGGGCGGCTTTGGGTCGTGACCCCGAAGGGGTTACGGCCAAGCGGGATCAGCCGCGGGCGGCCTTGGTGGCATTGGCCCACCACACGAGATCGTCGAGCGTCGCCTTGGCGGCGGGGAGCAGGTTCGCTTCCACATCGGCCATCTTGCCCGAGCCCCCCATGCCGGGGTGAACCTTGAAGAAATCGGCCATGCCGAGGTGAACGGCATTGCGGGTCGGAACCATCTGCAGTTCCACCGCGATCGTCCGCAGGTGCTCAAGCGCGCGGGTGCCGCCGACCGAGCCATAGGCAATGGCGGCCATGGGCTTGTGCGCCCATTCGACATAGGCTTGGTCGAGGGCGTTCTTCAGCGCGCCGGTGATCGAACGGTTGTATTCGGCCACGACGAAGATGTAGCCGTCGAATTCGGCGATCTTCTTCTGCCAGGCGACGGCGGCCGGCGATTGCGAGGGAACCCAGGCGTTCGAGGCCACTTCGTCGAAGAGCGGCAGGTCGAAGTCGCGCAGATCGACCAGCTCCACGGTCATGTCTTCGCGGGCTTGCGCCTGGGCCAGCATCCATTGCGCCGGAACGTCGGCGAAGCGGGTGGCGCGGGTGGAACCGATGATCAGGGCGATCTTGGGTTTGGAGGTGCTCATGGTCAGTCTCTCATATGAGGAATTCTTGTGCGGCGAAGATGCACTTTCCGGGAGCGTGCATCAATCCGGCATCACCGCGCCCTGCCTGTGCGAAAACCCACAGAGACAGCACTTGCCGCCGCCCGGACGGTGCTGCGGCCCTTGCTCCCGCCCGGCTCTGGTGCTTTACCTTTGCCATGAGCAAACCAAGCGACAATCCCGCCGATCCGTTCAAGAAGGCTCTGGCCGAGGCCACCAAGACCATGGCCAACGATCCGGAGATGACGGTGACCTATTCCGTCGATCCGGCGGGCATGAACAAGGACGGCATCCGCCTGCCGCAGGTCTCGCGCCGGATGACGCGGGACGAGGTTCTGCTGGCGCGCGGCACCGCCGATGCCTTCGCGCTGCGCCGCAAGTTCCACAACGAGGCGACCTCGGCCCGCTATGCGCCGACCGGCCAGCTTGCCCGCGAGATCTACGACGCGATGGAGACGGCCCGCTGCGAAGCCGTGGGCGCCCGCGCCATGCCCGGCACCGCCGGCAACATCGACGCCAAGATCGGCTGGGAGGCCGACCGCAAGGGCTATGGCCAGATCACCACCGCCTCCGAGGCGCCCCTGCCGGTGGCGGCGGGCTATCTGGTGCGTGCGCTTGCCACCGGGCGCGACCTGCCGAAACCGGCCGAGAACGTGATGAACCTCTGGCGCGGCTTCATCGAGGAACAGGCCTCCGACACGCTCGGCAATCTGGACGAGGTGCTGGCCGATCAGGCCGCCTTCGCCCGCCTGACCCGCAAGGTGATTTCCGATCTCGGCTACGGCGACCAGTTGGGCGAGGACCCCGACCGCGACGAGCCGCAGGACGAAAGCGGCGAGGAGGCGGAGGAGGATCAGCCCGAAAGCTCCGGCTCCGAAGAGCAGGAGAGCGAGGACAGCGAAGCCTCCCCCGAGCAGAGCCAGGAAGACCAGCAGGACCAGAGCCAGGCTCAGGTCACGATGGAAGACAGCGCCGACATGGAACAGGGCGACGAGGCGGAACTGCCCGAGGGCGAGGCCCCGCTGGAGCCTCCGCCGCCTGCGCCCTATTCGGACGCCGATCCGAACTACACCGTCTACACCACGGATTTCGATGAGGAAATCCGCGCCGAAGATCTGGCGGAACCGGCGGAGCTCGAACGGCTGCGCGCCTATCTCGACCAGCAGCTGGAGCCGCTGAAAGGGGCGGTTTCCCGCCTTGCCAACAAGCTGCAACGCCGCTTGCAGGCCCAGCAGAACCGCTCCTGGCTGTTCGATCTGGAGGAGGGGACGCTGGATGCGGGGCGTCTGGCGCGGGTGGTGGCGAACCCGACGACTCCGCTGTCGTTCAAGCAGGAGAAGGACACCGAGTTCCGCGATACAGTGGTGACGCTGCTGCTGGACAACTCCGGCTCGATGCGGGGCCGGCCGATCTCGATTGCGGCGATCTGCGCCGATGTGCTGGCACGTACGCTGGAACGCTGCTCGGTCAAGGTCGAGATCCTCGGCTTCACCACCCGGGCCTGGAAGGGCGGTCAAAGCCGCGAACGCTGGCTGGCGCAGGGACGCGCGCAGGGACCGGGTCGGCTCAACGATCTGCGTCACATCATCTACAAATCCGCCGATGCCCCCTGGCGGCGGGTGCGGCCCAATCTCGGGCTGATGATGAAAGAGGGGCTGCTGAAGGAGAACATCGACGGCGAGGCGCTCGAATGGGCGCACCGGCGGATGGCGGCCCGGCCCGAGGCCCGCAAGATCCTGATGGTGATTTCCGACGGCGCGCCGGTTGATGACAGCACCCTGTCGGTCAACCCCGCGAACTTCCTGGAAAAGCACCTGCGCGACGTGATCGCCATGGTGGAGCGGCGCCGCGCGGTGGAGCTGATCGCCATCGGCATCGGCCATGACGTGACGCGCTATTACCAGCGGGCGGTGACGATCACCGATGTGGAGCAGCTGGCCGGTGCGATGACCGAACAGCTTGCCGGGCTTTTCGATGCCGATCCGAAGAAGCGGGCGCGGACGCTCGGGATGCGGAAGGCGGGGTAAGGAAGGGGGCTTTGCCCCCTCGCGCTGCGCGCTCACCCCCAGGATATTTGAGGCAAGATGAAGAGGCGGCCCGCGCCCTTTCTCGAAAGACCTCTGCCCGGTCGAACATCAGGCGGGAGGGGGAACCATACGCCCCCCTCCCTTTCATCTTGCCTCAAATATCCTGCGGGGTGGTCCGGAGGGGTGCAAAACCCCTCCGGGGCCGCCGGCGGCGCAGCGACCGCCGGACATGACCCCGCCAGCGCCGCGGGAACGTGATCGAACGGACCTATACCTTGGCCGCCCCTGTGCTTAGAACTGGCGGAAACGAGCCCTCAAGCGGATGATCCCCATGTTCCAGAGTTTCGAGACCCATGCCAACCCGGCCCAGGGGCCGGCGCGTCTTGCCGCCTTGCGCGCGGTGCTGGCGGCAGAGGGATTGGCCGGGTTTCTGGTGCCGCGTGCCGATGTGCATCAGGGCGAGTATGTGGCGGCGCGCGATGAGCGGCTGCAATGGCTGACCGGCTTCACCGGCTCGGCCGGGTTCTGCATCGTGCTGCCGGATGTGGCCGGGGTCTTCATCGACGGACGCTACCGCACGCAGGTGAAGGCGCAGGTCGATCTGGCGCAGTTCACGCCCGTTCCCTGGCCGGAGACCCAACCCGCCCCCTGGCTGCGCGCGCATCTGGCGGCGGGTGTGGTGGGCTTCGATCCCTGGCTGCACACCGCCGAAGAGATCGCGCGGATCAGCGCCGGGCTGGAGGGCAGCGGCATCAGCCTGCGCGCCGTGGCCAATCCCGTGGACCGGATCTGGCCGGATCAGCCGGAGCCGCCGATGGGCATGGCCTTCGCCCATCCCGATGCCCTTGCCGGGGACAGCTCGGCCGCCAAGCGCGCACGTCTGGCCGAAGGGCTGCGCGCCGAAGGGCAAGCCGCCGCGGTGATCACGCTGCCGGATTCGCTCTGCTGGCTGTTGAACATCCGCGGCGCGGATGTGCCGCGCAATCCGGTTCTGCATGGCTTTGCCGTGCTGCATGACGATGGCCGCGTGACGCTGTTCGCCGAAGCCGCGAAATTCGACGAGGCGGTGCGCGCCCATCTCGGCCCGCAGGTTACGCTGCGCCCGCCGCAGGCCTTCGTGCCGGCGCTGCGGACGCTGCAGGGCGCGATCCGGGTGGATCGCGGCACCGCGCCGCTTGCG
This sequence comes from Paracoccaceae bacterium, assembly GCA_027492585.1. GTDB lineage: Bacteria > Pseudomonadota > Alphaproteobacteria > Rhodobacterales > Rhodobacteraceae > JAPUEK01. Next base: position 31,032 of record JAPUEK010000046.1, on the reverse strand, counting down.
GTGGCGATGGAGATCCAGGAGGCGGATCTGACCCTTGCCTGGGGGGACGATCCCTGCCGCCTGCCCAAGGCGATGAAGACCGCCGCCGAGATCGGGGGGATGCGCGAGGCGCATCTGCGCGACGGGGCGGCGGTAGTGGAATTCCTCTGCTGGCTCGACCGGCAGGTGCCGCAGGGCGGGATGACCGAAATCGACGTGGTGCGCGGGCTCGAAGGCTATCGCCGGGCGACCAATGCGCTGCATGACATCAGCTTCGACACGATCTGCGGCTCCGGCCCGCATGGCGCGATCATGCATTACCGGGTGACGGAGGAGACCAACCGCACCCTCGGCCGCGACGAGCTGCTGCTGGTCGATTCCGGCGCGCAATATCTGGACGGGACCACCGACATCACCCGGACGGTTCCGGTGGGCGATCCCGGCGATTTCGCGCGGGAGTGCTTCACGCGGGTTCTGCAGGGGCTGATCGCCATCTCCCGCGTCCGCTGGCCGGCGGGGCTGGCGGGGCGCGATCTCGATCCGTTGGCGCGGTATGCGCTCTGGCTCGCCGGGCAGGATTACAACCATGGCACCGGCCATGGCGTCGGTGCCTTCCTGTCGGTGCATGAGGGGCCGCAACGGCTGTCGCGGATTTCCGAAGTGCCGCTGGAGCCGGGGATGATCCTGTCGAACGAGCCCGGCTATTACCGCGAGGGCGAGTTCGGCATCCGGCTGGAGAATCTGATCGTGGTGATGCCGGCCCCGGCCCTGCCCGGCGGGGACGACCGCCGGCAACTGGCCTTCGAGACGCTGACCTTCGTGCCGTTCGACCGGCGGCTGATCCTCGCGGATCGCCTGTCGCCGGGGGAGCGGGCCTGGCTCGACGCCTATCACGCGGAGGTTCTGGACAAGCTCGGGAGCCGTCTGTCGGCAGAGGCGCTCGACTGGTGCCGGGCAGCCTGCGCGCCGCTCTGAAAGGGAGGCGGGGCGGTCAGCGCCCCGCCAGCCCCGCCAGTTCCGCCCGTTTCGCCGTACGCCAGCGCAGCCAGTCGCGCGCCGCCTGCCCGATGGCCTGACGGACCGCCGCGCCGACGGCCTCGCCCACCGCGGTATGCAACCCCGCATAGCGTTCCGTGCCGGCCTCGCAGGCCAGCGCCGCGCAATCGGTGCCGGTGCCGGTTGCGAGGCCGGTGGCCAGCTCCATCCCGGCTTCCATCACCGCCGCCGTCCGGGCCTGCACGGCGATCGACAGGGCCTCCAGCTGCGCGGCCTCGGTCAGGCCCGCCTCCAGCACGACGGCCAAATTGATCGTGCCGTAATCGGCGGAATGCCAGGGCAGCCGCCGCCCGACGCTTTCGGCATTGGAAAGGCCCAGGGTCGCCACACAGCGGGCGCGGATGCCTTCCACCTCCGCCGCGGCCTCCACCCAGGTCCCGACATCGCGGGAGGTGAGCATCCCCACCGCCCCCTCCGGCATCTCGGCGGCGAACCAGCTTTCCACATCGAACCCCGGCACCAGATCGCTGTTGCGGACCTCGCGCCAGAAGATGCGGTCGGTGGTGAGGTAGCCCGCCCCGACCGGCGCCCAGCTCAGCACCCGCATCGGGCGCGGCAGGTGCAGGCGCAGCCAGGGCCGGTCGAGCGTGACCTTCACCGCAAGAGCCCCATCGGCTGGAAGACCGGGCCATCCGGGGTTTCGGCGAAATAGCCCCGCACGCCAAAGACCTGCGCGAGGTTTTCTTCCGACAGGACGGCGCGCGGCGGGCCATCGGCCACCACCCTGCCCCGCGCCATCAGCACCAGCCGCGAACAGGCCCGCGCGGCAAGGCCAAGGTCGTGGATCGAGGCCACGACCGACCGCCCCTCGGCGGCGAGGCCCGTGAACACCTCCATCGTGCGAAGCTGCGCCTCGGGGTCGAGGCCCGCGACCGGCTCATCGGCCAGCAGAAGCGGCGTCTCCTGCGCCAGAGCCCGCGCGATCAGCACCCGCGCCTGCTCCCCGCCCGAGAGCGCCGTGGCCTTGCGGCTGCGGAAGCCGTCGAGCCCCATCCGCGCCAGCGCCCGCGTCACCGCCGCCTGATCCTCGCCGCGCGCACCTGCCGCCACATGCGGGCCACGGCCGAGCGCCACCAGCGTCTCCACCTCCACAGGCCAGGCGATCTCGCGGCCCTGCGGCAGGAAGGCGACGGCCCGCGCCCGCTCCTTCGGCGAGAGACGGAGGAGGGAGGAGCCCCCCTCCACCGGCAAAAGCCCGAGCGCCCCGCGCAGGAGCGAGGTCTTGCCCGCCCCGTTCGGCCCGATCAGCCCGACGAATTCCCCCGGCCCGACCGTCAGCGACACGCCATCGACCACCGGACATTCGCCGCGCCGCACGGTCAGGGTTTCAAGGCGGAGCAGGCTCATGCTTCGATCCTCCGCATCCGCCAGAGCAGGTGGAAGAAGAAGGGCGCCCCGATGATCGCGGTCAGCACGCCGAGCTTCAGATCCTGATCCGGCGCGATCAGCCGCACCGCCACATCGGCGGCCAGCACCATCGCCGCCCCGCCAAGGGCGGAGGCGGGCAGCAGGCGCGAAGGCTGCGCCCCGACCAGCGGGCGCAGCAGATGCGGCACGACGAGGCCGACGAAGCCCACCGCCCCCGCCACCGCGACCGAAGCCCCGACCGCCGCCGCCGTGCCGAGAACCAGCCGCAGCCGCAGCCCGGTCAGCCCGACGCCAAGCGAAGCCGCCGCATCCTCCCCGAGCGTCAGCGCATCAAGGCCCCGCCCGAGAGAGAGGAGCAGCACGGCCCCGCCCGCCATGAACGGCAGGGCGAGCCAGACATGCTCCATCGAACGGTCGGCGAGCGAGCCCATCATCCAGTAGACGATCTCCGTCACCGCGAAAGGGTTCGGGGAAAGGTTCAGCACGAGGCTCGTCAAGGCGCCGCTCAGCGCCGAGAGGGCGATCCCGGCAAGGATCAGCGCCAGCGCCCCGCCGCGCGGGCCGGCCAGAAGCAGCACCAGCGCCACCGAAATCCCCGCCCCGGTCAGCGCCGCCAGCGGCAGCGCCAGCGAAAAGGCCGCCGCGAGCCCGGTCTGCAAGGACAGCACCGCGCCGAGCGCCGCCCCGGAGGAGACGCCGATCAGGCCCGGCTCGGCCAGCGGGTTGCGGAGATAGCCCTGCATCGCCGCCCCCGAAAGCCCCAGAACCGCCCCGACCATGACGCCGAGAAGCGCCCGCGGCAGGCGGATCTCCTGCATGACCAGCACCACCGCCCCGCCCTTGCCGGTCAGGAGCGCGGCAAGGCTTTCTCCCGCGCCGAGCCCTGCCGGGCCGATCAGCAGCGAGGCGAAGAAGAGCACCGCCACCAGCGGCAGAAGGATCAGCGCGGGTTTCATGCGACGGCTCCTTTGCCCTGCCGGCCTGTGCCGGGATGCGGCACCCCCGCAAACCGATACCCGGAGCCGATCGGCGTTCGGCGCGCGTGGCGCCCCGTGGCAGGCGCCGAAGGGGTTTTGTCCCGCTCCGTCCTGCCGGCGGTCCTTTGAACCAGCGGCGGAACAGGTGGCAAACCCCGCAGGATATTTGGGGCAGGATGAAGGGAAAAGAGGGACAGCCCCGCAGGCAGGCGCCGCAAGAGGCGCGTCACCGGGACTGGATTGGGGCGCGCGGCGCCTGCCCGTTCCGCCGGCCCGCTCATCCGCCCGTCTCCACAGCTGCGCGGGCCGCCTGCATCCGGGCGATGGCGCGCAGGATGTAGGGGGTGCCGCAAATCCAGTCCGCATCGGTCATCATGCCTTCCGCCGCCCCTTTCGCCGCCCGCAGCGCCGGATGGGTCAGGATCTCTTCCGAGCGCGAGGCGCCGGGATAGGGTTCCGAGGTGATGATCAGATTGGGGGCGGCCATGATCAGCCGCTCCAGCGGCAGGATGCCGCCGCCCGTCACCCCGGCCTCCGCCCCGATGTTGCGAAAGCCGGTCAGGGCCAGCACCTCATTGGCCAAAGTGCCGGAGCCGGTCGTATAGCCGTTCGGATAGTAGAGCGCCGCCGTCGCCGGGGCGCCCCGATACTGCGCGGCGGCAACCTCGGCCTCGAAGGCGCGCGCCATCGCCTCGGCCCTGGCCTCCTGCCCCAGCGCCGCGCCGACGGTGCGGATATGGGCCGCCGCATCGGCCAGCGAATTGGCGGGCGGCAGTTGCAGCACCTCCACCCCCAGTTTCCGCAGAAGATCAATGGTCGCCTTCTGGGTATAGGTTCCGGCCAGCACCAGATCGGGATGCAGCAGGAACACCTGCTCGGCCTGACCGCGGTTGGCCGGCCAGGCCGCCGCCTCCGCCGCCATGGAGGAGGATTGCGGCTCCGCCGCGAGATGGCTCACCGAGACGAGCTGCCCCGGTGCGGCCAGAAGCATGGCAAGCTGATCGGTGCAGAGATTGACCGAGACCACCCGCTGCGGGATCGCGCGGGGGGTCTCTGCCCCTGCGGCGCCGGTTGCGAGAACCAGCACCGCAAGGGTCAGGGCCGGGAGGTCAGAACGAAGCCCGGACACCGACGAAGACCTGACGGCCGGGTTGACCGTAGTTGCGGACGGTTTCGTATTTCTCGTCGAAGAGGTTCTCGACGCGGAAATAGGCCTGGGTTGCATCATTGATCGCATAGGTCAGCGTGGCATTGACGACCGTATAATCCGGCATGGGGGCAACCGGGGCCGGATAGATGCCGTTGTCGAGGAAATCGGCGGTATGCTGCACGGTGAAGAGGCCGGTCAGACGCGGCGCGAGCTTGCCCTCCACACCCAGCGTCAGATCGTGGCGCGGGACGCGGATGAGCCGGGTATCGGTGCCGGCATCGCTCGAATAGGCATCGGTATAGGTGTAGTTGCCGAAGAGGCTCCAGCCCTCCGCCACATCCGCCTTGCCGGTGATTTCGATGCCGCGGGTGGTCGTCGTGCCGGGGACCTGCCCGTAGCAGCCCGGCCAGCCGAAGGGCGGCGCCGCCGCGGGGCAGGTGGTCGAAGCGCCGTCCCAGCCGATCTTGTCCTCGATCCGCGTATCGAAGAGCGTCGCCTGGATCGAGCCGCCCGGCAGCATGTATTCCGCGCCGAGCTCGAAGCTGCGGCTGGTTTCCGGGGACAGCGCGGCATTGCCATAGGCGCTGTAGAGTTCGTAGAGCGACGGCGCGCGGAAGCCGGTCGAGGCGACCGCCCGGATCACCCAATCCTCGGTCGGGCGCCAGGCGAGGGCGAAGCGGCCATTGGTGCTGCCGCCGAAGGTTTCATGCTCGTCCCGGCGCAGGGCGAGGGAGAGATCCAGCTCGTCCACGGGCGAATAGAGCAGCTCTCCGAAAAGCGCCGTGGTCGCGGCCTCCCCCGCGTCGCTGTCGGAGCCATAGCTTTCGCGGGTGCGCTCCAGCCCCCAGTTCAGCGAAAGCTGTGCCGAGGCATCCCAGGCGCCCTTGTAGGCAAGCTGGTCGCGGTCGCCGTCATAGCGCTGCACCCAGCCCAGCGGATAGAAGCGGCCGGTCTCGGTATGGGAGAAGGACAGCTCATGCTTGACATTGCCGGTCGTCGCCGTGGCAAAGACCCGCGCCCCGCGCAGCTTGCCCTCTTCGGTCTGGCCATTGTCGGCGGTCTGGCTGTCGAACTCGCTGTAGCTGTCGCGCAGGAAGCCGTTGACCCCGATGCGGATGTCGTCGGTCAGGTCATAGGCCGCATAAAGCGAGGCGAAGGTGGCGCGGAAGGCATCCTTCTCGGTGCCGCCCGCATAGGCGGAAATGCCGTCGGTCACGGTGCGGCTCACGCTGAAGGACAGCTCCGACCGCCCCGACCTGACCGCGACGGAGGCGGTGCCGGCATAGGTGCCGTTCGACCCGGCCTCAAGCCCGGCCTGACCCTTGGTGCCGTCCTCGGTGGCGCGGAAGGTGGTGATGTCGACGACCCCGCCGATGGCCTCGGAGCCGAAAAGCGCGGATTGCGAGCCGCGCAGCACTTCGATGCGCGACAGCCCGCCGGTGGTGGTGGAGCCGAAATCATAGGCGCATTGCGTGCCGGAGGGGTCCGCCACGTCGATCCCGTCGATCCGCACGCCGATATAGGCGCCGGCAAGCCCGCGCAGGCGCAGCGCGGTCGAGGTGCCGATCCCGCCGTTGCGCGCCATCGACACGCCGGGCAGCCGGGCAAGCTGGCTTGCCGCCGACATGTCGCCCGAGCGTTGCAGCTCTTCCCCCGTCACCACGCTGACGCTGGCCCCGGTGCGGCTGAGCGCCAGCGGCTCCGAAGAAGCGGTGAGCGTGACGCCGCCGAGCAGCGTCGGCTCCTCTTCGCTGCTCTGCGCCGTGGCGACCCCGGCAAAACCTGCCGTCGCCAGAGCCGACACCAGCGCGATCCGCGAAATACCCTGATACATCGTCCTTCCCTTCCGGCGGTCTTCCCGCCCCAGATGCGATCCGCCATGCCGGGCATTTGCCCGGTCATGGCCCCTGATGCGTCACCTCTGGCGGAGTTCCGCCCTCCGCCACGCCCCACGCGCGGCAGAAAGGGTGATCCCGAAGGCAGGTCTCCTGGCTCGCGGGTCATAGCACATTTGCCGCCTTCCCGGTTTCCCAGTGGCATGTCGGCAAGGTGCTCGCCGCTTACAGTTGCGGGGGCAGCCGTGGATTTGGGCGGGAGCCCGCACCACATTCCCTTTTCATCCGGGGGCAAACCCGGAAACCTAAGGCGATCCCTGCTTAGGCGCCCTGCCGCGCGAGTCAAGACCGGCCGCAAGCCGGCACGCGCGCAAAACCCGTCCTGTCGCCGCGAAGACGCAGGGCGGGGAGCGGGCGGCTCCCGCCCGAAAACGCGGATGGGCCTGGCAGGCGCTCCGCCCTCCGCCGGCCGGGGCCGGATCGAACAGGAGGGGGCGGGGATCGGCGATCCGGGCGCAGAGGATGCGGCGGACCCCGCGGGGCCGGTGGCGCGGGATTCCCCGCCGCCAAGGGCTCGCGGCGGAGGGACGAAGGCGGAGGGATGAGGGGCAATCCTTTTTGCCCGCGACCCTGCTTCCCAGCATCCGCCGCACCGCCCCAAGCCGGGTAGCCGGAGCTGCTCGCGCTCTGCGCCGGGCCGGAGGCCGCCACGCTTGACGGGCAAAGATACGCGCCGATGACTTAGCGCCAGCCTAATCAGGGCCGAGGCCCGCCCTGCATCAGCCCTTTCCCGCGAAAGCCTGTCGGACCGGGCCTGCCCAAAAGCCGCACAACTGCTCAACCTTCGGGCGAAAGCCGGAACAGATGCGGTCTCCTTGTGCAGGAAAGCGTTGCGCCCGGCGGGGCGAGGCGTCCAATATGATCAAAACGACAGGGAGCGAGTCACCGTGCCTCAAGAGACCGGGACGCAGAAGAACGCCATCGAGGCCCGCCATGCGGTGAAGGCCTTCGGACAGGGCGACAACGCCGTCAGGGCGCTGGACGATGTGTCGGTGGAAATCCGCAAGGGGGAGTTCTTCACCCTGCTCGGTCCCTCCGGCTGCGGCAAGACCACGCTCCTGCGGCTGATCGCGGGCTTCGAGATGCCGACCGCCGGGCAGATCCTGCTCGACGGACAGGACATCACCTATCTGCCGCCGAACAAGCGCCCGGTGAACACGGTGTTCCAGAGCTATGCGCTGTTTCCGCATCTGACCGTGGCGCAGAACATCGCCTTCGGCCTGCAGATGCAGGGGCGCGGCAAGAAGGAGGTGGACGAGACCGTGGCGCGGATGCTGGCGCTCGTGAAGCTCGAACCCATGGCCGGGCGCAAGACCTCGCAGCTTTCGGGCGGCCAGCAGCAGCGCGTGGCCCTTGCCCGCGCGCTTGCCCCGACGCCGAAGGTGCTTCTGCTTGACGAACCCCTGTCCGCGCTCGACCTCAAGCTCCGCAAGGAGATGCAGGTGGAGCTGAAGCGGCTCCAGACCGAGACCGGCATCACCTTCATCTTCGTGACCCATGATCAGGAAGAAGCCCTGACGATGAGCGACCGGATCGGCGTCATGTCGGCGGGCAAGCTGCAACAGGTCGGCGCGCCGCGCGAAATCTACACGCGCCCGGTGAACCGCTTCGTCGCCAGCTTCATCGGCGAGACCAACTTCCTGTCGGCGCAAAGCGTGCCGGGCGGCGCACAGCTTGCCGATGGCACCGTGGTTCCGGCGCAAACCGCGCGGGCCGGGGCCGTGACGCTGGCCGTGCGGCCGGAGCATGTGCAGATCACCCCCGCCGGCGAGCCGGGCGCCATGGCCGCCACCGTGCGCGGCGCGATCTATTTCGGCACCGACATGAACTATCGCCTCGGCCTTGCCGATGGCTCCGAGCTTGAGGCCTGCGTCGTTTCCGGCGTCACCGGCGAGGCGAGCCTTGCCGTTGGCGAGCAGGTGGGCATCCGCTTTGCCCCCGGAGCGGCCCAAGTGCTGGAGGACTGACATGAGCCCCGCCGAAGAGGCCCGCATCCGCGACGAGGTCAAAAGCGCCTGGGCTCTGTCCGCGCCGGCGCTGATCGTGCTGGCGCTTGCCGCCGTCGCCCCCCTGCTGATCGTCGTCGTCTATTCCTTCCTGTCGCCCGGCCAGTATGGCGGGATCGAATGGAACTTTTCCCTCTCCGGCTGGGCGGGCGTTCTGTTCGAGCATGACATCTTCGATGACGCCCTGAAGCTGGCCGACGGCAACCTGACGATCTTCTGGCGCTCGGTCCAGCTCAGCTTCGTGACGACGGTGCTGACCTTTCTGGTGGGCTTTCCGACCGCCTGGTTCATCGCCACGCGGCCGCCGAAGGCGCGCGCGCTCTGGCTGTTCCTGATCACCATCCCGTTCTGGACCAACCTGCTGATCCGCACCTTTGCGATCAACCAGATCATCCGCAACGAAGGGGTGATGAACACGCTGTTGATGAAGGCGGGGATCATCTCCAGCCCGATCCAGCTGACCTATACCGATACCGCGCTGCTGATCGGGATGGTCTATGTCTATCTGCCGCTGATGGTGCTGCCGCTGTTCGCAACCATCGACAGGTTCGACATGCGCCTACTGGAAGCGGGCTATGACCTGTACGCGAGCCGCTGGCAGGTGCTGCGCCGGGTGATCCTGCCCATCGTCAAACCGGGGATCATCGCGGGTTCGATCCTCGTCTTCGTCCCCTGCCTCGGCGCCTATGTGACGCCGCGCATCCTCGGCGGCGGCAAGAACATGATGATCGGCAACTTCATCGAACTGCAATTTGGCCAGGGCAAGAACTGGCCGCTCGGGGCGGCGCTGTCGGTGACCCTTCTGATCATCGTGACCATCGCCCTTCTGGCCTATGTCCGAACCATCAGCGGGGAGCGCAAGGATGGCTGATCGCGCCAAACGCAGCTTTGCGGTCACCGACCTGCCGGGCTTTTCCACCATCGCCATCCTGGTCTTCGTGGCGCTTTACGCCCCGATCCTGATCATGACGCTCTATTCCTTCAACGCCGGCCAGTCGGTTGCGTCCTGGGAGGGCTGGTCGCTCGACTGGTATCGCGTCGCATGGGGCAATGAGGAGGTGAAGAAGGCCACGCTCATCTCGCTCCAGGTGGCGGCGGCGGCGGCGGTGCTGTCCACCGCGCTTGCCACGCTCGCGGCGCTCGGCACCACGCGGCGGCGGAATTTCCGCGGCCAGACCTTCATCTATGTGATGATCAACCAGCCGCTGATGGTGCCGGAAATCGTGACGGCGGTGGCCCTGCTGCTGGTCACGGCGGCGATCAAGAAAGCCACCGGCTATTCCGGCCTCGGCTACCTGATCATGGCGCATACGGCCTTCTGCATTCCCTTTGCCTATCTGCCGATCCGCGCCCGGCTGGAAGGGATGGACACGACGCTGGAGACGGCGGCGGCCGATCTTTACGCAAGCAGCTGGCAGACCTTTCGCCGCGTGACCCTGCCCCTGCTGATGCCGGGGATATTCGCCGGGGCCATGCTGGCCTTTGTCACCTCGCTGGATGATGTGGTGATCACCGAGTTCATCAAGTCGCCCGGTCAGGATACGCTGCCGACCTATATGCTGGGCCAGTTGCGCCGCGCGATGAAGCCTGATGTGAACGCCATTTCCACCATGCTTCTGGTCTTCACGCTGGTTATTCTGTCGGCGTTCTTCCTGCTTTCCCGAAACCGCAAGTGACGCCGGACAGAAGCCGGCGCCCGAAAAACAGAGGAGTTTTGCGATGAAGACGACACTGACGGCCTTGGCGCTGCTGATGGCAGGCAGCGGGCTGGCCCATGCCGAGGGCGAGTTGTTCCTCTACAACTGGGGCAACTATACCAGCCCCGACATGATCAAGAAGTTCGAGGAGAAATACGGCGTCAAAGTCACCATCACCGACTTCGATTCCAACGACACCGCCCTTGCCAAGGTGGAGGCCGGCGCCTCCGGCTTCGACCTCGTGGTGCCTTCGGCGGGCTTTGTCGGCATCTATGCCGAAAAGGGCCTGATCGAGGAGCTGGACCTGTCGAAACTGCCGAACCACAAGAACATCGCCCCCGAATGGATGAACGTCGAGTGGGATCAGGGCCGCAAATGGTCGGTTCCGTGGCAATGGGGTTCGACCGGCATGTCGGTGAACGTCAAGGACTATACCGGCGACATCAACACCAGCTCGATCTTCATGGACCCGCCGCCGGAATTGCAGGGCAAGATCAACGTCATCCCCGAAATGGGCGACGTTCTGGCGCTGGCGACGATGTGGGCCGGCGGCAATGTCTGCTCGGAAGACCCCGAGGTGATGAAGAAGGTGCGCGACGCCCTTCTGGCCGCCAAGCCCAAGTGGATGTCGATGGACTATTCCACCGTCGAGAAGATGACGAACCACGACTATTCCGCCACCGTGGACTGGAACGGCTCGTCCCTGCGCTCGCGTCTGGCCAACCCGGATGTGGCCTATGGCTATCCGAAAGAAGGCTATGGCCTGTGGATGGACAACGTGGTCCTGCTGAAGGACGCCAAGAACACCGAGAACGCCTATCTGTTCCTCGACTTCATCATGGACCCTGAAAACGCCGCGATGCTGTCGGCCTTTGCCCGCTATGCCAACGGCATTTCGGGTTCCGAAGCCTTCATGCCCGACGATATGAAGTCCACGCCCGAGCTGTTCCCGCCGGCCGAGTTCAAGGACAAGGGCCAGTTCGTGACGGTCTGCACCGGCAAGGCGCTCGACTATCAAAAGGCGATCTGGACCGAGTTGCAGAAGTAAGCGGCGTTTCGCCGGCAAGGGGAGGAGGGCTGTCTGCCCTCCTCCCATCTCTCCTGAACGTGCTGGAAGAAACGCGGATGGACCTTACGGCGCAGTCGGCTTCGGATCTGTCGCGCAGGATCGCGGCACGGCAGGTGGCGCCTTCGGAGGTGATGGCCGCGCATCTGGAACGGATCGCGGCGGTGAACGGCGCGCTCAACGCCGTGGTGAGCCTGCGCGATCCCGATGTGCTGATGGCCGAGGCGCGGGCGGCTGACGATGCGGAGCCGCAGGGCTGGCTTCACGGTCTGCCGCTGGCGGTGAAGGATCTTTGCGCCACGGCGGGGCTGCGGACCACCTGGGGCAGCCCGCTTTTCGCCGATTTCGTGCCGGCGAAGGATGACCTGCTGGCCGCGCGGATGCGCGGGGCGGGGGCGATCTTCATCGGCAAGACCAATACGCCGGAATGGGGCCATGGCAGCCATTCCTTCAACCCCGTCCATGGGGTGACGCGCAATCCCTATGATCCTGCGCGCACCGCAGGCGGCTCTTCGGGCGGGGCGGCAGCGGCGCTTGCGGCGCGGATGGTGCCGGTGGCCGATGGCTCGGACATGATGGGAAGCCTGCGGAACCCGGCGGCGTTCTGCAACGTCTATGGCTTCCGGCCCAGTTGGGGCCTCGTTCCCTCCGATGCCGAGGGGGACACATTCCTTGCAACGCTGGCCACCGAAGGGCCGATGGGGCGTACCGTCGAGGATGTGGCGCGGCTTCTGACCGTGCAGGCCGGGGTCAATCCCGAGGTGCCGTTCGGGCGCGAGGGATTGGATTTCGGCGCGGCGCTGAACACCGATCTGCGCGGCAAGCGGATCGCCTGGCTCGCCGACTGGGGCGGCGCCTATGCGATGGAACCGGGCATCCTGCCGCTGTGCGAGGCGGCGCTCCGGCAGATGGAGGAAATGGGCGCGCGGGTCGCCCCCCTGCCCCCACCCTTCCCGGCCGAAAAGCTCTGGCAGGCCTGGACGGTGCTGCGGGCGATGCTCAATGCCGGGGGGATGAAGGCCCTCTACGACGATCCCGCCAAACGCGCGCAACTGAAGCCGGAGACGCTCTGGGAGATCGAGCAGGGCCGCGGGCTGTCGGCCGCGGCGGTTCATGAGGCTTCGGTGATCCGCTCGCGCTATTACGCCCATATGGCGCGGCTTTTCACCCGGTTCGATGCGGTGGTGCTGCCGACGGCGCAGGTCTGGCCCTTCCCGGTCGAATGGCGGTGGCCGCAAGAGGTCGCGGGCCGCAGGATGGACACCTATCACCGCTGGATGGAGGTGGTGATCCCGATCAGCCTGATCGGCCTGCCGGCGCTGTCGGTGCCGGTGGGTTTCGGCGCGGCCGGCCTGCCGATGGGGATGCAGATCGCCGGGCCGGTGGGCGCCGACGCGGCGGTGCTGGCCATCGGTCAGGCCTGGCATCTGGCGACCGACTGGCCGGGCAAACAGCCGCCAAGAGACTGATCAAAAGCCCGAAAGCTCGGGGAAATGGCCGGTGGCGAGGTAGGTCGGTATCAACACGTTATGGATGAACCGATGGGCTTTGCGATGGCCGGAATAGCGTGCTTTCCCGACCATGCTGCCCATCAGCGCTTTCCGCGACCGGTTCCAGCGGGTCAGCCGCGCCCGCCAGGCCTCTGGCGTGGGCTGGAAGCCCGACAACTCCGGGAGGCTGGCGACCTCGGCGAGCCACAGTTCGGCAAAGGGGCAAGGTCCCGTCCAGGGCTTCGGTCGCGTCACATAGTGGATCACCCGAATGGAGGACGGCGCCAGAAGCGGCGATTGCCAGACCTGGTCCAGAGCATAAAGGTTGAAGCCCGCGTCAAGATAACGCACCCTTCCCCGCGCGACATCGTTCAGCGCACTTTCATCTTCCGAGAGATAGGGGCAGCCAGGGCTGGTCAATGCGTTGAGGCAAGTTGCCGCGATACTCTCCTCGCGCCAAAGGCGAAGGTTCAACACCAGAAATCCGGAGTTGAAGTATTGCTCGATCGGCAGGTTGATCGCAGCTGCGAACGCGGCAGTCGGTGCGGGGCATCTGACAGCCGCCACCACCTTGTCGTTCAGATCGCAAGTCCAGGCCTCGTCGAGAGATCCGGTGACAAGCATGTCGCAATCCATGTAGATCACGCGCTCCTCGTCCGGCAACAGATCGGGGATGAAAAGCCGCGCATAGGCGGAGGCGGTGAGATGGGCGCGAAGGACCGGCAGACGGGACAGGGCTTCCCCTGCAATTTCAACTACATCCACCCTGATCTTCAATCTTTCGCGCAGCGCCTCCAGCTTTGACAGACTGGTGTGCGACCAGTTGGTCGTCAGAACCGAGAACCGCACGCCGGGATTGTGCCTGGCTGCGGATGACAGCAGCACGAAGACTCCCGCAACATAGTTTTCGTCGGAAGCGGTAACGATATGCATCTTGTTTCACTCACAATGCGACACGCAGGTTTTCGGGGATAAAGACCACCGGCGGCCCCGGAAGTTTCGCCGGCTTGTTCCAGGCCAGCGGACGGCGGCGCCAGGTCAGGCGGCGGCGGAAGCTGTCGAACAGCGGCGCGCCCTCGACCGGGGTCGCCGCCTCCACCATGCGGAACAGGCTTTCACGACGCTGCATATGCGGCCCCCAGCCGGCAGAGATGAGGTTGGGGTCATTCGCCCGTCCCATGGCGGTCTCATAGTCGATCATGCCGAAATGGAACATGAAAAGATCGGGGTGGATGTGGTAGTTCCGCCCCTTCACCCGATGCAGCCCCGCCCCCCAGGTCACCGGGCGGAAGGCCAGAACCGGCTTGGTATAGGCATTGGACACCACCGCCACCCGCCGCTGCGCCAGAAACGGGCGGGCAGGATCAATCGCGGGTTCGGTCTTCAGATGCTGGACGACATCGAGCCCGAGGCCGGAAAGCGTCGAGGTTGCCGGTCTGTGACCCTGCAGGAAGGCGGCAAGGTTCGCATGGCGCGCAGGGTCCGCAACCAGAAACTCGTCCACATCGGTCGCAATCACCGCGTCGTAGTCATAGCGCCAGAGCGTCCGCGCCAGATCCGAAATCGCGCGGGAGCGGTTGTGTTCCATCACCACGCGGCGCATCGGCACATTGCGGATTTCGGCAGCCCAGTCGCGGTGGCGGAGATGCAGGAAGTTCACCCCCTCGAATCCCTCGGGAATCACCTCGTCCAGACCGTCGATGATCACGAAAAGCGATTGCCGCCCGAAGTTTGCACCGTAGTAGTCGATCCACTTCCGCAGGAATATCCGGTCATTACGAACCGTTGTAATGCAGGCGACCTTCACGCGAACCTCCAAGAGACGCTGATGCGAGGACGCAATAATCCTTCGCACGGGAATGTCACGGGGCAAATGCGGTCAGGCGCCAATTAGTGCGACAAGCCGCTCCCGCAGCTCCGTCCGGACCGGACCGGGGCGCGGCGCATCGAGAAGCGTGGTCAGCAGCGCCTCCTCCGGCGGCGGGCGGGCGCCGCCTTTCCAGCTCAGGGCGCGCAGGACGGCTTCGGCCTCGGGCGGCAGGCGGTCGGGGATCTCCTGCCCGGAAAGATCTCCCCAGAGCAGTGTCCAGAGCCGCCCGACCGACCACGGATTGTAGCCGCCGCCACCCAGCAGGAGGAGCCGCGGCGCGAGCCCCCGCAACCCCGCGAGAACCGCGCGATAGGCATGGCCCGACAGCGCCAGCCGCGACAGCGGGTCCTCGCGCAGGCTGTCGGCGCCGGCTTGCAGCACGATCGCATCGGGGGCGAATTCGGCAACGCGCGGCAGGATCATGGCCTCCGTCACCATCGCCATCTCGCTGTCGTTGAGCCCGGCCGGCACCGGCAGATTGAAGACGTTGCCCCCCGTCCGTCCAAGCGGGCCGGTAAAGGGCCATCGCCGCTCCTCATGGACGGAGATCAGCCGCACCCCCTCCTCCGTCCCGGCAAAGGCCGCCTCCACCCCGTCGGGGTGATGGGCGTCGATGTCGACATAGGCGACCCGCAGCCCCGCCCGGCGCAGCACGAGGATGCCGAGCACCGGATCGTTGAGATAGCAAAAGCCGTTGGCGCGGTCCGGCAGGCCATGATGGGTGCCGCCGCCCGGCACATGGATCACCCCCGAGGGGGCTGCCGCCAGCATCCCGGCCGCAAGCATCACCGCCCCTGCCCCGGTCGCCGGGCGGCGGAACATCTCGGCGAAGACCGGGTTGGAGAGTGTGCCGATCCCGTGGCGCAGCCGCACCTCGGCGCTCACCTCCCCCTCCGCCTCGGCGGCCTGCAAGGCGGCGAGATAGGCCTCGCCATGCCAGATCCGCAGGGCGGCGGGCTTCGCCCTCGGGCTGGTGCGGTAGCGCGCGGCAGGCAACCAGCCGAGCGCACCGGCCAGATCCATCACGGTGGAGACCCGCGGCACCCGCAAAGGATGCGCCGCCCCATAGGACGAGCCGCGATAGATCGAAGACCCGAAGAAGAGCGGCCCGACCGCCTCCGTCGCCTCCGCACTGCCGGTCTCCACAGGTTGCCCCTTTTTTAACCCCCGCACCCTCAGATTAGCGCGATGAGGTCGCAGCGCAACAGAGTGGCGGCGGAAAAGCAAAACCCCCGCCAAAGCTTTGCAAATCTCTGCAAAACATGGGAGAAACAACGGATGAGCAGGTTCATCCCGCTTCAAGACGGGACAGTGACGATCAAAACGGCAGGCAAGAGACAATGACGGAACCCCTCCCCCTTTCGCCGCAAGGCGCACCCTCCGCCTGCGCCAGCCAGCTTGGCGCAGTCTGCTGGCGGATGCATCGCGGCCGGGTGGAAGTGCTGCTGATCACCAGCCGGGACACCGGACGCTGGGTGATCCCGAAGGGCTGGCCGATGACCGGGCTTTCCGCCGCCGAGGCCGCCGCGCGCGAAGCCTGGGAAGAGGCGGGCGTGCAGGGCGAGATCGCCGATCTTCCGCTCGGCCAGTTCCGCTATGAAAAGCTGATGCCGGCCAAACCGGCGATCGACTGCGCCGTGACGGTCTTCGGCCTGCGGGTACAGGGCCTGAAGGACCGTTTCCCCGAACGCAAGCAGCGCCGCCGCAAGTGGTTTGCCGCCCCGAAAGCCGCCCGCAAGGTGCAGGAGCCGGGCCTGCGCGACCTGTTCCTCGCGCTCGACGATCAGCTTGCCGCCAATGCACCCGTGCCACAGCCCGCACGTCAGGCGCAGGCAAGGCCTTGACTTGTCGCTGAAACTCCCCAGCTTTCGGGGAGAGGCGATCTTGCGCCCCGTTCACTCGGCCTGCCCGGAATGATCCGTTACACGCTCCATTGCGCCAGGGACCATGCGTTTGAAAGCTGGTTTCAGTCGGCTGCCGCCTTTGACAGCCTGAAGGCGGCGGGCCATGTCGCCTGCCCGGTCTGCGGCGGAACGGAGGTGGAGAAGACCCTGATGGCCCCCGCCGTGCAGAACGGACGGGAAAAGCTGAAGCCGCCACGCTCCGATCTGGAGACGGCGCTGGCCGAGATGCGCCGGCAGGTGGAGGAAAACTCCGAATATGTCGGGCTGAACTTCGCCGCCGAGGCGCGGCGGATGCATGAAGGCGAGGCGCCGGAGCGCGCCATCTACGGCGAGGCCAGACCGGAAGAGGCGCGCAAGCTTCTCGAAGACGGCGTGCCGGTGGCGCCGCTGCCCTTCCTGCCCGCCCGCAAGACGAATTAGCGGGATCGGCAGCGGCCGGACGATGCGCCCGTCCTGACCCGCCCTCTGCGGAGGGGGAGGGAAGCGCCGGCAGCGAGGCCGCGCAGAACCGGAACGCCCCGCTCCGGCAGGGAAGCGCGCCGCCGCAATGACCGCCCGCGCGCCCCGGACGGTAGACGGGATCGGGTCCCCCCGCGAAGGGGGAAAGCACGAGGCACGGATGGCAAGACCCTCCGAACTCTCGCCCCCCGCCAATCGGACCGCCCCCGCCCTCCCCCTTTCATCTTGCCTCAAATATCCTGCGGGGAGGTCCGGAGGGGTGCAAAACCCCTCCGGCGCCCGAGCAGGGGGCGCAGCGCCAGCCGGATGTCGCGCCCTAAAGCCCCTGCAGTTTCACGATGGCGCGCTGTTCGTCGGCAGCCGTCCAGCCTGCCCTCAAAAGCGCAATCATCAGGTCGATCAGCCGGGGATCGCTGTGCTTGATCGACCGCAGCGTGGACATCGGCGCGCGTTCCACATAGGCGACGGTCACATCATCGCTGTCGGTGGTATGGACCGCTGAAAGCCGCTCGAAGATCGGGCGCAGGCGGCGGGTATTCGGGCCGAGCCCCACCATGAACTGCGCCAGCCCCTCCTCATCCATATCCGCCGTCATGCCGAAACCGCCGAAGCGGAAGCGGTTGATCACGAATTCCGCATCCCGCTCCATATAGAGCTTGAAGCCATGGCCCGCGACGAAACCGACCTTCGAACTGCTCATGTCGGAGCGGAGGTCGAGCCAACTGACCGGGTCGAAGGTGAAGGCGTTGTTGGTGCGGCGGATGTTCGGCGGCCAGAACCGGCAGGGGGAGCCGAAGCTGTTCACCTCCACCCCGCGCAGGCTCGACGTGCCGAGCGCCAGAGCCACCGCCGTCAGCGCGTTGGAGGTGATGAGGTTGCCCTGGCTGTGCGAATAGATCGGGGTGCGCTGCATGTTGACCCCGCCCTGCCCCACCAGCAGGCCGTAAAGCGCAAAGGTCGCGGCATTGCCGTCGACGAGCGTGCCGATGAAATCGGTCTTCTGCAGCATCGGATAGCCGCGCCGGGCGAGCTGGTAAAGCGCCTCCGCCGTCGAGGCCCAGTTGTCATAGCCCTCGGTGGAGCCGCCCTGCACCGGGGTCATCCGCAGCTTGTCGGCGACGCACTGGCCAAGGTCGGCCCAGAGACCGTCGGAACGGTTGAACACGCCGATCACCGGACAGCCCTGCAACAGCGACAGGCCGTTGGCGCTTTCGGCATGATCGGCGGGGGAATTGTCCATCCCGTTGACGAAGATCACCCGGCGATTGGCACTGAACCAGGGCTGGGCGGCCGCTTCGGCACTGATGTAGAGGTTCACGGCGCCGTCCTGACCGGGCAGGGCTCCGCCGGGGCGAATGTAAGGGGCTTGCATGGAATGACTCGCGCAAAAACGTCAATGGACGAAGCCTAGCGCGGGCGGGCGGCGCTGCAATCCTTTTTCTGCACTGTTCCCTGCCGCAAGGGTGCGGAGCCGTCGGTGCCGGGCGGAAACGTCTCCGGCTCAGATCTGCTTTTCGGGCATCTGCACGCGCAGCCCGTCAAGATCCGCCGTGACCTTGACCTGACAGGTCAGCCGCGAGCGCACCGGATCGGGGTTCCATGCGAAATCGAGCATGTCCTCTTCCATTGCATCCTTCTTCGGCAGCCTGTCCACCCATTCGGGCATCACATAGACATGGCAGGTCGAGCAGGCGCAGGCCCCGCCGCAATCGGCCTCGATCCCCGGAATCCCGTTGTCGCGCGCGCCTTCCATCACGGTGAGGCCGTTGGCAACCTCCACGACATGCTCTTTGCCGCTGTGTTCGACATAGGTGATCTTCGCCATTCTTCGTTTCCTGCCAGCCGGATCGGGGGGTTCCCTCCCACATAATCCATGGTGCGGGGATTTGCCAGAGCCGCGCGGCTGCGGCCTTTGCAGGCCCGGCTTTTGCCGCTAGGATGCCGGACCATCAAGCCCGAAGGCAACGGGCATCATCGGGCAGACCGCATGACACGACCCTTCCTTCTGACCGGCGCCCTGGCGCTTGCGCTCCTGTCCTGTGCGCCGGTCCCGGTCACGGCCCCCGGCAAGGGCAACCCCGGCATCGAGCTGGTGCGCCTGAAGGGTGACGGCCCGCCGAAGGGGCCGGAGGGCGCCTGCTGGGCCTCCAGCACCACCCCCGCCGTCATCGAGACGGTGACGGAGCAGGAGATCCTGTCGCCGGAAGTCCGCGATGCCGAGGGCAAGGTCGTGACACCCGCGAGTTTCCGCACCTCCGCCCATCAGCGCATGGTGCAGGAGCGCGAGGTGGTCTGGTTCCGCGCGCCCTGCCCCGAGGATGTGACCGTCACCTTCATCGCCTCGCTGCAACGGGCGCTGAAGGCGCGCGGACTTTACCTTTTGCCGGTGACGGGGGTGATGGATGCCGCGACCTCCGAGGCGGTGCGGCGGTTTCAGGCGGATCGCGGGCTCGACAGCCCCACCCTGTCGCTTGCCGCTGCGCGCGATCTCGGCATCTCCGCCACCGATCTCGGCCGGCTGAAGTGACGCCCGCCGAAATCACCGCCCGTCAGGCCCGCTACGAGGCCGAAGTGGCGCGGGTCTGGGCCGCAGGCCCGGCGGACGGCGCGCATGACCTTGGCCATCTGCGGCGCGTCTGGGCCAATGCCCGGCTGATCGCGCTTGAGGAGGGCGGCGCGGATGCGGAGATCCTGCTGGCCGCCGCCTTCTTCCATGACCTCGTGAACCTGCCGAAATCCGCGCCGAACCGGGCCGAGGCCTCGCGGCTTTCTGCCGAGGCCGCCGTGACCTTCCTGCGCGGCGACGGCTTTCCCGAGGCCAAGCTGGCCGCCGTGGCCCATGCCATCGCTGCCCATTCCTTTTCCGCCGCCCTGCCCGCCGAGACGGCGGAGGCGCGCATCCTTCAGGATGCCGACCGGCTGGAGGCGCTCGGCGCCGTGGGGCTGGCGCGGATGTTCTCGGTCGCGGGGCAGATGGGCGCCGCCCTTTTCGATCCCGAAGACCCGATGGCGCTGCACCGCCCGCTCGACGATAAACGCTTTTCGCTCGACCATCTGGAGGTGAAGCTTTTCCGCCTGCCCGCCATGATGCAGACCGCCACCGGCCGGGCGATGGCGGAGGCGCGGGCGGAATGGATGGCCTCCTTCCGGACGCGGCTTCTGGCCGAAATCGGCTGAGCCCCTCCCCCCCCCTTCATCTTGCCTCAGATATCCCGCGGGGCAGCCACCAGACACACCGCGGACCACCAACGCAAAACGGCGGGGTTTCCCCCGCCGCCTTGTTCCGTGCAAGTGATGGGCCTCAGTCGATCCCGATCGCCACGAAGCGCGGATCGCCTTCCCGGCGCACGAGCAGCAGCAGCGACTTGCGCCCGGCCTCCTTGGCCTCCGAAATCCGGGCCTCCAGATCGGCCAGGCGCACGACTTTCTGCTGGCCGGCCTCGACAATGACATCCCCCGCCATCAGCCCCTTGTCCGCCGCTTCGGACGAGGGATCGACCTCGGTGATCGCCAGCCCCTCGCTGCCCTTCGGCAGGCTCAGCTCGGCAGCGTACTTGTCATCCAGCGGGACGAGCTTCAGGCCAAGAAGCTCCATCTCCTTCGGTTCCTGCGTCATGCCGGGCTTGGCGGAGGCCGGCTGCACCTCGGCTTCGGCATCCTCGCGGCGGCCGAGCTTGACCTGGATGGTCTCCTGCTTGCCGTCGCGCAGCACCAGAACCGGAACCGCCTCGCCGATCGGGCTGTCGGCCACGGTGCGGGTCAGATCCTTCACATCCTTGACCTCATGGCCGTTGAAGGTGGTGATCACATCGCCCGCGAGAAGCCCGGCATCCTTGGCCGGGCCATCCGGCACATCCGTCACCAAGGCCCCGGCCGAAGCCGCCAGCCCCATGGCCTCGGCCACATCCGGGGTCACATCCTGGATGCGGACACCGAGCCAGCCGCGGCGGGTCTCACCGAACTGCTTGAGCTGATCGACGACCTTCGACACCACGTTCGAGCCCATCGAGAAGCCGATCCCGATGGAGCCGCCGGTCGGCGACAGGATCGCGGTGTTCACCCCGATCACCTGCCCGTCCATGTTGAAGAGCGGCCCGCCCGAGTTGCCCTTGTTGATCGCGGCATCGGTCTGCAGGAAATCGTCATAGGCACCGTTCAGCTCCCGCCCGCGGGCCGAGACGATCCCGGCGGAGACGGAGAAGCCCTGACCGAGCGGGTTGCCCATCGCCATGACCCAATCGCCGACCCGCATCACGTCGCTGTCCCCGAAGGAGACGAAGGGCAAGGGCGTCGGGCTGTCCACTTTCAGCAGCGCGATGTCGGTCTTCGGATCGGTGCCGACCAGTTTCGCCGAAAGGCGGGTCTTGTTGAAGAACTCGATCTCGATGGAATCTGCGCCGTCGATGACGTGGTTGTTCGTCACGATATAGCCGTCGGCAGAGATGACGAAACCCGAACCGAGCGCCTGTTCGCGCTGCGGGGTCTGGCCGCCCTGACCGTTGCGGTCCATGAAATCCTTGAAGAAATCCTCGAAGGGGGAGCCTTCCGGCACCATCGGCCCGCCTTCGGTCGGGGCGGCCACGACGGCGGTGGTGGTGATGTTGACGACCGAGGGGCTGATCTGCTCGGCCAGATCGGCGAAGCTGTCGGGCGCGCCGCGCGCCTCCGATTTCAGGGCCGGCGCAAGCGCCAGCGACATGCCGAGCCCGATGGCCAGCAGAAGCCGCGACTGGCGGCGCGGTGCGGCGGGGAAGGGCAGCACTTGAGCAGTGGAAGGAAGATGCACGTCCGAACTCCTTTTCGATGTGCAGGGGCCTTGCCGCCCCGTCGGATCACGGATTGCATCATCAGCTAAGCAATCCGCTTTGCAATGCAATCCCGCTCGCAAAGGCTCAACCCCTTGTGAAGCCTGATGACGGTATTTGTCACGGCACCGGCATCCCCCCGGACCGTTTGCCCAAGGTATCCGATGTCGCGGCGAAATCCTTGCGGAAATGTCGGGGGGATGGGCGTTCGGCGGGGGTGCGCCTTGTGCGGGCGCCGGAGGGGTTTTGCACCCCTCCGGACCTCCCCGCAGGATATTTATGCACAGGGGATGGAGGGAGGGAAGCTCACGGAAGGGGGGGCATGATGGCGGGTCGGGCTGTCGCCCTGCACCGGGGCGTTGCGGGTTTCCGGCGGGCCGCGAGGCAAAACGAAAAGGCCGGCGTCACCGCCGGCCTTTCGCAAATGTCGGATGCCGTTACGGCGCCGGGGCCGGCGCGGGTTTGGGCGCCGCCTCGCTCCGCAGATAGTCGAAGAACTCGCTGTCCGGTTCCATGACCATCGAGGTGTTCCCGGCCTGCAGGGCGCGCTCGTAGGAGGTGAGCGAGCGGGTGAAGGCGAAGAATTCCGGGTCGCGCCCGAAGGCCTCGGCATAGATCTTGTTGCGCTGCGCGTCGGCTTCGCCGCGGATCACCTCGGCCTGCTTGCTCGCCTCGGAGGTCACCTCGACCACCTCGCGGTCCGCCGTCGCCCGCACCCGCTGCGCGGCCTCGTTGCCGCGGCCGATCTCGTCGGCCGCCTCGCGCTGCCGCTCCGCCCGCATCCGCGCGAAGGTCGCCTCAAGGTTCTGGTCCGGCAGGTCGGTGCGGGTCAGCCGCACGTCGATCACCTCGACGCCAAGGCTCGCCGCCTCGCGCCGCGCGAGGTCGCGGATCTGGTTCATCAGCGCCGTGCGGTCCTCCGACAGCACCCGCTGCGAGGGAACGGAGCCGAGCACCTCGCGGATCGCCGCATTGATGATCCGGTCGAGCCGGGCGCGGGCCTGATCCTCGCCGCCGGGCCCGACGGCCTCGCGGAATTCGACCAGATTGGTGATCCGCCAGCGGGCGAAGGCATCGACGACGAGACGGCGGTCATCGGCCGGCGTCACCTCGATCGGCTGGGTCGGCAGGCCGAGGATGCGGTCCTCATAGAAGACCACCTCCTGGATGAGCGGGATCTTGAAGCCGAGACCCGGCTCCGACACCACCTGTTTCACCTGGCCGAATTGCAGCACGAGCGCTTTCTTGCGCTCATCCACGATGAAGACCGAGGACAGGATCAGCGCGCCGACCAGCACGAGGCCGGGAAGGATATAGGTCATCCGCATCAGTTGGTCCCCCCCGTGGTGGTGGTGGCCGCAGCCCCGGCAGGCATCCGCCCGAGTTCGTTGAGCGGCAGGAACGGCACCACGCCCTGCCCGCCCTGACCGGAATTCACCCCGTCCAGGATCACCTTGTTCATGCCGCCGAGCACCCGCTCCATGGTTTCGAGATACATGCGCTTGCGCGTAACCTCGGGGGCTTTGACATATTCGGCATAGACCGACAGGAAGCGGCTGGCCTCCCCCTCGGCATCGTTCACCACCTTGGAGCGATAGGCCTCGGCATCCTCGGTGATCTTGGCGGCCTGACCGCGCGCGCCTGCCGTGACCTTGTTGGCATAGGCGTCGGCTTCCTTCTCCAGCCGGTCGCGCTCCTGCTGGGCGGCCTGCACTTCGCGGAAGGCGTCGATGACCTCGCGCGGCGGGTCGGCGCGGTCGAAGTTCACCCGCACGATGTTGATGCCGGCATTGTAGCTGTCGAGCGTGGTCTGCACCGCCGCCCGCAGATCGGCAGCGATGGCGCCCCGGTCGCGGTTGAGCACGGGGGCGAGTTCAGAGCGCGCGATGATGTCGCGCATGGCCGATTCGGAGACCGCACGGATCGTATCCGCCGGGTTCTCGAGGTTGAAAAGATAGGCCGAGGGGTCGGAGATGTTCCAGACCACCTGAAACTCGATATCCACGATGTTCTGGTCGCGGGTCAGCATCAGGCCGGTATCCATATTGCCCGCGGCGCCCGTGCCGATGTCGGTCGTCCGTTCGCCCGTGACCGGGACGATTTCGGCGGTGACGAAGGGCCAGGGGGCGAAGTTCAGGCCCGGATTGCCGATGGTCGAGAATTTGCCGAGGAACAGCTCCACCGAGCGTTCCTCCGGCTTTACGGTGTAAAAGGACAGGAAGCCCCAGAGCGCCACCAGCGCCAGCGCGCCGAGCGCCAGCCCCTGCCGCGTGACCATCGGTCCGCCCGACCCCATGCCGCCGCCGCCCGTGCCGCGATTGCCGCCACGCCCGCCCATCAGCACGCGAAGCTGCTCGGAGCCCTTCTTCATCAGCGCGTCGATCTCGGGGATCTGCGGGCCGTCGCCCGGACGGCGCACGCCGTTGCGGCGCCCGTCCTCCTTGCCCCGGCCATCGTCTTCAGGGCCGCCACCGCCGCCCCAGGGACCTCCGCTTCCCGCCATGATCGTTCCTTCTTCCTGCTCTGTCTCGCTGGCCGCAGGCCCCTGCGGCACGGCCCGGAGGCGCGCACCGGAGGCCCTGTTGCCGGTTCCTGCCTGACTTGGGCATCTTGGCCGCAGAAATCAAGCAAGAACCGGCCTGCGGGCGGGCTTCCCCCTGCGGTCAGATGATGCGGGCCGGCTTCCGCATCGTCACCAGTTCCTCGGCGGCGGTCGGATGGACGGCGACGGTGCGGTCGAAATCGGCCTTGGTCGCGCCCATGCCGATGGCGATGGCGGCAAGCTGGATCATCTCGCCCGCGCCCTCCCCGACGATATGGCAGCCGAGCACCTTCTGCGTCCCGGCGCTGACCAGAAGCTTCATCAGCACCCGGTCCTGCCGGCCGGCGAAGAGCGTCCTCATCGGGCGGAAGGTGGCGGAATAGACCTCGCAGGGGCCAAGCTCCGCCGCCTGCGCTTCTGTCAAACCGACCGTGCCAAGCTCCGGCTGGGTGAAAACGGCGGAGGCGATCAGGCTGTGGTCGAATTTCACCGGGCGGCCCCCGAAGACCGTATCGGCAAAGGCATGACCCTCGCGGATGGCGACGGGGGTGAGGTTCGCGCGGTTGGTCACATCGCCCACGGCGTAGATCGAGGGGACGGCGGTCTGCGACCAGTCATCGACCTCCACCGCGCCGTCGGGGGTGAAGCCGACGCCGAGCGTCTCCAGACCCAGCCCGGCGGCATTTGGCCGCCGCCCGGTGGCATAGAGCACCAGATCGAACTCCCGCGCCGAGCCGTCGCTGGCATGGGCGAGGATGCCGGTCGCGGTCTTTTCCAGCCGCGTGACGTCGATCCCGCAGCGGATGTCGATGCCCGCGGCCTGCATGGCGGTGGCAACATGGGTCTGCGCCTCGGCATCGAAGCCGCGCAGGATCTGCGCGCCGCGGTAATACTGGCTGACCGCAGAGCCGAGCCCGTTGAGGATGCCCGCGAATTCCGAGGCGATATAGCCGCCCCCGACCACCAGCGCACGGGCGGGGAGTGCGTCGAGATGGAACATCTCGTTGGAGGTGACCGCGAGTTCGCGCCCCGGAACCTCCGGCACGAAGGGCCAGCCGCCGGTGGCGATCAGGATGTGCCGCGCGCTGAAGCTTTCGCCGGTGGAAAGGCGGATGCGATGGGCATCCTCCACCACCGCCCGCGCATCGTGGATCGTGACACCCGCCGATTTCAGCGTGTTGCGGTAGGCGGTTTCGAGCCGGTCCAGCTCCGCCTCCAGCGCCTTGCGGAAGCGGGGCCAGTCGAAAGCGCCGATCTCTGCCTGCCAGCCATAGGCGGCGGCATCGGCGACGGCCTGCGGGAAGGCCGAGGCATTGACCATGATCTTCTTCGGCACGCAGCCGCGGATGACGCAGGTGCCACCCATCCGGCTTTCCTCGGCAAGGCCGACGCGGGCGCCATGCTCCGCCGCCGCGATCCGCGCCGCGCGCACGCCGCCGGAGCCGCCGCCGATGACGAAAAGGTCGTAGTCGAAGCTCATGGCGTGGTCCTTTGCGGCAAGCGCCGGGGGGTTTCCCACCCCCCGGTCCCCCCGTGGGATATTTATGCACAGGGGATGGGGAAGAGGCGGTCAGTCGCCGAGATCGGCGAAGATGTTGTCGGAGGGGGCGAAGAGCAGCCGTTCGGTGTCTTCGGTGCCGTTGTTGATGTCGCGCACCGTGACGCGGCCGTCACCATGGCCGATCACCACGATATCGCAGATGTCGATGAAGAGGCCGTTTTCGACGACGCCGGGGATCTGGTTCAGCACCAGCGCCAGTTGGCGCGGATTGCCGATGCGGCGCAGGTGCAGGTCGAGGATGTAATTCGCCTCGTCGGTCAGGAGCGGCTTGTCGCCGTTCATCCGCAGGGTCACGTCGCGGTCGAGCACGTCGAGGCCGACCAGCAGTTCCTCCACCAGCGCCTTCGTCGTCTGCCAGCCGAAAGGGATCACTTCCACCGGCAGGGGGAAGCCGCCGAGCTGGGCGACCTCCTTGGCCGCATCGGCGATGACGATCATCTGGTCGGAGGCGGTGGCCACGATCTTTTCCTGAAGGAGGGCGGCGCCCCCGCCCTTGATCAGTGCGAGGTTGGTGTCGAATTCATCCGCCCCGTCGATGGTCAGGTCCAGCCATTTGGCATCATCGAGCGAGGTGACCGGTACGCCCACCTGCCGCGCCAGTTCCGCCGTGCGCGTCGAGGTCGGCACACCGAGAATCCGCAGCCCCTCCTCCCGCACGCGCTCGCCGAGGCAGCGCACCATCCAGGCCGAGGTGGAGCCGGTGCCGAGGCCGACCTTCATCCCGTCCTGCACGAAATCGACGGCGCGCTTGGCGGCGATGAATTTGGCCTTGTCGATGGGCGAAAGCTCGGCAGCCATGGGGGATTCGCTCCTTTTGGGTAGCCGTTCTTATAGGCCCTCCGCCGGGCCGCCGCGAGGGGCAAGGCCGAATTCGGCGGTCGGGGCGCGGGTTTGGCTTGACAGGTCTCGTCCCCCGTCTATTTTGCGAATAATTCTCATTCACAAGAAGAGAGCATCATGGCGCAATCCTCCGGCATCTTCGATTTGAGGGATCAGGGCTGGACGAAGCCACGCGGCGAGGCGGCGCTGTCGGAGGTGCATGGCTCGGTCCGGCTGCCGGCCGGCAGATGGCGGCGGTTCGCGGCGTTCCTCGGGCCGGGCTACATGGTGGCGGTCGGCTACATGGACCCCGGCAACTGGGCGACCTCGCTCGCCGGCGGGTCGAAATTCGGCTATACGCTCCTCGTCGTCGCGCTGATCTCCAACCTCATGGCGATCGTGCTGCAATCGCTCTGCGCGCGGCTCGCCATCGCTTCGGGGCGCGATCTGGCGCAGGCCTGCCGGGATGCCTTCCCCCGCTGGGTCTCGATGCCGCTCTGGCTCGGGGCGGAGATCGCCATCATCGCCACCGACATTGCCGAGGTGATCGGCACGGCCATCGGGCTGAACCTGCTGTTCGGCATCCCGCTGGAGATCGGGGTGGTCATCACCGCGCTCGACGTGTTCCTGATCCTGTGGTTGCAGAACAAGGGCTTCCGCTGGCTGGAGGCCTTCGTGATCGCCCTTCTCGGGGTGATCGCGGTCTGTTTCGGGGTGCAGATCGCGCTTGCCGATCCGAATTGGGGCGATGTCATCCGCGGCTTTGCGCCGACGGTGGAGATCGTGCGGAACCCGGAGATGCTTTACCTCGCGCTCGGGATTCTGGGGGCGACGGTGATGCCGCACAACCTCTATCTCCATTCCGCCATCGTCCAGACCCGCGCCTATGGCGAGACGCTGGAGGAAAAGCGGCAGGCGCTGCGCTATGCGACCATCGACAGCACGGTGGCGCTGATGTTCGCGCTCCTGATCAATGCCTCCATCCTGATCCTTGCGGCGGCGGCCTTCTACACGACAGGGCGCAACGAGGTGGCGGAACTGGGCGACGCGCATCAGCTTCTCGGCCCGATCCTCGGGGCCGGGGTGGCGCCGATGATGTTCGCCGTGGCGCTGCTGGCCTGCGGGCTGAATTCCACGGTGACGGCGACGCTGGCCGGGCAGGCGGTGATGGAGGGCTTCCTCAGGATGCGCCTGCCGCCCTGGCTGCGCCGGCTGATCACCCGCGCCATCGCCATTATCCCCGCCGCCGTGGTGACCATCCTCTATGGCAGCGAGGGGACGGCGGAGCTGCTGATCCTCACCCAGGTCGTGCTGTCGTTGCAGCTTTCCTTTGCCGTGGTGCCGCTGGTGATGTTCACCGCCGACCGCAAGAAGATGGGGCCGATGGTGGCGCCCGTCTGGCTGGTGGCGCTTGCGGTGCTGATCGCGGTGGTCATCATCGGGCTGAACCTGAAACTGCTGTTGGATTTCCTCTAGGCTGGGGCGCGGTGCGCGCCCGCGCACCGCTTCCGCCGCCCCCGGTTTGAAAGTGTCGTTTTTGGCGCTGTGCGAAGCGGCCTTCCCGCGCGATACTGACGGGCAAGGGCCAGACCCGCAAACCGCCAAGGACGCCATGACCCAGCCACTCATCCTCCACTATGCGCCCGACAGCGCCTCCCTCGTCATCCGCATCGTGCTGGAGGAGCTGGGCCTGCCGCATGACTTGCGGCTGGTGGACCGCACGAAGGGCGATCTCGACCGTCCCGCCTACCGTGCGCTGCATCCCCTTGGCCTCATCCCCGCGCTTGAGACGCCGGAGGGTGCGATGTTCGAGACGGCGGCGATCCTGCTCTGGCTCTCGGACCGCCATCCCGAGGCAGGGCTTGCCCCGGCCCCTTCCGCTCCGGATCGGGGCGATTTCCTGAAATGGCTGTTCTTCACCTCGACGAACCTGCACCCCGCGCTGTTGCAGCTCTTCTATCCCGAGCGTACCGCCGGGCCGGAGGCGGTTCCCGCCCTTCTGCCGCTTGCGCGGGCGCGGGTCGGCACCTGCCTTGACGCGCTCGAAACCGCCGCCGCCGCGAAACCCGGCTGGCTGACGCCCGACCGCCCGACCCTGCTCGGCTTCTATCTCGGCATGTTGATCCGCTGGCTGGCGAGCTTTCCGCCCGAGGATCAGGCCCATGTCGATCCGCGCAGCTACCCCGCCCTCCATGCCGTGATCGCGGCGGCCGAGCGCCGCGCCGCCGCGCAGCGCATCGCGCAGGACGAGGGCCTCGGCCCCCTGCCCTTCACCCTTTCCGCCTGAGGCCCCGATGTTCCTTTCCGTGTTCGACATGTTCAAGGTCGGGGTCGGCCCCTCCTCCTCCCATACGATGGGACCGATGGTGGCCGCCGCGCGGTTCCTCGACCTGATGCGCGCCTCGCCCTTCCATTTCGCGGGGCTCAGGGGCTCGCTGCACGGCTCGCTCGCCTTCACCGGGGTCGGCCATGCGACCGACCGGGCGACGATCCTCGGCCTTGCCGGGTTCGAGCCGGCCAGCTACGACGCCGGAAAGGCCGAGAAAGTGCTGGCGGAAATCGCCGCCACCCATCGCGTGACCCCGCCGGGCCTGCCCGCGCTTGCCTTCGATCCGGCCAAGGATCTGGCCTTCGACTACGGCCCCGCCCTGCCCGGCCATGCCAATGGCATGATCCTGAAGGCGACCGACGCGCAGGGCGACGTGATCCTGGAGGAGACCTATTATTCCATCGGCGGCGGCTTCGTGCTGACCGCGGCGGAGCTGGCAGAGGCCGGCGGCGCCAAGGCCAAGGGCAAGGCGGATGTGCCGTATCCCTTTGAAACCGCCGATGAAATGCTGGCCATGGCGGCGAAATCCGGCCTTTCCGTCGCGCAGATGAAACGCGCCAACGAGCTGAAATACCGCTCCTCCGCCGAGATCGACCGCGGCATCGCCCGGCTCTGGGAGGTGATGGACGCCTGCATCTCGCGCGGGATGGCGGGGACCGGCATCCTGCCCGGCGGGCTCAAGGTCCGCCGCCGCGCCAAGGGCATCCATGACGCGCTGATGGCCGAACGCGGGCTGAACATGACCGCCCCCCATACGATCAACGACTGGATGTCGCTTTACGCCATGGCGGTGAACGAGGAAAACGCCGCAGGGGGGCAGGTCGTCACCGCGCCGACCAATGGCGCTGCGGGGGTGCTGCCGGCGGTGCTGCGCTATTACCTCGACCATGTGCCGGGGGCTTCCACGGCGCGGATCGGGGATTTCCTGCTGACCGCCGCCGCCATCGGGGGCCTGTGCAAGCACAATGCCTCCATTTCCGGCGCGGAATGTGGCTGTCAGGCGGAGGTCGGCAGCGCCGCCGCCATGGCCGCCGCGGGCCTCTGCGCGGTGATGGGCGGCACGGCGATGCAGGTGGAAAACGCCGCCGAAATCGCTCTGGAACACCATCTCGGCATGACCTGCGACCCGGTGAAGGGCCTCGTGCAGGTGCCGTGCATCGAGCGGAACGGTCTCGGCGCGATCAAGGCGGTCTCGGCGGCCAGCCTCGCCCTGCGCGGCGACGGGGTGCATCTCGTCAGCCTCGACGCCTGCATCGAGACCATGCGCCAGACCGGCCGCGACATGCATGAGAAATACAAGGAAACCTCGCTCGGCGGGCTGGCGGTGAACGTGCCGAACTGCTGAGGGGCGACCGTCCCTCCCGCATCGGTCCTGGCTGCATCGGTCTTGGCCTCCGCCCTTTGAACGGGTAGAGGAAAGCCGAGCTTTCAAGGAACCGCGACATGCCCATGGAAAAGACCTTCAACGCCGCCGAAGCCGAAGCCCGGATTTCCGATCTGTGGATCAGGGAGAAGGTCGGCCGCGCCGGCGCCAATGCCAGACCCGGCGCCGAAGCCTTTTCCATCATGATCCCGCCGCCGAACGTGACGGGCTCGCTGCACATGGGCCATGCCTTCAACAACACCTTGCAGGACATTCTCATCCGCTGGCACCGGATGCGCGGCCATGACACGCTCTGGCAGCCCGGCACCGACCATGCCGGCATCGCCACCCAGATGGTGACCGAGCGCGACATGGCGCTGCATCAGGAACCGTCCCGCCGCGAGATGGGGCGCGAGGCCTTCCTCGCCCGCGTCTGGCAGCAGAAGATCAAGTCGCGCGGCACGATCATCGGCCAGTTGCAGCGGCTCGGCGCCTCCTGCGACTGGGACCGAGAGGCCTTCACCATGTCCGGCGCTCCCGGCGCGCCTGCGGGCGAGGAGGGCAACTTCCACGACGCCGTGATCAAGGTCTTCGTGGATATGTACAACAAGGGCCTGATCTACCGCGGCAAGCGGCTCGTGAACTGGGACCCCCATTTCGAGACCGCGATTTCCGACCTGGAGGTCGAGAATATCG
>JAPUEK010000045.1 GCA_027492585.1 Paracoccaceae bacterium | reverse complement strand
AACCCCGGCGACGGCGCCTTCTACGGGCCGAAGCTCGACTTCAAGCTGACCGATGCCATCGGGCGGCAATGGCAATGCGGCACCTTCCAGGTGGACCCGAACCTGCCGAACCGGCTCGGTGCGGAATATGTCGGCGAGGATGGTGCCAAGCACCGGCCCTACATGCTGCACCGCGCGGTTCTGGGCAGTTTCGAACGCTTCATCGGCATCCTGATCGAGAATTATGCCGGCAAGCTGCCCTTCTGGCTGGCACCGCGTCAGGTGGTCGTCGCCTCCATCGTCTCGGATGCCGATCCCTTCGTCGCCGAGGCCGTGGCCGCGCTGACCAAGGCCGGGGTGCGCGCCGAAGCCGACATCCGCAACGAGAAGATCAACTACAAGGTCCGCGAACATTCCGTCGGCAAGGTCCCGGTGATCCTCGCCATCGGCATGAAGGAAGTGGAGGAGCGGACCGTCTCCGTCCGCCGTCTGGGCGAAAACCGCACCGAGACCATGAGCCTCGATCAGGCGATCGCGGAATTCGGCTTCGCCGCCCTGCCGCCGTCGAACTGAGACAGGCCGAAAGACGGAGAAAAGGCGCCGGGAGACCGGCGCCTTTTCCTTTCCGCAACCTCATGCCGCATCCCCCTGGTCGTGGGAACGGCGATGGCGGCTCAGCGATCAATGCGCGTCGGGCTGCCGCGCGGCGAGCGCGAGGATACCGCCGAGGCCGAGCATGGCGATCGGGAACATGGTGAAGACGTTGAAGCCGAACGCCAGCCAGATGGCGAGGCCGGAGGCGATCATCAGCACCCCCGCCGCCTTGTTCTGCGACCGCGCCATGGCGGCCCCTGCAATCGCCAGAACCGGGGCAAGAAAGCTCGCCGCCTGAATGACCATCGGGTGTTCGACCTGCTTGGCAATGTCGCCGATCTCGCCGTTGCGGCTGACGAATTCGGTGTAGCCATAGCCGAAAAAGCCGACGAACATCGCCCAGATCCCGCCGATGATACCAAGCACAAGTGCGGCGTTCCGCATGGGGTTCTCCTGTTTTTCCTGTCTCGTCAGGGATTTGGCGGCCCGAATCGCTGCTCCGATTCCGCGCTTGATTTTCACCGAAGGTTTGGCATGATTTTGACAGTGACGACAGACTTTCTGACCGCCTCTCTCAGCGAAGGCCGTGGAAGACCTGGCTGCACGGCCCTTGGCAATCTCGCCATGGGAGGGTTGAGTAAGGAGAGACGGAATGCCGACCGGCACCGTGAAATGGTTCAACGCGACGAAGGGTTACGGGTTCATCGCGCCCGATGACGGTGGCAAGGACGTGTTCGTTCATATCTCGGCGGTGGAACGGGCGGGCCTGAAAGGCCTGAACGACAACCAGAAGATCGGGTATGAGCTGCAGTCCGGCCGCGATGGCAAGCAATCGGCGGGCGATCTCCGGCTGCTTTGATCTGCCCAAGGGCTTGAATCCAAAGAAAGACTGTCAGTCTTGTGCAGCGGCCCCCTCCGGGGGCCGTTTCATTTCAGCGCCTCGGCCTCCACCGCCGCATCCCAACCGATCAGCCAGCGGGCGCCGTCCTCGATCACCGGGCGCTTCATCACCGTCGGCTGGGCGGCGATCTGCGCTTCGGGATCGGAGGCGCGCAGGAAATCGTTGAAGCTTCGGTAGGTGGTCGATTGCTTGTTGACCGCGCGATCCCCGAATTCACCGACGATTCGCTCGATCTCGGCGGTGGACAGCGGCTTGGCCCGGATGTCGCGGAATTCCACCTCCTTGCCTGCCGCGGCAAGGGTTTTCAGCGCCTTCTTCGTGGTGTCGCAGGTCGAAATTCCGTAGACGATCATGGCCGGTCCTCCGTTTGCGTCAGCCCTACACCCGATCCGCCGGCCATGCCAGAGCGGTTGGGCCAGAGCGGTTGGGCCGGTGCGGTCAGGCACCGAAGCTGCGCGCCACCGCCACCCCGCCCCAGGCCGAAAGCGCGGTCAGAACCGCCCCCCAGGTCACATCCGTCGCAACCATCGACCAGTGCCAGTCGCGCATGATGGCGTAGCTGGTGAATTCATAGGTGCCGTAAGCCATGGCCCCGAGGATCAGGGCCGGCAGGATCACTGCGGAGCCGCTTTTCAGCGCCGGCAGCGAGACGAGAAAGACCAGCCCCCCGACATAGCCAAGATAGAACAGGGCCGCCGGCATATACCGGATCGGCTCCGCCAGCTGCCCGCCGAGATGGCGCAGGAACAGGGGCCGCATCACCAGCGTCAGCATGATCGCGTCGAGGATGAGAAAGATCGCAGCGGTGACGAGGTAGAGAATGATGAGCATGGCGTCCTCCTGTCCTGCGGAGGTAGCGCGGGCTGACGGTCCGGCAACCCTGCAATCCGCCGCAGGATCACATGCAGACGTCGATAGCCGAACCGCCGGCGCGTCTCACCCGGCCATTTAACGCTCCGCCCCTTTTGGCGACTGTCAGGGCCTCAAGAATGCGGTCAGACTCGCCGGGGGCAAGTCGGGGGCGTAATGCTCGATGACGTTCTGGGCATGGCGCAGGCCCCAGCCCATGAAGGACGCAATCTGCGCAAGGCTAAGGCCCGCGTTCAGAGGCCGCGTGGCGGCGGTGCCTCTGGCATCCTGAAGGCGCAGCCTGTCCGACAGCTTGGCCTTGTCGCGCCGCTGGCGGACGCCCTCGGAAGCCCGGTGTTCGGTCAAGGGTTGGCCATTGGTATTGGTCAGGATCAGCAGCCGGTCCTTCGGCGTGGCGTCCAGAATGGCGGCCATCCGGGGCAGCACCGGGATATGTGCCACCCGTCCCCGCTTGTTGGTCCTGATGCGAATGCGCCGCCCGCCGGGCGTGTCCTCGATATGGGCGCGGGACAGCTTGATGAGATCGCCTGGCCGCAGTCCGGTTTCGCAGGCGGCCAGAAGGATGCGCGACGCCCATTCCGGCGCAAGGGCGGTGAAGGTGGCAGGGTCGGCTTCGGTCCAGACCACTTCTGCCCGGTCGGCCTTGTATGCCTTGGGCAAGCGGCCCAATGATGCTCGGCCACCTTCCCGGCACCTTGCGCCCAATTCAGGATCAGCGTGACCACCGTTCCGGCGTAATCAAGTTGCTTGGCCGAATGTGCTCATTGTTGCCGCCATTCGTTCACCTCGGCCCGCGAGGCCGGTTCCCCGAAGATTACCACCGGGTCGTCCTTGAACTCGGCCGAAGACAGATAGGCGTCCATCATGCCGGGCACGAGGAGCCCAACCCTCCGCCACCCCTTTTCCATTTCCGCGACATAGGGGGCGAAGAAGGCGGGATCGGTCGGGTTCGGCCGGGCTTCGGGTAGTGACGCATCGTGCAAAGGAAATGTCGATCGCCGTTGCGCCGCCTTCCGCATCGCACCGTGCCGCCTGCAAGCGTCTTGATGCCCTTAAAAAGCAACAGAACCCGGCAAGGTGCGGTTAAGGAAATCGGCCGAAATTGTCAGCGCGGCGGGTTTCGTTAGGGGTTTCTTGGGAAAAGCCTGCTGGGCGCCCGCGCCGCCGCGCTAGGCAACGCGCACCCCGGCCCCCCCGCCATTCTCAGGGATGGCTTCCACCCCCGCCGCTTCCAGCACCGCGCGGATCGCGGCGATAGAATGGCCCGGCCCCTGATGCCTTCGCTCTCCACGGACCCCAGCTTTGCAATGGTCGGAACTGATGGCCGCCCTCTCTTCAATGACGATCATCAGACCACCGAGACCGGGGGATCTGTCGAAGCTCCCGGTGCTGTTGCCAATGATCTGCCCAGCAACCATGGTGAGGTCATGCGAATAGATCGCCATGTTATAGGGGCTCTCTTCGGTGAAAGGCCTGCCCTCGGTCAGGGCCTTGCCACGGGCGTTCATGCCCCACCCCCATCATAACCCTTGCCATGCGCGGCACGATCCCGGCCATCGCATGAGCTGAGGCGACCAAGGCCTGTTGATGAACGTCCATCGACAGGCCGCCATCATCGTCAGCGAAGATGATCTTGAACACGGGATCTTCCAAAGAGGTTGCAACGAAATCCGCCGCCGCTTGTTCGAGCGCGCCCGTTCGGTCAAAATCGCGTCGGCCGCTCCAACAAGGATCTGTAGCGGCGCTGCCGTTCCTGCTGTCACGCGCTGCAAGTTTTCCGTGCCAAAACTGCCGCGCCGCCAATGAGGCGCAGATGGTCACGCTCACCCGCCGCTTCGGTGCGGTCGCCCGCGATGCCGCCAACCGCGCGCCCGGTGAGGCGGGCGGGTGGCGCGTGCTTCACCACGAACGCGCCACGCTCAAAGCGGCCGGGCGGGAGGATCTTGCCCGCCGCGTGATCCGGGTCTCGCAGGAGGCGGGCGACGGCGCCGGCCATGACATTGCGGGTTTCACCCCGCAGGGACGCGCGGCTGATCGAGGTCAAGACCACCGACTGCTGGGAGCGCACCCCTTCCACATCGGCGCCAACGAACTCGCCGCCGCGGAGGAGCGCCGCGGGGACTGGTGCCTCTTCCGGCTCTGGAACCGCGCGCGCCAGCCCCCGCCTTCGAGCTGCAACCTCCGCTCAACCGCCATGCCGCCCGGACCGCGACCAGCTTCCGCGCCGGCTTTTCCTGACGGGTTTCAGCCCCAGTCCAGCACCACTTTCCCCGAGAGGCCGGAGCGCATCACCTCGAAGCCTTCCGCGAAATCGGCGGCCTTGAAGCGGTGCGTGATCACCTTCCGCACATCCAGTCCGTTCTCCAGCATGGCGATCATCTTGTACCAGGTCTCGAAGATCTCGCGGCCATAGACGCCCTTGATGGTGATCGCCTTGAAGACGATGCGGCTCCAGTCCACCGGGCTTTTGCCGGGCGGAATGCCGAGCATGGCGATCCGCCCGCCCATCACCAGAGCCTCGACCATCTGGTCGAGCGCGACCTGATTGCCGCTCATCTCCATGCCGACATCGAAGCCCTGCGCCATCTTCAGCCGGGCCTGCACGTCCTTCAGGTCCTCGACCGCCACGTTCACCGGGGTCACGTCGGCGACCTGCCCCGCCAGCTCCAGCCGCGCCGGGTTCACATCGGTGATCACCACATGCCGCGCACCCACATGCCGCGCCACCGCCGCCGCCATGATCCCGATGGGGCCGGCGCCGGTGATCAGCACATCCTCCCCCACCAGATCGAAGGACAGCGCCGTATGGACCGCATTGCCCAGGGGGTCGAGGATCGCCCCGATCTCGTCGTCGATCTCATCGGGCAGCGGCACGACGTTGAAGGCCGGAAGCCGCAGGTATTCGGCAAAGGCCCCCGGCTCGTTCACCCCGATGCCGCGTGTTGCCGGATCAAGATGGAACCTGCCCGCACGGCTCTGGCGCGAGAGCTTGCCGATCAGATGCCCCTCGCCCGAACAGCGCTGCCCGAGGACCAGCCCCTCGACCAGGGCGCCCTTGGCCACGATCTCGCCCGCGAATTCATGGCCCGTCACCAGCCCGACCGGCACCGTCTTCTGCGCCCAGCCGTCCCAGTTCCAGATATGGATATCCGTGCCGCAGATCCCGGTCTTGCGGACCTTGATCAGCACATCCTCCGGCCCGATCTCCGGCACCGGACGGTCTTCCTGCCAGAGCCCGACCTCGGGCTTCGCCTTGACCAGAGCTTTCACCGCAGCACCCTCACCTCTTTGCCCGCCGCCTCGAAGGCCGCCAGCGCCTCGTCCAGATCCTCCATGGTCAGCGCCGCATTCATCTGGGTGCGGATGCGCGCCCCGCCGCGCGGCACGACCGGAAAGAAGAAAGCCGACACCATCACCCCCCGCGCATCGAGCGCGGCCGCGAATTTCTGCGCCAGGGGCGCCTCGCCCAGCATCACCGGCACGATCGGATGCTCCCCCGGCAGCAGCCGGAAGCCGATGCTCTCCAGCCCCGCGCGCCAATAGGCAGCATTGTGGAAAAGCTGCGCCCGCAGATCCTCCGCCCCCTCGACGATATCGAGCGCCGCCAGCGCCGCGCCCACCACCGCCGGCGGCAGGGCGTTGGAAAAGAGATAGGGCCGCGCCCGCTGCCGC
This sequence comes from Paracoccaceae bacterium, assembly GCA_027492585.1. Taxonomy (GTDB): domain Bacteria; phylum Pseudomonadota; class Alphaproteobacteria; order Rhodobacterales; family Rhodobacteraceae; genus JAPUEK01. The sequence continues at coordinate 11,149 of JAPUEK010000045.1, read as the reverse complement.
AAAAGGTCGATCACCGGCTGCGCCCCGGCGATATAGCCGCCCAAGGCACCGCCCAGGGCCTTGCCCAGGGTGCCGGTCAGAATGTCCACCTCCACCCCGGCATGGGCCGGAGTGCCGCGCCCCTGCGGCCCCATGAAGCCTGTCGCGTGGCAATCGTCCACCATGACAAGACAGCCGTAGGCATCGGCGATCCGGCGGATTTCCCGCAGATCCGCAAGGTAGCCGTCCATGGAGAACACCCCGTCCGTGGCGATCATCACGAACCGCGCGCCCTCCTTGATGGCGGTCAGCACCTGCACTTCCAGATCGGCCATGTCATTGTTGGCATAGCGATAGCGCTTCGCCTTGCACAGCCGCACCCCGTCGATGATCGAGGCATGGTTGAGACCGTCCGAGATGATCGCGTCCTGCTCGGTCAGCAAGGGCTCGAACAGCCCGCCATTGGCGTCGAAACAGGCGGCAAAAAGGATCGCATCCTCCTTGCCGAGGAACCCCGCGATCCTCCGCTCCAACTGCCGGTGCAGATCCTGCGTGCCGCAGATGAACCGGACCGAGGCCATGCCATAGCCGTGACTGTCCATCGCCGCCTTCGCCGCCGCCACCAGCCGCGGATCATCCGCCAGCCCGAGGTAATTGTTGGCGCACAGGTTCAGCATCCGCCGCCCGCCGACCACCACATGCGCGCCCTGCCCTCCGGAAATCAGCCGCTCGCGCTTCATCAGCCCCTCGGCCTCGATACCGGCCAGCGTGTCCTTCAGATGTGCGAGAAATCGGGAATCTGCCATTACGGAACCTCCTCCAGCTTAGCGGAAATATCCCACGACTCCGAAAGCCCGTCAATATAGCGGAAACATTCCGCCAAAACGGATTCCCTTCATCTTGCCTCAAATATCCTCCGGGGTGCGTCCATTGGTGCGCCATTGGTCCGAGGATCAATGGACGCGGGGGGGCGAAGCCCCCCCGGCGCCGCCGCCTCAACTGTCCTGCACGATCAGAAGCGCCCGCGCCGCGCCCTCGGCAAGGATGGCATGGGGACGGTCCGCCGGATAGCGTGCCGTGTCACCGAGACCGAGAAGGCTGTCCTCCTCCCCCGATATCACCCGCAAGGCGCCCTCGATAACGGTCAGATGCTCCCGGCAGCCGGGCGAATGGGGATCACTCTCAAGCCGCCCGCCGGGCCTGAAGGTCAGATCATAAACCTCATGCTCGCCCACGGCCTCGGCGGGTGACAGGATGCGGATCGAAACCCCCTCCCCCCGGCCCAGGATGACCGGCGCCGCCGCCGCGCGCACCACCGCGATCCCCGGCGCGGGCTTGCCCTCCAGCAGGCCCGCGAAATCCACCTGCAAGGCCTGGGTCAGGTTCCACAGGGTCGCCACGGTGGGCGAGGATTCCCCGCGCTCGATCTGGCTGACCATCGACCGGCTGACCCCCGACAGCTTGGCCACCGCATCGAGCGACAGCCCGCGCGCCTTGCGCGCTTCGCGCAAGGAGGCAGCCAGCCGGTCATGGATGTCCGAGCGCGGGTTCATGGGGCATGAGGTAAGAGCCCTTTCGCCCGCGCGTCAACTGCCGGATCGGCAAAAGCACGGCCCGCCGGCGGATTGCCCCTGCCCCGGAGGCTCCTTCCTCCGTCACGTCCCGCAATAGGTCACATAGCGCCCGAAGCCCTGCGGCGGCGGCAGGACATAGGCCTCCCGCCCCGCTTCGGGCGCAAAGGGCCGCTGCACCTCGGCCAGCAGCGCGTGGAACGGCGCGAGATCGCCCGCCGTCGCCGCCTGCAACGCCGCCTCGACCAGATGGTTGCGCGGGATCACCGCCGGATTGACCCGCGCCATCCGCGCCGCCGCATCCGGGGCGAGCCGCGCCCGCCAGCGCGGCAGCCAGTCGGCCAGCCCGTCGCCCCCGGAAAAAAGCGGCGCCAGCAGCGTGTCGTCGCCTCCGGCAGCGCCCGCCAAACGGCGGAAGGTCAGCGTCCAGTCCGCCCCGCCCGCCGCCATCCGCCCCAGCAGATCCTCGGCAAGCGCCCCGTCCCCCTCCTGTACCCCGTCAAGGCCCAGCTTGGCGCGCATTACCGCGACCCATTCCGCGCGGTAGGCCCCGGCGATCCGGCCGAGCCTGTCATTGGCGATCTCCACCGCCGCTTCCTCCCCCCCGGCAAAAAGCGGCAGCAGCGCCTCCGCCAGCCGCGCAAGGTTCCAGCCGAGGATCAGCGGCTGATTGGCATAGGCATAGCGCCCCTGATGGTCGATGGAGGAAAAGACCATGCCCGGCGCATAGGCATCGAGAAAGGCGCAGGGGCCGTAGTCGATCGTCTCCCCCGACAGCGCCATGTTGTCGGTGTTCATCACCCCATGGACGAAGCCCACCCCCATCCAGCCCGCGATGAGCCGCGCCTGTGTCGCCGCAACCGCATCGAAAAGCGCCAGCGCCGGGGTCTCGGCCCCCGCCGCCTCCGGGTAGTGCCGCGCAAGGGTGTAGCGGGTCAGGGTGGCAAGCTTCTCCTGATCGCCGCGCGCCGCAAGGAACTGGAAGGTGCCGATGCGGATATGGCTTGCCGCCACCCGCGCCAGCACCGCGCCGGGCAAGGCGCCACCGTCGCGCAAGATCCGCTCGCCCGTCGCCACCACCGCCAGCGACCGGGTGGTGGGCAGGCCGAGCGCCGCCATCGCCTCGGAGACCAGATATTCCCGCAGCATCGGTCCGAGCGCCGCCTTGCCATCGCCGCCCCGAGAAAAGGGCGTGCGGCCGGAGCCTTTCAGTTGCAGATCCCGGCGGCGGCCGTCCGGGCCGATCAGTTCCCCCAGAAGATGCGCGCGCCCGTCGCCGAGCTGCGGGGAAAAGCCGCCGAACTGATGGCCCGCATAGGCCAGCGCCACAGGCTCCGCCCCCGGCGGCAGCGCCGCCCCCGACAGCCAGCCTGCCGCCTCCGGCATCGGTCCGAGACCAAGCGCCTCCGCGAGCGGGGCGTTGAACACCACCATCTCCGGCGCCGGCGGGACCGCAGGGGCAAGGGGCAGGAAGGTCCCCGGAAGATCGCGCAGATAGCTGTTGTCGAACCGCATGGGAGCCTCCCGTTTCAGGCAAGAGATATGGGGCGTTTGCCGGGGCGGGGCAACGGGCTCCGCGGCGGCATCCCGCAAGGGCGAAGCCGGGCGCGCACCGTTCCGCCGCCCGCAGCCGCAAAGCCGCGAGCACCGGCAAGCACCACGAAAATCCTGAAGATGGTCGGGGCGAGAAGATTCGAAAATCGCTTTTCTCGGACCCATGCAGGAATACACTATGTAAATCATGTATTTACCAATAGACTTCTTGGTTCAAAACTGAGGTTTGTGCAAAGGCTGTGCATGATCTGGGCAAAGAAACTCGATCAAGTAGAGGGAATCAGCCGCTACGCAGGTAAGGTCGTCGGCCTGCTGGCAAGTCGCGGGCGGGAGCAGATGCGGACAGAGACGCTGCCGCCTGTCTCCCGCTGACGCGGGACATGTCGCATCTCGTAGCCTCGTCGCGCACCAGTGCCAAGGCGCACCTCTGAGTTGCTATGAATTGAGCCTGCACCCTTGACTTGATTGGTTCACAAGCCGACCATGGCACTGATAAACATGTGGCGCGGGGGCACCTTTGACTATTCCGAATTTCAATGAGGCGGGAATCGCTGAGGTATTGGGAAATCACCTCTCCCCTTCCCAAGAGATTAAGTCGCCAGATCGCCTTATTGGAAGGGAGAGTTATATTCAAAAGATAAAACGTGCGCTGCAATCCCCCGGACGGCATGTGTTCGTTTTTGGAGATAGGGGTGTTGGTAAAACTTCTCTGGCCGTGACCACCGGGCAGATTTGCGCCACAGAGAACAAGAATTTTATATACATACCGTGTAGCAGCGATACGACATTTTATGATGTAATCTGGTCCATCGGGCGCTCAGTGCTTGGTGATGATGCCGCTTTGAAGAAGGGTGGCGGATTAACTTTCGGGGTGACTTTCGCCGGTGCCGGGGGGATCAATCTTGGGAAGAGCAGCGGGAGTTCTTCCATTGAGAAGCCTACCTCATTTGCAGAATGCCTCGGGATACTGCAGTTCATCCGGTCAAAACTAACAGGGCAAATAATCATCGCCATTGACGAACTGGACCGCATTAAGTCCCATGAGGAGAAGTCTCAATTTGCTGAGCTTCTGAAAAATATAGGTTCTGTAGTTGAAGATGTTCGCTTCATGTATTGTGGCATCGGCGCCGATGTTGACGAGTTGATCGGATCGCACCTTTCGGTGGGGCGGATGTTCGAGCCTGTTGAGGTTGAAAAGCTGAGCCATGATAGTCTGTGGAAGATTATTGCCGACACGGCTGACGTTTTCGACGTGACTATCCCCACAGGTATTTTGATCAGGGTCGGAATCATCAGTGATGGGTTTCCGCACTACGTGCACTTGATTGGGGAGTGCCTTTTTTACGCGATGCACGACGATCAAAACCCTGTCGTTGAGTGCACCAAAGCCCATTTCGATAAAGCACTAAAAGAAGCACTTGCGAAGGCAGAGCCATCGCTTCGCAAAATATATCAGATGGCGACAGAGAAGATAAAAAATCAGGCTGATTATGAGGAGGCGCTATGGGCACTTGCCGATAGAACCTCTACACGCAGGCAAATTAAGGAGATACACGACTCATCCTACGTAAGGATTTGCTCCGAACGGGCTGGAAGGAAACCCCTTTCAAAAGAGATATTCAACCAAAGGATGCTCACCCTTAGGAAGGATAGTCACGCAAAGATAATCCAAGGACATGGCTCAGGTTGGTATTCATTCCGAGAGAATGTCGTCAGAGGCTACGTTCGTATGAAGGCGGAAAGTGATGGTGTGGCGTTGGTGCCTGATCTGACCTCCTAACCGGTGAACCATTGCCTAAAGCCACTCTACAACCTACACGCAGTTACTACTGGGCCGGGCGCTCGCGGGATACCACGCCTTACCACTCGGAGTGCAGATGCCGCGACGGTTCAGTTCGTCAGCCACCGCTTGCAGAGTAATGAAGCCCGCTGCCTGTTGGACTTCCAGCACGCGTCGCATATTCTGAAGGGCTTGGGTGTGGCTTTGTGAGGGCGCGCGCTAGCGCGCCTTTTCACTTCGGGCTAATTCTGGAATTACTTATCCGCCCGCCCAATGATATAAGCGGTTTTTGGGCGGATTTTCATTGTCCAGAATCCGCCCTTTCGCCCGTTAGGTTAGCTCTACGATTTTCCCATCAGGTCCGATCTCAATTGGCACCTCTGAATCGAAGTCCCATGATTCCGCTTTGACCTCGCTGTAGGTCGCCGCGTCTAAACTGGTTTCAAACACGCTCACGGCTGCGGAGACGGGCTTTCCGATATTCACCGCAAGGATGTCCGCCTTTATCCTGAGCGTTCCGGTTTCTTCCCTTGCCATCATGCGAAGAGGCGCTTTGCTACCGTCCGGCATGAGGATGTGCGACAGGTGCATGACCGTCAGCGCGTACATGGTGACGAAGGTTTTGCACTCGCCAAAACTTTCCCGCTTCTCTGCATCCAGCGCGCCGACCTTAATCAGTACATTGGTGAAATCGTACATCAACATTTCGTCGGTGAATGCTGTTTCCCATATGAAGCTGCTTGCCAACCAGTTGAAGGCGGCTGTCTGGCGGTCTTTGGGTCTCTTCCCTTCATCCAGCCACTTCGCGGCTTGTAGAAAGTGGCTTTCGGCTTGCTTGCGCGTCATCCCCAGCGCGTTCTTGATGCGCTCATCTGGCGCGATCCGCAGGTTTGCCTTAGCCACCCGCCGTGCCTCTTCAAGGGTGGGCATTTGCCCCCTCATCTGACGCACCCAAGCGCCAGCGCTGATCTGCATATCGGCGGCGCGTTTCATGACAATACCCTTGTCGCGCTCACCTCTGTGCGCCGCGAAATCGCCAATCTCCCGAACGATCATCATGTCGGACCCGGTGAAACGTAGATCAGCAAAGAGCCTGTCAAGGTCCGTGACATGGCGCTCCCCGCGTAACAGTCGGGTCACGCGCCTTCGGTGTTCAACTGCGCTCATTGCGATACCTCTCTCATCTTTTATGGTTCTCAAAGAATGTCCTGAGCTTCATTTTCCCATCCGTTGTGTCCATCGCGCTAATTCCCAGAAACAATTCCGCTTCGGATGAAAATCGGACCTGAACCCCGAAGCTGTCGGAGAACGCGATTTGCCTAGCTTCATCTTCGGATATATTCGCAAACACATTCGTGTATATTCCATGCTCACTTCTCTCTATGCGTGAGCTAACATCTATTCGTATGTCTTCACCATTGACGACGATCTCCACAAGGCCAAAGTTTAGTAGTTCATTTGCTCGCCCTTGAGTTTCAATGACGGCCCAAAATCCGAAGCCAATATCCTTCCCGTAGCACAACATTACTTTATGGTGTCCGTATATAGAGTCCCTTTCGCCCTTTACATAGGACACTCCGTTATTCGCTTCCAGCGTCCAATTGACTCCAGTTAGTCCACCAGTGACGATTCCAAGCTTTTCAAGTTTCTCCCTGTCGACAATCTGAATTCTGTCGCTGGGTGTTTCCGCTGACATTAGCAAGAACTGCGGAGATATTCCCATGTCGGATATGTATTCTGATATTCTCGCTGAGAGAGTTTGTGATTTTGCCAAGAAGTGCCTCGGCACTTCCTCACCCTTCGCGGATGGAAAATTGAACTGGTGGACTCCAAACTTTGCTTTCTCGTCCAGATAACGCAAGCGACCACCGAGATAGATTAGTGTGGCCGCGCTCATACAGTTACCCGGAAACTTCTTTCGTTGCGCGATAGGAACAACGCTCTTCCTGTCAAAGTCTATTTGATACCTGCCTACGTCCGTTGAAAACCATGCACCCCGGATCAATCGGCCAATCTCCATTGCCGCGTCAACGTCACCACCAGTTGAATCAATGTAGACGGCACATCGCGGCGGTGGGTTTGACGTTCTTAGGAACTCCGCAAATTTCTTGCCATCTCCGGGTTCAATCTGGCCGATTGCGTTAATGCAAAAATACCCTCCCATCATCACTTCCAAAGGCGTCTGAGGGGCGGTGTAGTGGAACTGCATTATACCTCCTGCGGCTTGATGCCCGGTCTTGATGTGTGACTGAGGTTGCCGGAGTGACACCCAACTTTCGCCGTGTTTGAAGGGGTAAGGCTGATAGATCATAGGTCACAGGCAGGGGGATAGGAATGGCCCGTATGATCAGGTCGGCGGCTGCCGCCGCTCTAATCGCAGCACCGTTTGGTGGCGCGGCTCTGGCCGGTCCCTGCCCCGGACAGATGTTCGCCGCCAAGAATGAAACCACTCCCCCAACCTCGGTCGAAGCTGCGGACATCGCCGCTTTCGTCGCCGCCGCACCATGGGCGGAAGGGGTCAGGATCACGGCGGAGGAGCGGGGAACGGAACTCTGGTTGGACGTGACAGAGTTCCCCGGTAACACGACTGCCGCAGCGGCACCGCGAACCGCTTGGCTGGTCGGCAGGATCATGGATACCGATGCCGCGACGGTCGTGTTTGCAGATGCCGATGAGGCGCTGTTCCAGATCGCCGCCACGATGCTGAAAGACATCGGCTGTCGCTTCGTGGTTGGAGAACAGGCCGGAGAGAACCCCATCGCCCTGATGCGAGAATTCTATGACGCGATGACGCGCCACGGCAGCGGACAGAGGATCGCAGGGCGCTTCACGGGTAGCCTGCTGGGTGACACCACAACGGCGATGACGGCGAACAACGAGGTCTTTGTGCCGGGGTGGATTCTGTCGGCGGTCAAGTGAGTTGTTGTCGCTGGACCCGGCACCGGCACCGGCTGCCGCCGGTGTTCGTGGGCAATCTGATGGAAATCCTTGCCGATTGGTCGCCGCGATCTTGGCGCCGTGTGGGCGCAGGCAGTGCAGATGTCATCGCGCTCAGGTCCGCCAGATTGCGAGCGGCAACCTGACGGGACCGATGAACGGCGGGGTTCAGTTCGAGGCGCGGTAAGCTTCTACGCTATCCAGCGTCCAGATGCGCTGGTTGACGTAGCCCCTGCCTAGAAGGTGCAGGGACTTACGGTGATCGTGAGGCAGCGCACCGGAATCGTCCAACCTGTCGAGGCGATAGCGGGTGATCCCCAGCCGGTGCATCACATCCCCGGCTTGCAGAATCCCCGCCCGCACCCTGCGGACGTAGGCAACATCAGCCGTGTCGAGGTAGCTTCTCAGCATGTCGTCTGGCAGGCCCTCGGCCAAAGCGGCATCGGCCAGACGAGGGCAATCCGGGTGCCGCTCACGCAGTGCGTTGATGCGGTCGGTGTGGGCTTGCGCTGCGGCGGCGCGGCGCGCGGTCTCGGCGGCAAGATCGTGAGAGCCGGTGGTCGCAGAGATGTTCGTTCGGCGGGTCGCTTCCTTCGCCCGGCGGGTCCCCTTTGCTTGGCTGGCGGCTCTCTGTGCGGCGATGCTGTAGGCACGGGTGGCGCGCTTGATTTCCAGCACCAGTTCCGGCGATGCCAGATCGGCAATAAGCGAGAGAATCTTGCGACCTCGTGGCAAAGTGGCACACAAAGCCGGGATACCCTGAGCGTCAATCGCACGGATCACATATTCGGCGTGGCGGATACGATCCGCCTCGCTTCGTTGCGACTTGGCAGACTTCTTTCCCATACAGATTTCCTTCTTATTGGATGGTGGTAAAACGGCGCATGAATACGGTGTGCCGCCTCAGTGAAGAACGCGGCGAGGTTTCAGCAGGCCCCGATCCTCGGCAGCGTCATCGTTGGCATCATCGTCTTCATCGGGATCAAGGAAAGACAGGTCGTCCGGGTCGAAACCCAACCGGGTGGCCCAGTAGCTCCATGCATCATCCGCTTTGTCGCGCCAGAGGTCGTGGTTCTCACGCATCACGGTCAGCGCCAGTCGCGCCGCACGGCGGAACTCCACGCTGTTGCCGCACAGATCGACTTCGAACGCCGTGTGCTTGTCTTCCAGCAGGTGCGCGCAAAACTCTGTCACCGACGCCGTTTTGTTTTGAATGAGGAAGAAGGCGGCATGAGGCACGAGATTGGCTGCGTGGGTGGCGAGCCGGGAGAGATTGCCCAGCGACTTGAATGTCACGGAAACGAGCTTATCGCCGGAGGAATCGTCGGCATTCTCCACAGTCACGAGGGAATCGACAAAGACCCCGTGGAGATGAGCGAAAAGCGAAACAGCCGCCGCGCCATACGAGATGTCGAAAATGGCGAATGCGGTCATAGGGCCGGGATCGCTGTAAGCGCAGCCGGAATTGATTTCCGGATTTCCTTTGGCGTTTTTCGTGTCGATGTCTTGCATATTTGAAAGCCTCCGAGTTGCGTAGATGTTGGGTATCGCCCCGCCAGCCATCCGTCAACACGTTGTAATTGTGTGACTTTTTGTAAGAAATGGCACATGTCATGTTTCGTGACGTGAACGTCAATGATGCTAATGCATGGCGCACTAACTCAGAGCGAATTTGCAATCTACGCGGGAATAATGTCACGAAATATGACAGGCTCGGGTTGCAACCGGATATAAGAAATTTCTACAAAAAATTTTGGCTGTTGACGCTATGCGGCCAATGCAACGATTTTCGAGAAATTGCTCTGCAACCTGTATACAGTTACTACGGGGCCGGGCGCTGGCGGGGTATACTCCCCTATGGGTCCCTGCCTGCGATGATGCTCGCCCCCCGGTGGTTGGGTAGGCGGCGTTCAGCCCGCCGGAGCAAGGCGGGCGCGAAGGTTCGCCACGCTGGCGGGATACCACGTCTTGCCGCGTGGGGTGCAGATGCCGCGCCGGTTCAACTCGTCGGCCACAGCTTGCAGGGTGGTGAAGCCCGCCCGGTCGAGGTCTTCCAGCACATCCACAAACATAGCCGCCCGCCTGTCCGCGTTGGCCGTCATTGCCGCCCGGCTTGCGCCGTTGCCCATAGCGGCGCGGCGCAGAGCCGCAGCACCATTCGGGTTGCCAAGGACCGTGCCCCGCGCCTTGGCTGCGGTCAGCGCCGCTTTCGTGCGGGCGCTGATCGCACGGGCTTCTTCTTCAGCCACCAGTGCCAGCACACCGATGGTCAAGGGCGTAGCATGGGGGTTGTCACAGGCCACGAAGTCAACGCCTGCGTCACGCAGGTTCAACAGGAAGGCCGCGTTGCGGCTCAGCCGGTCCAGCTTGGCAATCACCAGTCGCGCCCCCATGACACGCGCCATACGCATTGCCTTCGCCAGTTCAGGCCGGTCGTTCTTACGGCCCGATTCAACCTCGGTGAACGCTGCGACGATCTGGGCCGCATTGGTAGCAGCATAGGCGCTGATTGCCGCTTGCTGCGCTTCCAGTCCCAAGCCGGACTCGCCCTGCCGCTTCGTGCTGACCCGCGTATAAGTGACGATCCGCATTCCCGTGGCCTCTTTCAAGATTGGCGCAACATCCGATAGCCCAATTTATAAACGGCCAATGCCGATTCGTGGAGTCCAATCAATGACTTATGCGGAAACAGTGGGCGGGATTGTTGACGCGGCCCTTGGCGCGGGCGCCCCGCCCGGATCGGTATCGGCTGGCGATATGTCCGGTCAGCAATAACGACTCCCTGAGTCGTGATTAGTTTTCGGTGCGGGTCTTTGAGCGCGGCGACCGCCCGGATGGAATTTGATCAAATTAGGTAAGCATTACTGGCATATTTGCCGGATCGGTCAGGATCGGGGTGCAACTGAGAATGATTCTCATCCCAGGCTTGATGCAACTGTGGTTGCAATGACCGGGGACGGTTGCAGCAACCCCGAACACCCGTCCCGCTACGCGGGCATTCGGCGCGTCGAGTGGGTGACGGTGATCGTCGTCAGCCCCCCGGATCGGCGGCAAGTAAGGCCAGCGGGTGCGTTTCGGTGGCCGATATGCAGGTTTCCGTAACCTTGGGCCGACTTGGGCCGACCTAAAACGCTCAAATCGGCCTAGGTAGGCCCAAGTTTTTTCACATAAAAACAATTAGTTACATGTTTGGGCCGACTTGGGCCGACTGGGCCGACCTAAAAACACCGATACACCGAGAGAGAGAGAGAGAGAGACAGCGAGAGAGCGGGGGGGGGGGGGCCCCCCGCGCGAGGCGCGATATAAGGATGGATTATATATTTTTATT
>JAPUEK010000044.1 GCA_027492585.1 Paracoccaceae bacterium | reverse complement strand
AAAGCTGGAACCAGTCGCGGCAGGTGATGCGGTTGCCGGTCCAGTTGTGGAAATACTCATGGGCGATGATCGCCTCGATGCGGGCGTAATCCTCGTCCGTGGCGGTTTCGGGGGAGGCGAGCACATAGCGGGAGTTGAAGATGTTCAGCCCCTTGTTCTCCATCGCTCCCATGTTGAAATCCTCGACCGCGACGATGTTGAAGAGGTCGAGATCATACTCGCGGCCATAGACCTGCTCGTCCCAGCGCATCGCGCGGATGAGACTGTCCATCGCATAGGCGCAGCGGGTTTCATCCCCCGGCCGCACCCAGATGTTGAGCGCCACCTCGCGGCCGGACGCGGTGGTGAAGCGGCCGGGGAAGGCCACGAGCCCGCCCGCGACGAGCGCGAAAAGATAGGCGGGCTTCGGCCAGGGGTCGTCCCATTCGGCCCAGCCGGGGCCGGAGCCGACCGGATTGCCGTTGGACAGCAGCACCGGCAGATCGCTTTCCACCCGCACATGGAAGCGCGCCATCACATCGGGGCGGTCGGGATAGAAGGTGATCTTGCGGAAGCCTTCCGCCTCGCATTGTGTGCAGTAGAGCCCGCCCGACATGTAAAGCCCTTCGAGCGCGGTATTGCCCTCCGGCGCGATCTCCACCTCGGTTTCCAGAACGAAGGCGCCCTCCGGCAGATCTGCGGCGGCAAGGGTCAGGCCGGTGTCATCCGGCATCGCAGGAATATCGCGCCCGCCGATCCGGCAGGAGATCAGCCGCAGCGCCTCTCCGTCGAGACGCAGATCGTGGCGCCCCGGCCGGGCCGGATTCGGCGCCAGATGCAGCCGCGCCAGAACCCGCGTCGTCCGGGGTGCAAGGCGGAAGCACAGCTCCACCCGGTCGAGGAGGTGGCTCCAGGGCTGGTAGTCGGCGAGATAGACGGTGCGCGGATCGGCGGCTTTGTGGTCAGCGGGCATCGGGGCCTCCCTTTTCGGGCAGGCTAGGCCAGGACGCGGGAAAGGAACAGGGGCGACGGCGGCAACCGCGGAGCCTCCGGCGGGGATATTTGAGCCAGTATGAAAGGGCTTTCTTCTCTTTTCAAATATCCCCCGCGGAGCGTTCCCCGGCGGCGGACACGCCGTGGCCACAGGAGGGGGCTTTACGAATCCTCAAGGCCGGCTAGAGATATGTTCCATGAATGTTCTCATCTGGTTCAGACGCGATCTGCGCGCCGCCGACCATCCGGCGCTGAGCCTCGCTGCCGGGATGGGGCGGGTGCTGCCGCTTTACATCGTCGAACCGGAGTTTTGGCGGCAGGCGTATCAGGCGGGGCGGCACTGGGCTTTCGCGGCGGAAAGCCTGGCGGCATTGCGCGAAGATCTGGGGGCGCTCGGCGCGCCGCTGATCCTGCGGGTCGGGCCGGCGGAAGAGGTGCTGGACCGGCTCTGCCGCCAGCATCACATCGCCCGCATCCTGAGCCATGCCGGACCGGAGACGCAGTGGAGCGCCGCACGCGACCACAGGCTGCGCGGCTGGGCGCGCGAAGCGGGGGTGGACTGGCGGGAGCTTCCGCTGCCGGCCCCCTCGGATCCAGCGGCGGAACATCCCGCCCTCTCCCCGGTGCCGGGGCTGGAGCCGGGGCCGATCCCCACGGCCAAGGCGCTGAAACTGGCCGAGGATCGCTGCCCGCACCGGCAGGCGGGCGGGCGGGCGCAGGGGCTTCTGCTGATGGACAGCTTTCTCGCCCGGCGCGGCGAGGGCTACCGCAGCGCCAGCACTTCTCCCCTTGGGGCCGAGCGCGCCTCCTCCCGGCTTTCGGCACATCTGGCCTTCGGCACGCTGTCGCGGCGCGAGATTGCGGCGGCGGCGACGGCCCGGCAGGCGGAACGGCCGGGCGGGGCCTGGGCGTCCGCCCTTTCCGCCTTCCGCAGCCATCTTGCCCTGCGCGACACCCTGATGCAGCAGACCCCGCCTCCCGCCGCAGAGCAGGCAGCGCAGGTCGATGCCGCCCGCCTCGCCGCCCTTGAGCGCGGGGAGACCGGCCTGCCCTTCCTCGATGCCTGCCTGCGCTATGTTGCGGCGACAGGATGGCTGCCGTCGCGCCTGCGCGGGATGGTCGCCTCGGTTGCGACCGGCCAGCTCGGCCTCGACTGGCGGGCGGCGGGGCCGGTGCTGGCGCGTCGTTTCACCGATTACGATCCGTCGCTGTTCTGGCCGCTGCTGCGACAGGCGGTGCAGACGGGCGCCCCCTGCAACCCGGTGCGCTTCGGCCAGATGCAGGACCCCTCCGGCGCCTTCACCCGCGCCTGGGTGCCGGAGCTGGCGCCGGTGCCGGACCCCTTCCTGCACACGCCCTGGGCCTGGTCCGGCTTTCACCGTCTCGCCGGGCGGCGGTATCCGGAAGCCCTCGTCAGCCCCGGCCCCCGATCCGGACCACGATCCGGCCCGCGCGCGGCGCCCGCCCTGCCCCGACAGCGGAGAGGGCCGACAGCGCAACTGTGCCTCGACCTCTGACGGTGCGCCGGTTGCAGGGGCGGACGCTCCGCGGGGGATATTTGGGAAGAGAAGAAAGCCCTTTCATCTTGCCCCAAATATCCCCGCCGGAGGCTCCGCCCCCTGCCGCAGGACCAGCCTCAGAGGGTCTGTGCATAGGCCTCGAGCTGGTCGGCCACCGTCCCCCAGCCGTCGAAGAAACCCATCTCCTTGTGCTGCGCCGCGGTTTCCTTGTTGCGGTGCCGCGCGATGGCGCGGTAGCGGGTGCGGCCGCCGATATCCTCGAAGGTCAGGATCGCGGTCATGAACGGCTCGGCGGCGGGTTTCCAGCCTTCGGTGTAGGTATCGGTGAAGACGAGCTTCTCGTTCGGGATCACTTCCAGATAGACGCCCTTGTTCTCCATCAGCGTGCCATCCACGTCGAATGTGGTATTGCAGGCGCCGCCGACCCGGACATCCAGCGTGCAGGCCGTCACCCGATGCGGCTTCGGCACGAACCAGTGGACGAGATGCTCCGGCGTCGTCCAGCATCTGTAGATCAGCTCGCGCGGGGCGTTCAGTTCGCGCTCCAGCACGAGATCGGTTTCGGGGTCGAGGGCAAGCGCTTCAATCGTCATGGTTCCGGTCCTTCATCAGGGTCATTACATAGGCGTCCAGCCGGTCGAGCCGACCTTCCCAGATCGCGCGCTGTCCGGCCAGCCAGTCGGCGGTGGCCGCCAGCGTCTCGGGCCGAGCCGCACAGAGACGGATGCGCCCGGTCTTTTCGGAGCGGATCAGCGCCGCCTCCTCCAGCACGGCGAGGTGGCGCAGGATCGTCGGCAGCGCCATGCCCGTCGGCCGCGCCAGTTCTGAAACCGGCACCGGCCCCTGCCCCAGCCGCTCCAGCATGGCGCGGCGGGTCGGATCGGACAGCGCATGGAAGATGCGCGACAGGTCAGGATCATGTCTGGACATGACCCTTGCTAACATGCCCGTCCCGGCCTGCAAAGCAATAGTTAGCGAAGCGGCTATCTTTCTCATTGCCAAGCAAACCGGAAAGATGTTTTCGCGTTTACCGAGAAAACCAGCCCGCTCTCCACGTTCCCTGACGGCGGCTTCCGTGCTATTCCGTGTCCCATCGCATACAATCAAAGGCAGGGGGCGGATATGGCCGAGCGGGTGATCAGGAACGGGTTGCAGGTGGATGCCGGCCTCGCCGCCTTCCTCGAGGCGCAGGCGCTCCCCGGAAGCGGGGTGGAGCCGGCGGATTTCTGGGCGGGCTTTGCCGGGCTTGTCGCCGATCTTGGCCCGAAGAACCGCACGCTTCTGGCCAAACGCGAGGCGCTGCAGTCGCAGATCGACGACTGGCACCGGGTCCACCGCTCCAAGCCCCATGACCATTCGGCCTATCGCACCTTCCTTGAGGAGATCGGCTATCTCCTGCCCGAGGGCGGCGATTTCCAGATCGACACCGCCAATGTGGACCCGGAGATCGCCACGATCCCCGGCCCGCAACTCGTGGTGCCGATCACCAATGCGCGCTATGCGCTCAATGCCGCCAATGCCCGGTGGGGCAGCCTGTACGATTGCCTCTACGGCACCGATGCCATGGGTTCCGCCCCGCCGGCCGGCGGCTATGAGCGTGGGCGCGGGGCGCGGGTGGTGGCGCGGGCGCGGGTGTTTCTGGACGACACCTTCCCGATTGCGGGGGCGAGCCATGCCGATGTGCGTCGCTATGTCGTGAAGGAAGGGGCGCTGCTGGTCGATGACCTGCCGCTGGTCGATCCGGCAAAATTCGTGGGCTACAGGGGCAACCCGAAGGCCCCCGACTCGGTGCTGCTCCGCAACAACGGCCTGCATGTGGAGCTGGTCTTCGACCGCGCCCATCCGATCGGCGGGCGCGATCAGGCGCTTCTGGCCGATGTGGTCCTTGAAAGTGCGATGTCCGCGATCATGGATTGCGAGGATTCGGTCGCCTGCGTCGATGCCGAGGACAAGGTGCAGGCCTATGGCAACTGGCTTGGCCTCATGCGCGGCGACCTGACGGCGCGCCTCGAAAAATCCGGCCGCGTGGTGGAACGCCGGCTCAATGCCGACCGCAGCTTCACCGCGCCCGATGGCTCGCCGCTGATCATCAAGGGCCGCGCGCTGCTCTGGATCCGCAATGTCGGCCATCTGATGACCAATCCCGCCATCCTCGACCCGCACGGCGCCGAGATCGGCGAGGGGCTGATGGATGCCATGGTCACGGTGCTGATCGCCCGCCACGACCTGAAAAAGACCGAAGGCGCGCGCAATTCGGTGCAAGGCTCGGTCTATGTGGTCAAGCCCAAGATGCACGGGCCGGAGGAGGTGGCCTTCGCCGACGAGATCTTCACCCGCGTCGAAGAGATCCTCGGCCTGCCCCGCCATACGGTGAAACTCGGCGTGATGGACGAGGAGCGCCGCACCACCGTCAACCTCAAGGAATGTATCCGCGCCGCCCGCCACCGGGTCGCCTTCATCAACACCGGCTTTCTCGACCGCACCGGCGACGAGATCCACACCTCGATGGAAGCCGGGCCGTTCAGCCGCAAGGATTTCATCAAGCGCAAGAGCTGGATCGGCGCCTACGAGAACCAGAACGTCGATATCGGTCTGGAATGTGGCCTGTCGGGCCGCGCCCAGATCGGCAAGGGCATGTGGGCCATGCCCGACCTGATGGCGGCAATGCTGGAACAGAAGATCGAGCATCCGAAAGCCGGGGCCAATTGCGCCTGGGTGCCGTCGCCGACCGCCGCGACCCTTCATGCGCTGCATTACCACAAGATCGACGTGATGGCCGTGCAGCGGCGGCTGAAGGCCGGCGGGCGGCGCGCCTATGTCGAGGCGATCCTCGACATTCCGCTGGCCAGCTATCGCCACTGGAGCGAGGCGCAGATCATCCGCGAGGTGGAGAACAACGCCCAGGGCATCCTCGGCTATGTGGTCCGCTGGATCGACCAGGGGGTCGGCTGCTCCAAGGTGCCGGACATCCATGATGTCGGGCTGATGGAGGACCGCGCCACCTGCCGGATCTCCGCCCAGCATATCGCCAACTGGCTGCACCACGGCGTGATCGGCGCCGATGCGGTGATGGAGGCGATGCAGAAGATGGCCGCCGTGGTGGATCGCCAGAACGCCGGCGACCCGCTCTATCGCCCGATGGCGCCGGACTATCAGGGCATCGCCTTCCAGGCGGCCTGCGATCTGGTTTTCAAAGGGCGCGAGCAGCCCTCGGGCTATACGGAGCCACTGCTGCATCACTACCGGCTCCTGGCAAAAGCGGCGGGATGACCTGCCGATCCGGCGCCTGGCGGCCCCTGCGGAACGCTCCGCGGGGGATATTTGAGGCAAGATGAAAGGGCAGGTCGCGGCAGTCTTGCCAAAACCGCGTCCTTGTTTCCTGTCCTTCAAATATCCCCGCCGGAGGCTCGGCCGCCTGCCGGGCGCGCGGCTCTTCCGGATGCCCTCAGAACAACGACAGCTGATCCCCCGCCCGAGGCGGCGGGCGGAAAAGATCGGTGCGGAAGGGCGCAAGGCGCTGCTCGAAGCCCAGCCGCGCCGCCGCCCTGGCAAAGCGCTGCGCCATGAGATCCGCCCAGAGCCCCTCTCCGCGCATCCGCTTGCCGAAAGCCGGGTCGTAGTCGCGCCCGCCATGCAGTTCCCGCACCCGGCCCATGACCTTGGCGGCGCGATCGGGATAATGCGCCGCCAGCCAGTCCTGAAACAGCCCCGAGACCTCGCGCGGCAGGCGCAGGGAGATGAAGCTCGCCGCCTGCGCCCCCGCCGCCCGCGCGGCCTCCATCAGCGGTTCGAGCTCATGGTCGCTGAGCCCCGGCACCAGCGGCGCGATCATCGCCCGGACCGGCACCCCCGCCGCCGAGAGCCGCCGGATCACCTCCAGCCGCCGCGCCGGGGCCGCGACCCGCGGTTCCATCTTGCGCGAAAGATCGGGATCGAGTGTCGTCACCGAAACCCCGACCCGGCACAGCCCCGCCGCCGCCATCGGCGCGATCAGGTCCAGATCGCGTTCGACCAGCGTGCCTTTGGTGGTGATCGCCACCGGATGGCGGAAGGCTGCCAGCACCTCCAGCACCTCGCGCATCACCCGGTATTCCGCCTCGCAGGGCTGGTAGGGATCGGTATTGGTCCCGATGGAAAGAACCGCGCAAACATAGGATTTCGCGCGCAGCTCCGTCTCCAGCACCCGGCCGATCCCCGGCCTTGCGATCAGCTTCGTCTCGAAGTCGAGACCGGGGGAGAGGTTCAGGAAGGCATGGCTCGGCCGGGCGAAGCAATAGATGCAGCCATGTTCGCAGCCCCGGTAGGGATTGATCGAGCGGTCGAAAGGCAGGTCCGGCGAACGGTTGTAGCTGATGGCCGAGCGCGGCACTTCCAGCCGCACCTCGGTCCGCACGAGCCGTTCTTCCTCCGCCATCTCCCAGCCGTCCGCGAAGGCCTCCCGCCGCTCGGTCTCGAAACGGCCGGAGGCATTGCTGCCCGCCCCGCGGGCGCGCAGCCGCTGGCCGGGTTTCAGGGTGGGATCACGGGATTGCATAAGCCACACTAGAACAAATAAGGAACACTCCCAAGCGATTTCGGAGGAAGTTCGGAGGAAGCCGCACGTCCGGCGCGGCGGCCCGAAACCTGCGGCGGAATGGCCAAAACCGACATGCCGCAGGCCGTTCCGCCACCATCTCCCGCCGAAGGGCGGGCGCTGCCGGCTTTTGCGACACTCGCCACCCGACCGGACGGCGCGGGCATCCTCCCGGCCATTGGCGGAAAGGCTTCCATCCCGCGCGGACGGGCCGGAACGCTGCAAAACGCAACGTTTACATGCTTTCGCAACCACAGTCTCCGCCCTCCGAACAGGGCAGCCACTGTGCTGCGGCCCGGTACCGGGGCGCCACGGAACCGGGCCGAAGCAGACCCCCGCCGCGGGAATTTCTGATCCCCCGCCCCCTTGCTGTCGGCTTTCATCCGGGGCATGTCGGATTTCGCTAAGTGCTTTCCGGGCTTTGGCCCCATTGACAAGGCAATTGCCGAAGGAGCGCCCCATGGCCGACGATGACGAAATCATCCTGTCCGAACTGTCCGACGATGAACTTGTCCTGCAGATGCATGACGATCTCTATGACGGCCTGAAGGAAGAGATCGAGGAGGGTGTGAGCATCCTTCTGGAGCGCGGCTGGACCCCCTATGACGTGCTGACCAAGGCGCTCGTGGCGGGCATGACCATCGTCGGCGCCGACTTCCGCGACGGCATCCTCTTCGTGCCGGAAGTGCTGCTGGCAGCCAATGCGATGAAGGCCGGCATGGCGATCCTGAAGCCGCTTCTGGCTGAAACCGGCGCGCCGCGCATGGGCAAGATGGTGATCGGCACCGTCAAGGGCGACATCCACGACATCGGCAAGAACCTTGTGGCGATGATGATGGAAGGCGCGGGCTTCGAGGTTCTGGACCTCGGCATCAACAACTCGGTCGAGAAATATCTGGAAGCTCTGGAGCGTGAGCAACCCGACATCCTCGGCATGTCGGCCCTGCTCACCACCACCATGCCCTATATGAAGGTCGTGATCGACACGATGAAGGAAAAGGGCTTGCGCGATGATTACATCGTTCTGGTCGGGGGCGCCCCGCTCAACGAGGAATTCGGCAAGGCCATCGGCGCCGATGCCTACTGCCGCGATGCCGCCGTCGCGGTGGAAACCGCCAAGACCTGGGTTGCCCGCAAGCACAACCAGATGAGCTGAGATCCGACATTTCCGCAATAAAAAGGCCCGCGTCCGGACGCGGGCCTTTTTATTGCGGAAGGCACCCGGCGGAACACCGCCTTGCGCCGGCCAGATCCCGTCCCCATCTTGGCCCTGACCGTTCCGCGAGGCCTCCATGCCGCCCTTGCCCTTCGCCGCCCTGATCCTGACCGTCATCGCCCTCGCCGGGCTGAGCCTCCTGCTTGTCGTGAAGCTTGGTGTCCCGCTGCCTGCTCTCGCCCTTCCGGCGCTGATCGCGGGCGTGGCCCTGCATGTCAGGCACAAATGACGCGGACAGCGGATGCGGCGTCGGGAAAGCGGGCGACTTTGCCGGGGCCTGCGCGAAGATGGGCAAAAGGACCGCAAGCATGAGCGCCGAGACCCCGCCCTCCCCCCGCCCCGAACCGCGCCCTTCCCGCGCGGGCCGCAGACGCGCGGGCGATGCTGCGCCGGGTCTGCAAGCCCGCCACCCGGAGGGTGAGCCGGTCAGAACCGGCGCGACGGAGGCGGGCCTGACGGATGCGCGCCTCACGGTCTCCGGCCTCGCGCCGACCCATCAGGGCCGCGTCCTGCTCATCGCCTGCGGCGCCCTCGCCCATGAGGTGCTGGCCGTCCGCCGTGCGAATGGCTGGACCCATCTCGACCTGCAATGCCTGCCCGCCAACCTGCATCTCTGGCCCGAGCGCATCACCGCCGCCGTCGCCGAAACCGTGGAAAAGACCCGCGCCGATTACGACCGGATCTTCGTCCTCTATGCCGATTGCGGCACCGGCGGGCTGCTGGAGCGCAAATGCGCCGAACTCGGGGTGGAGATGCTCGCCGGCCCGCATTGCTATTCCTTCTTCGAGGGCAATGCCGCCTTCGCCGCCCATCCCGAGGAATTCACCGCCTTCTACCTGACCGATTTCCTCGTGCGCCAGTTCGAGGCCTTCGTCTGGAAACCGATGGGCCTCGACCGCCATCCGGAGCTGCGCGACATGCTCTTCGGCAATTACACCAAGCTCGTCTATCAGGCCCAGACCGACGACCCCGCCCTTGATGCCAAGGCGCAGGATTGTGCGGCGCGCCTCGGCCTCGCCTATGAGCGGCGCTTCACCGGCTATGGGGATCTTGCTGCCGAACTCACGCGCGTTGCCAAAGAGACCGCCGCCCCCTAACCTGCCGCAAGCCCCCCAAACCCGGTGCCGCCCTTGCGATTTGACGATTACCCCCGCGCTTTCGCCTTTGCCTTCGGCGCGCAGGATGCAGCGGCCCTTGCCGCCCTCGTCGCCCCGGCGGGCAGCCTGCACAGCCTGACCGGCCTCTGGGCGGAAGGCCGCGCCGCCGCCGAAGCCGCCTTTGCCGCCGAATGTCGGGGGATCTTCGCCCGCGCCCGCCTCGTCACCGGCAAGGGATCGGTCCTGCCGCTCGGGCCGGGGCTCGCCCTTCTGCGGCAAAGGTTCGTGATCACCGGAGCGCTGACCGGGACCGGCGAGGAGCTGCCCCGCTTCGGCGCCATGCTCGTCGCGGTCCTGCAAGCCGAAAACGAGACCTGCGAGGCCCTGAGCCTGACCTTCACCGCCCTCGCCTGACGCCTCTTGCCCATCCACTGTGGCCCGGAGGGGGCAAAACCCCTCCGGGATCAGCCGGGGGCGCCCCGACCGTCCTACCCGGCGAGCTGGGTTTTCACCGCCCCGCCGACCGCGCCGAAATCCATCTGGCCGGTGTATTTGCCCTTCAGCGCCGCCATGACCTTGCCCATGTCGCGGATGCTGGTGGCCCCCGTCTCGGCGATCGCGGCTGAGACCGCCTCGGCCACTTCGGCCGCCGTCAGCTGGCGCGGCAGGAACTCCTCGATCACGGTGATCTCGGCCAGTTCCTTCTCGGCCAGTTCCAGCCGTCCGCCCTCTTCATAGACCCGCGCGCTTTCCTGACGCTGCTTGACCATGCGGCCCAGCACCGACAGGATGTCGCCGTCGCTGATCTCCTCCGGCCCGCCGTCGCCCCGGCTGGCAATGTCGCGGTCCTTGATCGCGGCATTGATCAGCCGCAGCGTCGAGAGACGATCCGCCGCTTTCGCCTTCATCGCTTCCTTCAGGGCCGTTTGCAGGCGCTCACGCAAGGACATGACTTCTCATCCCATCGGTTTCCAAGCCGCCATCCTACAGCGAAGCGCGGGGGGAGGCAACTCCGCCCCGAAAGCGCAAGCCTTTGAAATTCCATGAAACTCCTTTTACGCCAAAGCCTTGACCCGGAAGGCCCAGCCCCGTAGGTTCCGGCAGATTTGCCGCCCCGCCGCCGCTTCAGGAGTCGCGCCCATGCCAGCCTCGCCCCAGACCCGCCCGACCGCCTGTCTCGCCCTTGCCGATGGCACGGTGTTTTACGGCCATGGCTTCGGGGCGACCGGGCAGACGGTGGCGGAACTGGTGTTCAACACCGCCATGACCGGCTATCAGGAGATCATGACCGATCCCTCCTATGCCGGGCAGGTCGTGACCTTCACCTTCCCCCATATCGGCAATGTCGGCGTGACGCCCGAGGATGACGAGACCGCCGATCCGGTCGCGGCGGGCATGGTGGTGAAATGGGACCCGACGGAGCCGTCGAACTGGCGCGCCACCGATGAGCTGACCCATTGGCTGACCCAGAAGGGCCGGATCGGCATCGGCGGCATCGACACCCGCCGCCTGACCCGCGCGATCCGCCAGCAGGGCGCGCCGCATGTGGCGCTCGCCCATGATCCGGACGGGAATTTCGACCTTGCCGCGCTTGTCGCCAAGGCGCGGGCCTGGGCCGGGCTCGTCGGGCTCGACCTCGCCAAGGATGTCTCCTGCACGCAATCCTACCGCTGGGACGAACAGCGTTGGGCCTGGCCGGAGGGCTATACCCGCCGCGAAGGACCGGGGCTGAAGGTTGTGGCCATCGACTACGGCGCCAAGCGCAACATCCTGCGCTGTCTGGCGTCGGTCGGTTGCGACGTGACGGTGCTGCCCGCCACGGCCACCGCCGAGGACGTGCTGGCATTGCAGCCGGAAGGCGTCTTCCTGTCGAACGGCCCCGGCGACCCGGCGGCGACCGGCGCCTATGCCGTGCCGATGATCCAGGGGGTTCTGGAAAAGGATCTGCCGCTTTTCGGGATCTGCCTCGGCCATCAGATGCTGGCTCTGGCGCTTGGGGCGAAGACCGTGAAGATGAACCACGGCCACCACGGCGCCAACCACCCCGTGAAGGACCTGACCACCGGCAAGGTCGAGATCACCTCAATGAACCATGGCTTCACCGTGGACAGCCAGACCCTGCCCAAGGGCGTCGCCGAAACCCATGTGAGCCTCTTCGACGGCTCCAACTGCGGGATCGCGGTGGAAGGCAAGCCGATCTTCTCGGTGCAGTATCACCCGGAGGCGAGCCCCGGCCCGCAGGACAGCTTCTACCTGTTCGAGCGTTTTGCCGAGGCGATGCGCGACCGTCGCGGGGCGTGATTCCGCCGGGGCCGCGCAACCTTTACGGGAATCGTTAACCCCGCCTTAACCCTCCGTCCGTCAGGGTGCTGATCGGTCCGGAGGTTTCATGACTGCAATCCTGCGCGCATTTCCGAAGGGAGGGAGGGAAGCGGCCGCTCTGCGGTTGATGCCTTTTCCGCCGCGCCTGCCGCAGGCCGAACTCCCGCCGCTGGACCTTGCCGAAGCCCCGCCCGACCTGCGCCTGATCGACCGCTTTGGCGCCAGCCGCTGTATTGCGACCGGCCTTCTGCCCTGGCGTCAGCTCGGCGGCTCGGTGCTCGTCGCCGTGGCCGATCCGCAGAGCTTCACCCGCCACCGTGCGGACCTGGAGGAGGCTTTCGGCCCCGTCACCCCCTGCCCCGCCACGGCGGAGGCGATCACCGAAGCCGTCCTCACCCTGCGCGGCACCGACCTTGCCCGTCAGTCGGAACGGACGGTGCGGGTCGGGGAAAGCTGCCGCACCTATCGCAGCCGCCAGCTTCATGCGCCCCTGGCCGTCGCGGTGGTGATCGCCGGGGTGGCATTGCTCCTCTCGCCATTTGCCGTTCTGGCCGGTCTGACCAGCGTGGCGCTCCTGGCCATGCTGTCCTTCACCCTGCTGAAGCTCTGCGCCTGGAAGATGGTGGTGGATGCCGGGCCTTCCGCGCCGCTGCCCGTGCCGATCCAGCTTCCGGTCGTTTCGGTCATGGTGGCGCTCTACCGTGAAAGCGACATTGCCGCGCGGCTGGTGCAGCGGCTCGGCGCGCTCGACTATCCGCGCGACCGGCTGGAGATCCTGCTGGTCGTGGAGGCGGAAGATCAGATGACCCGCTCCGCCCTTGCAAAGGCCGATCTGCCGGGATGGATGCGCGTGGTGGTGGTGCCGGACGGCACGGTCAAGACCAAACCGCGCGCGCTGAACTACGCGCTCGACCAGTGCCGGGGCAGCATCGTCGGGGTCTATGATGCCGAGGATGCGCCGGAGGCCGACCAGATCCGCAAGGTCGCCGCCCGGTTCAACCTCGCCCCGCCGGAGGTGGTCTGCCTGCAGGGGCGGCTCGATTTCTACAATCCGCGGATCAACTGGCTGTCGCGCTGCTTCACCATCGAATATGCCTCATGGTTCCGGATCTTCCTGCCCGGCATCGCCCGGCTGGGGCTGGCGGTTCCCCTCGGCGGCACCACGCTGTTCTTCCGGCGCGAGGTGCTGGACCGGCTCGGCCGGTGGGACGCGCATAATGTGACGGAGGATGCCGATCTGGGGATACGTCTTGCCCGCCACGGATTGCGGACCGAGCTTCTCGACAGCACCACCTATGAGGAGGCCAATTGCGTCGGGCGCTCCTGGGTCAAGCAACGCTCCCGCTGGATCAAGGGCTACATGATGACCTGGCTGACCCATATGCGCGATCCCGTGGCGCTGTGGCGGCAGCTCGGGCCGCGCCAGTTCTTCGGCTTTCAGGTGCTGATCCTCGGCAGCTTCGTGCAGGCGCTGCTGGCGCCGCTGATCTGGTCCTTCTGGCTGGTGCCGCTCGGCCTGCCGCATCCGCTGGCGGAGGCGCTCGGCCCCTCCGGCTTCCCGGCGCTGTGGCTGTCGTTTCTGCTGACGGAGGCGCTGACCATCGCCTTCGGCATCGCCGGCCTGCGCCGGAGCGGCCAGAAGCTCAGCCCGCTCTGGGTGCCGACGCTTTCGGCCTATCACCCGATGGCCACCGCGGCCGCCTACAAGGCCGCCTGGGAAATGCTGACCTGCCCCTTCTACTGGGACAAGACCAGCCACGGCCATTTCGACGGCTGAAGGGGGGGACCGGCCGTGCCATTCCTCGGGACCGTAGGACGGCAGGCCTGCCCCGCCTTATGTCCAAGCGATATGCGGCGCGTCTTGCGCCGTTCTGCCCTTCGTCGGGCGCCGGAGGGGTTTTGCACCCCTCCGGACCACCCCGCAGGATATTTATGCACAGGGGATGAAGGGGGAGGGACGCGGGCGGCGCGGCACCCATTGCGCGTTCGGCCTGAATGTCGATTGGTCCGGGCAAACAAGCTCGTTTTGGCCAGAGCTGCGCCGCAGCCACCGCTCAGCCCTGCAAAGCGCCGCCCGAAGGCGGCTCACCGCGTTCGCAATTCCCCCGCATCGACGCGCAGACGGGTCTCGAAGGCCTTGGAAATATGGGATTTCAGCGCCTGATAGGCGGCCTCGCCATCGCGCGCCTCGATGGCGCGCACGATCTGGTCATGCTCGTTCAGCGCCACCTCGTCGCGCCCCTCCGCCGCGAAAGAGGTGGTGGCCATCAGCGCCATCGACCGATGCACGAGGTCAAGCTGCTGCACCAGAAAGCGGTTGTGGCTGGCCAGGTGGATCAGCTTGTGGAACCGCTTGTTGGCCCGGCTGAGCGCACGCGGATCGCCGCCCAGAAGCCGGCGGTCGTCCTCGACCATGCCGCGCAGCACCCGTACCTCCTCCTCCGTCGCATGGCGCGCGGCCAGGCGGGCGGCGAGGCCTTCCAGTTCGGTTCTTACGGTGTAAAGCTCGGCAAGCTGGTTATGGTCCAGCGAGGCCACGATCAGGCTGCGCCCGTCGCGGGTCAACATGCTCTGGGTCTCCAGCCGCTGCAATGCCTCGCGCACCGGGGTCCGTGACACGCCGAGCCGCTCGGCCAGCTCCGATTCCACCAGCCGGTCGCCCGGCTTGTATTCCCCGCTCTCGATCGCTGCCAGGATCAGTGAATAGGCATCCTTCTGCACGGCAACCCCTCTCCATTCCCGAGCCGGGACCCTAACCGCCAATGCCGCGCCCATCAACCCGCCCGTTGCCAGCCGGATTGCCGCGGGTTAGGACGGGCCATGGTCAAACAACACTTCTCCCACGTCACCACCTGGGTCTTCGACCTGGACAACACGCTTTACCCGCCGCGCTACCGGCTCTTCGACCAGATCGAGGTGAAGATGACCGCCTGGGTGATGGCCGCGCTGAAGGTGCCGGAAGCGGAGGCGAACCGCCTGCGCCAGCATTACTGGGACAGCTACGGCACCACCCTCGCGGGTCTGATGCGCGAGCATGACATCGACCCCGGCCCCTATCTGGAGGAGGTCCATGACATCGACTTCTCCGCCCTGCCCGCCGATCCGGACCTCGCCGCCCGCATCGCCGCCCTGCCCGGCCGGCGCATCGTCTATACCAATGCCTGTGCGCCCTATGCCCTGCGGGTGCTTGAGGCGCGCGGCCTTTCGGGCCTTTTCGATGCGAGCTATGGCGTTGAACATGCAGGCTTTCTGCCAAAGCCCGAAGCCCGCGCCTTCGAGACGATCTTCGCCCGTGACGGGCTCGACCCGAGCCGCGCGGCGATGTTCGAGGACGATGCCCGCAACCTCGCCGCGCCTCATGCCATGGGGATGCGGACCGTCCATATCGCACCGGACCCGGCCCCTGCCCCGCATATCCACCACCACAGCGCGGATCTGACGGCGTTTTTGTCGCAGCTCTGAGCCGCCCCTGCGACATTGCCGCCCCTTCCCCGCGGCGCGGCTCTGGCCCATCTCTGGCGGAAAGAGGAGTTTGAAATGTCCCTTTCCGCATCCCTGCCCCGCCCGGTCTACCTGCCGATCCTGACGCCGCTGTCGCGCGCCGTCTCGCAGGATATCAACCTGGTGTTCTACATCATGGTCGTCCTGCTGACCCTGCTGGTGCTGGCGGTGAAGATCTGGGGCCTCGTCGCCCTGACCATGGCCGCCCTCGCCCTCGTCCCGGTGATGTTCACGCTGTTCGTCATCCTGACCCTGCCGTGAGGTCCGGCCGGCGAGGCGCTTTGTCGCTTCGCTTTCCCGGCCGCAATGCCTATCCTTGCGGCGCACAGAAGGGGGCATCCGATGGCACGGCTCGGCACCGATATCCTGATCTCCGGCGGCGGGGTGGCCGGGCTGACCGCAGCGGCGGCCTTCGGCAGCGCGGGATTTTCGGTGATCTGCGTGGACCCTTCCGCCCCGGTGACCAATGGCGAAGCGGAGGGCGCCGATCTCCGCAGCACCGCCTTCCTGACGCCGTCGCTGCCGGTGCTGGAGGAGGCGGGTCTGTGGCAGCGCCTCGCCCCCCATGCCGCCGCCCTCCGCATCATGCGGATCATCGACGCGGGCGGAGTGGAAGCGAAACCGCGCGTGACCAGCGATTTCGATGCGACGGAGCTGTCGGAGGCGCCCTTCGGCTGGAACCTGCCGAACTGGCTCTTGCGGCGGGAGATGGTCGCGCGCCTGGCCGAGCTGCCGCGTGTACGCTTCCTGCCCGGCGTCGCCACGACCGGACTGGCCACGCGGGAGGCGGAGGCTCTGGTGAGCCTTTCGGATGGCAGCCGCGTTGCGGCGCGGCTGGCGATTGCGGCGGATGGCCGCAATTCGGCGTTGCGGCAGGCGGCGGGGATCGGGGTACGGACCACCCGCTACGGCCAGAAGGCGCTCGCCTTTTCCGTCACCCATCCCGTCCCGCACGGCAATGTCTCGACCGAGATCCACCGCTCCGGCGGGCCGTTCACACTGGTCCCGCTGCCCGACCGCGACGGCTCGCCCGCCTCCGCCATCGTCTGGATGGAGACCGGGCCGGAGGTACAGCGCCTCGCCGCGCTGCCCGTGGCGGAGTTCGAGGCCGCCCTCGCCGAACGCTCCTGCGGCATCCTCGGGCCGCTGAAGCTGGTGACGCGGCGCAGCATCTGGCCGATCATCTCGCAGGTGGCGGACAGGATGGCAGGCGAACGGCTGGCGCTGATGGCCGAAGCCGCCCATGTGGTGCCGCCGATCGGCGCGCAGGGGCTGAACATGAGCCTCGCCGACCTGCGGCTTCTGCTGGATCTCGCCAAAGCGGAGCCCGCAGGCCTCGGCAATGCCGCGATGCTCGAAAGCTACCACCGCCGCCGCCACCCGGAGGTGCTGGCCCGCGCCACCGGGATCGACGCGCTGAACCGCGCCTCGATGGCGAGCGCACCGGCGCTGCGCGACCTGCGCGGGGCGGCGCTGCGGGCGCTGCACGGCGCCGCCCCGCTGCGCCGGGTGCTTATGAAGGCCGGGCTCGGCCTGCGCTAAAACGCCGGAACCGCAGGTCCCGCCACAGGCCGGGGAAGCCTCCGGCGGGGATATTTGAGCCAGTATGAAAGGGCTTTCTTCTCTTCTCAAATATCCCCGCCGGAGGCTCCAACCTGCCGGGCGGCGCTGCGGCTACAGCACGGCCTCCACCGCGCGGCGGAGGCGCGCCACGGTTGCCGGGACATCCGCCAGTTTGTCGAGCCCGAAAAGGCCGAGCCGGAAGGTGCGGAAGGCTTCGCCCTCCCCCACCTGCAACGGCACGCCGGCGGCGATCTGGAGGCCGAGTTCGCGGAACTTCGCGCCGTTCTGGATGGCCGGGTCGGTGGTGTAGCTGACCACGACGCCCGGCGCGGCAAAGCCTTCGGCGGCGACGCTGGCCACGCCGCGTTTGGCCAGCAGCGCCCGCACCTCGGTGCCGAGCTGCCATTGTGCCGCCTTCGCTTCGGCAAAGCCCGTGGCCTTCGTCTCGAGCATCGCCTCGCGCAGCGACAGGATCGCATCGGTCGGCAGGGTGGCGTGATAGGC
>JAPUEK010000043.1 GCA_027492585.1 Paracoccaceae bacterium | reverse complement strand
GGTTTTGCACCCCTCCGGACCTCCCCGCAGGATATTTGAGGCAAGATGAAAGAGGGAGAGGGCGCCTCTCCGGCGGGATTGTTGATCGGCCCTGCGGGCATCCGGCCCCCCCCCGCGGGGGGGAGGGCTGGGGCGAGGCCCCCCGATTCGCCGCAAATCCTTAACCGCCCGACCGCGCGGCGATGTAAATACAATCCGCCTACAAGGTGGTGCATACGGACCGAAGACGCAGAGACGACGCGCCGAAGACGGCGCCTTTCGCCCCCTCCCCCCAATGAACGCCGCGCCCGCAAGGACTTGGGCCGCCCCGGCCCCGATGTTAGCGCCACCGCGCTTGCCCGCCCCTGCCCGCCCCGCTAAGGAAACGGAAACCCGCCATCAATGGAGTTCCCATGGCCGACGCCCTTGAGTTTCAGGACCGCCTCCTGTCGTTGGGCCTCGCCCGTGTTTCCGAGGCAGCCGCCCTCGCCTCCGCCCGCCTGATCGGGCGCGGCGACGAGAAGGCCGCCGATCAGGCCGCCGTCAACGCCATGCGCGACCAGCTCAACCTTCTCGACATCGCCGGGGTGGTGGTGATCGGCGAAGGCGAGCGCGACGAGGCCCCGATGCTTTTCATCGGCGAGGAGGTCGGCACCGGCAAAGGCCCTGCGGTGGACATTGCGCTCGACCCTCTCGAAGGCACGACGCTGACGGCGAAGGACATGCCCAACGCGCTGACCGTGATCGCCATGGCGCCGCGCGGAACGCTGCTCCATGCCCCTGATGTCTATATGGAAAAGCTGGCGATCGGCCCCGGATACAAGCCCGGAACCGTCACGATGACCATGACCCCTTCGGAGCGCGTCTCGGCCCTCGCCGCCGCCAAGGGCGTCTCCACCGAGGACATCATGGTCTGCGTTCTGGAGCGGCCCCGGCATGAGGATCTGATCAAGGAAATCCGCTCCACCGGCGCCTCGATCCGGCTGATCACCGATGGCGACGTGGCCGGCGTCATGCATTGCGCCGAGCCGGACAAGACCGGGATCGACATGTACATGGGCTCCGGCGGCGCGCCCGAAGGGGTGCTGGCGGCGGCGGCGCTGAAATGCATGGGCGGGCAGTTCTTCGGCAAGCTCCTCTTCCGCAACGACGATGAGCGCGCCCGCGCCCGCAAGGCCGGCATCCAGAATTTCGACCGGGTTTACACCCGCGACGACCTCGTGCGCGGGGATGTGATCTTTGCCGCGACCGGCGTGACCTCTGGCAGCCTCCTCGCCGGGATCAGGCGGGAACCGGGCTGGGTCACGACCGAAACCATCCTGATGCGGTCCAAGACCGGCTCTGTCCGCCGCATGTCCTACCGCAGCCCGGCCCGCTAAGCCTTTGGCCTGACGGGTGAAAAGCGCCTTTCTCAATGTCACGGACTCGCTGACGGGCCGCAGTTGGGCCGGCCCCTCGGACGAGGCGATGCGCCTCGCCGAGGCCATGGCCCAGCAGACCCGCCTGCCCCCCGCACTCTGCCAGAGCCTTGTCGCGCGCGGGGTTCCGGCGGCGGAGGCGGAGGCCTTTCTCACCCCGCAGCTGCGCGACCTCCTCCCCGATCCCTTGCGACTGAAGGATATGGGGCCGGCGGCAAGCCGCTTCCTGAAGGCGGTGAAAGCCCGCCAACGCATTGCGATCTTTGCCGATTACGACGTGGACGGCGGATCTTCCGCGGCGCTGCTGATCCTCTGGCTGCGCGCCATGGGGCGGCCCGCGACGCTCTATATCCCCGACCGCATAGATGAGGGTTACGGCCCGAACGTCCCCGCCATGGCCGCCCTCGGCGCGGCGCATGAGCTGATCCTCTGCGTCGATTGCGGCACGCTTTCGCATGAGCCGGTGGCGGCGGCGGGCTGCGACGTGGTGATCCTCGACCACCACCTCGGCGCCGAGACCCTGCCCCCCGCCGTCGCGGTGGTGAACCCCAACCGGCAGGACGAGACCGGCGATCTCGCCCATCTCTGCGCCGCTGCCGTGGTCTTCCTGATGCTGGTGGAGGCGAACCGCCAGCTTCGGGCGGAAGGCGTGCAAGGCCCTGATCTGATGGGCCTCCTCGACCTCGTGGCGCTTGCGACCGTGGCCGATGTTGCCCCGCTCACCGGCGTCAACCGGGCGCTTGTGCGGCAGGGGCTGAAGGTCATGGCCCGGCGGGAGCGTCCCGGCCTGCGCGCCCTTGCCGACATCGCCCGGATGGATCAGGCCCCGACAGCCTATGCGCTCGGCTTCCTTCTGGGTCCGCGGGTCAATGCCGGCGGGCGCATCGGGCAGGCCGATCTCGGGGCGCGGCTCCTTTCCACCGACGATCCGGCAGAGGCGGCGGCTTTGGCCGAGCGGCTCGACCAGCTCAACACCGAGAGGCGCGACATCGAGGCGCGGGTCCGCGAAGAGGCCCTCGCGCAGGCCGAGGCGCGCGGCTATGACGCCCCCCTCGTCTGGGCTGCGGGGGAAGGCTGGCACCCCGGCGTCGTCGGCATCGTCGCCTCCCGCCTGAAGGAGGCCGCGCACCGCCCGGCCGTGGTCATCGGCTTCGACGGAGACGAGGGCAAAGGCTCGGGCCGCTCCGTCGCCGGGGTGGACCTCGGGGCGGCGGTGCAAAGGCTCGCGCAGGAGGGGCTGCTGATCAAGGGCGGCGGCCATAAAATGGCGGCGGGGCTTACGGTTGGCCGGATGCAGCTTGAGGCGGCCATGGCCCGGCTGTCCGATCTTCTGGCGCGTCAGGGCGCGGGGGGGGCGGGGCGAGAGGCGCTGCGGATCGACAGCCTTCTCGCCCCCTCCGCCGTCACCCCCGCCCTTGTCGAGCAGATCGAGGCCGCCGGCCCCTTCGGCGCCTCCGCCCCCGCGCCGCGCTTCGCCTTTGCCGACATGGCCGTCTCGGCCCGCCGCATCGGAGAAAGCCACCTGCGGCTGAGCTTCGGCGACGGGCTCGGGACCAAGCTCGAAGCCGTGGCCTTCGGCGCCTTCGACAGCCCCCTCGGCCCGGCGCTCGAAGCCGCGGGCCACCGTCGCTTCCACCTCGCCGGACGGCTGGAGATCAACCACTGGGGCGGCCGCGCCCGCGTACAGCTCCGCCTCGAAGATGCCGCGCCCGCTTGATTTTTCCCGAAGCGCCCGAGTTTTCCTCTTGCGAGTCGGAGAGGCTGCGATTAGACACCGCTCCACCGATGCGTGGCCCGTTCGTCTATCGGTTAGGACACCTGGTTTTCAACCAGGTAAGAGGGGTTCGACTCCCCTACGGGCTGCCACTTCTTCCTGAAATCTGCTGATCTCACGGTAAAATCCGCCAATCGGCGAAGCTTCCCCCGTTCTGCTTGCAGAAAAACCGCCTCAGAAGTCGGTTCTTCTGGCGTGGCATCGGGCCGGAAGCTGTCACACGAGCATGAGCGGTTGCCTGGCCTTCCCATCCGGGCTCAGCGGGCTTTTTCAGCAAGGGTCGTATCGGCTCCCTCACCCCGCATGTGGTTTAGAGCCTTCGCGCCCTCTCAGCCGTGGCTGGCTGTCTGGGGCAGCAGCCAGACACCGCGGCTGGGTGGCGTGTTGATCCGCAGGCGGCAGCCGAAGGCATGTTCGAGATGCGGCTCGGTCAGGACCTCTTCCGGGCGGCCGAAGGCGCGCAGGCCGCCTTTGCACAGAAGGGCGACGTGATCGGCGAACATCGCCGTCAGGTTCAGGTCATGCATCACGGCGATGACCCCGCCCCCCGCCTCGGCGAAGTTGCGGGCGAGCTGCATGATCATCAGCTGGTGGCCGATGTCGAGGCTCGAAACCGGCTCGTCGAGAAACAGCCACCGCGGCCCCTCGGCCGAGGCGGCGGCACCGATCTGGCCCAGCACGCGGGCCAGATGGGCGCGCTGCTGCTCGCCCCCCGACAGTTCGTGATAGGGCCGCGGGCCGAAGCCCGGCAGATCGACCTGCGCCAGCAGGGAGGCCGCAT
Source organism: Paracoccaceae bacterium (assembly GCA_027492585.1). Lineage (GTDB taxonomy): Bacteria > Pseudomonadota > Alphaproteobacteria > Rhodobacterales > Rhodobacteraceae > JAPUEK01. Next base: position 13,377 of record JAPUEK010000043.1, on the reverse strand, counting down.
CGCTGCCGCCCTGCCCCTGTTCCAGCCCCAGCATCACGATCTCCTCGACCGTGAAGGGAAAGGCCACCTGCGTCTCCTGGGTCAGCACCGCCCGCAGGGCGGCAAGCGCGCGGGGATGAGCCTCGGCCACCTCCTGCCCGTTCAGGCGGATGCGGCCTTCATAGCGCAAATCGCCGGTCATGGCGCGGAGCAGCGTGGTCTTGCCGGAACCGTTCGGCCCGACGATGGCGGTCAGCCGGCCCGGCCCCGCCTCCAGCGAAATGCCCGACAGGAGCCGCCGGCCCCCGAGGGAGACGGCCAGATTTTCGGCTTGCAGCATCTCAGAACCCCGCAATCCCGCGACGGCGGAGCAAAATCCACAGGAAGACCGGGGCGCCGATCGTGGCGGTGACGATACCGATCGGCATCTCCGCCGGGGCGACCAGGGTACGGGCCAGCATGTCGGCCAGCACCAGCAGCGTGGCGCCAAGGAGCGCCGCATTGGGCAGAAGCAGCCGGTGATCCGGCCCGGTCAGGAGCCGCAGCAGATGCGGCACCACGATGCCGATGAAACCGATGCCGCCCGCCACCGCCACGGACGCCCCGGCGGAGGCGGCCACGGCAAGGATCGCCAGACGCTTCACCAACTGCACCTGCACGCCCATATGGGCGGCCTGCGCCTCTCCCAGAGCAAGCGCGTTCAACCCGCGCCCCAGAAACGGCGCGAGCAGCAGCACCGGCAGGATGAAGACCACGCCGGAGCCGACCTTGGACCAGCTTGCCCCGGCCAGCGAGCCGAGGCCCCAGAAGGTCAGGTCGCGCAATTGCTGGTCGTTGGCGATATAGACGAGCATCCCGGTGATCGCCCCGGAAAAGGCCCCGACCGCGATCCCGGCGAGAAGCATGGTCGGCACCGAGGTGCGTCCGCCCTGCGTCGCCACCCGGTAAAGGAGGATCACCGTCACCCAGCCCCCGGCAAAGGCCGCGACCGGGATGAGCTGCGCGCCGACGGCGCTCAGCAATCCGGCGGGCAGAAGGCCGCCCAGCACGATGGCAAGCACCGCGCCGAGGCCGGACCCCGCCCCCACCCCGACGATCCCCGGATCGGCAAGCGGGTTGCGGAACAGGCCCTGCATCAGCGCGCCCGAGACCGCCAGCCCCGCCCCGACCAGCAGCCCGATCATCAGCCGTGGCAGGCGGATGTCGAACAGGATCACATGGTCACGCTGCGAAAGCCCGGCCCCCGACACGAGATCGGAGGCGATCTGCGACAGCGACAGCCCGGCCGCCCCGGTGCCGACCGAGATGACCGAAACCGCGATCAGCAGGACAAGCAGCCCCGGCGTCGCCAGCCGCGCCAGCGGCCGTCCGGGGCGTCTTTGCGCCGCAACAGGCAGGGGCAGCGCCACCATGGCTCAGCCCCCGTTGCCGTAAAGATCGGCATAGAGCGCATCCGCCGCCTCGGGCGTGCGCGGACCGAAGCCCAACAGCAGCATCCCGTCCATGCGGATGATCGCCCCCGCCTTGGCCGCGGGGGTCTGCGACAGGGCCGGATGCTTCAGCACATCGTCATTGGCGATCTTGAGATTGCCCTCGCGGTCCATCATCAGCAGCACATCCGGCGCGGCGGCCAGCACCGCCTCGTCGGTCATCTGCTTGTAGCCGTGGAAGCCCGCCGCGGCATTGACGCCCCCCGCCAACCGGATGATCCCTTCGGCGGAGGAGCCCTCACCCCCGGCCATGACCTTGCCGCCCTGCATCGACAGGATGAAGAGCACGCGCTTCGGCGCGGTCACGGCGGCGGCACGGGTCTCGGCGGCGGCAAGCCCGGCGCCCACCTTGTCGGCAAGCGCCCTGGCCTCCTCGGGCAGGCCCAGGGCCTCCCCGACCGCGGTGATCTTGGCCAGAACCCCGGCAGGCGTCGGATCGCCCGGCATCTGCACGAAGGGAACCCCGGCCGCCTTCAGCACCTCCACCGCTTCGGCGGGGCCGGCATCGGCCTCGGCGATCACCAGATCGGGGCCGAGCGACAGCACACCCTCCGGCGAAAGCGCGCGGACATAGCCCACATCGGGAAGCGCCATGATCTCTGCCGGGAAGGTGGAGGTGGTGTCCCGCCCGATCAGCCGGTCCTTCGCGCCAAGCGCCACGGCGATCTCCGTCACCGAACCGCCGACGGAGACGACCTTGGTGGCCTTTTCCTGCGCGCCCGCCTGTTCCTGTGCAAAGGCCGGAGTGAGCGCCAGCAGCAGCGAAAGCGTCAGCGCCCCGTGTAGCCGCCCGCCCCATCGTCCCAAGGACGGAAAGCTCATGCCATCACCTCTTCGAGCACCGGCAGCGACGCGGCAAGGGCGTTCCACGGCTCTGCCGGAGTATCCTTGCGGTAGCCGAAGATCTGGAGGATCAGCCCGCCCTCGGCGTCGAAAGCCTCGATGCTGATCGCGGCGCCGGTCCGGGTCGGCTTTTCCACCCGCCAGACTTCGGCGATATGGTCGGTCCGCAGATGCAGGTTGAAGCGCGGGTCCATGACGTTGATCCACGGCCCCATCGGCACGACCTTCTCGATCGGGCCGCCATGGATCTGGATGCAGCCGGCATTGCCGACGAAGATCATCACCGGAACGGCCTTTTCAGCCGCCTGTTCCAGCAGCATCGTGACCGAGTTCGTCGCCAGCGGCGCCACATAGGGCGCACCCGCCACGCGGTAGGCGCCAAGCCGGTTCATCTTCAGCTTGCGGACAAGGCCGAGGAACTGGTGGGTGTCGGTCATCTTGTCCCATTCGGCGCGCAGCTCCGCCGCACGGGCCGGATCGGCCTTGGCCGCCTCCACCGGGGCGCGCGGGTCGAGCGTCAGCGCATCGCCCTGTTCCGCCAGCCGCAGCTCGGCCACCAGCCGCGCAAAGGCCTCGGCATCGGAGACCGGCTTCAGATGGACCTTGTGGACCGCATCCCCCGCCCCGTCGAAGATCTGGAGGCTCCGCTTCGGACCGTCTTCTCCCGCTTCCTCGACCGCATAGCCGTAGACCCAATGCGCCGGGAAGATCCGCAGGTCGATCTCGGAACCGAGCACCATCGCGGCATGGGCGCCGGCGTGGAAGGGATCGTAGACGCCGCGGCGCTCATGCACGCAGGATTCGTTGCGGGTCAGCGCCATCACATCGCCGAGCGCCGCGAGCAGCGGAAAGAGCCGGTCCGGCGTCGCGTCGATGGCGGTCACGCCATGGCCGACATGGGCCGCCACCAGCTCCGCCTCGGTGATGCCCTGGCTTGCGGCGAAGTCACGGGCGCGGGCTTTGGGGGATTCGGCCCGCAGGGCGCGGATCTCGGCAGGGGTGCGGCTTTGGCGGTGTCCATCGGACATGGCGGATTCCTTCCGTCTGAAACGGTCATTCGAGGGAAGCGCATGTCTGGCTTGTGATGCCGGAATGAGACCCGGAAACCACGGCTGGGCGCAGGAGATCAAGCAGTCGGCGGGACATACTTGACAATTACACTCGCCATTTTTAGGACCCAAAACCTGACAGTTCAAGTCAGAATCTTCTGCCCCGCCAGCCGCCTCGCCGCAGTGCCAGCCCTTCGCGCAGAACCACCGAAGGGATGCCCCATGACCACGCAGCCGTCCGCTTTGCGGACCCGTCTTCTGACGACCGCCACGGCAGTCGCCCTCCTCGCAACCCCCGCCGCCGCGCAGGAGGCCGAAGGCTTCTTCACCATACTCGGCCGGGTGATCTTCGGCGCCGGCACCGCCAAGGTCGCCATCGACACGCCGCAGGCCGTCTCTTCCGTCGATCAGGCCGAACTCGACCGTGATCAGCCGGCGCTGATCTCCGATCTCTTCAAATCCGTCCCCGGCGTGCAGGGCGCCGGCGCTTCGGCCCGCGCGCTCGGTCAGGCCTTCAACATCCGCGGCATCGGCAATGCCGAACAGACCGCCTCCGAGACCCGGATCGCGGTGACGGTGGACGGCGCGCCGAAATTCTACGAATCCTACCGGATGGGCTCGTTCTTCGGGGATCTCGACCTCTTCAAGCGGGTCGAAATCCTGCGCGGCCCGGCCTCCTCGACGCTTTATGGCGCGGGGGCGATCGGCGGGGCCATCGCCTTCACCACCAAGGACCCGGCCGATTTCCTGCCCGAAGGCAGCAACAGCGCGCTGTCCTTCAAGGCCGGCTATGCGAGCAATGGCAATGCGACCAAGCTCGGCGCGACCTGGGCGCACCGGGCCGGCAATCTGGAATTCCTCGGCGCGCTCAACACCTCGCAAGGCGACGACATGGTGGATGGCAGCGGTGTCGTGATCCCCGGCTCCGCGCATAAGTCCTGGTCGGGCCTCGGCAAGGCCGTCCTGCATTTCGGCGCCGACGACGACCAGACCCTGACCTTCACCGCCTCGCGCACCGATACCAACCTCGACGACGCCATGGTCGCCATGACCGGCGACCTGATCTTCCGCGGCTCGACCGTCAGCAATGCGCTTGCCCAGTTCGGCACCAATGACGTTCATGCCATCGACGATACGATCAGCCTTGCTTGGCACAAGAAATCGGCCACCAACCGGCTGGTGGACCTGACCGTGCAGCTGTCGCACACCAAAACCGAAGCCGACAAGAGCGACTTCTCCTACAGCTTCGCCTGCGGACCGGGCGATTCGCTCGTGCTCTGCGACAGCAGCTACGCCTATGCGACCAATGCGCTGAAGATCGAGAATACCGCCGATCTTTCCGCCGGGAACTGGGACAACTACCTGACCTTCGGCGTGCAGATCTCCCAGCAGGACCGGACGGGAACCACCATACGCGGCCCGATGCCCTTCCACCCCGAAGGCACCGACAAGAAGACCGGCCTCTATGCCCAGGGCGAATTCACCTGGAACGACAAGCTGACCCTGATCCCCGGCGTGCGCGTGGACTTCGGCAACTTCAGCCCCTCCGCGGCGGCGTCGGCCAATGGCGGCACCGACAAGGACTACACGGCGATCTCGCCGAAGCTCGCGGCGCTCTACAAGGTGACGGACAACTTCTCGATCTTCGGCTCCATCGCCAATACCGAGCGGATGCCCTCCATCGACGAACTCTACCAGTACAACCCGACGCCCGGCCGGACCCCGGTCCGCGTGGCGTCCATGGGCCTGGAGAAGGAAAAGGCCCGGACCTATGAACTCGGCTTCGCCTGGCAGGGTCAGGACTTGCTCGTGTCCGACGACAGCCTGCAGCTCAAGCTGACCGCCTTCCACAACGATCTGACCGACAAGATCATCGTGACCCCGACCGGCACCAACTGCGGCGGCGGATTCTGCGGCTACTACAGCAACCTCGCAGCGGCTGAAATCTGGGGGGCGGAACTGGAGCTGGGCTATGATTCCGACCGTTGGTTCGGCCAGCTCGCCTATTCCAACGTCCGCTCCAAGGATGGCACCACCGGCCTGACCCTCGCCGATACCCCGGCGGAGAACGTGGTTCTGACCCTCGGCGCCAAGCTGCCGGAACAGCATCTGGTCGTGGGCTGGCGCGCCTCCTACTTCGACGACATCACCACCAATGCCCCGGCGACCTCGACCGCCGCCTATGACACCCATGATCTCTTCGTGACCTGGAAGCCGGAGGAAGGCGCGCTCGCCGGCCTGAGCGTGAACTTCACGATCGAGAACATCTTCGACAAGACCTATCGCAACAACCTGCAACTGGACAATGCGCCGGGCATGAACGCGAAACTGTCGATCGCCAAGAACTTCACCTGGTAATCCCCGGCCCCGCAGCTCGGGCGGGGACGGAACGGGAAGGCGCGGCGCCGAAAGGCCCGCGCCTTTTTCCTTGGCCGGAAGAGCCGCGGGAAGAGGCTTTGCGGCGCGGCTGCGGAGCCGCGGGGCGCTCCCCGCTTCCCGAATTCCACAGGTTCCGCAAAGGCCGGGCCGGGGAAGCCTCCGGCGGGGATATTTGAGCCAGTATGAAAGGGCTTTCTTCTCTTCTCAAATATCCCCCGCGGAGCGTTCCGCCGGGGCCGGCGGCGATCCCGCCTCACTCCTCGCGGAAGAGCGCCGCCAGAGCCGCCCGGTCGATGCCGCGGCAGATCCCTCCGGCGGGGCGGACCATCTCCACGTCCTCCCCCGCGACGATGGCATTGACCACCGCTTCCTCCACCGCTTCGACGGCGCCGAGATAGAAGGGGTCCAGATGTTCGGGATTGAGCGCCTGACGGCCCACCAGCATCCCCGCTTCCCCCGGCATCGGGCCGGGATTGGCGACCGAGAAGGCAAGGAAGATATCGCCGGAGGAATTGCCCCCCGGCGTACCGCCGCGTCCGACGCCGAGGGCGGCGCGTTTGGCGATCTGGCGCAGCGACAGGGCCGACAGCGGCGCATCGGTAGCGATCACCACGATGATGGAGCCGGTGTCGGTCTCGCGGAAGGCCCCTTCGGGCATCAGCCTGCCGACGGGGCGGCCGAGCACGGTGAACCACGGGCGGCGCCCGTGATTGGCCTGCACGAGCGCGCCGATCGTATAGGTCTCCTCGCCCATCCGCACCCGGCGCGAGGCGGTCCCGGTGCCGGCCTTGAACTCATAGGCGATCATGCCGTTGCCCCCGCCCGTGGAGCCTTCGGCGACCGGCCCGGTCGCAGCGGCCTCAAGCGCGGCGATGGCATGGTCGGGCGTCACATGCAAAGCGTTGATATCGTTCAGCACCCCATCATAGGTTTCCGCAACGACCGGCATGGCCCAGGCATAGCCCTCGGCAAAATAGGCGGCGTAGCGGTCCAGCATCCAGCGGGTGGCGCCATGATGGACCGCACCGATGCCATGGGTGTTGGTGATGCACACCGGGCCGATGAAATAGCCTGCGTCGTCGATCCAGTGGGTGCCGGTCATCTCGCCATTGCCGTTGAGCGCGTAATGCCCCGCCCAGACCGGCTGCGGCATCCCCGTCTCGTCGCGCGGCAGGATCGCCGTCACCCCGGTCCGCATCTTGCGGGCAGGATCGGTCAGGGTGCAGAAGCCGACCCGCACTCCCGGCACATCGGTAATCGCGTTCCACGGACCGGGCGTGCCTGCGAACGGGATGCCGAGGTCGCGTGCGCGCGGTTTTGCCGTTGATTTCGCCTCTGTCATGCCGTCCTCCGATGCCCCTGCCCTGCCGCGACTTTGCCCGAGCCTCCCCGGCCCTTCAAGCCTGCGGCGCCGCGCGGGGGCCGAAGCCCCTTGGCAAACCCGCTCCAAGGCGCTTAGTTATCGCTAACGCTGACCACGACGGACGGAGAGCAATGCCGAGACCCGAGATCCTCCAGCTCGGCGCCTATGCCCCCTGGGATCAGGAGCCGCTGGAGGCAGCTTACACCGTTCACCGGCATCATGAGGCGGCAGACAAGGCCGCCCATCTGGCCGAGGCCGGGCCTCGGGTGCGGGCGATTGCGACACGGGGCGACCTTGGCGCCCCGGCTGCGGTGATCGCCGCCTGTCCCCTCCTTGAACTCATCGCCGTCAACGGCGTGGGCTATGATGCGGTGGATCTGGCGGCCTGCAAGGCGCGCGGCATCGCGGTGACGAACACCCCCGATGTGCTGACCGATGACGTGGCCGATCTGGCGATCGGCATGATGCTGGCGCAGGCGCGCGGCATCGTGGGGGCGGAGGCCTTCGTGCGCGGCGGCCATTGGCCGGGCGCCAGCTATCCCCTGCAACGCCGGGCGTCTTCCCTGCGCGCCGGGGTGCTCGGCCTCGGGCGGATCGGGCAGGCGATTGCCCGGCGGGCGCAGGGCTTCGGGATGCCGGTCGCCTATACCGCCCGCAGCCCGAAGGCGGAGGCCGCCCCCGGCTGGCGCTATTTCGCCGACCCTCTGGAACTCGCCGAATGGGCGGAGGTGCTGTTTCTGGCCACCAATGCCACGCCCGCGACCCGCCATATCGTCAATGCGCCGCTGATCGACGCGCTCGGGCCGCAGGGGATGCTCGTCAACATCTCGCGCGGCGGCAATGTCGATGAGGAGGCGCTGATCGCCGCCCTGCAAAGCGGTCGGCTCGGCTCGGCGGCGCTCGATGTGTTCGAGGGCGAGCCGGAGATCGACCCGCGCTTCCTGACCCTGCCGAACGTGCTTCTGCAACCCCATCAGGGCTCCGCCACGGTGGAGACGCGCCGCGCCATGGGCCAGCTTGTCCGCGACAATCTTGCGGCGCATTTCGCCGGGCGGCCGCTGCTGACGCCCGTGGCCTTCTGAGGAGGAGAGGATGACCACCCCCTTCGAGGTGATCGACCCGCGCTTCCGCCGCTATCTGATCCCGAATACCGGGGTGAAGCGGCTTGCCACCGGCTTCGACTGGGCCGAGGGGCCGGTCTGGTTCGGCGACGCGCAATGTCTGCTCTTTTCCGACATCCCGAACAACCGCATCCTGCGCTGGACGGCGGAGGGGCTGACGACCTTCCGCGCCCCTTCCAACTTCGCCAACGGCAACACCCGCGACCGTCAGGGCCGGCTTGTCACCTGCGAGCATGGCACCCGGTCGGTGACGCGCACCGAATGGGACGGGCGCATCACGGTGATCGCCGACAGCTATCAGGGCAGGCGGCTGAATTCGCCGAATGACGTGGTGGTGGCCTCCGACGGCGCCATCTGGTTCAGCGATCCCCACTACGGGATCATGACCGATTACGAGGGCTTCCGGGCCGAGCAGGAACTGCCCTGCAACGTCTACCGCGTCGACCCTTCGGGGCAGATCGAGGCGGTGATCACCGATCTGGCCTGCCCGAACGGCCTCGCCTTCAGCCCCGGCGAGGATCGGCTTTATGTCGCCGATACCGGGCGGATCCACAGCGACGACCCCCAGCATATCCGCGTCTATGATATGGTCGGCGGGCGCCCCATGTCGGGCCGGCTCTTTCACACCGTCGCGCCGCCCTGCGCCGACGGGATGCGGGTGGATACCGGGGGCAATCTCTGGTCCTCGGCGGGCGACGGGGTGCATTGCCTTTCACCGGAGGGGGAGCTTCTGGGCCGCATCCCCGTGCCGGAGACCGTTTCCAACCTGTGCTTCGGCGGGCGGGCGCGGCATCAGCTTTACATCACGGCAACGACCAGCCTCTATGCCGTGACCTTGAACCGGGAGGGACTGCAATGGCCGTAACGGCACAGATCGGATTGGTCGGGCTTGGCACGATGGGGGCGGCGCTTGCGCTCAACATCGCCGAGAAGGGTTTCGGGATCGCGGTCTGGAACCGCACCGGCGCGGTGACGGAGGAATTCCACCGTGACGCCGGGCCGCTCGCGGACCGGATCACCCCCTGCGCCACGCTGGCCGATCTGGTGGCGGCGCTGCCCGAGCCGCGGGCGATCATCCTCATGGTCCCGGCGGGGCAGCCGGTCGATGACCAGATCGCGGCGCTGCGCCCGCTTCTGGCGGCGGATGATCTGATCATCGACGCGGGCAACGCCAATTTCCACGACACCAACCGCCGGTCGGAGGAAGCCGCCGTGCAGGGGCCGCGTTTCCTCGGCATGGGCGTCTCGGGCGGGGAGGAAGGTGCGCGCCACGGCCCCTCGATCATGGGCGGCGGGGCGGAAGCGGACTGGCTCCGCGTCGCCCCGATCCTGGAGGCGATTGCCGCCCGCTATGACGACATCCCCTGCGCGACCCGGATGGGCGAAGGCGGCGCGGGGCATTTCGTCAAGGCCGTCCACAATGGCATAGAATACGCCGACATGCAGATGATCGCCGAGGTCTACGGCATCATGCGCGACGGGATGGGCATGTCTGCCGCCGCCATCGCGCCGGTCTTCCGGGGCTGGAACGAGGGCATCCTCAAATCCTATCTCATCGAGATCTCCGCCGAGGTCGCCGCCGCCACGGACCCGGTGACGGGGGCGGCGATGCTCGACGTGATCCTCGACAAGGCCGGGCAGAAAGGCACCGGCCGCTGGACGGTGATCGAGGCGCAGCATCTCTCCGCCCCGATCCCGGTGATCGAGGCGGCGGTGGCGGCGCGCAACACCTCCGCCCGGCTGGAGGAACGGCAACTGGGCGAGGCGATGTTCGGCCCGGCGCCGAGCCCCCTGCCCCCCGGCACGCTGACGCCCGAGGTGCTGGAGGAGGCGATGATCGCCGGCAAGATCCTCTGCTACGCGCAGGGCTTTGCGATGATCGCCGCCGCCGGTCCGGCCTTCGGCTGGTCCCTTCCCCTGCCGGAGATCGCGCGGGTCTGGCGGGCGGGCTGCATCATCCGCTCCGCCATGCTGAACGACATGGCCGAGGCGCTTGAGGATGACCCGGAACGCAACCTGATGCGGGCGGGCTTTTTCGCCGAGCATCTGCGCCATTCGGTGCCGCCGCTGCGTGCCGTCGTGGCGGCGGGGGCGCTGAACGGGCTGGCGGTGCCGGCGCTGTCGGCGGGGCTCGCCTGGTTCGACCAGATGCGGACGGCGCGTTCGACCGCGAACATGATCCAGGGCCAGCGGGACTTCTTTGGCGCCCACGGCTTTGACCGCGTGGACGGCGGGCCGGGCAAGCACGGCCCCTGGGGCGCGCATCAGGGATAGGCCCCGCCGACATCCAGACCACAGGCGGCGACGCCGGGCGCCCGTCCGCCTTCATTTCCTGTCGGAAAATCTCCTGCGGGGTTTGCCGCAGGTTCAAGCGACGGATGGCATGGCGGAGGGGTGCAAAACCCCTCCGGCGCAGCAGCGGAGCGTCCCGCCCCCGGAATGTCTCGGCACCGGGGCGTTTATCGGGGCGCTTCATCCCGGTTCAGCGGCCCCACCGCCCTCCCCCACGAAAGGGGAAGGGAAACTCATCACCTGAGCCCCTTATCTCCCCACACCCGATTTTGCCACGGCGGGCAACACCCGAGGTGCTGTCAGACGAATGAGAACTGGTCTCTACTAGGACAGGAAGGCTACTCCGGTAATCCTCGCCGTTTTATCGGGGTTTGGCCGTAGAACTCACGCAGCCATTTTCAGTTTCTGTGCGGGTGTTATCCCGCCAATGCCCATGTTGGGGCGCTCGTTGTTGTAAGTCCACAGGCAGTCTGTTGCGATGCTTTGCGTCTCCGCGATGGTTTCGAAGATGGAGAGATCCAGCCATTCATGGCGGACGGTGCGGTTGTTCCGCTCGACATGGGCGTTCTGCTGCGGCTTGCCTGGCTGAATATGGGTCAGGGTAATGCCCTGCCCCGCAGCCCAGATCGCCAAGGTCGCGCTGATGTATTCGGGGCCGTTGTCGAACCTGATGACCGTTGGCTTGCCGCGCCACTCGACTATCTGGTTCAAGGTGTGGACGACGCATTCTGCGGGGAGCGAGAGGTCGACCTCGATGCCAAGGCCCTCACGGTTGAAATCGTCGACCAGACTCCGCCCTCGGGAATGTCCCACCGGCAGAATTTGCCATGAAGATCAGACTAGAAAAGCTGGCGGCTTAAACCCAGAAATCAACCCAAGGACTCTCTTAAACCCTGGAGAGAAGACGGGCTCAGGTCAGCTACTGCAAGCGCCTCCTGTCGGCCGTATACCTTGCGGGTGCTGTCCAAAGCCGATCCTGCACAGGCCCTAATTGCCCGCTACCGCCTGATCCGCCCGCCCGGCCCGATCGCGCCCCAGGTGCAGCGGGTGCGTCAGGTTTTGACCCGAATACCGGCGCTGTCTATTCGGTCGGGGGTGCGCCGTGACTGCGGCCTCCCCTGTCGAAATCGCCCGCGGCCTCTGGGGCGACAGCATCCCTGATTGGGTTATCGCACTGGCAGAGGAGTGCGGTCGCAGTAGTCAGGGCAAGGTCGCAAAGCAGATGAACCGTTCTGCCGCGCTGGTCTCGAATGTCCTGCGTAACAAATACGGCGGGGACCCTAGCCTCGATCATGCGTTGGAACTCGGGGCGGCGGTCGTTGGTCGCGGATGCGCCGGGTTCGATAAAGGTTTCGACCAGTTGCAGGCCGCGCGCCTCGCAATAGGCTTCGCACTGCTGCTTCTGGTCGGGAATGGAAACGTCATGCTACGCCTGCCGCGCCGTCGGAACGCGCAGGTAAAGGGTGGCGCGTAGCGGCACGGTAGAAGCGGTCATAGTCTGTCTCCTTTCAAAGCCGGTCGAACCCAACGAGGCCGCTACTCAGTGGCCTCCCGGATCGTCCAGACGATCCATTCATTCAGGCTCTTGCCGGATGCTGCTGCGGCGATGACTGCTGCGGCATGGTCGTCAGGGGTGAGACGGACATTGAACTTGCCAGAGAACTTCCGGCGTGGCTCGATGCCCTTCTCCCGGCACATTTCGAGATAGACGGCCAACGACTTGCGGCCTTCCTCGATCAGATCGTGGACGCTCTCGGCATAGAAGTCGGCCCCACCGTTCAGGCCGACAAACTCGCCGCGCAGCATCTGAATCTCGGGATCGAAAGCGATAACCGCCTTCTCGCCATTGATTTCAACGACATTGTTCATGGGTTTACTCCGTGTTCGTCCAGCCATTTACGGATGCTGGCAACCGCACCTTTGTCCGTGTCCGGTGAGGGATGCGGGCGATGAAAGACGCGCACTTCGCCAAACAGGAACACGCCGACGCGCGAACCTTCCCGCTCGCTGACTTCCGCCCCAAGGCTCACAAACAGCGCCTCAATGTCGACCCAGCGGATCGAACCATTCACCGGGCGGGCGAAGACCAGTTCCAGCGTGGCTCCATGACGCCTTTTCATGGAGTATACAGTATCATTTTTCAGTACCGTTCTCAAGGTCGATTTTGACCCCGGCGTCCGGCGATCCGCCGTCAGGGTCAAAGAGGCCATCGAACAGGTCGCCGAACCATCGCTGGAACACCCCAATCTCGGCTTCCCTCACCGGCACGGGATCAGGCCAGTCGTCGGTGACGGTCCATGTGCCGAGGTCATGTTTGACCGACATCGAGCCGGCAAGCGCCACCGGTCCGAGCGAACCGGCGAGGGTGATCAGGGTCCACCACCATGCGGCCGGCGCAAAGGGGGTGCTCCGAAACAGGCTCCTGGCCGTTCTAGAGGTGGGTTCTCGACCGGGATCCATCTCCGCGTCAACGGCGCTGGCCTCCAGATGAGGACCGGGATCACGCCGGGCAGGATTGAGACTACACGGGCTATGATCTGGTGATGGCGGACAACCCGCCGCAGCCAGCAGTTCTGGTCGCCGTCAGGGGCTATGACCCTGATAAAGTCCGGGAAAACATCGAGAACCGAAATGCTCTGCCCTTGCGCCGGGAGAACAGTCCACCGGACTGTTTTCTGACCCTCCTCCCCCGATGCGAAAGAACCGCAGGGTGCGCAAGGTGGTCGACATGACGATCTACACCCTGCTCAACATGGTCGAGCCATGCCTCGACAAGAGTTGGCTGCGTGCAACTGAACAGCCTAGGTAAGTTGATTTTCTGCGCAACAGCAGCATGAAGCTGCAAGCGAGGAGAAGACCAT
>JAPUEK010000042.1 GCA_027492585.1 Paracoccaceae bacterium | reverse complement strand
GCGGCCCATGCCGAGGCGGTGCTGACCGCGCGGGGCCTCTCGCGCATCGGGGAGGCCGTGTGATGGCCGGCACCATTGCCGAGGACGTGGCCGATCTCACCGCCCGCTATGTCTACACCCGCGACCCCGGCCGTGACCGCTGGACGCGCCTCGATTCCGCTCTCGGCCCGCTGCGCGGCGATTGTGAGGACTGGGCCTATACGATGCTCTGGCGCCTCGCGGGGCGCTCGTGGCGGCGGTTCTGGGTGCTGGTGCTGACCCGCCGCGCGCAGCTTTGGTGGACCAGGTTTCATGGCACAGGCGAACCGCATGTCATGCTCTGGGTCGAAGGCTATGGCTGGACCGACAGCTTCCACCGCGACTGGTCGGCCGAGCCACAGCATCCCAAGATCAAGCGCTACACCGCCGGGCTGCTAGCCGCGACGCTGATGATCAAGTAGGGGGTGGGATGCTGCAAAAGCCATTGGAATATTGGGCCGTCCTGATCGGGATGGTACTGTATGCTGCCTCCCGAGATGCCGAAACGGAGGCGATTTGGCGGCGTGTCGTCAAAACTATCGCCTCGGCGTTTCTGGCAGTCGGCCTGTCGCCCAGTCTCGCCCCCTATCTGAGAGATTCGGAAACGGCGGCCACCGTGGCAATCATGGCCTTCGGGATGCTCGCCCTTGATGTCGCAACCGCGCTGATCGGCGACCGTCAGTTCATCAAGGATCTGATCAAGGCGCGGTTCGGCGGCGGCAATGGATAGAACCCGTGCTAGCCTGCGCCGGGTGCGGGTCTACGCTGCCCTGATCGTCGCCTGCGGCGCCTTTGCCCTGCTGCCATCTGACCACCGCGCAGAGGCGCGGGATCGGGTGAAAACCATAATCCACTCCATCATCGAATGGGCGGTAGATATCACCGGAGAGAAACTATGAACGCAACGATCCTCAAATCCCCGATCCCATGGGTGCGAGAGTTCGCCCCGGTGTTTGGCCTACACGAGATCCGTGACAACGCGCGTCTGTCGAAATGGCTGCGGAGCGACGGGAAGACGCTGGGTGACCCGTCACATCTGCCCTGGTGCGGGGATGCGGTGGATACCGCGCTGGCTCTTGCGCTGCCAAAAGAGCCACGCCCCGGCGATCTGGGCAAGAACCCCTATTGGGCGCTGAACTGGCTCTGGCTAGGGAAAGAGTGTGGCCCTTGCTATGGCGCCTTTGCCGCGTTCAAGCGCCCTTCCGGAGGGCATGTTGGCGTTCTGATTGGGCAAACCGGGACCAACTATCAGGTTCTGGGTGGCAATCAGGGCGACACTATTTCTCTGGTGCTGATCGACAAGGGGCGATGCAGGGGCATCCGGTGGCCCTCGACCTATACCAACCCCAATATCCCGCTGCCCATGATCAGCGCAGCAGGTGTTCCTGTCTCGGTGGATGAGGCGTGAATCTCTACCTCCTCTTTGCCGCGCTCCTGTTCTCCGCCGCTGCCGGCGCGCAGGGCTACCGGATGGGCGCCGCCGCCAATGAGGCGACCCACACCGCCGCTGCCCTCCGTCAGGCAGAGGCTGATGCCGCCGCAGATCGCAAACTCGCCGCCGCCGAGCAACAGGCCAGGCTGCTGGCCCAGGCCCTGGAGGATGCCGCCTATGCTGACCCCGTGCAAAATCCTGTGTGCCTGCCTCGCTCTCGCGTCCTGCGCCTCCGGGAACGCTAGCTCGCCGCCCTGCAATGAGCCTGTGGCCCTGCCGGATCGTGGGCTGAACGATCAGGAGATAGAGGTGCTGTGGGGCAGGGACAGGTCAGCCCTGCGGGAGTGTGGTGCAAGGCTGGCGGCCCGAGGGTGAGGAGCGGCGGCGTAGAACAGGGATTCACAAGGCGCATTGCATCGCGTACGCTAACGGTATGTCCATTCTATGGTCTATCCCCGCGCCTAGGGTGACAGGCGAAGAAGGCTCAGTGGGGCAGCCATACGCCCCGGCGGTCACAGGGATACTGTGACAGTGTGCGGTGCGCTAAAGGGATACGGCCCGAATCCGATTGCAACGGGGAGAGGGAGCCTGAGAACCAGCCGAGATCGCCAATGGAATGAAAAGCCCCTCGCAGAAGTGCGGGGGGCTTTTTGCGTTTCTTGGTCCCGAGAATTGTTCCCATATTCACCTTCTATTCACGGCTAAAATGCGGGTTTCTAGTGGATCGGTGGGAACAGCTTGTTTCGCGCGAGCAGGGTGTTGTAAAAAATCCGTCTCGTTTACACCGAGAATGTCGGGGGTTCGAGTCCCTCACCGCCCA
Source organism: Paracoccaceae bacterium (assembly GCA_027492585.1). GTDB lineage: Bacteria > Pseudomonadota > Alphaproteobacteria > Rhodobacterales > Rhodobacteraceae > JAPUEK01. The sequence goes on along the minus strand of JAPUEK010000042.1, from coordinate 84,934 downwards.
CCACGCCCCCGGCAGTTCCCCCCCGCCCGTCCCTCCCCCCCGGCCGTTCCACTGTGTCCCTCTGCACAGACCCCGCGCGGGGATGCGGCTTGGGGCGGGGGGCTGAAAAGCCTATATGGGAAGCAGACCCATATGGAGGCACCGATGAGCTGGAACCCCGCACTCGACCCCTCGATCCCGATCGGCGATCAGGTGGACAGTATCGAAGCCGTGATCGTGCCGCGGGCGCGGGATCTGGGGGGCTTCGAGGTGCGCCGCGCGCTGCCTTCGGCGCAGCGGCAGATGGTCGGGCCGTTTATCTTCTTCGACCAGATGGGGCCGGCGGAGTTCCTCAGCGGTTCCAAGGGCGTCGATGTGCGGCCTCATCCGCATATCGGGCTGGCGACGGTCACCTATCTGCTGCGCGGGCGGATGCATCACCGCGACAGCCTCGGCACCGATGCCTGGATCACGCCGGGCGAGGTCAATCTGATGACCGCCGGCCACGGCATCACCCATTCGGAGCGGATGGACGGGCCGGACCGGCAGGCCGACCGCAGCCTCTTCGGCTTGCAGACCTGGCTTGCCCTGCCGAAAGCGCAGGAGGATGATCCGGCCAGTTTCCACAATGCGCCCGAGGCGGCGCTGCCCTTCCTTGAAGGCGAGGGCAAGACGCTGCGTCTGATTCTCGGCCACGGCTGGGGGGAGAAGGCGCCGGTGACGCTGCCCTCCGAGACGCTTTATGCCGATGCGGTTCTTGCCGCCCATGCCAGCCTGCCCTTGCCCGACGACCATGAGGATCGCGGCATCTATGTCCTGGCGGGGGAGGTGACGGTCGGCGGCCAGACCTTCGGGCCGGCGCAGATGCTGGTCTTCCGCCCCGGCGACCGGATCTCGGTGAAGGCGGGGGCGGAAGGCGCGCGGCTGATGGTGCTTGGCGGGGCGACCATGGATGGGCCGCGTCATATCTGGTGGAACTTCGTCGCCTCCTCGAAAGAGCGGATCGAGGCGGCGAAGGAAGCCTGGCGGGCAGGGGACTGGGCGCATGGCCGCTTCCGTCTTCCGCCCAATGACAAGGACGAATTCATTCCCGCGCCAGAGCGGTGAAAAACTCCGCGATCCCGGCCAGTTCCCGGCTTGACGCCGCCGACGCCTGCCCGTAATACCCCGCTCACGCCCAGAGATGGGATGCGATACGCGGTGGTAGCTCAGTTGGTTAGAGTACCGGCCTGTCACGCCGGGGGTCGCGGGTTCGAGCCCCGTCCACCGCGCCAGTCGCATCAAATCCCTGCCAGCGGAACAACGCGGTGGTAGCTCAGTTGGTTAGAGTACCGGCCTGTCACGCCGGGGGTCGCGGGTTCGAGCCCCGTCCACCGCGCCAGTTCTGCAGAAGCGCCGCCCTCGGGCGGCGTTTTGCATTTCCGGGATAAGGTCGGGCAGGGGGACGGCGCGGGCTGGAGATGAGGGCGGGCCGGAGCAGAAAAGCCGACAACGGCGGGCCGGACGGGACTCTGCCACCGGATCGTCTTCCCCTCTTCCTCCCGATGCCGCGGGCGGCCCGGACCATGCTCCCTTTGCCATCCCGCGCCTTGTGTCGGGGGGGAAGCGTGAAACCTCGCCCCAGACAGTCCTTGCCGCGCCCTACCTTGCCGCTTGTGGCGGAGGGAGGTGCCGGACCTCCCCCTGTGCAGCGCTTGCCGTTTCGTGCCTCCTTCCCCCCATCGGGGGGCAGGGGCGGGCGGGCCAAAGCCTCGGGCGGGCTCCAGAAGCTATCGCACTTTTCGGCGTGGTCCGACCGCTCCTCTCGGGAACGTCAGGGGCCGGCGCCCGAGGGGGCATCTTCCTCTGGCGGGCAGGCAAAGGGCGGTCAGCTGACAGGGATGTCGAAGGTCAGCAGCCCGGCGCGGTCGGGCGGCAGTTGGGCGGCGACCTCGCCCGCCGGTGTGAGGATCGCGCCTGGCCCCCAGGAAACCATGCCGTCCCGCTCGCCGGTCACATCGGAGGATGCCAGCCAAAGACCCGTTTCGCGGCATCGGTCGCCACGGATGGCGTTGTGAAGGTTCCGCCACGTCTCTGCTCTGGCACGGGGCATCATGTTGTTGGCGCAGCAGAGGATCAGCGTGGCGCCTGCCTCTGCCACATCGCGGGCGGTATCCGGGAAGTTCGTGTCGTAGCAGATGCTGATCCCGAACCGCAGGCCATCGACCTCGAAGACCGGGCAATCGGTTCCGGGGCAGAAGGCCCGCTCCGACGCAAGCAGATGTCTTTTCCGGTAGCGGCCAATCAGGCGGCCTGCCTGCACCACGATCGCCGTGTTGAAATACCGCCCCGCGTCTTCCTCGATCAGCCCCAGAACGATCACCGGGCCGGAGGTTGGAAATCGGGCAAGGAGGGTCCCGAACCCATGGGAGGAAAGGTTGAAGGCGGCATCGCGCAGAGCCTCCTCCTCCAGCAGGTAGCCTTGCAAGTAGCCCTCCGGGAAGAGAAGAAGGCGGGCGCCTTCGGATTCGGCGCGGGCGGCGGCATCGACAAGATGGGCGACAGCGCCTGAGATGTCCTGCCGATACTCCGGCGTCAGCGTGATGCCGATCCGGATCATGCCTGCCGGTGGCGTCGGTTGCATCGGCTTTCCTCCCCTGTTCAGGCAGCTTGCTGCGACGCAAGGCAGGTCCGGCCAATCGGACCTGCCTCCGGACCAGGACGCCGGATTGGCAAACGGCGCTCTCCCGCAGCTTCCGCCGAAGCGGCGGGCGGCAGGGGAGATGGCCGGCGCAGACCGATGCAGACCGATGCAGACCGATGCGGGCAGGCGCCGGATGTCCGGCCTGCGGAGGCGGGCTCCTTCACAGCCCCAGCCGATAGCGGATATGCCCGTCGTTTTCGACGAAGCTGTCATAGAGCTTGCGCGCGCCGTGGTTGCTTTCCTTGGCGTGCCAATAGAGCCGCTGCCAGCCCTGCGCCCGGCCGAGGGCGATCAGATCCTCGATCAGCGCCCGGCCGATGCCCCGCCCGCGTGCCTCCTCGGCGACGAAGAGATCTTCGAGATAGCAATCCTCGCCGATGACCCAGGTGGACGGGTGGTGCAGGTGGATGGCGAATCCCACCACCTTGCCCTCGTCCAGCGCCAGCCGGGCCTTGACCGGGCTCCGCGGGTCCATCAGCCGCGCCCAGGTGTGGTCGGTCACGGCGGGCGTGAGGCTCGTGTGATAGAAGGTGAGGTAGCCCTGCCAGAGCCGGTCCCAATCTTTCCTGTCGGCATCAAGGGCATAGCGCAGGGGAATCGACATCTCTCGGGACCTTTCGGAAGGGGCGGAACCGGCGAAGTCTCGCAGGGCTCACCGGGTTTCACAAGCCGGTGCGCCCGGCTATCCCCGTAAAATCAAAGGTGTATAACTCCTCTCCAGAAGCCGGGATTTGCCGGGTGCCGGGCCGGAGGAAGGCCAGACACCGACGCGACAGACCGAGACGGCTTCGAGATGGCCAAAGGCGCTGCCTGGCCAAAACCGGAGTTTGCAGAAATGCGTTCCTTTCTTCTTCCTGTCGCTGTGATCCTGTCCATGGGTGGCGCTTCGCTCGCCATGGCGGCCACGACCACTGAAGGCGTGATCAAATCGGTGGATATGGCCGCCCATACGGTCACGCTCGCCGACGGGATCACCTACACGCTGCCCGCCTCCTTCAAGGAGGCGCTGAAGGCCGGCGAGAAGGTCTCCATCGTCTGGGATATGAAGGGCAAGGTCTATGAGGCCAGCGAGGTCAAGCTCGTCAAGAGCTGACCGCCGCGACGGGCCGCAAGGCAGAACGGGGGCCGCAAGGCCCCCGTTTCGTTTGAAAGGGAGAAAGCCCCTTCATGCGTCGTCTGATGATCTTCCCTCAACGCGAAGAATTTGAACAAAAATCCGAATAAATTCTGCACGGCGCCGCTCCCCTCCATCCACTGTGCATAAATATCCTGCGGGGAGGTCCGGAGGGGTGCAAAACCCCTCCGGCGCCGGCAGCGGGGCGCCGCGCCTGCCCCTCAGCAGAGCTGTGCGAGAATCCGCGCCCAGGACCGGATACCCTTGTGGAAGCATTCCAGATCGTATTTCTCGTTCGGGGAATGGATCTGGTCGTCGTCGCGGCCGAAGCCGATCAGCATCGCATCCATGTCGAGATAGGTCTTGAAATAGCCCGCGATCGGGATGGAGCCGCCGCAGCCGATATAGGCCGCCGGCACCCCCCATTCCCGACCGAGCGCAAGGCGCGCGGTCTCGAAGGCCGGATCGTCGATGGCCATGACCCCGGCGGGCGAATTGCCATGGGCCTTCCACTCGACGGTGCAATCGGCGGGAAGCTGCGCCTCCACCCAGTTGCGGAACTCCTGCCGCAGCAGGTGCGGGTCCTGCGCCCCCACCAGCCGGAAGGAGATCTTGGCATGGGCCTCGGCGGGCAGCACGGTCTTGAAGCCGTCGCCGGTATAGCCGCCCCAGATGCCGTTGATCTCTGCCGTGGGCCGCGACCAGATCATCTCCAGCGGCGTGCGGTCCTTTTCGCCGAACGGCACCGACAGGCCGACATCGCCGAGGAAGGCGGCGTGATCGAAGGCAAGGCCCTGCCATTGCTGGCGGATCGCCTCCGGCAGCTCCGTCACCCCGTCGTAGAAGCCCGGAATGGTGACGCGCCCGTTTTCGTCATGGAGCCGGCCGAGGATGCGGGTCAGCACCGTGATCGGATTGGCCGCCGCCCCGCCATAGCTGCCGGAATGGAGATCCTTGTTCGCGGCATGGATGGTCAGCTCCTCGCCCAGCAGCCCGCGCAGCATGGTGGTGATCGCCGGGGTCTTCGCATCGAAAAGCCCGGTGTCGCAGATGAGCGCGATATCGGCGGACAGCTCGCGCCGGTTCTGCTTCAGGAAGGGGATGAGCGAGGGCGAGCCGGATTCCTCCTCTCCCTCCAGAAAGATGGTGAGCTTGCCGGGCAGGCTGCCATGCACCGCCTTCCAGGCGCGGCAGGCCTCGACGAAGGTCATGAGCTGGCCCTTGTCATCGGCCGAACCCCGGCCGCGGATCACCTTGCCGTTGGCGGTTTCCTGCACCTCCGGGTCGAAGGGATCGCGGTCCCAGAGCGCCAGCGGGTCCACCGGCTGCACGTCATAGTGACCGTAGAACAGGAGATGCCGCCCCTCGGCCCCCGCCTCTCCGCCATGGGCCACGACCATCGGATGGCCGGTGGTCGGGCGGCTCGCGGCGGTGAAACCGAGCGAGGCCAGATCCTCCACCAGCCAGTCGGCGGCGCGGGCGCAATCGGCCTTGTAGGCCGGATCGGTGGAGATCGACGGGATGCGGAGCAACGCCATCAGACGCTCCAGCGCCTCGGGCAGCATCGCGTCGATGCGGGCCAGAACGGGGTCCAGTCGGGTGTCGGTCATGGCTTTCTCCTCTTCGTGATCGGCGGGGCGGAGCCTAGCAGGCGGGCCGGGACTGTCCAGAGCCGCGCCGCTGCGCTATGGGTCGGGGGAACGGATCAGCCGGAGGGTTTGGCACATGAGGAAACTGGTTCTGGGGGCGGCGCTTCTGGCCGTGGTGGCGGGTTCGGTCGCAGGCTCGGTCGCGCAGGCCGAGACGATCACCGGCAAGGCTGCCAAGAAGCTCCTTTTCACCGCCAAGGGCGCGGAGGTGGAGATCCTGCCGGCGGCAGGTCTGGCCAAGGATCAGGCAAAGGTGCTGGAACTCGTCGGCAAGGATCAGCCTTATTACGGCGCCATCGCCATCTCGCCCGAGGAAGGGCTGATGTCGGAGGCGACGGTGGCGGCGGCCAATTACCATGACACCGGGGCGGCCTCGGCGGCGGCTCTGGCCGATTGCAACGTCAAGAAGAAGAAAGGCGCCGCCGATTGCGTGGTCGCCGCGCTGATCCGGCCGAAGGGCTGGAAGGACAAGGGCTTCCAGCTTTCCGCCGATGCGACGGCGGGTTTCAAGACCTATGACGCCAAGACCGGCGCGCTTGCCATCTCGAAATCCACAGGGGCCTGGGGAATCGGCGCGGGCGGGGGCGCGGCGGAGGCAGCGGTCGCCGCCTGCCTCGTGAAGGCGCCCAAGGCCGAGGATTGCACGGTCGTCATCGCACAATGATCACGGGGTGATACCTGCCGGGCGAGGGGACTTCCGCTAGGACAGCCTGCAAAGATATATGAGGGGGTGGCAATTTGCCCCCTTCCGTTTCACGCCATCTTGATGGAGATCAAGGCCGATCCCGCCGTGAAGGTCCATCAGGGGCGCATGGCTATTCCCATGCCCGCCCGACCGCGACCCCCATCTGCGACCCCAGGCGACCGGACCCAGGAGACCGAGATGAACTTCGACGCTGCCCTCGACACCGCCCTGACCCGCCTGCATGACGAGGGGCGCTACCGGACCTTCATCGACATCGAGCGCAGCCGGGGCCAGTTCCCGCAGGCGCTCTGGCGCCACCCCGACGGCAGCACCCGCGAGATTACCGTCTGGTGCGGCAACGACTATCTCGGCATGGGCCAGAACCCCGAGGTGCTGGCCGCCATGCATGGGGCGCTCGATGCGGCGGGAGCGGGTTCGGGCGGGACGCGCAACATCTCCGGCACCACGGTCTACCACAAGGAGCTGGAGGCGGAGCTGGCCGATCTCCATGGCAAGGAGGCGGCGCTCGTCTTCTCCTCCGCCTATATCGCCAATGATGCGACGCTTTCGACGCTGCGGGTGCTGTTCCCCGGCCTGATCATCTATTCGGACGCGCTGAACCATGCTTCGATGATCGAAGGTGTGCGGCGCGGCGGCGGGGAAAAGCGGATTTTCCGGCACAATGACGTAGCCCACCTGCGCGCGCTTCTGGCCGCCGACGATCCGGCGGCGCCGAAGCTGATCGCCTTTGAATCCATCTACTCCATGGATGGGGATTTCGGCCCGATCGCCGCGATCTGCGACCTTGCCGAGGAATTCGGCGCGCTGACCTACATCGACGAGGTTCACGCCGTTGGCATGTATGGGCCGCGCGGGGCAGGGGTGGCGGAGCGGGACGGGCAGATGCACCGCATCGACATCATCAACGCCACTCTGGCCAAGGCCTACGGGGTGTTCGGCGGCTATATTGCTGCATCTGCGAAGATGGTGGATGCGGTCCGCAGCTATGCGCCGGGCTTCATCTTCACCACCTCTCTGCCCCCTGCCGTGGCCGCCGGTGCGGCCATGTCCGTCAGGCTTCTGAAGACCGCCCAGCACCTGCGCGACAGCCAGCAGATGAACGCCCGAATCCTCAAGATGCGGCTCAAGGGTCTGGGCCTGCCGATCATCGACCATGGCTCGCATATTGTGCCTGTCCATGTCGGCAACCCCATCCATTGCAAGATGCTGTCCGACATGCTGCTGGAAGATCACGGCATCTATGTCCAGCCGATCAACTTCCCGACGGTGCCGCGCGGCACCGAACGGCTGCGGTTCACGCCCTCTCCGGTGCATGATTCACGACAAATTGACCGCCTCGTGAAGGCGATGGACGGGCTTTGGAAACATTGTGCGCTGAATCGCGCCGAAGCGTCGGCGTAAGGCCTTTCTGCACATGCAGAATCGCTTGTGCTGTGTTACGGAATCCTCAATACGGCAGAACATGAGTCGTCCGTGAGGCGGCTTGGGACAACGGGGCAGCATGGGGCTCGGGGAATGATCGGGCGGAGGTTCAAAACTCCGGCGCCAGAAGCGGACAAACCCAAGGGGTTTGACGATTTCGAGTTGCGCCTTGGCGATCTGATGCGGGGCGAGCGCGCCACGCTCGGCAAATCCCTGCTCGACGTGCAGCGCGAGCTGAAGATCAAGGCCACCTATATCGCCGCCATCGAAAACGCCGATGTGAACGCTTTTGAAACCCCCGGTTTCATCGCAGGCTTCGTGCGGTCCTATTCGCGGTATCTCGGCATGGACCCCGACTGGGCCTTTGCCAAATTCTGCCGCGAGGCCGGGTTCGAAGTGGCCCATGGCATGTCCGCCGCCGCTTCCTCCGCCTCGCTGACCGCGATGCGCGCCCGTCAGACCGCGACCGAAAACCGCGATCCGATCGGCAATTCGCAATTCGCCTTCACCCCCCGCACCGAAAGCCTGTTCTCGCGGGTGGAGCCGGGCGCCATCGGTTCCGTCGCGGTGCTGATCGCGCTGATCGGCGCACTCGGCTATGGCGGCTGGTCGGTGCTTCAGGAAGTGCAGCGGGTACAGCTTTCCCCGGTGGAGCGGGCGCCGGCCGTGGTAGCCGAGCTTGACCCCCTGGGCAATGTGAAGACCGAGGCGCCGCTGGTGCGCTCGGCTCCGGCGACCAGCCAGACCAACGAGCAACTGGCCTCCGCCGATGGCGCGACGGCCGATCCGCTGGACCGGCTTTACCAGCCCGAGGCGCTTGACGTGCCGGTGCTGACCGCTCGTGACGGCCCGATTGCCGCGATCAACCCGCGCACCGGCGCCAATGCCGCCACCCAGACCGCCGCCGATACGGCCGGAGGCCTTGCCGAAGACACCGTGCAGGTCGTCGCCGATGCCAAACCGGGGGTGGAGGTTCTGGCCGTCCGCGCTTCATGGGTGCGGGTCTCGGCCGCCGATGGCACGGTGCTGTTCGAGAAGATCCTCGATGCCGGCGAACGCTATGCCGTGCCGCCCCTGCAGGAAGCCGCCGTGCTGCGCTCCGGCAATTCCGGCTCGATCTATTTCGTCGTGAACGGCAAGACCTATGGCCCTGCCGCCCCCGGCGCGCAGGTGGTGAAGAATGTCGCGCTGTCCGCCGATGCCCTGACCAAGGGCTACAAGGTCGCCGATCTCAGCGGCGATGCCGATCTGGCGCAATTCGTGGCCCAGGCCGATACGTCCGAGCCGGGTCTGGTCCAGCCCACCTCCGAGTGAGCGGGCGAATGACCGATCTTTGACCGGCACAAGGCCCCGGCAGCGGTTGCTCCGGGGCCTTGTGCTGTTTATCTAGGCGCCAGGGCCCGCCTTGGGCCGCGCGAGGATGACATGACCCACAATCCGATCCGCCCCTGGCGCAACATCGACCGCCGGGTCAGCCGCCAGATCCGGGTGGGCAAGGTGCTGGTCGGCGGCGATGCGCCGATCTCGGTGCAGACGATGACCAACACGCTCACCCATGACGTGAAGGCCACCATCGAGCAGATCCAGCGGTGTGCCGTCGCCGGGGCCGATATCGTCCGCGTCTCCACCCCGGATGAGGACAGCACCCGCGCCCTGAAGGAGATCGTCGCCGAAAGCCCGGTGCCGATCGTCGCCGACATCCATTTCCACTACAAGCGCGCCATCGAGGCGGCAGAGGCGGGGGCGGCCTGCCTCCGCATCAATCCCGGCAATATCGGCGATGCCAGGCGCGTGGCCGAGGTGGTGCGGGCTGCGAAGGACCACGGCTGCTCGATCCGCATCGGGGTCAACGCCGGCTCGCTGGAACGGCACCTTCTCGACAAGTACGGCGAACCCTGCCCGGATGCCATGGTGGAGTCCGGTCTCGACCATATCAAGCTGTTGCAGGACAACGATTTTCACGAATACAAGATTTCGGTGAAAGCCTCCGATGTCTTCATGGCCGCCGCCGCCTACCAGCAGCTTGCCACCGCCACCGATGCGCCGATCCACCTCGGCATCACCGAGGCCGGGGGCCTCATGTCCGGCACGGTGAAATCCGCCATCGGCCTCGGCAGCCTGCTGTGGTTCGGCATCGGCGACACGATCCGCGTCAGCCTCTCCGCCGATCCGGTGGAGGAGGTGAAGGTCGGCTTCGAGATCCTGAAATCGCTCGGCCTGCGCCACCGGGGGGTCACGATCATTTCCTGTCCCTCCTGCGCGCGGCAGGGCTTCGACGTGATCAAGACCGTCGCCGCCCTCGAAGACCGGCTCGCCCATGTCACGACCAGCCTCTCGCTGTCGATCATCGGCTGCGTGGTGAACGGCCCCGGCGAGGCGCTGATGACCGACATCGGCTTCACCGGCGGCGGGGCCGGCTCCGGCATGATCTATCTGGCCGGAAAGCAGCACCACAAGCTCGGCAACGAGGGCATGGTCGATCACATCGTCGAACTGGTCGAAAAGCGCGCCGCAGAGATCGAAGCCGCCGCCGAAAAGGAAAAGGCGGGCTGAGGCCTCCCTCCGCCCGCCCTTTCATACTGGCTCAAATATCCCCGCCGGAGGCTTCCCCGGCCGTCACATGCGCTCCGCCGCGACGATCTTCCGCATCCCCGCCAGCGGCACATAGCCCCGCACCAGCGTATCGTCGACCACGAAGGTCGGGGTGCCGGAAATCTCCAGCTTGTTGGCCAGCGCGTGATTGGCGGCGATCACCTTCGTCACCTCGTCGCTGTTCATCCGCGCGAGGATCGGCGCGGGGTCCAGCTTCAGATCCTGGGCGAGCCGGGTCAGCGAGGCTTCGTCCGGCGCGCCGCGCAGGGTGATCAGCCCGTCATGGGCGGCCTTGTAGGCGTCATCGCCATGGAGCTGCCGCACCGCGATGGCAAAGCGCGAGGCCGCCACCGAGGCATCGCCGAGGATCGGGAATTCCTTCAGCACGAAGCGGATGTTGCCATCCGATTTCACCAGCTCCTCGACCTCGGAATAGGCCTTGCGGCAATAGCCGCAGCTGTAATCCATGAACTCGACCACGGTGATGTCGCCGTCCGGATTGCCGCCGACCCAGCTTTCGGCATCGGCATAGATCGCATCATGGTTGTCGGCGAGGGTCTTCAGGTCGCGGGCGGCGGCGGCGCTGTCCTCGCGGTCCTGCAAGACGCCCATGGCCTCGACGATCACCTCGGGATTGGCCAGAAGATAGGCTTTCACCTCTTCGCGGAAGGCCGCGCGCTCCGCCTCCGTCATCTCTCCGAGGCCGCCGGCGAGGACCGGAGCGGCAAGCAGGGTGGAGCACAGAAGGGCGGACAGGAAACGGCGCATGGGAAACCTCGGGGTCGGGCCGGGCTTGACCTTGAGGCCGCACGGCGGATTATGGCGGCAAACTCGCACGGGGCGTTGCGGGTGACAATAGGGGCGGGCGGATGCGAAGATCAAGCCGGGGGCAGGTTGATCCCTTCATTGTGATGGATGTGGTCGAAGCCGCGCGGGCCGCCGAGGCGGCGGGCCGCTCGATCATCCATATGGAGGTGGGCCAGCCCGCGACCCCGGCGCCGGAGGCCGCGCGCCGGGCGGTGGCGGCAAGCCTTGAGCAGACGCTCGGCTATACGGTGGCGCTTGGTCTGCCGGCGTTGCGACAGGGGATCGCGGCGCTTTATGCCCGCTGGTATGGCGTCGATCTGGACCCCGACCGGGTGGTGGTGACAAACGGCTCCTCCGGGGCTTTCCTGCTGGCCTTTTCGGCGCTTTTCGACGCGGGCGACCGGGTGGGGCTGGGCGAGCCCGGCTATCCGAGCTACCGCCAGATCCTGCGCGCCCTGTCACTGGAGCCGGTGGGCCTGCCGAGTTCCGCTGCGAACCGCTATCAGCCGGTGCCTGCCGATCTCGACGGGGTGGAGATGCAGGGCCTGATCGTCGCCTCGCCCGGCAATCCTTCCGGCACCATGCTCGGCCGGGCGGAGCTGGCCGCGCTGATGGGCGTTTGCGACCGGCGCGGCATCGCCTTCGTTTCCGACGAGATCTACCATGGTCTGCACTACGGCCCGCGCGCGGTCTCGGCGCTTGAGATCAGCGACAGCGCCTATGTGATCAACTCCTTCTCCAAGTATTTCAGCATGACCGGCTGGCGGATCGGCTGGATGGTGGTGCCGGAGGATCACATCCGCACCGTGGAGCGTCTGGCGCAGAACCTCTTCATCTGCCCGCCGCATGTGAGCCAGATCGCCGCGCTTGCCGCCCTGGACAGCGTGGAGGAGATGGAGGCGAACCGCGCCGTCTATGCCGAAAACCGCCGCCTGATGCTCGAAGGCCTGCCGAAGGCCGGGTTCACCCGCATCGCGCCGCCGGACGGGGCCTTCTACATCTATGCCGATATTTCCGATCTGACCGGGGATTCGCTGGCCTTTGCGGCGGAACTCCTGCGCGAGGCCGGGGTGGCGGTGACGCCGGGGCTCGACTTCGACCCGAGGCGGGGCGCGCGGACCTTGCGCTTTTCCTATGCCGGGGCGACGGCGGATATTCAGGAAGGGCTGCGGCGTTTGCAGGCCTATATGGCGGTGCGGAGATGAGCCGCGGCTGGATCGCGGGCCTTGCGGCGCTGTTCCTCATGGCTACGCCCCTGGCGGCACAGGACCTGTCGGCTCTGGCGCGGCTCGACCCGTCCGAATCCTCGCTGAAAGCGGCGGGGGAGGGGGTGGAGATGACCTTCGCCCTCAGCCAGCCGGTGCCGTGGCGGGTGCGGGTGCTGGACGGCCCGCCGCGGCTTGTCCTCGACATGCGCGAGGTGGACTGGACCGGGATCAACCTTCTGCCGCTGCCGCAGGACCGGCTGACGGGGCTGCGTGCCGGGGTCTTCCGGCCCGGCTGGTCGCGGCTGGTGGTGGAGCTTTCCGGCCCCATGCTCGTCCGGCAGGCGGAGATGAAGACGGGGGCGGAGGCCACCCTTCATCTGAGCCTCGCCCCCGCCTCGCAGGCCGATTTCGCGGCGCGCGCGGCCGAGCCGGAACCGGCGGGCTGGGCCTTGCCCAAGGCTGCCGACCTGCCGAAGCCCGTGATGGAGGGAAGCGGTCCGCTGATGGTCGTCCTCGACCCCGGCCATGGCGGCATCGACCCCGGCGCGGAGCGCGAGGGCCAGACCGAGGCGCGGCTGATGCTGACCTTCGCGCGCGAGCTGAAGGAGCTTCTGCTGCGCGACGGCGGCTTTCAGGTGGTGATGACGCGCGAGCAGGATGTCTTCGTGCCGCTGGAGACGCGGATTTCCATTGCGCGTTCGGCCGGGGCGGATGTGTTCATCGCCCTTCATGCCGATGCGATCGCCGAGGGGGAGGCCGTCGGTTCCACCATCTACACGCTCTCGGCGGAGGCGAGCGACGAGGCCTCCGCCGCTCTGGCCGAACGGCATGACCGGGACGACCTGCTGTCGGGGGTGGACCTGACCGCGCAGGACGATCTGGTGGCCGAGGTGCTGATGGATATGGCGCGCACGGAAACCGAGCCGCGGACGGAACGGCTGGCCACGGCGCTTGAGGCCTCGATCAAGGCGGCGGGGCTGAAGATGCACCGCCATCCGCATCAGAAGGCCGGGTTTTCGGTGCTGAAATCACCCGATATTCCCTCGGTGCTGATCGAGCTGGGCTTCATGTCCTCCACCCGCGATCTGGCGCGGCTGACCGATCCGGAGTGGCGGGCCAAGATGGCTGGCGCGCTGCGGGATGCGCTTGTGGTCTGGGCCAGGGAAGATGCGACGATCAAGGGGGCTGGCAAGGGCGCGGGGCAGTAGGGAAACCGCGCCCGGTCCGGAAATTGCCGCTCCCCGTCGTCTGGTGTTCGCTTGCCGGAATTCTTCGGACGTGGAGTCCTTGGCTCCCTCCGGGCGGAGGAGAAAACGCATTGCGTTTTCCCGCCCGTGTGGGAACGGATCCACCGGGACCGCCTGCCTCACATGACCGGCAAGGCCAGTTCCCGCCCCGGTGGGGGCGAAGCCCCCGCCCTCCGGGGGGCGGGGGCTGGCCGGCGGCCTTTGAGGCCACCGGCGGAAGGCGGGCATCTGATCGCGTGGCAGAGGCGATGGCCTCTGCCAGATCGAGCAATCCTCTCTTCCGCGCGCAGGCTCCCGGCCATGGCGGCTCCCCGCCAAAACCTCTCCGTCGCGCGGGGGAGCCTTTTGACCTTTTCGCGGCACTCGGCTATAGGGCGCAAAGCCCGGCTCGGGCGGCGCGCAGCGATCAGGGGTTGGCAGGGTGATCAGGTTCATCGGCTCGTTTTTCGGAGCCATCTTCACGGCTGTCACGCTCGGCCTTCTCTTCGGGGCGCTGACCATCGGCGCGATCTTCTGGATCTATGCCGCCGACCTGCCGAGCCACGAAAGCCTCGCCACCTACACCCCGCCCACGATCAGCCGCGTCTATTCCGGCGAAGGCAAGATCATGGACGAATTCGCCAAGGAGCGCCGGCTCTTCACCCCGATCGAGGAAATCCCCGATCTGGTCAAGGACGCTTTCATCTCCGCCGAGGACAAGCACTTCTACACCCACAAGGGCTATGACGTGACCGGCATGATGGGCGCCTTCCGCGATGCGCTCGTCAGCCGGGGCGAGGATATGCGTGGCGCCTCCACCATCACCCAGCAGGTCGCCAAGAACATGCTGCTCGACGGAACCCGCAAGGGCGCCAAGGGCATCGAGCGCAAGATCAAGGAGATCATCCTCGCCACGCGGCTGGAGGAGACGATTTCCAAGGACCGCATCCTTGAGATCTACATGAACCAGATCGACCTCGGCTATCGCAGCTTCGGGGTGACGGCGGCGGCGCAGACCTATTTCAACAAGACGCTCGACCAGTTGACGGTGGGCGAGGCGGCCTATCTCGCGGCCCTGCCCAAATCGCCGGGCAAGGGGCTGCGTCCGGTCGAGGAATACGACAATGCCGTCGCGCGCCGGAATTACGTCCTGCGCGAGATGCAGCAGAACGGCTATATCGACGAGGCGACCTACACCGCCGAAAAGGACCTGCCGCTGAAGACGGTGCAGGCCGGCGACTACCCCGCCTTCCGCGAAAGCCTGCCGCCGCGCGACTATTTCACCGACGAGATCCGCCGCCAGCTGTCCGGCACTTTCGGCGAAGAGGAATTCTTCGGCGGGGGCCTCTCGATCCGCGCCACCATGGACCCCGAGATGCAGGAGATCGCGGCGGTCGCGCTGCGCCGGGGGCTGGAGAAGTACGACCGCGGCCAGGGCGTCTGGCGCGGCACCGGCAAGGTGCTGCCCGCCGACAAGCTCGGCCCCGACGATTGGAAGAAGGCGCTCTCCGAGGTCAAGGACCTGCCGCGCGATGTCGAAGGCTGGCACGCCGCCGTGGTGCTGGAGCTGGGCGAAAGCACCGCCCGGCTTGGCATGGAAGGCGACACGGGCGGCCATGATCCGGTGATCCCGGCCGAGGATGTGACCTGGGCGCGCAAACGCCTCGCCGATGGCAAGCTCGGCAAGAAGGCGCGGGTCCCGGCCGATCTGGTCTCGGTGGGCGATGTCGTGATGGTGCGTGCCGTGACCAATGACGGCGACGGCAGCTTCAAACGCTGGTCGCTGCGCCAGGTGCCGGAGGTGCAGGGCGGCTTCATGGCCATGGACGTGAACACCGGCCGCGTGATCGCCATGCAGGGCGGCTTCAGCTATCAGGCCTCGGTCTTCAACCGCGCGACGCAGGCCACCCGCCAGCCGGGGTCGAGCTTCAAGCCCTTCGTCTATGCCGCCGCCCTCGACAGCGGCTTCACCCCGGCCACCATCGTCGTCGATGCGCCGATCGAGATCGAGACGCCGCAGGGTCTCTGGACCCCGAAGAACGCCTCCAACAAGTTCTACGGCCCGACCCCGCTCCGCACCGGGATCGAGCAGAGCCGGAACCTGATGACCATCCGGATCGCTCAGGAGATCGGGATGCAGACGGTGGCGGGCTATGCCGAGAAATTCGGCGTCTACAAGCCGATGAAACCCTTCCTCGCCAATGCCCTTGGCGCGCAGGAGACGACGCTCTTCAAGATGGTCGCCGCCTATGCGATGTTCGCCAATGGCGGCGAGCGGGTGGAGCCGACGCTGGTGGACCGCGTGCAGGACCGCTTCGGCAAGACCGTCTACCGCCATGACCAGCGCCACTGCGAGGATTGTACCGATGCGCGCCTGCCCGCCGGGGCGCCGCTGAAGATCACGTCGGACCGCGAGCGGGTGATGGATGCGATCACCGCCTATCAGCTCACCTCGATGATGGAGGGCGTGATCCAGCGCGGCTCCGGCACCGGGGTCCGCCTGCCGGTGCCGGTGGCGGGCAAGACCGGGACCACCAATGACGCCAAGGACGTGTGGTTCATCGGCTATACCTCGAACATCGTCGCGGGCTGCTACATGGGCTTCGACCAGCCGCGCAGCCTCGGCGAAGGCGCCTTCGGCGGCACGCTCTGCGTTCCGATCTTCCAGGAATTCATGAAAGAGGCGGTGAAGCGCTTCGGCGGCACCAAGTTCAAGGTCCCGCCGGGCGGATATTTCCAGAAGATCGACCGCTTCACCGGCGCCAAACTGCCCGACAGCGCCACCGGCGATTACGTCATCTCGGAATATTTCCGCGAGGGCGAAGAGGTGGTCTTCGGCATGGATGCGCTCGTGGACGGCGGCTTCGCCATGGGGTCCAACCTGCCGCTTTACGGCTATGGCGAGGGCGGCGGCGCCGAGCAGGTCGATACTGTCACCACCTCCGACGGCCAGACCAAGGCCGTCCCGAAGAAGGCCGATTTCGGCACGCTCAGTTCCGGCGGCCTTTACTGACCTGCCTTTCACATTGGGAAAAATATCCCCCGCGGAGCGTTCTGCAGAGGCCGCGGACGCTCCGCGGGGGATATTTAGACCAGTATGAAAGGGCCTGTCTCTTGCTCCTCTGCCTGCCCCGCGCTATCACCGCCGCCAGAGTTTGAAGGACGATCCCATGCGCGCCGAGACGCAGAACCATGTCGATGCCATTGACAAGTCGCTGAAGCTTCTGGGCCAGCGGCTCGATTGGGAGACGGCGCCGCACCGGCTTGAGGAATTCGATGCGCTGATCGAGGCGCCGGATCTGTGGAACGACCCGGCCAAGGCGCAGAAGCTGATGCGGGAACGCCAGCAGCTTCTCGATGCCGTCTCCACCTACCGGCTGATCGAAAGCGGGCTGAAGGACAATGTGGAGCTGATCGAGCTTGGCGAGATGGAGGACGATCAGGAGATCGTCGCCGAGGCGGAGGCGGCGCTGAAGGCGCTTGTCGATACGGCGGCGGCCAAGGAGCTGGAGGCGCTCCTTGACGGCGAGGCCGACAGCAACGACACCTTCCTCGAGATCAACGCCGGGGCCGGTGGCACCGAAAGCTGCGATTGGGCCAGTATGCTTGCCCGGATGTATGTCCGCTGGGCCGAGAAGAAGGGCTATACGGTCGAGATGCAATCGGAGACGCCGGGCGACGAGGCGGGGATCCGCTCCGTCTCCTACAAGATTTCCGGGCATAACGCCTATGGCTGGCTGAAGTCGGAAAGCGGCGTGCATCGGCTGGTGCGGATCAGCCCCTACGATTCGGCGGCGCGGCGGCACACCTCGTTTTCCTCGGTCTGGGTCTATCCGGTGGTCGATGAGAACATCGAGATCGAGGTGCTGGACAAGGACATCCGCATCGACACCTTCCGCTCGTCGGGCGCGGGCGGCCAGCACGTCAACAAGACCGATTCCGCGGTGCGGATCACCCACTTTCCGACCAATATCGTCGTGACCTCCTCGCTCAAGTCGCAGCACCAGAACCGTGACATCGCCATGCAGGCGCTGAAATCGCGGCTCTACCAGCTTGAGCTGGACAAGCGCACCGCCGCCATCAACGAGGCGCATGAGAACAAGGGCGACGCGGGCTGGGGCAACCAGATCCGTTCCTATGTTCTTCAGCCCTATCAGATGGTGAAGGACCTGCGGACCGGCGTCGAGACCAGCGATACGCAGGGGGTGCTCGACGGCGATCTCGACCGCTTCATGGCGGCGACGCTGGCACTTGGCGTCGCGGGCATGGGCCGGGCCGAGGCGCAGGGCGAGGGCTGAGCCCCCTGAAACGCCGCATCTGAAAAAGATGTTTCCCGCCGGGCCTTTGCGCGGCTAGGCTCCCCTTCCGGGGAGAAGGAGAGGGTATATGGCGGACAGCTCCGAAAGGGTGAGGCCGGAGGTGCTGCGCGTCGAGGGCTCCGATCTGCGGGCGGCTCTGGGGGCGGGATGGCGGGATTTCCTGAAGGTTCCGCATTACGGCCTGTTCTTCGCGGCCTTCTATGTGGCGGGCGGCTGGCTCGTCTGGTGGTCGTTGACCGCCAAGGGCCAGCTCTGGTGGAGCCTTGCCGCCGGGGCGGGGTTTCCGATCCTCGGCCCGTTCATCGCCTGCGGGCTTTACGAGGTCTCCCGGCGGCTGGAGCGGGGCGCGTCGACGCCTGCGGGAGACGTGCTTGGCGTGATCCTGCGCCAGAAGGACCGGCAGATCCCCTCCATGGCGGCGGTGATCGTGGTCTTCTTCCTGTTCTGGAACTTCCTCGCGCATATGATCTTCGCGCTGTTCCTGGGCAATGCGGTGATGACCAATGTTTCCAGCTCGCTTGCGGTTTTCGCCACCGGGCCGGGTCTGGCGATGCTGGCGGTCGGCACGGGCGTCGGGGCGGTCTTTGCCGGGGTGCTCTTTTCGCTGACCGTGGTGAGCCTGCCGATGCTTCTCGACCGCGAGGTGGATTTCGTGACCGCGATGATCACGTCGTTTCAGGTGGTGCGGGAAAGCCCGCTGGTGATGCTCGGCTGGGGGGCGCTGATCGCGGTCCTGCTGTTTCTGGCCATGTTGCCGGGGTTCTTCGGGCTCTTCCTCGTGCTGCCGGTCCTCGGCCATGCGAGCTGGCACCTGTATCGGCGCGCCATCATCTGGGAGCCCGTCGCCGCAGGGTGAGCGCCGCGGTGGCTGCCGACAGCGCCGCGCCGATGGCCGAGACCCAGGCGATGCGGGCGAAGGCGGCTTCGGTGGCGAGCAGGTGGGCGGGATCGCTGCCGGGCAGGCCGAAGCCGGGGGTTGCGGGGGTGATCGCGCCATAGCTTTCCGCCGCGAGCCGGCCGAGCAGGGCGACCGCCACAAGCCCCGCGGCCCGCGCCACGGCGTTGTTGATGCCGGAGGCCGCCCCCTGTTCGCTGTCCGCCGCCGCCGCCATGACCGCAACGGTCAGCGGCGCCACGACGAGCGCCATGCCAAGGCCCGACAGGA
Organism: Paracoccaceae bacterium; assembly: GCA_027492585.1. Lineage (GTDB taxonomy): Bacteria > Pseudomonadota > Alphaproteobacteria > Rhodobacterales > Rhodobacteraceae > JAPUEK01. The sequence continues at coordinate 66,064 of JAPUEK010000042.1, read as the reverse complement.
TCATCAGCGGCAGGATGCGGCCCCAGAAATCCCCTTCCGCCGCCGTCAGCGCCATGCCGCTCTGCGCGACGGCGACGATGGCGCCCCCTGCGGCCATCAGCGGGCCGGGGCCGATGCGGTCTGCCAGCCGCCCGACCGGGGCGGAGAAAAGCGCGATCGTCACCGAGATCGGCAGGAAGGCCGCCGTCACCTCGAAGGCGCTGATCCCCCAGGCGGAAACCGCCGTCATCGGCAGGTAGAAGCTGACCCCGGTGATACCGAAGTAAAGCAGGAAGGTCGCAAGATTCGCCCCGGAGAAGGCGAGGGAGCGGAAGAGCCCCAGCCGGATCAGCGGCTCGGCCACGCGGGCCTCATGCCGGAGGAACAGCGCCATCACGCCCAGCCCCGCGATACCGGCCGGCAGGGAGGCCGCCCCCCGGCTGGTCAGCGCAAAGGCCAGAAGGCCGAGGCCGAGCGTCGCAAGGCCCGCGCCGATCAGGTCCACCGGCGCTCCGGGCGTACCGCGATCCTGCCCGCTCTGCCCGCGCAGCAGCCAGAGGGCGATGAGCCCGAGCGGCAGGTTCATCCCGAAGATCAGCCGCCAGCTCTGCGCGCCGCCCCAGGTCAGGATCAGCCCGCCCAGCACCGGCCCGAGCGCCATCGTCGCGGTCGAGGCCGCGGCCCAGAGGCCGAGCGCGCGGCCCCGCTCCTCCCGCGGGTAGACGCGCCCGATGATGGCCATGGAGCCCGGCACCATCAGCGCGGCCGCGGCGCCCTTGAAGGCGCGGGCCGCGATCATCTGCGGCGCATCCAGCGCAAGCGCGCAGGCGATGGAGGCCGCGATGAAAAGCCCGATGCCGATGGCAAAGACCCGCGCCGTGCCGAAACGGTCGCCCAGCGCGCCGCCGGTCAGGACCAGAGCGGAGAGGGTCAGCAGATAGGCGGCGTTGATCCATTGCGCCGCCTCCAGCGAGGTCTGGAGCGAGGCCCGGATCGCGGGCATGGCGATCGCCGTGACCGAACTGTCGATGAAGCCCATGGAGGAGGCGAGGATCGCTGCCCAGAGCACGGCCGTCCGCGACGCGCCGGGGGGCAGGGTGGGGGAGGCGGTCAGGGACATGGCGGCTTTCGGGGAAGAGTCCGGGCAGTTCTAGCGCGCAGTACGGTCCGGGGGGAAGAGGCGGCGGTCTTGCCGGGCAAGGTATCTGGCGCGGCGGCGTGGCAGGGCTCCGGCAAGCGCATCGGGTTTTGCGCCGCGCCTTGCTTCGCGGGGTTCAGCGCGCGGTGAGACGGGCCGGCTGTCCGGTCCGCACAAGGGCAGCCGGTTTCGCCGTCTGGCGGGGGCGGCAGGGGGCTGGAAGCCGCAGGATGGCGCGGACAATCCGCCATCTTCTGCCCGTTTCGGTCTGCCCATGCGGCGCACGAACGAAAACGGGCGCGGTTTCCCGCGCCCGCTGATCGCGGAAGCTTCCGTCCCTGCCTTACGGCTCTTCGCCGGCGGCCGGCGGCGGCGCGAGGCGGGCTTGCGGGACGGCGGGGCGGCCGGTGGCCAGCGGGTCGTCCTGACGCTGCACCGAGCCCTCGAAATGGGCGCCGGATTCAATGGCGATGGTCTTGTGGATGATGTCGCCTTCGACCTTGGCGGTCGAGGTCAGCCGTACCTTCAGCCCGCGTACCCGGCCGATCACCCGGCCGTTGACAACGATGTCGTCGGCGACGATCTCACCGCGGATGGTCGCGGTTTCGCCCACGGTCAGCAGGTGGGCGCGGATGTCGCCTTCGACGGTGCCTTCGACCTGGATGTCCCCCGAGGTCCGCAGATTGCCGACAACGGTCAGATCCGCCGACAGGATCGAAGCCGCAACCTTGCCCTTGGGCGCGGTCGGGGTGAAGTCCATCGAGGGTTTCGCCGGAACGCTGTCCGAGGCTTTCGGCTTGTCGGCGTCAGCAGGTTTGCTTCCGGGTTCGTTGATGCGGCTCTTAGAAAACATTGGTCGCTGCCTTTATGAAGGTCATCGGATTTATCGCAGACCCGCCGATGCGGATCTCGTAGTGAAGATGCGTGCCGGTTGACCGGCCTGAGTTGCCCATATCACCGATCCTGTCGCCGCGCGATACCCTTTGGCCAACCTCGACCCTGATCTGCGAAAGATGGCCAAAGCGGGTTTCGATGCCGAAAGCGTGCTGGATCTTGATGAGCCGTCCATAGCCGTTTTCCCAGCCGGCATAGGTCACAACCCCGTCAGCGGTGGCATAGATCGGCGAGCCGTAATCGCCCGCCATGTCCTGCCCCTCATGCTGGCGGTAGCCGCGGCCGAGCGGGTCGTTGCGGCCGCCGAAGCCGGAGGTGTAGCGGAAGGAGGTCCTGAGCGGCATCCCGAAGGGCGCCTTGAACGCGGCCAGACGGTAAAGGTTCATCTGGTCGAGCCCGGTCAGAATCGCATTGGCGCGCAGCTCTTCGACCGAAGGCGGCTGGCCGGAGGTCGAGAGCGAGATCGGCGTCAGCGGCCCGCCCTGCCCGGAATACCCCTTGCGGACGGCCTTCAGCAGATCGTCGGGGGCCAGCCCCGCCTCGCGGAACATCTTGTCGAGCGGCTCCACCGAAACCGTCAGCGCCTCTTCAAGCTGGGTGAAGATCGCATCGTTGCGGAGTTCGAGCGCCTTCTTCTCGGCGGCGATCTTGTCGGCGCGGTCGGCGGCGCGTTCCGCCGTCACTTCCATCGCATCGCGCTCGCCCGCCGTATCGTCGAGCCGTGTCGTCAGGAATTCAAGCGTGGCCACCGTGTCGCGCACCTCGCCCGCCTCGGTATGGCCGGAGCCGGGCTTTTCATGCAGCGCCAGGGTGGCGCGGCTCGCCTCGCCGCGCGCCTCGTCGCGTTCCTTGATGGTGCGGCGCAGGGTGTTCTGGATCACGTCGATGCCGGTCTCCAGCTCCCGCCGGCGATCCTCGGAAGCGAGAAGCCGCGACTGCATGGAGGAGACCTGCGCGAGGGCGAGGTTGAAGCGCGCCTGTGCGGAGGCCGCTTCCTCGACCCGCAGGTCGCGGTCCTGCGACAGGGCGTTGAGGCGCTGCTCGTAAAGCGCCTGCTGGCGCTGCACCTGATCGCGCGAGGTTCCGGCGGAGATGGAATCGAAAAGGAGGATCGCGGTGGCAAGGATGGTCCAGCCGAGAGCAAGCCCGCCGATCACCACGGCGATCGCCTGCGTCGAGGGCTTCAGCCGGATGAACCGCGTTTCCGTTTCGGATTTCAGGAAGAGCCGCCGTTCGGGAAAGCGCCTCTCCAGCAGGGTGTTGATCCGATAGGCAAGCCGGCTGATCACAGGGGGCAGTTCCGTTATCCGAAAGGTTGCAGGATGAAATGGCCTCTCCGCGCCAAGGCCGGGAGGAGCGTGATCTGATTAGCCAGCAGCCCCCCGGCAGGCAACTCCTTTGACGAATTCACCGCTGAAACCCGCTTGCAGGGCGAAACCATCGGCAGATTCCCGCCGATGGAACCTCAGCCCTGCTCGTCGTCGCCGGTGACGAGCGGCCAGTAGAAATCCGGCGGCAGACCGGCCTCGGCGCGCTTTTCGACGTTGAAGGGCGGCTTCAGCCCGCCGTGGAAATAGCGGCGGACAAGGGCATGGAACACGTCCTTCGGATCGCTGCCCTCGCGCCCGCAGAGCCAGTTGAACCATTTGGACCCATAAGCGACATGGGCGACCTCTTCGGCATAGATCACTTCCAGGGCGGCGAGCGCCCGCGTCTCGCCGGTCTTGCGGAAGAGCTCGATCATCGCGGGCGAGACATCCAGCCCGCGCGCCTCCAGCACCATCGGCACCACGGCGAGCCGGCCCATCAGGTCGCCGACGGTATCCTCGGCGGCGCGCCACATGCCGGCATGGGCGGGCAGGGCGCCGTAATGGCTGCCCATGGCTTCGAGGCAATCGCAGATCAGGTTGAAATGCTTGGCCTCGTCATCGGCGGCCTGCACCCAGTCGTCATAGAAGCCGGGCGGCATCGGGTGGTCGGTGAACCGGGCGATCACGTCCCAATGGAGATCTACCGCGTTCAGCTCGATATGGGCGAGGGCGTGGAGAAGGGCGATGCGCCCCTGCGGGCTGCCGGGGCGGCGGCGCGGCACGTCGCGGGGCGGCAGCAGTTCCGGCTTCTCGGGGCGGGCGGGGCGCAGGGGCGGCTCCGCCCGGCCGAGGGGCAGCGGGGCGCCCGCCGCGCGGGAGGCCCGCCAGTCGGCGGCGTGGCGGTGGGTCAGCGCGGCTTTCGTGCGGCCATCGGCGGTGGTCAGCACCTCGACCGCGCGCTCCGCCAGCGACGCCATCAGCCCGCCTCGACGGCGGCGAGAACCTCGGCGGCATGGCCCTTCACCCGGTCCACCTTCCAGATCCGCGCCACCTTGCCGTCGCCGTCGATGAGGAAGGTGGTCCGCAGCACCCCCTTCACCGGCTTGCCGAAGAAGATCTTGTCGCCGAAGGCGCCCCAATCCTCCATCACCCGGCCGCCCTCGTCGGAGGCGAGGATCAGGCCGATCCCCATCTTGGCGATGAACTGGTCGTGCTTTTTCACGCTGTCCTTGGACAGGCCGATCACCGTGCAGCCTGCCGCGGCAAAGGCCGGGAGAAGCGCGTTGAACTCCATCACCTCATTGGTGCAGGTGGGCGTGCCGTCGCCGCCATAGGTGACCAGCACCACCCGGCCGGGCCGGAAGGAGGACAGGGTGACGCTGCCTCCGCCGTCGCGGGGCAGGGTGAAATCCGGGGCCATGCGGCCTTCGGCGATTTCCGGGGCGATCTCTGCGGTCATGCGCGGCTCCTTGCCTTTTCCGGGGGGCGACCCTTGGCGATCTAGTTGCCTTCCGGCAAAGATAAAGGCAAGCCCGGTGCAAAAGCGGTTGGTGTGGTCGGGAAGACGGATTTGGGCGCAGCATGACAGCGGCAGGGGAAGGGGAAAGCGGTCGGCAGGATGCCGGGGCGCCGCTGCCGGACGATGCCGGGAGCCGCGCGCAGGATGTGCCGGGCGATCCGCAGGGCGCTGACGGGCTGGACGGAGGCTGGTTGGACAGAGACGGGCTCGACGGAGGCAGGCAAAGCGCCGATGCCCCCTCGTCCGGCGGTTCACCGGGTTTCTCGGGGCGGCGCTTTGCGTTCAGCAGCGGAGGGGGAGCGGCCGGTCCAATGGGGCCTGCCGCGTATTCCGGACGGCCCGGTGCTTCGCCGCAGGATGATGACGCGATCCCGATGCCTGACGAGGTTCTCGCAGCGCAGGACGGAAGCGAAGAAGGGGAAGGTGACGCCTCGCCTCCGGTTTCTCTTTCCGAAGACCTCGCGCCGGCGGAAGAAGTCGAACCGCCGACCCTCGCCGCCATGCCGGACGGCCGCCCGTCCGATGCGACGCCGGAGGCGGCTCCGCCACCCGGCGGAAAGCCCCGCCGCCGCCCCGCGCCGCGCAAACGCCACAGGACCGGGCTTGGCGGGCGGCTCTTCCTGCTTGCCCTTGTCGTCGCGGTGATCTTCGGCGGCTATGCGCTGATCGGCAAGACCATTCGCCTGCCGGTCTGGGCCGTCGCCGAGATCGAGGCGCGGATCAACACCGCCCTTGCGCCCGCGCTTCCCGACAGCGCCGTGGCCATCGGCGCGGTCGAAGTGGGGGTGGAGGAGGATTGGGTGCCGCGCCTCAGGCTCGAAGATCTGCGGCTCCTGAAGCCCAATGGCGATGCGCTTCTGGCGCTGCCCGACCTGCGGGTGGAGCTTGACCCCGCCGCGATCCTGTCCGGCAAGTTCCGGGCGCGGGACCTGCGGGTGATCGGGGCGCGGGTGGCGGTGCGGCGCGACCGCGAGGGGCATTTCGACCTTGCCTTCGGCACCGGGCAGGGCCTGCCGCGCATCGACAGCTTTGCCCAGATCTTCGACCTCGCCGACCGGATCTTCGCCACCCCCGCCGCCGCCTCGCTGCGCGGGATCGAGGCCGAGGCGCTGACCCTTTCGCTGCGCGACGAGCGCACCGGCCGCAACTGGGAGGTGGGCGACGGCCGCTTCCGGCTCGACAACCGGCCCGAGCAACTGGCGGCGGAGCTGGGCCTGTCGCTGGTCGGCGACAGTGCGGCGGTTCCTGTCCCGGCGCCTGCAACGGCGGTGCTGACGCTGGTGACCGAAAAGGGCCGCGACAGCGCCCGGTTCTCCGCCGCCATCGAGAATATCGCGGCGCAGGACCTCGCCTCGCAATCGGCACCGCTCGCGCCCTTCGGAGTGCTCGATGCGCCGATCTCCGGGCGGCTGGCGGCCACGCTCGGCAACGACGGGATCGAGGCGCTCGAAGGCCAGTTGCAGATCGCTGCCGGTGCGCTGCGCCCGACCCCGGCGGCGGCGCCCATTCCCTTCGACCGGGCGAGCCTGTCGCTCGGCTATGACGCGCCGACGGGGCGGGTGCTCCTGAGCGGGCTCTCGGTGGAAAGCCCGTCGCTGCGCGTCAAGGCCGAGGGGCAGACCTATCTCATGCGCGCCGATGGCAGCCATATCTCCGGCGCGCTCGCCGGGGAATTGCCGGCGGCCTTCCTGTCGCAGATCCGCTTCACGCAGGTCATGGTGGACCCCGAGGGCCTGTTCCAGGAGCCGGTGCGTTTTTCGGACGGCGCGCTCGACCTGCGGCTCAGGCTCGATCCCTTCTCGCTGGAGATCGGACAGCTTTCGCTGGCCGAGGAGGCGCGCCGCCTGACCGCACGGGGGCGCATCGGCGCGGATGCCGAGGGGTGGTCCGGGTCTGTGGACCTCGACCTCAACGAGATCGCCCATGACCGGCTGATCGCGCTCTGGCCGGTGACGCTTTTGCCGCGCACCCGCGACTGGTTGGGGCGCAACCTGCTGAAAGGCACGCTTTTCGACGTGAAGGCCGCGCTCCGCATCGCGCCGGGGACCGATCCGCGCCTGCATCTCGGCTACAGCTTCTCGGATGCCGATGTGCGCTTCATCGCCACCCTGCCGCCCATTCAGGATGGCTACGGCTATTCGACCATCGACGGGCAGACCTATACGGTGGTGATGACGCGCGGCCGCGTCACCCCGCCGGAGGGCGGCGCGATCGACGTGTCCGGCTCGGTCTTCAAGGTCGCCGACATTACCCGCAAGCCCGCGATCGCCGATGTGACCCTGCATACGGCGAGCAGCCTGACCGCGGCGCTGTCGCTGCTCGACCAGCCGCCCTTCAACTTCATGACCAAGGCCGACAAGCCGGTGGATCTGGGGCAAGGGCAGGCGCGGATCGACACCACGCTGCGCCTGCCGTTGCAGAAGAAGATCCTGCTCAGCGATGTGGATTACAGCGTCAGCGGGCGGGTCACGGGCTTTCGGTCCGATGTGCTGGTGCCGGGGCGGGTGATCACCGCGCAGGAGATGGCGGTGGCCGCAACGCCCGAGGGGCTGCGGATCACCGGGCCGGGGCGGATCGGGGCGGTACCGTTCGACGTGACCTATACGCAGGGCTTCGCGCCCGCGCAGCGCGGCAAGGCGCGGATCGAAGGCTCGGTCGAACTTTCGCAGAAGACGGCAGAGGAATTCGGCCTCGGCCTGCCGCGCGGCATGGTCTCCGGTTCCGGGCGCGGTCAGGTGGAGATCGACCTCGTGAAGGGCCAGCCGGGGGAGCTGCATCTGCGCTCGGGTCTCGGCGGCATCGGGCTGGCCATCCCCGAACTCGGCTGGGCGAAACCCGCCGCCGCCAGCGGCAAGCTGGAGGCGCAGGTGCGGCTCGGCCAGCCGGCGAAGGTGGAGCGGCTGGCGCTGTCGGCCTCGGGTCTGGAGGCGGAGGGCAGCGTCACCATGCGCTCCGGCGGCGGGCTGGAGGTGGCGCGCTTCGGCAAGGTGAAGCTCGATGGCTGGCTCGACGGCTCCGTCAGCATCACCGGGCGGGGGGCCGGGCGGTCTGTCGCGCTCGCCATGACCGGCGGCACGGTGGACATGCGGAAGATGCCGGGACCGGAGCAGCGGCGGTCGGGCGGCGGCGGAACGGGCGGTTCGGGCGGGCCGCTCGACCTTGCCATCGACCGGCTGATCGTCAGCCGGGGGATCTCGCTGACCGCCTTTCGCGGCGGGTTCAGCCTTGCGGGCGGGATCAGCGGCGATTTCTCCGCCCGCGTGAACGGGCTGACCAAGGTGCGCGGCACGGTGGTTCCGGCCAGGAGCGGAACCTCCGTGCGCCTGCTTTCCGAGGATGCCGGGGCGACTTTGGCCGCAGCGGGCCTCTTTTCCAGTGCGCGGGGCGGGACGCTTGACCTGCAACTGGTGCCGAGGGCGAAGTCCGGCCAATATGATGGCCGGGCGCGGCTGAAGAACATCCGGGTCCGCAATGCCTCGGTGCTGGCGGAACTGCTCAACGCGATCTCGGTCGTGGGGATTCTGGAACAGCTCAACGGCGAGGGGCTGGTCTTCAACGAGGCGGAGGCGGATTTCCTCCTGACCCCGCAGGCGGTGCAGATCACCCATGGCTCGGCAACGGGGGCTTCGCTGGGCGTGTCGATGGCGGGGGTCTACCAGAGCGGCAGCGGGCAGCTGTCCATGCAGGGTGTGGTCTCTCCGGTCTATCTCCTGAACGGCATCGGCTCGGTGGTGACGCGGCGCGGCGAGGGCGTCTTCGGCTTCAACTATTCCCTGCGCGGCACGGCGGACAATCCGCAGGTCGATGTGAACCCGCTGTCGATCCTGACGCCGGGGATGTTCCGCGAGATCTTCCGCAGCGCGCCGCCGGTGCTTGGGGAGCGTCCTGCCGGCGAATGAGCGGGGGCTGCCGGGCGGGGGGCTTTCCGCCCCCCACGGCCTGCGGCCTCCCCCCGAGGATATTTCCGCACAGGGGATGAAGGCGCAGGTTCGGCGTTGTTTTCCGGGTTTGGCTTGCTTAGGAGGGCGCGGTCTTGACGGATATGGGGCGGCGATGAAGCTGAGCGATTTCGATTTCGATCTGCCGGAGGCGCTGATCGCCACCCGACCGGCGGTGCCGCGCAGCGCGGCGCGTCTTCTGGTGGCCGAGGGCGAGGCGATCCGCGATGCCCATGTGCGCGATCTGGTGGAGATCTTCCGGCCCGGCGACCGGCTGGTGCTGAACAACACCCGCGTCATTCCGGCGCGATTGTTCGGCACGCGGGCGCGGGGGGAGGCGGTGGCGAAGGTGGAGATCACGCTGCTGGAGCCGCAGGCGGAGGGGTGGCGCGCCTTGGCCAAGCCCTTGCGGAAGGTGGCGGTGGGCGAGGTGATCCGCTTTTCCGATCAGCTTTCGGCGGAAGTGGCGGAGAGATCCGAGACCGATCTGCGGCTGCGTTTCAACCTGACCGGCGGTGATTTCGATGCGGCTCTGGCGGCGGCGGGCAAGATGCCGCTGCCGCCCTATATCGCGGCCAGGCGTCCGGCGGATGCGCGCGATGCCGAGGATTACCAGACGGTCTTCGCGCGCCATTCCGGCGCCGTGGCCGCGCCGACGGCGAGCCTGCATTTCGATGCGGCGCTGTTGGCGGCGCTCGCCGCGCGCGGGGTGACCTTCACCGAGGTCACGCTGCATGTGGGGGCGGGGACCTTCCTGCCGGTAAAGGTCGAGGATGTGACCACCCACCGGATGCATTCCGAATGGGGCGAGGTGACGGCGGCGGCGGCGGCGGAGATCAATGCCACCAAGGCCGCGGGCGGGCGGGTGATCCCGGTCGGCACCACGGCGTTGCGGCTGATCGAGAGCGCGGCCGCCTCCGGCCGGCTGGAGCCCTGGCAGGGGACGACCGACATCTTCATCTATCCCGGCTACCGCTTCCGCGTGGCCGATGCGCTGATGACCAATTTCCACCTGCCGAAATCGACGCTACTGATGCTGGTCTCCGCCCTGATGGGCAAGGAGAGGATCGACCGCATCTATGCCCATGCGATTGCCGAAACCTACCGCTTCTTCTCCTATGGCGACGCCTCGCTGCTGATCCCCTGAGCCGTCCTTGCGGAGCGGAGGGCGGGGGGCCTCCCCGCCTTCCCCCGAGGATGTTCATGACAGGATGAGAGGGCTTGGGGATTTGTTAACCCTTTTGTCCGATACCGGAAGCGCCGAACAGGGAGGGATCCCGATGGCGGCACCGGGTGATGATTCCCTGCTCCGTTGGCTCGGGGCAGGGCGTCGCCTGTGACAGTCCTTGCTGCCGTCGTCCTGACAGGCCGGCTGCCTCATCATCCGGTCATAAATATCCCGGGGTCCGGGGCAGCGCCCCGGTCTTGCCCTGCCTTTTCTGGCCCCGCCCGGTTCAGCCCGCTCTCTCCCGGCCTTGCCGCCTTCACAGGTCATGCGAAGGAATGGCGCTTCGCCCCGGCCCGTGTCGCAATCGGGCTGTGCGGCGACTTCCGGCATGATAGGGTCGCGGCGAACAGACGGGGATTGCGCGATGCTGAAGGTTCTGGCCCATTCTTGGCCGCTGCTTCTGGGTGTGATGCTGATGATGGTCGGCAACGGGGTGCAGGGCTCGCTCCTCGGCATCCGCGGCACGCTGGAGGCGTTTTCGACCTTCCACCTTTCCATCGTCATGTCGGCCTACTTCCTGGGCTTCCTGATCGGATCGCGGCTCGCCCCCATCATGATCCGCAACGTCGGCCATGTGCGGGTCTTCGCCGCGCTCGGCTCGCTGATCTCGGCGGTGTTGGTGCTCTATCCGATGCTGGTCGAATGGCAGGTCTGGGCGGTGATGCGCGTGATCATCGGCTTCGGCTTTGCGGGCATCTACATCACCGCCGAAAGCTGGCTGAACAACACCGCAACCAACGAGACGCGGGGGCAGGCGCTGTCCGCCTATATGATCGTGCAGATGCTGGGGATCGTCGCAAGCCAGGTGCTGATGGCCTTCGGGGACCCGTTCGGCTACGATCTTTTCCTCATTCCCTCGGTGCTGGTGTCGCTGGCCTTCCTGCCGATCCTGCTGGCCGACAGCCCCGCGCCGACCTTCGACAGCGCCGAGCGGCTGGGGTTCCGGGAGCTGTTCCGCATCTCTCCGGTCGGCTGCGTCGGGATGCTGATTTCGGGCGGGGTGTTCTCGGCCATGTTCGGGATGGCCTCGGTCTGGGGGACGCTGAGCCTTCTGAGCTTCAAGCAGATCGCGCTCTTCACCTCGGCGCTCTATGTCGGCGGGCTGATCCTGCAATATCCGGTCGGCTGGCTCTCGGACCGGGTGGACCGGCGGCGGATCATGCTGTGGCTCGCGGTGCTGGCCACGGTGGTGATGGCGCTCGCGGCCTTCGTGAACCTGCCCTATCCGGCGCTGCTGGTGGTGGCGGCGCTGCTCGGCGGGATCACCTATCCGATGTATTCGCTGATCATCGCCTATACCAACGACTACCTGCCGAAGGAGCAGATGGCGGCGGCCTCGGCGGGGCTGATCTTTCTCAACGGTTTCGGGGCGATCTTCGGGCCGCTGGTGACGGGCTGGCTGATGGGCGTCGTCGGGCCGCACGGGTTCTTCCTGTTCATCGGTCTCCTCTATGCGGCACAGGCCGCCTATATCGGCTGGCGGATGACCCGCCGGGCCGCGCCGCAGGGGACGGGAGGCTTCGCCGGGCTCAGCCCCAATGCCTCGTCGCTGGCCGTGGGGGCGGTGCTCGATCAGGAGAAGCGCTGAGGTTGCGGGCCGGGCGCGAACCTGTCAGGCTCCCCGGAAAGGGCGGAGGATCTCATGTCGGACCCGATCGAAGTGCTGGACTACTGGCTGGGAGAGGTCGGCCCCGAAGGCTGGTACGCCGGGGGCGAGACGCTTGACGGCGAGGTGAGGGAGCGCTTTGCCGATCTTTGGCAGGCGGCCAATGAGGGCGGTCTGGAGCATTGGGCCGAAGGCACGGTCGGGACGCTCGCCTATCTGATCCTCTGCGACCAGATGGCGCGCAACATGCACCGCGGCAAGGCGGAGGCCTTCGCCACCGATCCCCGCGCCCGCGCCGCCGCCCGCCGCGCCCTTGCCGAGGGCTGGGACATGGCCGCGCCGGAGCCGGAGCGGCAGTTCTTCTACATGCCGTTCGAGCATTCCGAAGACATGGCCGATCAGGATCTTTCCGTCAGCCTGCTGAGCGAGCGTCTCTCCTCCGAACCGGAGATGGCGCTTCATGCCCGCGCCCACCGGGAAATCATTGCCCGCTTCGGCCGCTTTCCCTTCCGCAATGCCGCCCTTGGCCGCGAAACCACCCCGGAGGAGGCCGCTTTCCTTGCCGAAGGGGCCTATGGCGCGGTGGTGGAGCGTCTGCGGAAAAGCCATGCAGCCGGCGCATAGGGGCAAGGCAACAGCTTTATTGCTTGGGTTTTGGATATAGTTTAATGGCAAACTACTTTTTCTGAGGGAGGGAAAGATGGCTGGCCAAAGCTTTGATGTGGTGGTGATCGGCGCAGGTCCGGGGGGCTATGTGGCCGCGATCCGGGCCTCGCAACTGGGATTGAAGGTGGCGATTGTCGAGCGTGAGCATCTCGGCGGCATCTGCCTGAACTGGGGCTGCATCCCGACCAAGGCGCTTCTGCGCTCGGCCGAGGTGTTCCACCTCATGCACCGCGCCAAGGAATTCGGCCTGAAGGTCGAGGGCGCGTCCTTCGATCTCGATGCCGTCGTTGCCCGTTCGCGCGGGGTGGCCAAGCAATTGTCGGGCGGCATCGGCCATCTGATGAAGAAGAACAAGGTCACGGTCTTCATGGGCGCCGCGACCCTGCCGAAACAGGGCGTCGTCTCGGTCAAGACCGAGAAGGGGGTGGAGGAGCTGACCGCGAAGTCGATCATCCTTGCCACCGGCGCGCGGGCGCGCGAGCTGCCGGGGCTGGAGGCGGACGGCGATCTGGTCTGGACCTACAAGCACGCCCTGCAACCGAAGCGGATGCCGAAGAAGCTCCTCGTCATCGGCTCCGGCGCCATCGGCATCGAATTCGCCAGCTTCTTCAACACGCTCGGCGCCGAGACCACCGTGGTCGAGGTGATGGACCGCGTGCTGCCGGTGGAAGATGCGGAGATTTCCGCCTTTGCCAAGAAGGCTTTCGTCAAGCAGGGGATGAAGATCCTCGAAAAGACCACGGTGAAGAAGCTGGACCGCTCTCCCGGCAAGGTCGTGGCGCATCTCGAAGATGCCAAAGGCACCACCACCCAGGAGTTCGACACGGTGATCTCCGCCGTCGGCATCCTCGGCAATGTCGAGGGGCTGGGGCTGGAGGCGCTTGGCGTCAAGATCGACCGGACCCATGTGGTGACCGATGAATTCTGCCGCACCGGGGTTCCGGGGCTTTATGCCATCGGCGACATCGCCGGCGCGCCCTGGCTTGCCCACAAGGCCAGCCATGAGGGCGTGATGGTGGCCGAGCTGATCGCCGGTGGCCATCCGCATCCGATCAAGCCCGGCTCCATCGCCGGCTGCACCTATTGCCACCCGCAGGTGGCCTCTGTCGGGCTGACCGAGCAGAAGGCGAAGGACGCGGGCTTCGAGATCAGGGTCGGCCGCTTCCCCTTCATCGGCAACGGCAAGGCGATTGCGCTTGGCGAGGCCGAGGGCATGATCAAGACCGTCTTCGACGCGAAAACCGGGGAGCTTCTCGGCGCGCACATGATCGGCGCCGAAGTGACCGAGCTGATCCAGGGCTATGTGGTGGGCCGCGCGCTCGAAACCACCGAGCAGGATCTGATGAACACCGTCTTCCCGCATCCCACCCTGTCGGAGATGATGCACGAAGCGGTGCTCGACGCCTATGGCCGGGCCTTGCATATCTGAGCGGTTTGCGAGCAGATCCGGGAAAAAGGGGAGGGGGGCTGTCTGCCCCCCTTCGTGCCTTCGGCACCCCCCCGAGGATATTTGTGCAGAGGTGAAGGACATGCGCGCGGTTCTGACGATTGTGGCGCTCTGGCTGGCGGGCCTTGGGGCGGCGGCGCAATTCGGCAAGATTTCTGTGGTCTATCCGTCGCTCGGGGCAGCTTATGCGGGCTATGAAGGTGTCTGGCTGGGGCTGATGGTCTCGGTCGTGGGCATGGTCGGGCTGGTCTTCGGCACCACGGCGGGGCTTCTGGTGGCGCGGGTCGGGCCGCGGCGGGCGATTCTGGCGGCGCTCGTGCTGGGGGCGGTGGTGTCGCTGGTGCAGTCGGTGTTCCCGCCCTATCCGGTGATGATGCTGACGCGCGTGCTGGAGGGGGTCTCGCATCTCGCCATCGTGGTGGTGGGGCCGACGGCGATCGCGGCGGCGGCGCCTCCGGCGCGGCAGGGGGCGGCGATGACGCTGTGGTCGAGCTTTTTCGGGCTGACCTATGCGCTGCTGTTCTGGCTCGGGCCGAAGCTGATCGCGGTCGCCGGAGCGGGGGCGCTGTTTCAGGCCCATGCCCTCTGGATGCTGGCCTGTGCCGCGCTGCTTTGGGGGCTGATGCCGGCCGACCGGCGCGAGACGCCACAGCCGGGACAGGGCGGGCTGCTGGCGCAGCATCTGGCCATCTATGCCTCGCCCTTTCTGGCGGCGCCGGCGATGGGGTTCGTCTGCTACACCGTGACTTACGTTGCCGTGCTGACGCTGCTGCCGGGGCTGGCCAGCCCCGATTGGGGCCGCTTCATCGGAGTGGCGATGCCGCTGGTGTCGATCACCGTGTCGCTGACGCTGGGGGTCTGGCTTCTGGGGAAGTTTCCGGCGGTGCGGCTGGTGCAGGCGGGGTTCGCCTTTGCGGTGCTGGGCGCCCTGGGGCTGTGGCTCACCTGGGGGCAGGGGGCGGCCGAGGCGGCGTTCGCGCTGATGGTGGCGGCCTCGCTGGGCATCGTGCAGGGGGCGAGCTTTGCCGCGATCCCGCAACTGAACCCCCGGCCGGAGGACCGCGCCCGCGCCGCCGGGGCCATCGCGCAACTCGGCAATCTCGGCACGACCACGGGGACGCCCTTGCTGGCCTATCTGGTCGAACGGGCGGGGGCCGCGGGGCTGGCGCTCTTCGTGCTCGGGTTTTCCGGGCTGGGCATCGCCATCCACGCGCTGCTGGCGCGGCGGCGGCGCGCGTTCAGCGGGTGACGGGACCGCCGGCCTGCGCCCAGTCGCCGAAACCGCCGATGTTGTGGGCCTCATAGCCCATGCCGCTCAGCGCCTGCGCCGCCATCCCGGCGCGGCCGCCGACGGCGCAGAAAAGCACCACGGGCCGGGTCTTCGGGATTTTCTCTGCCGCCTGCAGGCCGATCAGGGCCAGAGGAATGTGCAGCGCGCCTGCGGCGGTGCCGCTGGCGGCCAGCTCCTTGGCCTCGCGCACATCGACGAGGGTGATCTCGCCACGGGCGGCTTTGGCGATGGCATCTTGCGGGGTCATGGGATGGGTCCTCTGCTGGGGTGCCTCATATATGTGCGATAAATTGAATATGTAAAGCCCGCCGCTGCGGAAACCACAAAACCGGCATGTGTTCATTCTTCGTTCACATTTTCCGGTTGGAAATACCTGTGATCCGCCCTATCTCTGATCCCGGCTTACGGGGTGGATCATGGTCGAGCAGAAGTTCATCGAAGTGCGCGGCGCGCGCGAGCATAACCTCAAGGGGGTGGATGTAGACATTCCCCGCGACCAGTTCGTTGTGATCACCGGGCTGTCCGGCTCCGGCAAGTCGAGCCTCGCCTTCGACACGATCTATGCCGAGGGGCAGCGGCGCTATGTCGAATCGCTCTCGGCCTATGCGCGGCAGTTCCTCGACATGGCCGGCAAGCCGGACGTGGATCATATCTCCGGCCTCTCACCGGCGATTTCCATCGAGCAGAAGACCACCTCGAAGAACCCCCGTTCCACCGTCGGCACGGTGACGGAGATCTACGACTACCTGCGGCTGCTCTTTGCCCGCGTCGGCACCCCCTTCAGCCCGGCCACCGGCCTGCCGATCACGGCGATGCAGGTGCAGGACATGGTAGATGCGGTCATGGCGATGCCGGAAGGGACGCGGGCCTATCTGCTGGCGCCCATCGTCCGCGACCGCAAGGGCGAATACAAAAAGGAATTCCTTGAGCTGCGGAAGCAGGGGTTCCAGCGGGTCAAGGTCAACGGCACCTTCCATGAGCTGGAAGAGCCGCCGGTGCTCGACAAGAAGCTGCGCCACAACATCGACGTGGTGGTGGACCGGATCGTGGTGCGCGAGGGGCTGGAGACCCGGCTTGCCGACAGCTTCCGCACCGCGCTCGACCTTGCCGACGGGATCGCGGTGCTGGAAACCGCCCCGGCGGAGGGGGAGGGGACGCGCACCACCTATTCCGAGAAATTCGCCTGCCCGGTTTCCGGCTTCACCATCGCCGAGATCGAGCCGCGGCTTTTCTCCTTCAACGCGCCCTTCGGGGCCTGCCCGGTCTGCGACGGGCTGGGGGTGGAGCTGTTCTTCGACGAGCGTCTGGTGGTGCCGGATCAGGGGCTGACGCTGGCGCAGGGGGCGCTTGCGCCCTGGGCCAAGTCGAAGTCGCCCTATTTCCTCCAGACCATCGAAGCCATTGCCCTGCATTACAATTTCGACCGCAAGAAGAAGTGGAAGGACCTGCCGGAGGCGGTGAAGAAGGTCTTTCTCTACGGCTCCGGCGGGGAGGAGATTTCCTTCCGCTATGACGAGGCCGGGCGGATCTATCAGGTCTCGCGCGTGTTCGAGGGGGTCATCCCCAACATGGAGCGCCGCTACCGCGAGACCGACAGCGCCTGGAGCCGCGAGGAGATGGAGCGGTTTCAGAACAACCGGCCCTGCGGCACCTGTCACGGCTACCGGCTGCGCCCGGAGGCGCTCGCGGTGAAGATCGCGGGGCTTCATGCGGGGCAGGTGGTGCAGATGTCGATTGCCGAGGCCCATGCCTGGATCGCCTCGGTTCCCGAAAGCCTCAGCCCGCAGAAGCAGGAGATCGCCCGCGCCATCCTGAAGGAGATCCGCGAGCGTCTGGGGTTCCTCGTCAATGTCGGGCTGAACTACCTGACGATGAGCCGCAATGCCGGCACGCTCTCGGGCGGGGAAAGCCAGCGGATCCGGCTGGCGAGCCAGATCGGCTCGGGCCTGACCGGGGTGCTCTATGTGCTGGACGAGCCCTCCATCGGGCTGCACCAGCGCGACAACGACCGGCTGCTGACCACGCTGAAAAACCTGCGCGATCAGGGCAATACGGTTCTGGTCGTCGAGCATGACGAGGATGCGATCCGCGAGGCCGATTATGTCTTCGACATCGGGCCGGGGGCGGGGGTGCATGGCGGTCAGGTGGTGGCGCGCGGCACTCCGGCGGAAATCGCCGCCGATCCCGCCAGCCTCACCGGGCAATATCTGTCGGGCGCGCGGGAAATCTCGGTGCCGAAGACCCGGCGCAAGGGCAGCGGCAAGAAGCTGAAGGTGGTGGGCGCCACCGGCAACAACCTCAAGAATGTCACGGCGGAATTCCCGCTCGGCAAGTTCGTCTGCGTGACCGGCGTTTCGGGCGGCGGCAAATCCACGCTGACCATCGAGACCCTGTTCAAGACCGCGGCCACGCGGCTCAATGGCGCCCATGAGACCCCGGCCCCCTGCGAGACGATCAGCGGCTTCGAGCATCTGGACAAGGTGATCGACATCGACCAGCGGGCGATCGGACGCACGCCGCGCTCCAACCCCGCGACCTATACCGGCGCCTTCACGCCCATTCGTGACTGGTTCGCGGGCCTGCCGGAATCCAAGGCGCGCGGCTATGGGCCGGGGCGGTTTTCCTTCAACGTGAAGGGCGGGCGCTGCGAGGCCTGCCAGGGCGATGGCGTCATCAAGATCGAGATGCACTTCCTGCCCGATGTCTATGTGACCTGCGAGACCTGCAAGGGCCATCGCTACAACCGGGAAACGCTGGAAATCAAGTTCAAGAACAAGAGCATCGCCGATGTTCTTGACATGACCTGTGAAGATGCGCGCGAGTTCTTTTCCGCCGTTCCCGCCATCCGCGAAAAGATGGAGGCGCTCTGCGAGGTGGGCCTTGGCTATATCAAGGTCGGCCAGCAGGCGACGACCCTTTCAGGCGGGGAGGCGCAAAGGGTGAAACTCTCCAAGGAGCTGTCGCGCCGCGCCACCGGCAAGACGCTCTACATTCTCGACGAGCCGACGACCGGCCTGCATTTCGAGGATGTGCGAAAGCTGCTGGAAGTGCTCCATTCGCTGGTCGATCAGGGCAATACGGTGGTGGTGATCGAGCACAATCTCGATGTGATCAAGACCGCCGACTGGCTGATCGACATCGGGCCTGAAGGCGGCGACGGCGGCGGGCAGATCGTGGCGACCGGGACGCCGGAAGAGGTGGCCAAGGTCGAGGCCAGTCATACCGGGCGCTATCTGAAGCCGATGCTGGATGCAAAACGCGTGGCCGCTGAATAGCAGCCACGCGGCACTCGTTACCCCGAGGAGCTCAGCAGGAGCTCAGCCGCGCCTGAGCGGGCAGGTGGACAGGCCAAAGAGACTGCAAAGCGGGCAGGTGCCGGCCAGCCCGGTCAGCAGCTCCTTGATCCGCCCCGACAGCACCGGGACGAATCCCTGCGCCTGATCTCCGGGTCGAAAGAGCACCACGTCTCTGTCAAGCGACAGGATCGGCAGCGCCTGAAGCCCGGCCCCTGCCGCTTGCGACAGGCCAGCAAAGGCCATGGTCCGAAGCCTGTCCGATTCGCCCTTTCCGATCAAGCGCTTGCCCTTCCGTTTCATCGGCGTCCGGCAGGGAAGATCCCCCCTCACCAGACGGCAGTTTCCGCAAGTTTTCGAAACTTTTTCAAAAATTCCCGAAAAATCCTATCTCCAAAGCGGCAATTGCCCTGCGTCATTTCGCGGCGCAACCTGCCGTAGCGTCAAGACCCGCTCAGAAGAGGTCTGCGCTACCCGTCAACCGGAAGGGACAGTCCATGCAGCTTACCAATCCCTCACCCTCGTTGCACAACGAGGACCTCGCCCCCGCGACCGAAAGGAAGTGGGGGGCGTTTTCGATCTTCAACGTCTGGACCTCGGACGTTCACAGCCTCTGGGGCTATTACCTCGCCGCCAGCCTTTTCCTGCTCTGCGGCAGTTTCCTGAACTTCGTCATCGCCATCGGCATCGGATCTCTGGTGATCTTCTTCCTGATGAGCCTCGTCGGCAATGCCGGCGTGCGGACGGGGGTGCCGTTCCCGGTTCTGGCCCGCGCCTCCTTCGGGACCTTCGGTGCCAATGCTCCGGCGCTGATCCGCGCCATCGTCGCCTGCTTCTGGTATGGCGCGCAGACGGCAGCGGCCTCGGGCGCCATCGTGGCGCTGCTGATCCGCTCGCCGGGGATGCTGGAGTTCCACCAGACCAGCCATATCCTCGGCCACTCGACGCTGGAGGTGATCTGCTATGTCCTCGTCTGGGCGGCGCAACTGATGATCATTCAGCGCGGCATGGAGACGGTGCGGAAGTTCCAGGACTGGGCCGGCCCCGCGGTCTGGATCATGATGCTGATCCTCGCCATCTACCTCGTGATCAAATCCGGCACCTTCAGCTTCGGCGCCGAGATCCCGCAGGAGGTCCTGCTCGCCGCCACCAGGGATGCCGGCGTTCCCGGCGCGCCGGGCAGCTTCGCGGCCCTGGCCGCCGTCGCCGCGACCTGGATCACCTATTTCGCGGCGCTCTACCTCAACTTCTGCGACTTCAGCCGCTATGCCACCGATGAGGCGGCGCTGCGCCGGGGCAACCTCTGGGGGCTGCCGGTGAACCTCTTGGCCTTCTGCCTCGTCGCGGGCGTCACCACCACCGCCGCCTTCGCCGTCTATGGCGAAGTCCTGCTCCACCCCGACCAGATCAGCGCCAAGTTCGACAGCTGGTTCCTTGCGCTTCTTGCCGCGCTGACCTTCACCGTGGCGACGCTCGGCATCAACGTCGTGGCGAATTTCGTCTCTGCGGCCTTCGACATCTCCAACACCTTCCCCTCGAAGATCAGCTTCAAGGGTGGTGGCCTGATCGCGGCGCTGATCGCGCTCGTGCTCTACCCCTGGGCGCCCTGGGAAACGGGGGCGGCGCATTTCGTGAACTTCATCGGCTCGGCCATGGGACCGATCTTCGGGATCATGATGGTGGATTACTACCTGATCCGGCAGGGCAAGCTGAACGTGAACGCGCTCTATCAGGAGGAGGGCGAGTTCCGCTTCGACGGCGGCTGGCATGTGAAGGCCTTCGTCGCCCTTGCCATCGGCATCGTCTTCTCCTCGATCCTGCCGACCTTCACCACCCTTCTGCCCGGCTGGTGGGGAACCTATGGCTGGTTCTTCGGCGTGGCCATCGGCGGCGGCACCTATTACCTGCTCCGCATGGGTGCCAAATGAAGAACGGGGAAGGAGCCTGCGCTCCTTCCCCGTCCCCTGTGCAAAATATCCTGGGGGGCAAGCCAGCGATGCGCCATGGGTTCGAACACCGCTGGCTTGGGGGGCAAAGCCCCCCGGCCTCTCCTCAGTCCATCTGCTTGAAGTTCAGCGACGCGCCTTCCTTGATGCCGCTCGGCCACCGCGAGGTGATGGTCTTCGTCCGCGTGTAGAAGCGGAAGGCATCTGGCCCGTGCTGGTTCAGGTCGCCGAAGGCCGATTTCTTCCAGCCGCCGAACGTATGGTAGGCCAGCGGCACCGGGATCGGCACGTTGATGCCGATCATGCCCACATTGACCCGGTTGGCGAAATCGCGCGCCGTGTCGCCGTCGCGGGTGAAGATCGCGGTGCCGTTGCCGTATTCATGGTCCATCGCATGGCCGAGCGCCTCTTCATAGGTCGCGCAGCGTACCGTGGACAGGACCGGCCCGAAGATCTCCTTGCGGTAGATGTCCATGTCGGTGGTCACATGGTCGAAGAGATGCGGGCCGACGAAGAAGCCGTCCTCATAGCCCTGCAATGCGAAATTGCGGCCATCGACGACCAGCTTGGCCCCCTGCGCCACGCCGGATTCGACCAGCCGCAGGATGTTGGCCTTGGCGGCGGCGGTCACCACCGGGCCGTAATCCACGTCATTGCCGGCGGTATAGGGGCCGACCTTCAGCTTCTCGATCCGCGGGATCAGCTTTTCGATCAGGAGATCGGCGGTCTTCTCACCCACCGGCAGCGCGACCGAGATCGCCATGCAGCGCTCGCCCGCAGCCCCATAGCCCGCGCCGACAAGCGCATCCGCCGCCTGATCCATATCGGCATCCGGCATGATGATCATGTGGTTCTTGGCGCCGCCGAAACATTGCACCCGCTTGCCGTTGGAACAGCCGCGCCCGTAGATATATTCGGCAATCGGGGTGGAACCGACGAAACCGATCCCCGAAATGACCGGATTGTCGAGGATCGCATCGACCGAATCCTTGTCGCCGTTGATCACCTGAAGGACGCCATCCGGCAGCCCGGCTTCCTTGAACAGTTCCGCCAGCATCAGCGGCACCGAGGGGTCACGCTCCGAAGGCTTCAGGATGAAGGCATTGCCGCAGGCGAGCGCCGGACCCATCTTCCACAAGGGGATCATGGCCGGGAAGTTGAAGGGCGTGATCCCCGCCGCCACGCCGATCGGCTGGCGCATCGAATACATGTCGATCCCCGGCCCGGCGCTGTCGGTGAATTCGCCCTTCAGCATCTGCGGCGCGCCGATGCAGAATTCGATCACCTCCAGCCCGCGCTGAATGTCGCCCTTGGCATCGGGAACCGTCTTGCCATGCTCGGAGGAAAGGACAAGCGCCAGCTTCTCCATGTCGCGGTTGATGAGCCGGACCATCTCCATCATCACGCGGGCGCGGCGCTGCGGATTGGTGGCGCCCCATTTCACCTGGGCCTTCGCGGCATCGGCGGTCGCGGCGTCGAGCTCGGCCCTGGTGGCGAGCGCCACGCGCGCCTGCACTTCGCCGGTGGCGGGGTTGAAGACATCGGCAAAGCGCCCCGAGGTGCCGGGAACATGCTTGCCGTTGATCCAGTGACCGATCTCTTTCATGGAATCCTCCCAATGTTCGCGGCAAGGATAGCCTTGCGGAAATGCCGGATAAAGCGGCAATATACCAAAAGTGTTTTGCGAAAATGCAAAGGTGGCGGCGATGGACTGGGACGACCTGCGGATATTCCTCGCGGTGGCGCGGCGCGAAAGCCTTTCGGGCGCGGGGCGGGTGCTGAAGATCGACCCGGCCACCGTCGGCCGCCGCATCGCCCGGCTGGAAGAGGCCCTGGGCGCGCGGCTTTTCTCCAAGACGCCGCAGGGCTACGGGCTGACCGAGGCGGGGGGCAGGCTGCTCGCCCAGGCGGAGCGGGCGGAGACGGCGATCGAGGGCGCCTCCGAGGTTCTGAGCGGGCCGGAGGGGCTGACCGGCCAGATCCGCCTCGGCGCGCCGGACGGCTGCGCGAATTACCTGCTGCCGCAGGTGATCGCCCGGATCTGCGATGCCAATCCGGGGCTGGAGGTGCAGATCGTCGCCCTGCCGCGGGTCTTCAACCTGTCGCGGCGCGAGGCGGATATGGCCATCGCGGTCTCGCGCCCCGAGGCCGGACGGCTGACGGTGCAGAAGCTGACCGATTACCACCTCCACCTCGCCGCCTCGCGCGACTATCTCGCCCGCCACCCGCCGATCCTCGGGACGGAGGATCTGAAGGATCACCGGATCGTCGGCTATATCCCCGACATGATCTTCGACAAGGAACTGGATTATCTCGCCGGAATAGGGCTGCGCGCCCCGGCGCTCGCCTCGAATTCGGTGTCCGTGCAGCTCAACTTCCTGCGCCATGGGGCCGGGGTGGGGGTGGTCCATGACTTCGCCCTTCCCGCCGCCCCCGATCTGCGCCGCATCCTGTCGGCGGAGGTTCATCTGACCCGCGCCTTCTGGCTCATCCGCCATGCCGATGACGGCCGGGTGCTGCGGCTGAACCGCTTTGCCGATCAGCTCATCCGCGAAGCGCGGGCCGAGATGGCGCGGCTGGAGGCGCAGACGGCGGCGATGTGAGCGGCATGGGCCGGGGAAGCCTCCGGCGGGGATATTTGAGCCAGTATGAAAGGGCTTTCTTCTCTTTCCAAATATCCCCCGCGGAGCGTCCTGCGGCCTGCACGACAGAAACTCCGCCCGCCGCACCATTCCCTTGACAGAATCTTGCGCGGGGCCGACCCTTCGGGGGACAACAAGGGAGGAGCCCATGCTTGTCAGCCAGATCCTGAAATCGAAACCGGACCAGGGGGTTGTGACCGTTCCCCCCGGCACCACCGTCGCGGAGGTGGCGGAGGTCCTGTCCGCCCGCCGGATCGGGGCGGTGATCGTCTCGGCGGATGGCAAGCATCTCGCCGGCATCATCTCGGAACGCGACGTGGTGCGCGAGCTTGGCCGGCGCGGTCCGGCCTGCCTGACCGATCCGGTCGAGAGCCTGATGACCGCCCGTGTCGTCACCTGCGCGCGGGGGGAGCGGGCCAATGACGTGCTCCAGAAGATGACCGATGGGCGGTTCCGCCATATCCCCGTGGTCGAGGGGGCGGAGATGGTCGGCCTGATCTCCATCGGCGATGTGGTCAAGGCGCGGCTGGCGGAGCTGGCCATGGAGAAGGATGCGCTTGAGGGCATGATCAAGGGCTTCTGAGCAAGATGCCGCAGCGGGTCCGTTTCTGCTGCGGCAATTCCCGCTTGCAACCCGCCGCGCAATATTGTTGCGTGTGCGCGCAAACGGCAGGAGGCCCCAGATGCGTATCGGTCTTTACCCCGGCACTTTCGACCCGATCACGCTCGGCCATGTCGATATCATCCAGCGGGCCTTGCCGCTGGTCGACAGGCTGGTGATCGGCGTGGCCATCAACCGCGACAAGGGGCCGCTTTTCACGCTGGAGGAGCGGGTGGCGATGGTGGAGGCCGAATGTGCGCCGATCCTCGCCCGGATCGGCGGCGAGATCGTCGTCCACCCGTTCGAGAACCTGCTGATCGATTGCGCCCGCGACGTGGGGGCAAGCGTCATCGTCCGCGGGCTGCGCGCCGTCGCCGATTTCGAATATGAATTCCAGATGGTCGGCATGAACCGGGCCATGGATGCCTCGGTCGAGACGGTCTTCCTCATGGCCGATGCGCGGCGGCAGGCGATCGCCTCCAAGCTCGTGAAAGAGATCGCGCGGTTGCAGGGCGATGTGTCGAAATTCGTGCCGCCGGCGGTGGAACTGGCGCTGAAGGCCCGCTACGCCCGCCGCTGAGGCCTGGCCTCGCTTGACCCGGCCTTGCGGCTCTGGCATCCCGAAGCCAGACAGTCAGGACTTGATCAAATGAACCTCTTTGCCGAAATCCGCGTTCTGGTGACGGATTCCCTTGCCGCTCTGGCCGCCGAGGGCCGCCTGCCCGCCGGGCTCGACCTTGCCGCCGTGGCGGTGGAGCCGCCGCGCGATGCCGCCCATGGCGATATGGCGACCAATGCGGCCATGGTGCTGGCAAAGCCCGCGGGGATGCAGCCGCGCGCCATTGCCGAGGCTTTGGCCGAGAAGCTTGCCGCCGATCCGCGGGTGATCGCGGCCGAGGTGGCGGGGCCGGGGTTCCTCAACCTGCGGCTCGCGCCCTCGGTCTGGCAGGGGCTGGTGCGCTCGGTGCTGGGGCAGGGGGTGGGCTATGGCCGCTCGACGCTCGGGGCGGGGCGGAAGGTCAATGTGGAATTCGTCTCCGCCAACCCGACCGGGCCGATGCATGTCGGCCATGTGCGCGGCGCGGTGGTGGGCGATGCGCTTGCCCGGCTTCTGGCCTTTGCCGGCTGGCAGGTGACGCGCGAATATTACATCAACGATGGCGGCGCGCAGGTGAATGTGCTCGCCCGGTCCGCCTATGAGCGCTACCGCGAGGCCAACGGGCTGGAGCCTGCGATTGCCGAGGGGCTCTACCCCGGCGACTACCTCATCCCGGTCGGCGAGGCGCTCAAGGCGAAATACGGCGCCAGCCTGCTCGACAAGGGCGAGGAGCATTGGCTGGCCGAGATCCGCGACTTCGCCACCGCGATGATGATGGCCGAGATCCGTGCCGATCTGGCGCTGCTCGGCGTCGAGATGGATCTCTATTCCAGCGAGAAGGCGCTTTACGGCACCGGCAAGATCGAGGCCGCCATTCAGGCGCTGCGCGATCAGGGGCTGATCTACGAAGGCACGCTGGAGCCCCCGAAGGGCAAGGAGCCGGACGACTGGGAGCCGCGGGTCCAGACGCTGTTCCGCTCCACCGCCCATGGCGATGACGTGGATCGTCCGGTGATGAAATCGGACGGAAGCTGGACCTATTTCGCCCCCGACATCGCCTATCACTTCGACAAGGTGCAGCGCGGCTTCGACGAGCTGATCGACATTTTCGGGGCCGATCACGGCGGCTATGTGAAGCGGATGAAGGCGGCGGTCTCGGCGCTGTCCGGGGGGCGGGTGCCGCTCGACATCAAGCTGATCCAGCTCGTGAAGCTTTACAAGAACGGCGAGCCCTTCAAGATGTCGAAGCGGGCAGGGACCTTCGTTACCCTGCGCGACGTGGTGGAGCAGGCGGGCGCGGGCGTCACCCGCTTCATGATGCTGACCCGCAAGAACGACGTGGCGCTCGACTTCGATTTCGACAAGGTGCTGGAGCAGTCGAAGGACAACCCGGTCTTCTACGTCCAATATGCCAATGCGCGGGTGAATTCCGTGCTCCGCAAGGCGGCGGAGGCGGGGATCGCCTGCGACGATGCCACGCTGGAGCTTGCCGATCTGAGCCAGCTTTCCCATGAGGCGGAACTGGCCATGGCCCGCAAGATCGCCGAATGGCCGCGTCTGGTGGAGATCGCCGCCCGCTCCAACGAGCCGCACCGGATCGCCTTCTATCTTTACGAACTCGCCTCCGATTTCCACGGGCTCTGGAACCGCGGCAATGACGATCCCTCGCTGCGCTTCGTGCAGGAGGGCAATGCGGCAACATCTGCGGCGAAAATTGCTCTTGCCCGCGCCACCGGCGTTGTCATTGCCTCGGGCTTGGGTATCCTTGGGGTCGTGCCGGTCGAG
The DNA here is from genome assembly GCA_027492585.1 of Paracoccaceae bacterium. Lineage (GTDB taxonomy): Bacteria > Pseudomonadota > Alphaproteobacteria > Rhodobacterales > Rhodobacteraceae > JAPUEK01. The sequence goes on along the minus strand of JAPUEK010000042.1, from coordinate 40,183 downwards.
GAAATGCGCTGAAGCGCCCCGCCGGTTCGGGCAGCAATGAAGCAGGGGTGGCATGTATCGCCCCCGCAGGCGAGGCGAACATGGCGGATATGGAATTCGAGCATCTCGAAGGCGGCTATGCCTATACGGCAGCGGGCCGCACGACGCGGATGGTCAATATGGCGGGGGCGGTCTGTTCGGTCGCGCTCATCGTCGGGCTTGGGGTCTGGGGTTACAAGCTGGCGGTGCGGGATGTGAACGGCATCCCGGTGATCCGCGCTCTGGCCGGGCCGCTGCGGATTTCGCCGGAAAATCCGGGGGGCGAGGTGGTGATGCACCAGGGCCTTTCGGTCAATGCTGTTGCCGCGGCGGGAACGGCGCTGCCGATCCCGGAAAGCCTGCGCCTCGCGCCGCGCCCGGTCGAGCTGACGGATGAGGATGCCGCCGGGCTGATCGACCCGGAGACGGACGGGGCGCTTCCCGCCGATCCTGCTGCCTTGCCGGATGTGATGGCCTCCGAGGCTGCCGACATGGCGCCGGAAGCCGTGCAGACGGCGGATATGGCGCCCATCGAGACCGAGGATGACAGCATGGCCTCCGCCGCCTTGCCTGCGCCGGTGCCGGAAGGCAGTCAGGATGCCGTGGCCATGGCTCTGGCCGAGGCGCTTGGTCAGGCGCCCGTCGAGGCAGAGGATGGTCCTGCCGCCGAGCCCGTGGATGTGGCCCTCCTGCCCGAAGGCCAAAGCCCCACCGCCTCGCCGCGCCCCAGGCTGCGCCCCGGCGCGGGTGAGGTCTCCGCCGTCGAAACCGTGGCTGCCGTCGCTCCGGTCGAGGTCGATGCCGCCACGATCACCGCCGGCACCCGGCTGGTGCAGCTTGGCGCTTTCGATGATGCCGATGCCGCGCGCGGCGAATGGGCGCGGCTCGGTCAGCGCTTCGGCGATCTGATGGCCGGCAAGTCGATGGTGGTGCAGGCCGCGCAAAGCGGCGGGCGCACCTTCTACCGCCTGCGCGCCATGGGCTTCGGCGCCGATGACGAATCGCGCCGCTTCTGCACGGCGCTTCTGGCCGAAAACGCCACCTGCATCCCGGTTACCCAGCGATGAGCGAACTTGGCCGCCTCGCCGCCGTTTTCGGCTGCGATGGCCCGGTGCTGCTGCCCGAGGAGGCGGCCTTCTTCCGTGAGGCCGATCCTCTGGGCTTCATCCTTTTCGCCCGCAATGTTCAGGACCCGGAGCAACTCCGGCGCCTGACCTCCGACCTGCGGGAGGCCGTGGGCCGCGATGCCCCGGTTCTGGTCGATCAGGAGGGCGGGCGGGTGCAGCGCCTGCGCGCACCGCATTGGCGGGAATGGAGCCCACCGCTCGACACCGTGCAGGCGGCCGGTCCCGCCGCCGCCCGCGCCATGGCCCTGCGCTCCCGCCTCATCGCGCGGGAATTGCGCGCCGTCGGCATCGACGCCAATTGCGCGCCGGTTGCCGACATCGCCGGACCGCTCACCCATCCCTTCCTGCGGAACCGCTGCTATGGCGAAACGGCGGAGCGGGTGACGGAGATTGCCCGCGCCGTTGCCGAGGCCCATCTTGCCGAGGGCGTTCTGCCGGTGATGAAGCATCTGCCCGGTCATGGCCGGTCTGAAAACGACACCCATCTCGACCTGCCCACGGTCACGGCGGACCGCGACAGTCTTGCGGCCACCGACTTCGCCCCCTTCCGCGCCCTTGCCGACCTGCCGATGGCGATGACCGCGCATATCATCTTTGCCGCCTATGACAGCCGTCCCGCCACCCAGTCGCCGGAGATGATCCGGGTGATCCGCGAGGAGATCGGCTTTCAGGGTCTTCTGTTGACCGACGATCTCAACATGCAGGCGCTGAAAGGCACGCTGGCGGAGCGGACGGCGGCCTCCATGGCGGCGGGCTGCGACATTGCCCTGCATTGCAAGGGGGTGATGGCCGAGATGCTGGAGGTCGCCTCCGAAGCGGGGGAGATGGGGCCAGCGGCGCTTGCCCGCGCAAGATCGGCGCTTGCCCGGCGGCACCGGGACGAAACCGTTGACATTGCGGCTCTGGAAGCGGAGCTTTCAGCTCTTCTGGATGAGCCGCTGAATGACTGAAACCGAGACCGACGATTGGGGCCAACCCGACCGTCTGCCCCCCGCGGACCGGCTGGAGGCAGAGGCGCTGATCGTCGATGTCGATGGTTTCGAGGGGCCGCTCGACCTGCTGTTGACGCTTTCGCGGACGCAGAAGGTCGATCTGCGGCGCATTTCCGTGCTGCAACTGGCCGAACAATATCTGGGATTCGTGCAGCGGGCGCAGGCATTGCGGATCGAACTTGCCGCGGATTACCTGGTGATGGCGGCCTGGCTCGCCTTCCTGAAATCCCGACTGCTGCTGCCGCCGGAACCGGGGGAGGATGGCCCCTCCGCCGAGGATCTCGCCGCCCATCTGGCCTTCCAGCTCGAACGGCTTTCGGCGATGCGCGAGGCGGCGGCCCGGCTCATGGCGCGCGATCAGCGCGGGCGCGATTTCTTTCCCCGCGGCTTGCCCGAGGATGTGACGCGGCGGGTCACCGTGACCTATGCGGCGACGCTGCTGGATCTGATGCGCGCCTATGCGCGGATCAGGACCAAGGATGAGTTCCGTCCCTATGCCTTTGACCGCAAAGACATCTTCACGATGGAAGAGGCTCTGGAGCGGCTGCGCGGGATGCTCGGCTATGTGGGCGAATGGTCCGATCTGACCAGCTTTCTGCCCGAAGGCTGGGATGCGACGCCCGCCCGGCGCCGCTCCGTCACCGCTGCCCATTTCGCGGCGGTGCTGGAAATGGCCAAGCGCGGCCAGATCCGCCTGAAACAGGGGGAGACCTTCGCCCCGATCCAGATCCGGCGGAGCGACATCACATGAATGACGCGCCGGAACCCATTGAAAAGACGCTTTTCGAAGCGCCCGTCATGGCCGAGCAGGAGCGGATGGTGGAAGCCGTCCTCTTCGCCTCTGCAACGCCTGTGACGCTGGCGGAGCTTGTCGCGCGGTTGCCCCATGGCTGCGATCCGGCGGAGGCTCTGGTGACGCTCCGCCGCCGGTACGAGGGGCGCGGGGTTCAACTGGTGCGGGTCGGCGATGCCTGGGCCTTCCGCACCGCGCCCGACCTTGGCCATCTGATGCAGAAAGAGCAGGAAGAGACCCGCAAACTCTCCCGCGCCGCCATCGAGACGCTGGCCATCGTTGCCTATCACCAGCCGGTCACACGGGCGGAAATCGAGGAAATCCGGGGGGTTGCGGTCAGCCGTGGCACGGTGGACCAGTTGATGGAACTGGACTGGATCCGCCTCGGCCGCCGCCGCATGACGCCGGGCCGCCCTGTGACCTTTGTGGTGACAGAGCATTTCCTTGACCATTTCGGGCTGGAATCGGCCCGTGACCTGCCGGGTCTGAAGGAGTTGCGGGCGGCGGGGCTTCTGGACAGCCGGCCCCTGCCGGGATCGCTCGGCTCCCCCTCCGAGGAGGAGGAATCCCAGAGCGGTCAAAGCGAATTGTTTGAGGATTGAAAGAGGTTAAACGATGGACCGCATCTTGCAGATGATCCTGAACAAGATCCTGAACCGGGTGGTGAACCGCGCGGTGGACAGCGGGATCGACTATGCGACCCGCAGCGGCAAGCCGAAGTCGGAGATGACGGAGGCGGAAAAGGCCGAAGCCCGCAACGCCCAGGATCTGACCAAGCGTGTGAAACAGGTCCGTCAGGCGACGCGGCGGCTCTTCTGAGCCGCCGCCATCCGCATTACCCGCGTGCGCGACGCCCGCCGCGCCGGCCAGAGGTCGCCGCCGAAGCCGCAGCGGAGGCCTCGGCAAAGCTGGTCCCGGCCTCGACCGCTTCCAGAACCTTGGAAAAGCGGATCCATTCCCCGCCATTCGCATCATGGTTCATCAGGAAGTTGGCGGCGCGGATCGCCTCCATCTCCACCTGACGGACGGGGTTCATGATCGCCGAGGTCATCCCCGCGCCGATCGCCATCGGCAGGAAGGCGGCGTTGATCCCGTGGCGATGCGGCAGCCCGAAGGAGATGTTGGAGGCGCCGCAGGTGGTGTTCACGCCCAGCTCCTCACGCAGGCGGCGCACGAGGGCGAAGACCTGCTGGCCTGCCGTCGCCATGGCGCCGACCGGCATCACCAGCGGATCGACCACGATGTCATGGGCCGGAATTCCGAAATCGGCGGCACGCTCGACGATCTTCTTGGCCACGGCAAAGCGCACGTCCGGGTCCTGCGAAATGCCGGTGTCATCGTTGGAAATCGCCACGACCGGCACGTTGTATTTCTTGACGAGCGGCAGCACCAGCTCCAGCCGCTCCTCCTCGCCGGTGACGGAGTTCAGGAGCGGGCGGCCTTCGCAGGCGCGCAAGCCCTCTTCCAACGCGCCGGGAACCGAGGAGTCGATGCACAAAGGCACATCCACAACCTCTTGAATCCGCAGGATAAGCTCGCGCATCAGCGGCGGCTCGACAAAGTTGTTGTCGGCATAACGCGGGTCTTCGGCCATCTTGTTGGTGAAGACCGCACCGGAGTTCACGTCGAGCACATTGGCGCCGCAGGCCACCTGTTCGAGAGCATCCTTCAGCACGGTCTCGAAGTTCCCGGCCTCCAGCTCCGCCGCGAGCTTCTTGCGGCCGGTCGGGTTGATGCGCTCGCCGATGACGCAGAAGGGCTCGTCAAAGCCGATCACAACGGTTTTCGTTTTGGATTCAATAACGGTGCGGGTCATTCTTAAACCTTTGAGTGAAGCGTTTCAGGCGTTTGCAGGCACGCCCGAGGCGCCGCCGTTTTCGGTGGCCCAGGTGGCATTGGTCTTGATACCGCCGAGGGGGAAGAAATGCACCTGCTCGATGCCGAAGGCCGGGTTGGCGGCCTTGTGGGCGGCCAGGGCCGCGACCACATCGGTCGGCTCATAGGGCAGCAGGAGTTTCGTCACATCCATGGCCCGCTTCTGCAGCACGCGCAGCGAGGGGCCGACGCCGCAGGCGATGGCGAATTTGATCAGGGTCTGGAGCTTGGCGGGGCCGGCGATGCCGATATGGATCGGCAGCGAGATGCCCTCGGCGGCCAGCTTGTCGGCCCAGGCGATGACCGGCTCGGCCTCGAAGCAGAACTGGGTGGCAATCGCCATTTTCGCATCCGAACGTTCGGAGAAGGCCTGCTTCCACTTCAGCGCCTGCATGATGATGCGGTCGCCGCCGTCCTTGTCGATATCCTTGTTGCCCTCGGGATGGCCGGCGACATGCAGCCGCTCGAACCCGTCGAAGAGCCCGGTTTCCACAAGCTGCATGGAAGCGTCGAATTCACCGGCCGGCGTGTTCACCCCGCCGCCGAGGAGAAGCGCCTGCTTCACCCCCGCCTCGCCCTTGTAGCGCGCGATCCAGTCGGCGAGCGTGGCCTTGTCGGGGATGATGCGCGCCGGGAAATGCGGCATGACATCAAAGCCTTCGCCCGCGATGCGCCTGGCGGTCGCCACCATGTCCTCGATCGGCGTGCCTTCGATATGGGCGATGTAGACGCGGGTTCCCTTGGGCAGGAGGGCGCGGAAATCCTCCACCTTTTCGGCGGTGCGGGGCATCACCTCGATGGAATAGCCCTTGAGGAAGGCCTCGACCTCGGCCGAAGCGGAGGTGGGGGCGGTGGTGTCGCGGCGGAAGCTGAAGAGAGCCATGTCAGGTCTTTCGTGATGCGGTCAGGCTTTCGCCCAGCCTTCGGATTGGATCAGCGCCTTCAGGCGCTCGGTGTCGAATTCGGCTTCCAGTCGGGCGGCCTCGGCGGCGGCGACCGCCTCCTGCTCGCCCTCGACCTCATAGGGTTCGGCCTTGCGCCATTCGGCGAGATAGGCATCGGCATCCCTTGCGCCGATCTTCATGGCGCAGCGGTCGATGGCCTGCTCGAACCGCTCCGAAAGCTGGACCTTGGCGCCGCGCCGGCCCTTGCCGACGATCACCTGCGCGGGAATATCGCGCCAGTAGACCACAACCACATCCGGCATCCGTTGATTCCCCCTTGCCCGTTGACCCTGTTCTAATCACCCGTCCGCGACATGCAGGGTCGATTTTCGACATGGCGGCGACCTGATGCGACCCGCGTTGCGGATGGGAAGGAGCTAGCCGCAAAGCGGCGTTCCGGCCAAGGGGGCAGGGGATGCGGATCGGCACTTTTTTCACCAGCAGGATGAGCGTCTTGGCCTGTCGCGGCGGAAAGCGCGGGATCGGGTCCTTGTCACAAACGGGTATCGGGGTTACCTTGAGGACAACCACCTATGGAGGGCGAAAATGGCGCCCGAGCGTCCCCGGGGGGCGGACGCGAAAGAGCTTGCGGTCGAGGCGCCCGTCGCTTCTCGCAGCGTTGCAACGTCGGCTCCCCCCAAAGCCGGGTCCGGGCAGCTTTATGCGGCTTTGGACCTCGGCACGAATTCGTGCCGGATGCTGATTGCCCAGCCGCGGGGCAGTCAGTTTCAGGTCGTGGATTCCTTTTCCAAGACCGTGCAGCTTGGCGCGGGGCTGGAGGCATCCGGCCGGCTGTCGCGCGCCTCCATGGGCCGCACGATCCAGGCCCTGCGGATCTGCCAGAAGAAGATCGAGCAGCACGGCGTCGGCCGCTTCCGGCTGGTGGCGACCGAGGCCTGCCGGCGCGCGCGCAACGGCAAGGAGTTCATGCGGCAGGTACGGCGGGAAACCGGGCTCAACGTCGAGGTGATCACGGCAGAGGAGGAGGCGCGGCTGGCCGTCATCTCCTGTGCGCCGCTGGTCTCGGCGCGGACCGAGCAGCTTCTGATCGTGGACATCGGCGGCGGCTCCACCGAACTCGTGTGGATCGACATTTCCTCCGTGGCGCCGGAGGACCGCTCCCGCGCCATCATGCGGCTGCACCGGGGGTTTGCCGCCCAGCCGGAGGGGGGAGCGCGAGTGGTGGACTGGATCTCGGTCCCGCTCGGGGTGGCGACGCTCAAGGACCAGTTTCAGGACGTGGAGGACGACGGTGCGCGCTTTGCGCTGATGAGCTGGTTCTTCGAGGAAAACCTCTCCTCCTTCTCGCCCTACAATGCCGCCCAGCCGCGCGACGGGTTCCAGATCATCGGCACCTCCGGCACGGTGACGACGGTGGCGGCGAGCCACCTCGGCCTGCGCCGCTATGACCGGACCAAGGTGGACGGGTTGCAGATGACCTCCGACCAGATCGACCTCGTGATCCGCGATTACCTCTCCCTCGGGCCGGAGGGGCGGCGCACCGACCCGCGCATCGGACGCGACCGGCACACGCTGATCATGTCCGGCGCGGCAATTCTTCAGGCACTGATGCGGATCTGGCCGACCGACCGCCTTTCCGTGGCCGATCGCGGGCTGCGCGAGGGCCTTCTTTATGCACAGATGAGCGCAGATGGCGTTCTGGATGACGGACCTTACCTATGACCGAAAAGAACACCTCCGGCCGCGGACAGCGGGAATTGCGCGTGCGGGTCAAGACGGCGAAGGGGCGCAAGCTGTCTTCGACGCTCTGGCTTGAGCGGCAGTTGAACGACCCTTACGTTCAGCGCGCCAAGAAGGAGGGCTACCGCGGGCGCGCGGCCTTCAAGATCCTGGAGCTGGACGACAAGTTCGGCTTCCTGAAGCCGGGGGCGCGGGTGGTGGACCTCGGCTGCGCGCCGGGGGGCTGGTGCCAGGTCGCGGTCGGGCGGGTCAATGCGCTCGGCGAGCGGGTCTCGAAGCCCATCGGCACGGTTCTGGGGGTGGACCTTCAGGAGGTGGAACCGATCCAGGGCGCGCAGATCCACCAGCTCGATTTCCTCTCTGACGAGGCCGATGATCTGGTCAAGGGCTGGCTCGGCGGGCGGGCGGATGTGGTCATGTCCGACATGGCGGCGGCGGCCTCCGGCCACAAGGGGACGGACCATTTGCGGATCATCGCGCTTTGCGAGGCGGCGGCCTATTTCGCCTTCGACGTGCTGGAGGAGGGCGGCACCTTCGTCGCCAAGGTGCTGGCGGGCGGGGCGGAGAACGAACTCCAGTCGATCCTGAAGCGGGCCTTCAAGAAGGTCGCCAATGTGAAACCCCCGGCCTCGCGCGCCGACAGTTCGGAGAAATTCGTGGTGGCGCAGGGGTTCCGTGGCCATCCCGATGCCGGGCGGGCGGCGGATAACGGCGAGATGCCGGAGGAGGAGTAGGGCGCGGCTTCGGCCGAGGCCATGCCCCCATCCTTCCCCACAGGGCGCGCGTGGAATGGCCAAGGCTGCCATGGGATGAGGCGTGCCATTGTCCCTCCACGGCGCACGCGGCGGCACGACCCTGGTGCAAGGTGAAATGTGAGGCACGGCCCTCCGCCACGGCCGGGGCGGCTCACAATGGCCACAAGGGCGCCAAGCGATCAGGCGCGCGTTTCCTCCCCCTGTGGCGGAGGGCCGGACATGATCCACGGTCCGAATGGAGGCGGCCAGCACGAGCGCGCCTCCTCCCCCTTCATCTTGCCTCAAATATCCTGCGGGGAGGTCCGGAGGGGTGCAAAACCCCTCCGGGGGCGCAAGAGGGTCGCAAGGCTTGCCAAATGTCGATGGACCCTGAGCCTCGGCACCATCACGCCATCCCGGCAAACCTCCTCAAAAGCTACCCCAATTGTCTCCACTTCGGGGACAATCCCCGCATCGGCAAATGACAAAGGGCGCCACGGGGGCGCCCTTTTGCCTGACTTCCGGTCTGTTGCCGCTCAGCCGCCCCAGGTGCGGACCGGGCCGCAATCCATATGGACGAAGTTGGAGCGCGGATAGGTCCCGACCCCGCCCGAAGCGCAGGCCTTCGCCGCCTTGGCCATCTGGCCGACCGAGCGCGACTTCAGCCGCAGATCCGCCGCCTGACCCTTCATATGCAGGGAGTTCTTCGCCACGCCGCGCGAATGCGAGCGCAGCATCGCATTGGTCGCCGGGCTCCGGTAGCCGGAGAGCAGCATGTAAGGCTCGCTCACATCCATCAGCCGATGCGAGGCGGCGATGATGTCGAAGTTGCGCGGGTCCATGGTGACCACATCATCGGAGCGCCAGTCGCGCATGAAGCGGTTGATTTCCTTCAGAACCTCCGGGATGTATTCCCCTTCGATCCAGTAGATCGTGTCGATGCTTTCGCCCGTCCGCCCCGAATACATGTTGATCCGCCGGATGTCGCCCGCCCCGCGCAGCAGCCCGAAAGCGTTCGAATAGGTGGGGGCTGCGATTACGGCGGTCGCTGCAAAAGCACCCAGCAGCCCACGCCGCGTCATACCCATAGATTTCATGTTCGCCATTCTTTGCGCCTGTCCCGTCGCTGGTCTTTCTGACCGCCTGTGCCGGCGGTTGTTCTGCCACTTATCCCCAAGTGCCTGAGCTTTATGACACAGACGCGTGAAGTTCCAAAGGCCAGATCAACCGTTTCGACTCGAGTCTCGCGCCAATCGGCAAATTTTTGCTGAACACCAAAGTTGCAAGTGGGGAATTCCGCAGGCTGCCTATTCGTGTTCGAAATGAGACAATCGCCGCAAGCGGGCCGGTTTTCCCGCGGACCGCGGGAGCGGGGCGGTTTACACTCCGCCGGATTTGAAGGAAAGTTAAGGAAATTGGCCGTTTGGACGGAGTTCGTCGCGGCGCCGCTGTTGATGTGAAGGATGTGCCGTGACCAAGACTTTCTCCCCGTCCTTTTCCTTCTCGCTGCGCGGAAGCCTGCTCAGTTTTGTGGCGGCAACGGCCTTGACACTCTCTTTCGCGGGCGCTGCGCGGGCGCAGGCGGTGGTTCAGGGGCAGAATCCCTCCTTCACCCGCGCCGTCGCCGAGGCGGCAGCGGCGCAGGAATCGGTTGCCGAGTTCTACCGTACCCGCGCCTACGCACCGCTCTGGACCGGGCCGGAGGATGTCGCCCGCCGCGCCGCCTTCCTTGACGCGCTCGACGAGGCCTCCGTGCAGGGGCTGCCGGTGGAACGCTATGACCGCGCCGGGCTGATCCATGCCTTCCGCTCGGCCGTCACGGAAGGCGACCGGGGCCGGCTCGAAGTGGCGATGACCACGGCCTATCTCGCCTATGCGCGGGATGTGAAAAGCGGCGCGCTCGTGCCGTCGAAGATCGACCCGACCATCGTGCGCGAGATCGTCCGGCCGGAGCCCGCCGCCCTTCTGGCCGGGATCGCGGGGTCGGAACCTGCGCGCTACCTGCACGCGCTGACGCCGCGCGGGCCGGAATATGCCCGGCTGATGAAAGAGAAGATGCGGCTGGAGGCGGTGATCGCCGGCAACCTCTGGGGGGCGCCGGTTCCGGCGGGCGCGCTTCAGCCGGGGCAGAAGGGGCCTGCGGTCGTGGCGCTGCGCGACCGGCTGGTGGCGCTCGGCTACCTCGGCCATTCGGCGAGCGGCAGCTATGACCGGGCGCTGTCGCGGGCCGTGCAGCGCTTTCAGGTGGATATGGGGCTGACCGCCGACGGCATCGCCTCCGAGGCGACGATCGCCGCGATCAACCAGCCGCCGGAGGCGCGGCTGAAATCGGTGGTGGTGGCGCTTGAACGGCTCCGCTGGATGGGCGACGCCCCGCGCGGCAGCCGCCATATCTGGGTGAACCTGCCCGATTTCGTCGCCCGCATCGTCGATCAGGGCCGCGTGACCTTCGAGACCCGCGCGGTGATCGGCAAGAACGTTCCCGATCAGCGCACCCCGGAATTTTCCGACAAGATGGAATATATGGTGGTGAACCCGAGCTGGGGCGTGCCGCGGTCCATCATCGTCAAGGAATATCTGCCGCTTCTGCAGCGCAACCCCAATGCGGTCGGCCATCTTCAGGTGGTGGACAGCAAGGGCCGGGTGGTGCCGCGCGGGGCGGTGAATTTCGCGGCCTATTCCGCCTCTTCCTTCCCCTTCGGCCTGCGCCAGCCGCCTTCGGACGGCAATGCGCTCGGCAAGGTGAAGTTCATGTTCCCGAACCCCTACAACATCTACCTGCATGACACCCCGGCCAAGAACCTTTTCGCCAACGAGGTGCGGGCCTACAGCCACGGCTGCATCCGGCTCGGCGATCCCTTCGACTTCGCCTATACGCTCCTGTCGGCGCAAAGCGACGATCCGAAGGGCCTGTTCCAGTCGGAGCTGGACGGCGGGCGGGAAAGCAATGTCACGCTGACCAACGGGGTGCCGGTGCATCTGGTGTATTTCACCGCCTGGCCCACGGCCAAGGGCGGGATGAGCTATCGCCGCGATGTCTACGGGCGTGACGCCGCGATTTTCGAGGCGCTGACCAAGGCCGGGGTGGTCTTGGACGGCGTTCAGGGCTAATCCTTCCGCCCGTCAGGACCGGAGGACGCCATGGCCCACAGCATCCGTGAAATTGCGACCGCCCTCGGGGCGGAGGCGGCGGGCGATCTTGATCTGACCGTGACCCATGCCTCCGAACCGGCCTCGGCCGGGGAGGGGGCGCTCGCGCTTGCCATGGACCCGAAATATGCGGCGGGGCTGGCGCAGGGGCAGGCGCAGGTGGCGCTCCTTTGGCCGGGGGCGGATTGGCAGGGGTTGGGGCTGAAGGCCGCGATCTTCGCGCCGCGCGGGCGGCTTGCCATGGCGGGGCTGTCGCGGATGCTCGATCCGGGACCGCAGATCGCCGCAGGCGTGCATCCGATGGCGGTGGTGGACCCTTCGGCGCAGCTGGGCGCGGGTGCGGCCGTCGGTCCCTTCGTGACCATCGGTGCGGGTGCAAGGATCGGGCCGGGCGCGCGGATCGCCAGCCATGTCTCCATCGCCGAAGGCGCGGTGATCGGCTCCGATGCGCTGATCCTGCAAGGCGCGCGGATCGGGGCGCGGGTGAAGATCGGCGACCGTTTCATCTGCCAGCCGGGGGCGGTGATCGGTTCTGACGGCTTCTCCTTTGTGACGCCCGAGAGGTCGGGGGTTGAGGAAATCCGCGCAACCCTTGGGCATCGTGAGGAAATCCGCCAGCAAAGCTGGACCCGTATCCATTCTCTCGGCGCCGTGAGCATCGGGGATGACGTGGAGATCGGCGCCAATTGCGCCATCGACCGCGGCACGATCCGCGATACGGTGATCGGCTCCGGCACCAAGCTCGACAATCTCGTGCATGTCGGTCACAACGTTCAGGTCGGGCGCGATTGCCTGCTCTGCGGGCAGGTCGGCATTGCCGGGTCGAGCCGCATCGGCGACCGCGTGGTGCTGGCCGGGCAATGCGGGGTCAATGACAACATCTTCATCGGTGACGATGTGATCTGCGGCGGGGCCACCAAGGTCTTCACCAACGCGCCCGCCGGGCGGGTGCTTCTGGGCTATCCGGCGGTGAAGATGGAATCCCATGTCGAGATCCAGAAGGCGCTGCGCCGTCTGCCGCGTCTGGCGGCACGGGTTGCCGCGCTTGAGAAGGGTCACGGAACCGTCACGGAGACCGACTAGACCGCCGGAGGAAGCCGAAGAAAGGGCCTAGATGACTGCGACCGGGACAGCGAGCGACACTGGCAGGAACAGCCATACCGAAACCACGAGCATCGCAGAGCGGGTGCGGGCCATCATTGCCGAACAGGCGGTTCTGGACCTCGCGGACGTGACCCCGGAAGCGACGCCCGAAAGCCTCGGCATCGACAGCCTCGGTCTGGTGGAATCCATCTTCGCCATCGAGGAAGCCTTCGACATCTCCGTGCCGTTCAACGCCAATGACCCCACGGCTTCGGAGTTCGACATCTCCTCGGTGGCCGCGATCATCGCCGCCGTCGAAGGGCTGGTCGCCGCAAGATGAAGCGGGTGGCGATCACCGGCGCCGGCACGATCAACGCGCTCGCCCAGGATGTTTCCGGCACCTATGACGCCTTTGCCGACGGGCGCTGCGGGATCACCGAACTCGACATCCGCGACAAGGACCGGCTGGCCATCCGCATCGGCGGGCAGGTCCATGGCTGGGACCCGGAGGCGCATTTCAACCGCCAGCAGATCACCTTCTACGACAAGTTCACCCAGTTCACCCTTCTGGCCGCCCGGCAGGCGGTGGCGCAGTCGGGGCTGAACTTCGACGGGCATCTCGGCTATGCCTCGGGCGTGGTGCTCGGCACGGCGGCGGGCGGGGTCAATACCTGGGACGAGAATTACCGCACCGTCTATGAGGAGGGGAAGAACCGCGTCCATCCCTTCGTCGTGCCGAAGCTGATGAACAATGCCGCCGCCAGCCATGTCTCGATGGAGTTCAACCTCAAGGGACCGGCCTTTTCGGTGGCCACGGCCTGCGCGAGTTCCAATCACGCCATGGGGCTGGCCTTCCAGATGATCCGTTCCGGCGGGGCGAAGGTCATGCTGACCGGCGGGTCGGAATCCATGCTGTGCTTCGGCGGGATCAAGGCCTGGGAGGGTCTGCGGGTCATGTCGAAGGAGGCCTGCCGGCCCTTCAGCCTCAACCGTTCCGGCATGGTTCAGGGGGAGGGGGCGGCGGTCTTCGTCTTCGAGGAATTCGACCATGCGCGGGCGCGGGGGGCGGAGATTCTGGGCGAGGTGGTGGGTTTCGCCATGACCTCGGATGCCGCCGATATCGTCATGCCCTCGAAACAGGGGGCGGCGCGGGCGATTGCCGGGGCCTTGCAGGATGGGCGCATCAACCCCGAGGACGTGGGCTATATCAACGCCCATGGCACCGGCACGGCGGCCAATGACAAGACCGAATGTGCGGCGGTGGCCGATGTCTTCGGCGCCCATGCGGACCGGCTGATGATTTCCTCCACCAAATCCATGCACGGCCATCTGATCGGCGGCACGGGGGCGGTGGAGCTGCTCGCCTGCCTGATGGCGCTCACGAAGGGCGTGATCGCCCCGACCATCGGCTATGAGGAGCCGGACCCGGAATGTGCGCTCGACGTGGTGCCGAACGTGGCGCGGCAGGCACGGGTGCAGGTGGTGCTGTCCAATGCCTTCGCCTTTGGCGGTCTCAATGCGGTGATCGCGCTGCGAAAGGTGTGAGGCGCGGCTTTCTCGGAGACAGGGCCTTCCCCAATGAAAAACCCCGCCGAAGGGCGGGGTTTCCTGTTTGCGCTGCCGGAAGGATCAGGGCGCAGCCGGAGCGGCGGGCGCCGGAGCGGGCGTCGTGGCCTTCACGGCCTCGAACCCGGCGGTGAAACCTTTCAGCGAGGCGTCCAGCACCACTTTCTGATCCGGCGCCACGGCCGGGACGATGGTGATCACCGCATTGGCGCCCTTCTTGAACTGGGCGACCTCATCGGCGGTGAAGCCGACGCGCGCCACGCAGCCGATGGCCGCGCAGAAGGTGAACGGGTAGATCTTGGCCTTGCCGGTGTCGATGGCAATGGCCAGATTGGCGGTCAGCAGGGTTTCCAGCGGCGCGATGATCGTCGCCCCCGCCGCGGCCTGACCACCGGCGGGCAGGCCGAAGAGGCTGATCTCGGCGACCGAATTGCCGTCCTTGTCCTTCAGGAGCTGATAGAGCTGGCAGGGATCGGAGCCGTCGGCCATCTTCACGCAGCGCTGCTCCCAGAGCTCGAACTTCTTCAGCATGTAGGTCTGGCCGACCTCTGCCGTCTCCTGGGTCAGGCTCTCGGGCGTGGCCACGGGTTCCGCCCCCATCGACAGCCCGTCGGGAGAGGCCTGATCCGCCGTCACCGTGCCTTCGGCAGGTGCCGCGGCATCGGCCGCCGGAGCGGTGGTTTCCTGTGCGAAGAGCGCCGGAGCCGCCAGAAGGCCAAGCCCGAGACCCAGCGAAAGGGCCAGTTTGCGCGAAGTTTCCGTCATGGACATTTCTGTCACTTCCTTGGTTGTGCCGCGCTGCCTCTAACATGGGTGGCGATCTGTGTCAGGCCCGAAATGCCGGGCCGGCGGAATCCCGGCATAGAGAAACCGTGATCACCGGAAATGCAAGGGGGACGCCGGCCATCCCCTGACAGGGAGCGGGAGAAAAAGCAAAAGGGCCAGGAGGACCCGGCCCTTTTACAATTTATTTTTTGCTCCCTGTCGGACTGGCCGACTTCATGGCGCAGAAGCTACGGTGGTTTCACACAATCGTCAACTAGGATTCGGGGGAGGGTTGCGGCACCGTCCGGCCCCGGACTGCGGCATGAAATACCGAAAAAAAGCCGCGCCTTTTCAAGGGGCGCGGCCAGTCAGACAGGGAGGAAGTCATCACCGGGCGAGGAAACGCACACCCGATGACAAGGACACTGGCATCATAAGGTTAAGAATGTATTTTGAGACCGGACGACAGACTGCGGCCGACGGCCGGGCGGCGGCGCGGCAGTCCTGGAAACGAAGCGGCAGGAACGCTGCAAGGGGATGATGATGGGTGAGACGATTTTCGTGGGTGGCGGTGGTGAAGGCTACGGCGTGCCGCAGAACCTCCTTCTGAAATACGGCAACCGCCACGGGCTGATCGCCGGAGCGACGGGGACCGGCAAGACGGTGACGCTCCAGATCCTCGCCGAGGGCTTTTCGGCCGAGGGCGTGCCGGTCTTTCTCGCCGATGTGAAGGGCGATCTGTCGGGGCTTGGTGCGGCGGGCTCGGCGGCGGGCAAGCTCCATGACGCTTTCACCAAGCGTGCCGCGACCATCGGGCTCGATCTGCAATACCGCGCCTTTCCGGTGACCTTCTGGGACATGTTCGGCACGCAGGGCCATCCGATCCGCGCCACGGTGGCGGAGATGGGGCCGCTTCTCCTCTCCCGCCTCCTGGAACTGACCGAGCCGCAGGAGGGCGTGCTGAACGTGGCCTTCCGCCTGTCGGACGAGGAACAACTGCCGCTTCTCGACCTCAAGGACCTTCAGGCGCTGCTGACCTTCATCGCCGAACATGCCGACGAGATTTCGGCGCGCTACGGCCTTGTCTCCACCACCTCCGTCGGGGCGATCCAGCGGCGGCTTCTGGTGCTGGAAAACCAGGGGGCGGCCCGGATGTTCGGGGAGCCCGCGCTCCAGCTTGCCGATCTGATGCGGACGGATGCCTCCGGTGCGGGGATGATCAACATCCTCGCCGCCGACAAGCTGATGAACAGCCCGCGGCTTTATGCGACCTTCCTGCTGTGGCTTCTCTCCGAGCTTTTCGAGGAACTGCCGGAGGTGGGCGACCCGGAGAAACCGAAGCTGGTCTTCTTCTTCGACGAGGCGCATCTTCTTTTCACCGACGCCCCGAAGGCGCTGATTTCCAAGGTGGAACAGGTGGCGCGGCTGATCCGCTCCAAGGGGGTCGGGGTCTATTTCATCACCCAGAACCCGGCGGACGTGCCGGATGTGATCCTCGGCCAGCTGGGCAACCGGGTGCAGCACGCCCTGCGCGCCTTCACCGCCAAGGACCAGAAGGACCTGCGGATGGCCGCCGAGACCTACCGCGCCAATCCGCGCTTTGCGACAGAGGATGCGATCCGCGATGTCGGCACCGGCGAGGCCGTGACCTCCTTCCTTGAGGCAAAGGGCATCCCCTCGGTGGTGGAGCGCACCCTTGTCCGCCCGCCGTCCTCGCAGATCGGGCCGATCGACGCGGGCCAGCGGGCGCAACTGGTGGCGGCGTCGGGGCTCGGCGCGAAATATGACACGGCCATCGACCGCGACAGCGCCTATGAACGGCTGCGCGCCCGCGCCGATGCTGCGGCACGGCAGGCGGCGGCGGAAGAGGAACAGGCCGCCCGCCAGAAGGACGCCGATCAGCAGGCCGACCGCGAGTTCCGCAATGCCCGCCGCTATGACAGCGGCGCAGGCGGCACCCGCAGCGGCGGTACGGGCAAGACCCGCAGCTCGCGTTCCGATTCGGTTGGCGAGGTTTTTGCGAAAAGTTTCGCAAGACAGCTCGGGTCGCGCAGCGGTCAGGCCATCATCCGGGGGGTGCTCGGCACCATTTTTGGCAAGCGCTGACAAGAAGCTGCCGCCAGTCTGCCTTATTTCTCCGTTAAGCCTTGCCCGTCACGATTGGGGGAAAGGTTTGCATCATGTCCTTGTCTGCGGCTGAGCAATATATGCTGGAACTCGTCAACCGGGCGCGGATGGACCCGGCGGGGGAGGCTGCACGACAGGGCATCGCGCTCAATCAGGGGCTGGCGGCAGGAACGCTCGGCACCGAAATCCGCGCGCCGCTCGCCTCCAATGCGGAGCTGGAAGCGGCGGCCATCGGCCATTCGCAATGGATGCTGGCGGCGGATGTCTTTTCCCATGTCGGCGCGGGCGGCAGTTCCATGGCGCAACGGGCGAAGGCCGCCGGCTATGACTGGAATTCCATCGGCGAGAACATTTCCTGGCGCGGTTCGACCGGGCGCATCGACCTGACCCTGCTGATCGAGCAGCAGCACAACGACCTCTTCAAAAGCGCCTCGCACCGGCTCAACATCCTCAACGACCGTTTCCGCGAGATCGGCATCGCGCAGGAGACCGGCCTCTTCACCACCGGCGGGCGCAACTACAATGCCTCGATGGTCTCGCAGGAATTCGGGCGCTCGGGGACGGATTACTTCCTGACCGGCGTGGCCTATACCGACCGCAACGGCAATGCCTTCTACAATGTGGGGGAAGGTGCGGCCGGCGTGGTCCTGACCGTGGGGGACGCCACGGCGACCACCGGAGAAGCGGGCGGCTATGCGCTTGCCATCGGCACCGGCGCCCCGCTGGAGGTTTCGGGCAGCGTCGGCGCTCTCGGCTTCACCGCGACCCTTGCCGCCAATACCGGCAATGTGAAGCTCGACGTGGTGGGCGGCAACACCTTCTTCACTTCCGGGGATCTGACCCTCGGCACCGGGATCAACAATGTGCGGCTTCTGGGGGCCGATACGCTCGATGCGACCGGCAATGCCGCCGCGAACCGCATGGATGGCAACGGTGCTGCGAACCTTCTCGACGGCGAGGGGGGCAATGACAATCTCTTCGGCTGGGCCGGCAATGACACGCTGATGGGCGATGCCGGCAATGACACGCTGACCGGCGGGGCCGGAGCGGACCGTCTCTATGGCGGAGAGGGTGCGGATTCGCTTCTGGGGGAGGCCGGGATCGACCTGCTTTTCGGCGGAGACGGCAATGACATCCTGATCGGCGGCACCGAAAACGACCGGCTCTCGGGCGGGGCGGGGGCCGATCGGCTGACCGGCGGCGCCGGGGCCGATGCCTTCATCTTCTCGCTTGGCGACGGCGGCGACGTGGTCACCGACTTCAAGACCAAGGAAAAGGACCGGCTGGTCTTCGACGATGCCCTCTGGGACAATCGCCCCCTGACGGCCGCGCAGGTTGTCAGCCAGTTCGCTCACCGGGTGGGCAACAACATGGTCTTTGATTTCGGCGATGGCGATACGATCACGCTGACCGGCATCAAATCGACCAACGGTCTCGCAGGGCTGATCGACATCATCTGAGGGGCGGGGCGCCCGAATTCTCTGGAAGGCGTTTGCGAAATCCTTCCAGAGCAGGTTCCTGCGCGTCAGAGCGGGCGGATCCGCACCTTCGTCAGCCGGTTCTCCTGCCGGCCCGTCACCTCGAAGCGGAAGCCGTGGAAGCTGAAGACCTGGCCCTCGACCGGGATCATCTGCGCTTCGTGGATCACCAGACCGGCAATCGTATTGGCCTCGTCATCCGGCAGCGCCCAGTCGAGCGCGCGGTTGAGGTCGCGGATCGTCATGGCGCCATCGACCTGCCAGCCGCCCGCGCCATCCGGTTTCAGCCGCGTGTCGCGGGCGATCACGTCGAATTCGTCGGTGATCTCGCCGACGATCTCCTCCAGAATATCCTCCAGCGTGATCAGGCCCTTGAGGCTGCCGTATTCATCCACGACCAAGGCGAAATGGGTGCGTCGCTTCAGGAATTCGCGCATCTGCTCGTCAAGCGCCGTGGTGTCGGGGATGAAATAGGGCTTCATCGCCGGCCTGACGATATCGAGCGCCGCGATCCCCTCTCCGCCGCGCACCAGCCTGTCCAGCTCGCGCCAGAGATCCTTGGCATGGATGACGCCGAGGATGTTTTCCTCATTCTCCCGGTAGATCGGCAGGCGCGAGAAGGGCGAGGCGAGCATCTGGGCGATGATCGCCTCCGGCGCGGCTTCGGCGTCGATCATCTCGATCTGACGGCGGGGGCGCATGATTTCTTCGACCGTGCGGTCGCCGAGGTCGAGCGCACCCAGAAGGCGGTCGCGGTCCTCCTTCTGCATGGCGCCGCCGGAATGGCCGAGGGCGATGGCTCCGGCAATCTCCTCGCGGAACACTTCGCGGGCGCGGTCGGGATCGGTGCGACCCAGAAGGCGGTTGAGGCGGGCGAGGAAGGGGGCAACGATCAGCATGGCTCTTTCAAAGACCAAAGCCGCGCCGGGTCAAGCCTTGCCCTCGGGTTTTGCGAGCGGATGCCTGGTCAGCACCAGATCGCGGAGCTGTTCGTCCAGAACATGGGTATAGATCTCGGTCGTCGCCACATCGGCATGGCCGAGCAGGGTCTGGATCACCCGCAGATCGGCGCCCCCCGCCAGCAGATGGGTGGCGAAGGCATGACGAAGGGTGTGCGGCGTGACCTTCTCAAGCGCCACATCGGCGCGGGCGGCGATGTCCTTCAGCAGAAGGTGGAAATGCTGGCGCGTCACATGGCCTTCCGCCCCCGGACCGGGGAAGAGAAAGCGCGAGGCTGCCTTGCCCTCCTGCCGCCGGCGATCCTCCTCGGCATCGCGGAAGGCGAGCCAGGCGGTGACCGCCGCCCGTGCCGGGGTGGAAAGCGGCACCATCCGGTCCTTGTTGCCCTTGCCGGTCACAAGGATCATCCGCGGATCGCCGCGCAGCGCCGCGACGGGCAGGCTGACGAGTTCGCTCACCCGCAGCCCGGTGGCGTAAAGCAGTTCCAGCAGCGCGCCGTTCCGCAGCTTTTCGCCCGGATGGCGGCCGTGGTCATGGGCGGCGGTCAGGAGCCGCGTCACCTCCGTCTCGCTGAGCGTGACCGGCAGCCGCTGGCTGGCGCCGGGGCCTTTGAGCCGCAGAGCCGGGTTGTCCTCGCGCCAGCCCTCCTCATGGGCGAAGCGGTAAAGCTGGCGGATCGCCGACAGCCGCCGCGCGCGGGTGGGTTTCGACAGGCCCTGCGCCTCGCAGAAGACCAGATAGGCCTCGACATCGGCGCGGCTTGCCGTCGGGAAACCGCCGCCCTTGCGCGCCAGCCAATCGGAAAAGTCGATCAGGTCGCGGCCATAGGCAAGGCGCGTGTTGCGGGCCGCATCGCGTTCGGCCGCCTGCGCGTCCAGAAAGGCGGAAATCCAGCGGTCGCGGCCGGAGGGCGCCATGTCAGCCCCGCCGCTCCAGCAGCATCAGCTCCAGCGCCACCCGCCGCGCGGGTTCCTCCAGCCCCAGATGGCGCAGAAGCACGAGCCCCGTCGTCACCTTGGTCAGCTCGCCATGCAGCCCGGTCTGCACCTGCGAGATCGCCAGCAGGATCGCCTCGCCGATGCGGTGCTGGTCGAGAAGCGCCTGCGCCTCTTCGCTCACGGCCGGCGGAGCGGCCTGAAAGGCCGGGGCGATGGCGCGGGCCATGCTGTCGGGCGCACGCAGGCCGGTCACATCGCCCTGCGCCACGCCGGCGAGGAAAAGCTGGCGCTCGTCGTCCCCGGCGAGCGGGGATTTCGACAGGCTCTCGAAGTCGGTGGACAGAAGGCCCATCTCATAGGCGATCCGCGCCGCATCCCCGGTCAGCGGCAGTTTCGACAGCTTTTCGGCGAAAAGCTCCGAAAACGGCACCTCGATTTCCACATCGGTCATCCGGGCATAGGCCAGCGGCAGGCGCTGTTCCACGGCGCTGAGTTCGCCGCTCGT
Source organism: Paracoccaceae bacterium (assembly GCA_027492585.1). Classification (GTDB taxonomy): domain Bacteria; phylum Pseudomonadota; class Alphaproteobacteria; order Rhodobacterales; family Rhodobacteraceae; genus JAPUEK01. The sequence goes on along the minus strand of JAPUEK010000042.1, from coordinate 19,427 downwards.
CAGGGCGGAATCGAAGCGTTGGAAGGCATCCACCCGGTCCCACACGCCGCCCGAAGCCGCCGGGCTGCGCTGCGTGTAAAGCCCGAGGAGCAGGTTCGGCGTGATCGCCCCGGCGCGGGCGAGCCTTTCGGCCGCCTCCACCTGCGCCTTCCAGCCGGCGCGGTTCGACAGTTCCGCATGGGCGAAGGCGAGGGGCAGGGTGGCGGTCGGCAGCGGCTCCCCGATGGCATCGTAAAGCCGCCAGATCAGCGGGGTCACGGGTTTCGGCGGCTCCGGCACCTCCTCGCCCTCGTACAGGTCGGGGTCGAGAAAGCGCGACAGCAGCTCTTCTTCGGTGCCGGTCACATGGCCGAGCGCCTGTGCGGTCCGCAGGGTCAGCGCGGCGGCGTTCCAGTCCCCGGCGCGGGCGAGGCAGAAGACACGGGTGATCAGCGTCGGGGCAAGCTCGGGCGCGCCGGACATCTCGGCGCAGGCGCGATCCTCCATCCCGGTCAGCAGCGCCACGTCGAAACTGCGGCGGAAGAGCTCGGCATTGGGGGCGGGGCCTGCCGCTTCCAGCAGCGCCTCGGCCTGATCGAGCGCGCCGATCTCCAGCAATTTGTCGATCCGCGCGATCAGCAGAGCCCCGGCATCCCCCGCATCGGCCGGAGGCTCCGCCTCGGCCAGAAGCACGGTGACGAGCAGACCCTGAAGGGCCGGCAGACCATCGGTGCCGGTCGCCGCAATGGCGCTGACCGCCTCGGAGGCCTTGGCAAGACCCCAGAGATTGCGCGGGAAACCCGTGGTCTCCGGCGACAGCAGACCCACCCCGTCCAGCGACGGGCCATCGAGCACGCTGACCGCGACGCTTTCCGGAAGGGCGCCGGTGGCGGCGACAGGGGGCTCCGACGGATCGGGCTTCTGCGGCACGGCAATCCCGGTTTCCACCTTGGCGGGGGCCGCCCCATGCGCCGGAGCCGCAACCGATTGCGAAAGCCAGTCGATGGCGGACAACGGCTCCTCGGCCGCCGCAGGCAGGGCGCAGACCAGCAGCGCGCCGGAAATCAATGCGCCGGTGCGGCTTCCCCGAACCAGATTTCTTGCCAGACCCTTCATGGCCCGGCCAGGCTCAATCGGCATGAAGCGTCACCGGAAGCCGCACTTCCTGCGCCACGGGCGACAGATCGGCCAGATAGGCATAGGCAACAAGCCCGGCGAAACCGAGAACAACCACCACGACCAACAGCTTGATCAATCGCCCCATCATCTGCGCCCCTCGTCCCGGCCCGGTTCTGCCCGCGCCTTCTGTCCTTGATCCGGCAGGTCTTCCGCCCGACTTCCGCCGAATATATATGGCTTTCGCGCCGAGTTCACGCCATTCAAGGAAGAAAGTTCGGCTTGAGCCGGAGATCGCCTGTCACAACAAAGTGTAAGGGCGCGGGGCGCGGCAACGAAATGTTTGCGGGGGAACGGTGCGACTGAAGAAAACCGTGGCGATGGTCGGCATGATGGGGGCAGGCAAGACTGCCGTGGGAACGGCGGTGGCCCGGCATCTTGGGGTCCCTTTCCTTGATTCGGACGAAGAGATCGTCCGCGCCGCCAATGCCTCCATCGCCGAGATTTTCGAGCGCGACGGCGAGCCGTTCTTCCGCGCGCGGGAGACGGAGGTGCTCGGCCGGCTTCTGCGCGGCACGCCCTGCATCCTGTCCACCGGCGGCGGGGCCTTTCTGGCGGAGGCCAACCGCAAGCTGATCGCCGAAGCCGGGGTGTCGGTCTGGCTGCGGGTCGATCTTGACCTTCTGTGGAACCGCGTCCGCCACAAGACCACCCGTCCGCTTCTCCGCACCGCCAATCCGCGCGAAACCCTGCGCGCCCTTTACGAAGCCCGGCTGCCTTTCTACCAGCAGGCGGAAATTGCGGTCGATTCCGCCTCCGATTATTCGGTGGAGGACATGGCCCGCCGCGTGGTCGAGGCGCTGAGCCAGCGGCCCGACATCATCGAAAGGAACTGAGCCATGGTCATGGATGCCGATCTGGTGACGGATGTGGTCGCCGTGGATCTTGGCGCGCGCAGCTATGAGGTGCGGATCGGGCCGGGCCTGATCGACCGCGCCGGGGCGGAGATCGCCCCCCTCCTGCGCCGCAAGCGCGTGGCGGTGATCACCGACGACACGGTGGCGGCCCATCACCTGCTGCGCCTCGCCGCCGCGCTTGAGGCCGAGGGCATCGCCCTCACCGCGCTGACCATTCCGCCGGGCGAGGGCTCGAAAGGATGGGAGCAGTTCGGGCGCTGCGTCGAATGGCTGCTGGAGCAGAAGGTGGAGCGGCGCGATATCGTCATCGCCTTCGGCGGCGGCGTGGTCGGCGATCTGGTCGGCTTTGCCGCGGCGGTGTTGCGGCGCGGGGTGCGCTTCGTGCAGATCCCGACGACTCTTCTGGCGCAGGTGGACAGCTCCGTCGGCGGCAAGACCGGGATCAATTCCGTCGCCGGCAAGAACCTGATCGGCGCCTTCCATCAGCCGAGCCTCGTTCTGGCCGATATCGGCGTCCTGCAAAGCCTGCCGCCGCGCGATTTCCGCGCGGGTTACGGCGAGGTGGTGAAATATGGCCTTCTCGGGGATGCGGCCTTCTTCGACTGGCTGGAGGCGAACGGGCCGGCTCTGTCCGGCGATGCGGTCAAGCGCCAATATGCCGTGCGCCGCTCGGTCGAGATGAAGGCCGGGATCGTCTCGCGCGACGAGACGGAGGAGGGGGAGCGGGCGCTCCTGAACCTCGGCCATACCTTCTGCCACGCGCTTGAGAAGGCCACGGGCTATTCGGACCGGCTTCTGCATGGCGAGGGGGTGGCGATCGGCTGCGCCTTGGCCTTCGAGCTGTCGCAGCGGCTCGGCCTCTGTTCGCAGGAGGCGCCGAGCCGGGTGCGCGCCCATCTGAAGGCCATGGGGATGAAGACCGACCTCGCCGATATTCCGGGTGATCTGCCGGGGGCGGAGGCGCTTCTGGCGCTGATGGGGCAGGACAAGAAGGTCGTGGACGGCAAGCTGCGCTTCATTCTCGCCCGCGGGATCGGCGAGGCCTTCGTGGCCGGGGACGTGCCGCCGGAAAAGGTGCTGGACCTGCTGGCCGAGGCGTTGCACGGGCGCTGACCGAAGAGACCGGAAAGCCGCCTTCGGGCGGCTTTTCAATGGCTTGCGCCGTTTGCGGCGGCCTGAGGCGATGCTTGGAGAAGTTGGCTGGGGCGCTAGGACATTCTTCCAACTTTTTGTAAGTCCTTATTTTCCTGTATATTATTGACATATAAAGGATTTTTTTAGCATAAGTGTTCCGGACAGGTGTTCCGGAATCGAGTTCCGGACGCCCCCTTTTGGAGGCTTGGACATGGCCGGTGTTTCGTATCTGTGGCGGCGTGGAGCGGTCTATTACGCCCGCATGGATGTTCCGCTTGATCTGGTGTCGGTGCTGAAAAAGCCGACCTTGAAGCAGTCTCTGAAGACGAAGGACGTGGCCGCTGCGAAGCGCCTGCTGAACCCGGTGATCGCAGGATGGCAGCGCGAGTTTGACGACCTGCGCGCCCGCCGCGCGCTTGTTCCTGCCGACCGGGAACATGCGGTCTGGGACCACTACACCGCGACTGTGGAGCGTGACGATAAAGAGCGGGCGAGCCTTCCGACGCAAGCTGACATTGACGCTGCGCGGGCCGCTGCACTCGACCGGATCGAGAAGGAAGACGTGAGCGGGCTGGAACCCTTGAAGGTGCTGGATGTGAGCCTTGACCTGATGGTCGCGCAACGTGCCGGGGAAGTTTCGTCCGAACATCGCAAGATCAAGCTGGCCGAACTTCGCAAACACCTGGCTAAGGGTGAAACCGCTCTGATCGCCCATGAAGTTGACGCTTACCTTGACGCGAACCGCCTTCTGGTGCCGCGAGGAACGCCCGAGTGGGTCAGCCTTGCCCGGCACATGATGCGCGCCGAGGTGGAGGCCCTACAGCGCACCCTAGAGCGTGATCGTGGTGATTATGGTGGTCTGCCTGCGGACCCGCTGGTGAAGCCTGCCATGGGCGCCCGCCGCGAGTTTGCGAAGCCGGGCGAGACGATCATGGAGATATTCGAGATCTTCGCCAGCGAGAACCCGCGCGGGGTGGCGAAAGATCGCGTGGACCAGTGCCGCCGCGACATTGGCACCTTTGTTGAACTTGTCGGAGCCAGCTTCCCCATTGCGATGATCACCAAGGCCGAGGTTCGCACTTGGAAACAGCTTCTGGTGAAGTATCCGGTCAAGGCCACCGAGACCAAAGCTTTTGCCGGGATGAACATTCAACAGACCGTCAAGGCGAACGAGGAAGTTGGTAAGCCTGTTCTGGCCGACCGGACGGTGAACCGCTACCTGTCCAGCCTCGGGGCTTTCCTGTCATGGGCGGTAAACAACGGCTACCTGACCAGCAATCCAACTGAAGGGCTGATGTTGAAGAAGGAGGCTAAGGCCCCGACCTTGCCCTTCAAGACGGAACAACTAACCACTCTGTTCAACTCGCCATGGTTCGCGGGCTGTCAGAGTGCCGATGAATGGCGCAATGTCGCCAAGCCCGGCGATGTGCTGATCAGGGATCATCGCTTCTGGGTGCCTTTGATCATGCTCTTCTCCGGCGCGCGTCCGGGAGAGATAGGCCAGCTTGCGGTAAACGATGTTCGGCAGGAGCATGGTCATTGGATCATGCACATCACCACCGAAGGCGATGAAACCAATGAGGGCAAGTCGGTGAAGACCAAAGGTTCAATGCGAGTGGTGCCTGTTCACCCTGAACTGATCCGGATCGGCTTCATCCGTTACCACGAAGGCAGGGTGAAGGATGGCGGTAGCGCCCTGTTCCCCGATGCCAAGCGCAATGGTCGAGGGCAGATGATGGCGGATATGTCCCGCGAGTTCGGACGCTACATGACCCGCATCGGCTTGAAGCAGGGTAGGGGGCTTAGCCTCTATTCCTTCCGCCATGGGGCGGCTGATGCCTTGCGCCGGGGTGGTTTCTTGGATCAGCACTTCGGCTTCATTTTAGGACATACAGAACCGACCATGACAGGCAAATACGGCATCATGCCCCAAGGGATGCTGGAGCAGCGCGTGGAACTGGTGAACGCGATTGCCTATCCCGGTCTGAAGCTGGATCATCTAGTGACGTAATACTATAACAATTCCCTTGCGGGCGGATTCTTGCATGTGGTATTATGATACCGTAGTGCGTTTACGAGTATACCATGGGTATCATGTCCAGCCTCGCCCGAATTGCCGGGCGAGGCGCTTCAGAAACGAAGTCGGTTCAACCGGTCACGCTGACCAGCCCTGAAGCCTTTCCGCTGTTCGGCATCACGCCTTCTGCCTCTGGTGTGACCGTCACCGCCGCAAGTGCCATGCGGGTTCCTGCTGTTCGTCGGGCCGTGTCGCTGATTGCTGAATCTGTCGCCACCCTGCCGTTCAAGACCTATGCCGAGAACAAGGAAGCCGCGAAGGACCATCCGTCCTATCGGCTGGTGCATGACTGGGCAAACGACTGGACCAGCGCCGAGGAACTGCGGGAACAGCTTACCGCCGATGCCCTGCTGACCGGCAACGGCTTCGCTCATGTCGTTCGCGTTGATGGCCGCGCGATGGAACTGCACCGGATGGACCCCGGCGCGGTCTCTGTCGAATATGACGACTTCGGCGAACCCTCCTATCGGGTTCAGTTGAAGAGCGGCGGCAACATCGTGCTGCCCTTCCATGACGTTCTGCATATCCAAGGGCTGCGGGGCCTGTCGCCTGTCGTGCTGGCCCGCGAGGCCATTGGCCTTTGCCTTGCTGCTGAAGGCCATCTTGCCGGTTTCTTCAAGAATGGCGGGCGTCCCTCGGGTGTGATCCTTCGGCCAGAAAGGCTGGACGCCGAAGCGCAGAAGAAGATTGTCGTCTCTTGGTTCAACACCCACGGCGGGGAACAGTCGGGCAAGACCGCTATTCTTGATGAAGGCATGACCTATCAGGTAATCAGCGGCAACAACACCGATGCACAATTCCTTGAAAATCGCCTTGAACAAATCCGCGAGATCGCTCGTGCCTTCAACGTGCCGCCTGCGCTTCTCTATGAGACCAGCCGGGCCACTTGGTCGAACTTCGAGCAATCGCACCGCGACTTCCTGACCGGCACCCTGCGGCCTTGGATCGCCCGCTGGCAGGCGGCTTATACGCGGGTGCTGCTGGCACCCGAGGAGCGCGGTTCGCTCTACATCGAGGCCACGCCCGATGACCTGTTGTCGGTGGAGTTCGCCGCCCGCGCCACCGCTTACAGCCAATATCGCGCCATGGGGGCCATGACCGCGAACGAGGTGAGGGGCGGGCTGAACCTGCCCGCGCTGCCCGAAGGCAATGAGATCACCAATCCTTTCACCACCGCGCCCGGCGCTGCACCCGCACCGGCTGCACCCGAGGAACCCAAAGATGAATGACCTGATCCAGCACCGTGCTTTCTTCGGTGATGCTGAATATACCTTCTGCCTGACCGACCCCATGCTGGCCGAACTGGAAAAGATCACCGGCCTTGGTGTGGGTGCGCTCTATTTCCAGATGCTGAACCTGGCCTATCCCGCCGAATATCTGCGCGAGATCATCCGGCTTGGTCTGATCGGCGGCGGGATGAACCCGGAACAGGCCAAGCGCTTCTGTGATGCCTATGGCGTCAATCGTCCGCTGGCCGAGGTTCTGGGACTGGCCTTCGAGATCATGGCTGCGCGCTGGACCGGCACCGCCTCCGACGAGACGCCCGAGGATGTGGCGCGCAACGCAGAGGCCGACTTTGCAGCCCTACAGGTGGTCGCATGACCGACCGTATCGAGATCAAGGCCGCGCTTTCCGTCACCGATGCGGGCGAGATCACGGGCCTTGCGTGGCCCTTCTCCGGTCCTGACCGCGTGGGTGATGTGATCGAGAAGGGGGCCTTCACCGGGCCTGCGACCCTGCCGATGCTCTTCAGCCATGACCATGCACAGGTGATCGGGGTTTGGGATGAGATTGCAGAGACGCCCGAGGGCCTGACCGTCAAAGGTCGCCTGCTGGTGGAGGATGTGGAGCGCGCCCGCGAGGTCCGCGCGATGGTCAAGGCGGGTGCCGTCTCGGGCCTTTCTATCAGCTTCGTCACCAAAGGCGCCAAGCGCCATGCCAAGGGGCGCACGATCAGCGCCCTTGAACTGCACGAAATCAGCATTGTTGCCGTCCCGTCTCATCCGGGCGCGCGGATCACCTCTGTCAAATCTGTCCCGAGTAACGGAGTTCCCCAAGTGGAAAACGAAGACGAATCCCAAGTTCCGGCCAATGCGCCGGAGATCGACACCAAGGCTTTCAACGCGGTCCTGTCGCGGCTTGATGCCGAAGCGAAGCGCATCGACAAGCTTGAGGCCAAAGGCCAGCGCCTCGGCGCGCCTGTCGTCGTGCAGGGCGCCCCTGAGCGCAAGGCCTTCGGCAATTATCTGCGCCTTGGCGAAGCCCGCATGGATGCCACCGAGACGAAGGCGCTTGCCATCGCATCCAATGCCAATGGCGGCTATCTGGTGCCGCCCGAATACAGCGCCGAGATCCTGAAGCTCCTGACCGAGATGTCGCCGCTTCGGCAATATGCCGATGTGCAGACCGTCACCGGCCCGGAAATCACCTTCCCGACCCTGCTGACCGGCGTGAACGCTTTCTGGACCGAGGAAGGCGCCGACATGACCGCGAGCGAGCCGACCTTCGGCCAGGTCAAGATCGCCAACCACGAACTTTCCAGCTTCTACGTCGCCACGAACAAGGTTCTGGAAGACAACGCCTATGACCTTGAAGGGGTGATGAGCCGGGAAATCGCTTCGGGCTTCGCCAAGGTGGAGGGGCTGGCCTTTGTCAAAGGCACCGGCACCAACCAGCCGCGCGGGCTGATGACCGCAACCGGCATTGCCGAGGTGAAGACCGGCGTGGCCGCAACCTTCCCGGCGACGAACCCGCTCGATGTGCTGATCGCCATGCAACACGCGATCCCGTCCTTCCACGCGCGCAGCGCGGTCTGGCTGATGAACCGCTCCACGCTTTCGACCATCCGGCGCTTCAAGGACGCTCAAGGGCAGTATCTTGTCACCGACCCGAAAGATGGCGGTGTTCTGCGCCTTCTGGGCAATCCCATCGTGGAAATGCCGGATATGGACAACGTGGCCGCAGGTGCTGCGCCGATCATGTTCGGGGATATGTCGGGCTACCGCATCTTCGACCGTGTGGACCTGTCCATTCTGCGCGACCCCTACACGCTCGGCACGAAAGGGCAGGTCCGGTTCATCGCCCGCCGCCGCGTGGGTGCTGATCTGACCCATGCCGACCGTTTCGTGAAACTGCGCGTGGCGGCCTAAGCCATGCCTTCGGCGCTGCAACCCGCATCGGAGATCCCGCTTCAGATCGGCCCCCATGCCGTGACGTTGCGGGCATCCCTGCGGGTGGCAGTCGCCCTTGAAGCCCTTCCGGGCGGTATCGCGTCCCTCTGGGATGGTATCGCCCGGCTGAAACTTACTGCCCTTCATGCGGTGATCCGGACATCTGCGACGGATCGGGCCGAGGCTGAACGCCTGCTGGCCCATGCCGCAACTCATCCGCTTGTGCAGTTCGCCCAATGCGCGCAAGCGGCCTGCCTCGCCCTTCTGTCGGCTATCCTTGCACCGGCAGAGGGCGAGGCAGAACCTTCACCGCAACCCGCTGATCCGATGCCCTTGGCGCAGTTCTTCATCGAACTGTTCAGCCGGGCGACAAGCTGGCTGCACTGGCCCCCGTCCGAGGTCTGGAACGCTTCTGTCGCTGAGATCGTCACCGCACTGGAAGCGCAGGCTGACCGCGAACTTCGCCGGGCCGGTCTGACCCCCGGCAGCATCCCGGCGAACAGCGCCAAGGGTCAGGACGTATATACCGCTGAACGCCTGCGACAGATCGAGGATCAGGGGTTCGATCCGGCCTTCGACCGCGAGGGCCTTCAAGCTCTGAAAGCCATGACCTGATGCCTACACCGTTCCTAGGCACCTGACATGCCTGCACCACCGCGCCTTTGTTCCTGTGGTGCGCTTGTTCCCTCCGGCACCCTCTGCGCGTGTCAGAGGGCCACCATACGCGCCCGCAACCGTCGCCATGATGCGAGGCGCCCGAACAGCCGCCAAAGGGGCTACACGCGCCAATGGGAAGCGCTAAGGGCCGAGTTCCTGCGCCTGCACCCGACCTGTGCCTTCTGCGGTGCTGAAGCGCAGGTGGTGGACCATATCAAGCGCCACCGGGGCGACCCTGCGCTGATCTTCTCATGGAACAACCTGCAAGCCCTGTGCAAGCGCTGTCACGATTCCGAGAAGCAGAGGCAGGAGCGGGCCGCGAATGGTCATCCGTAACCACGAAAGCGCCACCAGCGGCGAGCGCGCCCTTTGGCAAGAGGTTCTGCTAAAGACCATCACAGACGCCCGCCTAGAACCCGACTCTTGGCCGATCCCGAAAAGCGCCTATCAGGAAACCGCCGAAGCCCGCGCCTATCTGATCACACCAAGCAAAGACCTTGCGACTGTTTGTTCCCTTGCCGGTGTGGAGGTGGAGGCGCTGCTAGACCGGATGCAGAAGCAGGTTGCTGCGGTGCCTGTTGTGAATTTCAAGCCTAAGCCAATGGGGAGACCGCCAAAGGCTGAGACCGCGCCTAAGCTGCCCAAGCAGATCACGCCAAAGGCTGCTAGAACCAGAGGCAGGCTTATCGACCACGCAGGGCGATGCTTGACGGTGAAGGGATGGTCCGCACTGACGGGTATATCTGCCGGTGCCATACGCAACCGCCTTCGCTCTGGCTGGACGGTGGCCGATGCCCTGACAGTCGCCCCCGACAAATCGCACCAGTTTCGCGGCGCACAACGCGCCAACACCATCACCCACAACGGCGAGACGCTGACCTATCGCCAATGGGCCGAGCGCACCGGCCTGTCATGGTTCACCATCCGCGAGAGGGTGGATAAGGGCTGGCCGGTGGAGGAAGTGCTACGCCCTGGTGATCTGCGGGGGAAGTGTGTGAGGGTGGAGGTTGATAGTTGAGCATTTAGACTGGATTCGCGGCGATCATCTTTTCTAATGTTTCAACGGATTTAATGAAGTGATCGTCGCTTTGATCTTGGGAGTATTTAATAATTTCAACTACGACTTTTTTGAAATCATCAACCGTAGGCTGTCTTAATAATTGCAGATTCCATTTAACAAATATTTCACCTCTTGCGAACGATACTGGAGGGGCGTCGCGAACTGGTTTGGTTCTATGATGGTCCTTTGCATAGTTCAAAGGGTTATTTGTATGGCATTGTGATTTTATAACTGCATACGATGCAGATTCGATCACCCTAAGCGTGTTGACTGCTGAGGCAATGGCTAAAAGGCGAGCTTCTGTGTTCGTGTCTTTAGATTCTTTGGCCATTTCCCCGATCAATGCACTCACATCGGTGGTGGTTATATTCTTGGCAAGTATATAGTTGGGTTGGGTTCGCCCTGTGATTTTGAAGGTGCCAGTCTTTTTGGTGCGCGCTGCTGGCTTAACGTTGACGATAGAGAAACCAAATGGGGCAACATATACTCCGGTTGAATCACAGCCGCGACCATCAGACTTGCAATGGCACCCATCTGCAATAATTTCTACAATCTGGCTAATTTCTGCGTTTGATAGTTGGGTATCTTGGGCAAGCAAGCTAGATGGTGAACTGATAAGGATCATTGCAAAAGAAAGGGCTATTGCAAGCAATTGATGGATAGGCGTCCCCATTTAGTCCTCCGATGATATTTCTATTGCCCGTAATCCTGACTGCCAATGATGGCGTGGCGCTTTATCTTGTCAAAAGATTCGAGAATATTGAGTTTGATTTTACCACGAGAGTTATGACGGGGGTATCCCTCAACTTCCACCCCTATCAGGGAACCGGCGTGTGGTGCTGCGCGCAGGAAGTGTTACAATATAACTTTCATCGGATGCGGTATTATGATACCACATAAGCATGTCCTGCCTCTGTGTGAGTATCGAGTATGCCCCTGCCAATTGCCCTGATCCGGGCGCATCTGAACCTTGACGACGACCGCGACCCCGAACTTCTGACCCATTACGGCAACGTGGCCGAGGCATGGGTTCAAGCTTACACGGGCCAGCCCTTCACCGCCGACAACGCCTTGATGGTGCAGGCGGCTCTTCTCTTGGTGGCGCACCAGTATGAGAGCCGCGAGGGCGTCACCTTTGCCAGCCCCTACCAGCTTCCGTTCGGGGTGCATGATCTTCTGTCGCCGCTGAAGGATCGCGTCACAGGCCACCGGCCCCAGCCGGAGGCCGCATGATGGGCCGCTATGTCAAAGGCTCTGAGGCTCTGGCACGACGCCTCGCTGCCATCCCGGCGGAGGTCGCCAAGGCGCTGAACCCCGCGCTGAAGCGATCTGCGGAGGAAGTGGCGGCTGATGCCCGCTCCCTTGCCGAAACCTCACGGCGCACGGGTGCCTTGCTCGACTCGATTGATGCCACCGGCCCCGGCGAGACGACACCGGCCTATGCCGCCAACGGCGGCAGGCGCACCGCCGAAGACGGGCAGGCTTTCGTCACCGCTGGCAGCCCTGATGCGCGCCACGGACATCTTGTGGAGTTCGGCACCGAAGAGCGCCACCACAAGGACGGCACCAGCACGGGCAAGATGCCTGCGGAACCCTTCCTGCTGCCAGCTTGGCGGCTGAACATGAAGAGGGTGAAGAACCGCCTGCGCCGCGTGATCCGGGCCGAAGTGAAGAGGGCTGCGGAATGATGGACCCGACCCTTGCCCTTCAGACGCTGATCGGTGACACGCTGACTGCTGTTCCGAAGATCACGGCGCTGATTGACCCGCTGAACATCTCGACCGGATCAATCCGCCCGGCTGACATGCCTGCAATCGTGATGGCACCGGCGCGGGTGGTGTTCCTGGGCCATGCGGCGGGCGGTCATGCCGTGGCCGAGGTCTGCATGATGTTGCACCTCTGGGCCGTGGAAGATGGCTCTACGGTGGCGCAGGCGATTGCCGCCGCCGCCATGCTGGCCCTGATGGATGCGCCCCGGCCCGATGGCTTCGCCATTGACGACTGGCAGCGCCCGGAACTGGTCTGGATGCGAGATCCTGCGCCTGAGCGGTCCTATACGCACGGTGCTATCGCTCTGCGGGCGGTGCTGCGGTGGAGGGCCGACTGATGCAGGCCGGGAAACTTCAGCATGTGATCGAACTACAGCGGCTGACCAAGACCAAAGGGGCGAACCATCAACAGGTTCAGACTTGGGCCACCTATGCCACCGGGAAGGCGGAACTACGCCAAGCCGGTATCAGCGAGTTCCTGACCAGCTACGGCGAAGGCACCAGCAACACCGCCGCGTTCCTGATCCGCTGGCTTCCGGGCGTGTCGGTCTCTGACCGCATCCTGCACGGCGGCAAGGTATGGAACATCGTCGCCATTGCAGAGATCGGGCGCAGGAAGGGCTTGGAACTGCGGGCGGTGGCGGCATGAGCAAGCACCTTCGCGGGGTCAAGCCCCGGATCGCCGCCGATCAGGAGCCGATTCTTCGGGTTCCCAAAGCGCCCGCGTGGTTCAGCACCTATGCGCGGGCCGAGTGGAAGCGGGTTCTGCCGGTGCTTGTCGCCCGGCGAACCATCAATGCCGCCGATCTGGCACAGGTCGAAACTTACTGCCTTATGAGCGGCTTGGTTCGCCAAGTTGAAGTTGAGCGTCAACTTGCGGGCGGGGTGATCGACCCGAAATTGTTCGGTGTTCAGAACCGGGCGGCGCAGACCGCCCGTCAGATCGCCGCGACCCTAGGGCTAGACCCGGTGAGCCGGGCGCGGATCGGTGCGGGTTCTGATCCAGATGGCGGCGACACCAGCCCGAACCCGCTGGACATTTGACGATGGCCGCGCCTTCCACCTTCCCGGCATGGGTGTTTGACACCAGCCCCATTCCTGACCCTCTGGGCCACGGTGAGCGCGCCGTGAACTTCCTGCGCGCCCTGCGCCACATCAAGAGCGACCAGCCGGGCCGGGCCTTCACGCTTTACCCATGGCAGGAGCGCATTGTCAGGGCGATCTATGGGCCGCGCGATGCAGACGGCGACCGGATCGTAACACGGGTGTTCTTCTTCATCCCGCGCGGCAACCGGAAGACCAGCCTTTCCGCTGCACTGTCGCTCCTGCACCTGATCGGCCCGGAGAAGGTGCCGGGCGGGGAGCTGGTGTTTGCAGCCTGCGACAAGCGGCAGGCTGGTATCGCCTTCAAGGAAGCAACGAATATCGTGAAGCTCGACCTACGGCTTGGAGCCAAGACCAAGATCGTTGACCAGCGCAACGCCGCCAAAGAGATTGAGAGCCTGATCAAAGGCTTCGAGTCGAAGCTTGAAGTTGTTTCTTCGGATGGTTCCCGGCAGAACGGCACCACCCCGACCTTTGTTCTTTGCGATGAGATTCACGCATGGAAGGAAGGTGCAGGGGCCGAGATGTGGGAAGTTCTGGAATCCGGCGTGTCCAAGAGCCGGAACGGGCTGATCATCACCGCCACCACCGCCGGACGTGGCGCAGAAGGCTTCGCCGCCGATCAATACGCCTATGCGCGCGACGTGGCCTTGGGCAAGGTGCATGACCCTTCGGTTCTGCCGATCCTCTTTGAGATGCAGGAGGGTGACGACTGGACCGATGAAGCGGTTTGGCATCGCTGCAATCCCGGCCTGAAGGACGGGTTCCAAGATCTGAAAGACCTGCGGAACAAGGCGCAGCGGGCGCAGCACATGCCTTCGGCGGCTTATGGCTTCCAGCAATACCACCTGAACAAGTGGCACGGGAACAGCCGCGATCCGCTCTTTGATATGCCGTCCTATGACCGGCGCAAGCTTGACGACGACGCAGCCGACCTTGAGCAGCTTCCGGCCTATGTCGGGGTGGATATGTCGCAATCGGGCGACCTGACCGCAGTTGCGATTGCCTTCCGCCACCCTGACGGGCAGGTGACGCTTCGCAACACCTGTTTCGTGCCGGGGGCTGATCTTGAAGCCAAAGGCCACCGCGACCGCGCGCCCTACAAGCAATGGGCCGATCTGGACCTGATCCAGCTTTGCCCCGGCGGGGTGATCGACCAGAAGCAGGTTGAGGACCATATCCGCGAGTTGTGCGCGACCTATGACGTGCAGGAGATCGCGGTGGACCCGGCCCTAGCGCGCGTCCTGACACAGAACCTGGCCGATGCGGGCTTGCCTGTCTTCACCCATCCGCAAAGCGCGCTGATCATGTCGGAGGCGACGGGAAACCTCATCCGCACGGTGAACGGTGAGTTGATTCGCCACAATGGCGACCCGGTTCTGCGCCAGCACTTTGACAATGTGGCCGTCTCGACCAATCCGCAATCGGGCTTGGTTCGGATGCACAAGCAACGATCCAACGGCAAGATTGATGCCGCCATTGCCTCTGCAATGGCCGTATCCCGAGCCGTGACCGCTCATAACAAGCGTTCCCGCTATGACGATCCCGATGTTCTCGGGCTGACCTGTATCTGATGAGGTAAAGAGTATGTCCGATGCCGATATGATGGGCTTGATCATCAAGCTTGAAGCGCAGACCCGCCAGCTTCAACGCGACTTCGCCCGCGCCAATTCCATTCAGGCCAAAGCCTCAAAGCAGATGGAGGCGAAGGCCAAGCAGTCTGCCGACAAGATCGCCACCACCTATGAAGGCATGGGCGGGCGTATCGGTGCTGCCTTCAAGGCCATTGCCATGCCGAAGATTGCCGGTATCGCTGGCACTGTCGCAGGCATGGGCGTGGCGGGCGTTGTCAGTTCGATGCGACAACAGGCCCGCGCCATTGCCGAGATCGGAGATTCCGCCAAGCGGGCAGGGATGCAGGTTGAAGCCTTCCAGCAATGGAAGTTCGTTGCCGATCAGAACAGGGTGAGTATTGACGCCCTGACCGATGGTTTTAAGGAACTGCATATCCGGGCCGGGGAGTTCTTCCTTGATGGCACCGGGGCAGGGGCCGAGGCTTTCAAGAAGCTTGGCTATTCCGCCGAAGACCTGAAGACCAAGTTGAAAGATCCTTCCGCCCTTGTGGTGGATATTCTCGACCGGCTGAAGTCTTTCGATCAGGCGGGCCAGTCATTCCTTCTGGAAGAGATCTTCGGTGGCAGCGGCGGGGAGCAATTCGCAAACCTTCTCGACAAGGGCGCTGCCGGTATCCAGTTGCAGATCGAGCGCGCGAAAGAGCTTGGCCTTGTCTGGGATGAGGGGGCGGTGAAGAAGGCCGCCGATCTTGATGCCAAATACTCCGAACTGACCGCGCGTGTGCAAACCTTCTGGCAGACGGCAACGGTGGAGGCCGCCACCTACTTCGGTTTGGTCGAGCGGGAGCAGGAAAAGCTGAAGTTCGATCCTGTCGAAACCGCCCGGCTTCTCGGGGGTGGTGTTGCCGGTGCCTTGGGGGAATTGCCCGAGGTTTCGCAGGAGGCGATTCAACAGGTCGAAAGTCTGAAGATCGAGTATGCCGACCTAGCCACCGAAGCACGGATGCTGGTTTCGGCGTTGTCGGATGCTTCGATGATGTTGCGCGGCATCGGCAACGAGGCGGGCGCAACCGCCCTGACCGATCTTGCTAGCCGGATCGGGGATGCCGCCCGCGCCTTTGAGGCAGGCGACATTACCGGCGAACAATATGCCGATCGGCTGCGGGAGGTTGTGACCGAGGCGCAGAACACCATCGCGGAAATGGGCGCGCTCGACCAAGCGCGTCTTGGTGGTGTTATCGGGCAGGTGCAATCGCTCCTGGACTGGATCGCCAAGCTTCCCAGCGCCGCCCGTGCCGCCCGGAACGAGATCAGCGCGCTTACCCAGATGGACACCGGGATTCCTCTGACCGGGGCTGGTGGCGACCTGTTGCCGCCAAGCGCGCTTGCCCCGACCGCTTCCAAGCGACCGGCGCCTGCGCCGAATGATCCTGACTTCGGGGTGCCTGATCTTCCGAAGGCTTCCGGCGGTGGCGGTGGTGGCGGGCGTTCACAGGCTGAGTATGAACAGGCTGTTGAAGGTCTGGCCCGTGAGCGGGCTGCGCTTGATGCTCAAACCGTCGCGCTTCTCGCTGCCCATGACGCCGGGATGCAGTTTGGCGATGCCATCGAGTATGCGCGCATCCGGGCCGAACTTCTGAACGCAGCGCAACGCGACGGCCGCGCGATCACCCCGGAACTGACCGCCGAAATTGACCGGCTGGCACAGGCGCAGATCGCGGCAGGCAATGCCGCCGAGAAAGCCGCCGACGATATGAAGAAGGTCGAGGAACGAGGCAAGCGCGGGGCTGAAGCCCTGTCCGATGTGTTCCTGTCGGTGCTGGATGGCAGCATGAGCGCCGAGGAAGCCTTGGCGCAGCTTCTGCTTCAGATGGCGAAGGTTCAGCTTCAGCAAGGCTTGATGGGGCTGTTCTCTGGCTCCGGCATCGGTGGCATGATCGGCGGGCTTCTCGGGTTCGCGGATGGCGGGTTCACGGGGCAGGGCGGGAAGTATGAGCCTGCCGGTGTTGTCCATCGCGGGGAATATGTGTTCAGCAAGGAAACCGTCCAGCGCCTCGGGGCTGCCAATCTCGACAGACTCCATAGGAGCGCCCGCAAGGGCTATGCAAGCGGTGGGCTGGTGGGTGACGCCGGAAAAGTCGCAAGGGCCGCTGGTGACTCTCCTATGAGTCCTGCGAGGGCATCGGCACCGGCCATCACCATCAACGCCCCCGTGACGGTGAACGCTTCGGGCGGAACCCAGGAACAGAACGGAGACCTGGCCCGGCAGATGGCGGAACAGACCGAACGCATGTTCCGGGGTCTGATCCAGAAGGAATTGATTCAACAGATGCGACCCGGCGGGATGCTCACCCGATAGGCGCTTGAATCCGCTGCCCGTTCCGGTTATGTTCAACATACCCTAACGGGCAGCACCAAGCACAAAGCAGTCAGGTTCGAGCAGACACCCTAGGGGAATGACGCTCACCGGCACATCTAGGCAGATCGTCAATCGCCTAGAATACGTTACCAACCTTGCCAGAAAAACCCCAGAAAGCCGAATACGAGACGGTGCGGGGAAGTCGTCCAGTTGGTAGGACGCAGGAACGCGCCCGGATTGTTCCGGGGTAAACGCCGCCGCCGCCCGCAAGGGGAAGGAAGCACGAATAGACGGCAGCAATGTCCAATTCCGAAAGGATGGGGTGACAACTGCCGGGCGTGATGCAGGTTGAAGGAAAGCCGGTCACGTCGCGCAACCGAAAGGTTGCAACCGCTTTTGATCGCAAGATCAGGATGCGCCGAATATCGCCGGGTAATGGAAGCCGCCCGGTTTGCTCGACAAGCAAGGTTCGGTTCACCACTGTTAAACGCAGAACACATCCCCCTTTCTTCATCCCGCACATCAGACGCGACACTTCGCGTCTTGGGATGGAGAGGGGGGGGGGATAGTCTATTTCCGCAGGTGATATTCACACTGTTCAACATCAGATGATGCTTCGGCGGGATGAGAGAACAGAACCGAGGGCCGGAGCGAAGCGAAGGCCAGCAACGAGGCCGCAGGCCGAGGCGCAGGGAGCCGCCAGAGGCGGCGAGTGTAGGAGCGATGATGAAACGTATTGACCCGAAAGACCTGATCCTTGCCCTTGCAGGCCCGTGGGCGAACCCGGCCCGGCGCGAGACCAGGTTGAAAAGTTGCAGCACCCTTCCGGCTGAACTGGTGGCTATCGCTGAACGCCATGCAGCTTCCGGCCCGGTGATTTTCTTGCACGACCACGCTGAAACCCCTTGAAGGGATTCTGGCTTGAGTGTAATAATATAACACACGGGGGAGGGCTGGCTTCCAACTACGCCCTCTATAGATGCCCTGCCGGTGAACCTGACCGGCAGGGCGTTTTCTTTTGTGGCGTAGCTATCCAGCTACCTAGCCAGACAGCTATTTAAGTCATTGAATTTATGTAATTTAATGGATTGACGGCTGAATCTTCGGTCGGCTAGGTTCCTGTCATCGAGCAACACAGGAACACCCGATGCCCCACTTTCTCACCCAGAACGCTTATGACCGCTTGCTTGCCGATCTGGCCGGGGCGTTCATCACCGCTGCCACCAGCGCGACCACCGACCTGCACGACGAACTTGTGAAGGCCCTGATGGCCGCGAACGTGCTGCCTTCGGTCTGCTGCGAGAACTACGGGCCGGAAGGGCTGCGGGTGGTGGCGCGGTAAATTATCACGAAAACGTGATTGAACTGGTCAGTTCAGTTTGTGTGAAATCAATGGTTTAGCCGAAATAATGCCAAGAGCGCGCTTGAAAAAAGGTGCTTACTAGTAGGTTTGCCCGCAGCGGTTAGCGCCGCTGCGAAGCAAGAGCGGCAGGTGTTAGCGCACCGGCCAGAACGTAACGCTCAATATGAGGTGTGAACCATGAGCGATCTTCTGAAGTCGTCTACCGAATCCCACGATCAAGCAAACGATATTCGCATGAATACCACGACCAATCCCGAAGCGGCAACCATGACCGCCACCGAAGTCTTCCACAACGCTCTCGGTGGATACCGTTACGGCGGTGGCAGCTATGACACCAAGCGCCGTCTTTATGAGGATGCCCATTGGGTGCTGACCATCAACACGAAGGTGCCGGACCTCGCCCATGGTGACATGCGCGATGTGCTGGACAGTGCCGGGTTTAGAACGTGGACCCGCGAAGGCTGCACTTACGCCAGCGCCGCACGGCTGATCCGCGAGAAGCTGGCACCTGTTGTTGGTCGGCCCGCTTTCACTTTCCTTTCGCCCGACTCGACGCTGGCGAAGATTGCGCTGGAAATCAGGGCGCGTGGCGGCGCTGATGCACTTCGCCCCGGCGAGGCCATGGAGATTGCAGCGGAGATCATGGACACTAAAGCCGCCTGACCGGCAGCACCATCACAAAGACCAGAACGGGCACCCTCACAGGTGCCCGTTTTTCTTCCCATCCCAACCGACACTTCCCCGGCGCGACCGTATCAACACCTACACGGTTGACGCGCCGGGCCACCAAGCAGGGCCGAAGCGTTGCGATTAGTCGGTGAGTGCGCGGGTTCCTCATGCCCATAACCCCGACAAGGCACGGCGGGATTTTGCACTTTGCCCGCGTGGTGCAGCCGGTCACGCCTCACTAGCGGGGCTGGTGCTTACTTACTCCATGACGCCGGAAGGGGCGGGGCGAAAGCCTCGCCCTTTCTGCATGGTTGCCGAGTCGATGAGGCGCTATGTTCCGGTGATGTGGCGCGGAAAAGTGTTCCGGAGGACTGTTCCGGACGACCCGCTAAGTGTCTGAATTATAAGGGAAATTTGTGTTGGCTGGGGCGCTAGGATTCGAACCTAGGTATGGCGGTACCAAAAACCGCTGCCTTACC
>JAPUEK010000041.1 GCA_027492585.1 Paracoccaceae bacterium | reverse complement strand
TTGCGCCGCCGCAGGATGCCGAGCGAGCGGTTCGGCTGCGGAATGTCATAGGGCAGCACCGCGATCCGGTTCTCCTTGCGCTGGGCGAAGACGACAGAGAAGGGCAGCACCGCAAGCGCATCCGTCTCCGCCAGCACGTTCTGCACGCTCATCAACGAGCCGCCGGAATAGCGGATGTTCAGATCCGACATGCCGATGGACATCAGGATCATCTGGAGATCGGACATCAGCGGCGAGCCGGGCAGGGGGGCGACCCAGGGGAAGCGGGTCAGGTCCTGCGCCTCCAGCGGGCGCTTCCGCATCAGCGGATGGCCGGGGCGGCAGGCGACGATGTTGCGGCCCGGCAGGATCTCGGTGAACTCGAATCCGGGGCCGAGGTCCAGCGCGCCGATCGGCACGATGCCAAGGTCGATCTGGTTGGCCTCCAGCGCCGCGACCATCTCGGGCAGGTTCATGTAGGCCTGCTGGATGGTGACCTCGGTTTCCTGGTTCTGGAATTCGCCGATCATCCGGCTGATCATCGCATCCATGAAGAACGGCACGCCGCCGACCCGCACCAGCCCCTTGGTGCCGCGCACGAATCCCTGCACGGCATCCGAGGCGCGGCGGGTCGCGGCGATGATGGCGCGACCCTGCACCGCAAGCTGCGTCCCGAGCGGCGTGGCCTGCAGGGGGCGGCGACCCTTGAGGAACAGCGGCTCGCCCACCCGCGCCTCCAGCATGGCCAGCGAGCGGCTGACGGCGGGCTGGGTCAGACCCAGCATCGCCGCGCCTTCCGAGACCCCGCCCGCATCGAGAACGGCGGCCAGTTGCATCAGGTGGCGTTCGTTGAGCTTCATACCACAGTGCTATACTGTTGCCTGAACATCTCAACCAAATTCGTGACCGGCCCGGCTAGCCTTCTGACAGGGGAAGGGAGGCCCCTCGGGATGGACGGGCAGCAGGGCAGGCCGGATTTGCAGGAGGTGGCAGCGGAATTCGCAGCCCGCCTGGCCATGTCCGCCCCGTCGCGCCTGAATGAAGCCGTGGGGGCGCTCGTCGCATCGGTTCAGGGGCTGATCACCGAATTGCGTCTGACACCGGCGGAGGCACGCGGAACGGTCGAATTCCTTACCGAGGTTGGCCATTACGCCGATTCCCGGCGGCAGGAATGGGTTCTGATGGCCGATGTGCTCGGCTTCACCGCCCTGCTGGAGGAGGTGAACAATCCTCGTCCCGCAGGGGCGACGCCGAACACCGGCGCGGGGCCGTTCTATCGTCCCGATGTGCCTGAGATGGCGGCGGGGGCCTCGATTTCCCTCGACGGCAAGGGTCCGGCGCTTCTGGTTTCGGGCCGTGTGACCAGTCTCGGCGGCGGTCCGGTCGCGGGGGCGGTGGTCGAAGTCTGGCAGGCGAATTCGGAGGGCAAATACGAGAATCAGGAGCCGGATCGCCAGCCCGAGAACAATCTGCGCGGCCGTTTCCGCAGCGATGCCCAGGGGCGGTTCTCGTTCCGCTCCGTCATGCCGCGCGGCTATGCGCTGCCTGCCGACGGGCCGGTCGGTCGCCTGATGACCGCCCTCGGCCTGCCGCAGGAGCGCCCCGCCCATCTGCATTTCCGCGTCTCTGCCGAAGGGCATGAGAGGCTGACGACCCAAATCTTCGACCGTGCGGACCCCGCCATCGGTCGGGATGCGATCTTCGGGGTGAAACCCGAATTGCTGGCCGAGTTCCGCACCGCCCCCTCCGAAGGGGGGCAGGCGCGGGCGCTCGACCTGAAACTGGTGCTCTGCCCTCTGGGCCGCACCTGAGCGAACACACTGGAGGAGAGATCATGAGCCAGATCAGCGGATACCACCACCTGACCCTGTCCACGGACGGGGCGCAGGAGGATTTCGATTTTTACACCAAGACCCTTGGGCTTCATTCGGTGAAGCGTACCGTGCTCTTCGACGGCACGATCCCCGTCTACCACCTCTACTACGGTTCGCCCAATGGCGATGCCTCGACGATCATCACCACCTTCCCCTTCCGCAAACCCGGCGTCTATGGCCGTCGCGGCACCAACCAGTCGCGCACCATCATGCAGTCGATCCCGGTGGGTGCGGCGGAGTTCTGGGTGGAGCGCCTGAACGCCCGCGGCATCGAGGCGAAGAAGATCTCCCGTTTCGGCGCGGATCGCGTGGCCTTCGCCCACCCCTGCGGCATCCCGCATGAACTGGTGGAAAGCGACAGTGACACGCGCGAGTCGATCACCAATGACAAGCAGGGCATCGGCAAAGCCCATGGGATCAAGGGCATCTACGGGGGCCTTGTCGCCTGCTTCGACCGTACCGCCATGGAAGATTTCATGACCATCGCCCTGCCGCTGACCAAGGAGGCCGACAGCGAGGAAGGCACCGTCTACCGCGTGCCGGATGCCAATGGTGTGATCCAGCGGGTCGAGGTGATCACCGACCGCGACAGCCCGGCCGGCACCTGGACGCTTTCGGGCGGCACCATCCACCACCTCGCGCTGAACACCGGCGATGAGGAAAACCAGCTCAAGCTGCGCGCCCATATCGAAGGCCTCGGCTTCACCGACATCTCCGAACAGAAGGACCGGAACTACTTCAAATCCTGCTATGTCCGCTCGCCGGGCGGGGCGCTGTTCGAACTCGCCTGGACCACGCCGCAAGGCTGGGCGCGCGACGAGGAGCCGGGTTCCATCGGCAAGACGCTGGTTTTCCCGCCGTGGTTCAAGGACCGTGAAGCGGAGCTGCGCGAAGGGCTGGAACAGGCCGAGTTTGTCTGATGGCCGATACTGCGCTGCGGCTTGGCGCGGAACAGGGGGCAAGGGCGGTCTGCGTCCTTGTCCACGGACGCGGCCAGTCGCCGGAAGAGATGCAGAGCCACATCCTTGCGCGTCTTGATGCGCCGGATGTGGCCTTCGTGCTGCCGCGGGCGGCGACCGGGGCCTGGTATGCGGCCAAGGCCGTCGATCCGCTGACGGCAGAGACGCGCACCGCGCTCGGGGCCGCATTGGAGCAGCTTGCGGGCGACATTGCGGCGGCACGGGCGGCTCACCCCGGTCTGCCGCTGGTGCTGGCGGGCTTCTCGCAAGGGGCCTGCCTGTCGCTGGAATATTGCTTCGCCGGCAGGCCCGCACCCGAGGCGCTCGTCGCCTTCACCGGCTGCCGTGTCGGGGTGCCGGCCGACGATCGGCCCCGCAGCCTGTCACCGGCCTTGCCGGTCTACTTGACCGGATCGGATGCCGACCCGTGGATCCCTGTCACCGCCTTTGCCGAGGCGGTGCTGGAACTGGGGCAGGCCCGCGCCGCATTGCGGACGGATCTGTTCCCCGGTCGCGGACATGAAGCCTCGGATGCCGAAGTGGCGATGCTCGGCCGGGTGCTGGCCGATCTGGCCAGACAGGAGAAGACCGGAATGGCGGCCCCGCGCTAGGGCCGCCGTTTCGCATTGAACCGGGACGGCAACGCCGGACCCACAAAGGGAGGAACCCATGCTTACCAGACGGAAATTTCTGCGGTCCACCGCGGCTTCGGGCCTGACCCTCGCCGCTTCCGGCCTTGCCGCCCCGGCCATCGCGCAGGGGGCGAAGATCAAGCTCGGCTATGTCTCGCCGCAAACCGGCCCGCTGGCCGGCTTCGCCGAAAGCGATGCCTACAACATCGAAGCGTTCCTCGCCTCAGAGCTTGGCAAGAACTTCGAAGTGGTGGTCAAGGACAGCCAGTCCAACCCCAACCGCGCTGCCGAAGTCGCCAAGGAACTGATCCTGAACGACGGTGTGAGCCTGATGCTCGTCGCCTCGACCCCCGAAACCACCAATCCGGTGGCGGGGGTCTGCGAAGGCGAAGGCGTGCCGGTCATCTCCACCGTCGCCCCCTGGCAGCCGTGGTTCATCGGCCAGCAGGGCAATCCGCGCGATCCGGCAAGCTGGCAGAGCTTCGACTATGCCTTCCACTATTTCTGGGGGATGGAGGATGTGATCGCGGTCTATACCGCGATGTGGAACCAGCTTGAGACCAACAAGGCCGTGGGCGGCCTGTTCCCGAACGATGCCGACGGCAATGCCTGGGGCGATCCGGACAACGGGCTGAAACCGGGGCTGGCGGCAGCGGGCTATGCGCTGACCAATCCGGGCAGCTTCCAGAACCTGTCGGATGATTTCTCGGCCCAGATCGGTGCCTTCAAGGCGGCGAACACCGACATCATCACCGGCGTCCTGATCCCGCCGGATTTCACCACCTTCTGGAACCAGATCCGCCAGCAGGGCGTGAAACCCAAGGTCGTGACCGTGGCCAAGGCGCTGCTCTTCCCGCAATCGGTGGAGACGCTGGGCGAGGCGGGGCATAACCTGTCCTCCGAAGTCTGGTGGACGCCCTCGCACCCGTTCTCGTCCAGCCTGACGGGCAAAAGCTCTGCCGATCTGGCGGCGGATTTCACCGCGAAATCGGGGCGGCCGTGGACGCAGCCGATCGGTTTCGTCCATTCGCTCTTCGAGGTGGCGGCCAACGTGATGGGCCGTGTCAGCGACCCGACCGATGGCGATGCCGTCGCCGGGGCGATTGCCGCGACCGACATGAACACCGTGGTCGGCAAGGTTGCCTGGAACGGCGCCGGCGTGCCGGAATTTGCGGCCAAGAACGTCTGCAAGACCCAGCTCACCGGCGGACAATGGCGGATGAAAGAGGGCGGCGGCTATGATCTTGTGATCGTGGAAAACGGCGCCGCGCCGGAGATCCCCACCGGGGGCAAGATGGAAGCTCTGGCCTGAGTTTCCGAGTAGCGGCGGGGCCAGCTCCCGGTCCTGCCGCTACGCTTTTCCGGCCTTTTCCCGATAGGCAAGCTGGGCGCGGCTGATCCCCAGAAGCCGGGCCGCGGCGGCAAGGTTGCCCCCGGCCTGCGCCAGGGCCGCCGCACGGATGCGGGCCTCGTGCGCTTCCAGCGAGAATTTCCCGGTCAGCAATTGTGCCTCGACCCAGCCTGACGGGCTTTCCATCGGCGGCGGGGTCAGCGGCGCGATCCGCGCCTGAACGCGGGCGACGAGGGCGGCGCTGATCGGGCTGCCGTCGAGACTTTCCACCAGAAGGGCGGTCAGAAGCGCGTCCAGCCCGTCCAGCCCCTCTGGCGGCGGATCGCTGGCGAGGCTGCCGAAGGCCCCCGGATCGGTGGCGGGATGCGGCAGGTCAAGCTGTGCGGCCAGCCCCTGAAGGCGCCGTGCCGCAAGGTCCGGCAGATCGGCGAGACGCTCGGAAAAGCCGGGCAGTTCCATCGACAGCGGCGCAAGGCGGACCCAGAGACCGGGCAGGATCGCCCCCGCCGCCAGATCGCGCAGGCCGCAGTCGGAGCTGGCGATCAGGCGCGGACGGCTGAGAGGATCGCTCCCGCCAAGGGCGCGGGCAAGTTCCGCCTGTGCCGCGGTTGAAAGCGCCTCCACCCTTTCCAGCAGAACCAGCGGCTGCGGTTCCTTCCGGCGGGGCTTGCGCGGTGTGGACTGGGCGGCGCGGATGGCCTCGGCATCGGTCGCGGCCCCGTCGAGCCGCTGGACCTCCGCCCCCGGTCCGGCAAGCCGCTGAAGATGGGCCATGGCCGCCGCCTGCCCTGCCCGCCCAGGCCCGGCGATCAGGCAGGGCAGCGGCAGCCGGGCCGCGCGTTGCAACTCCGGCAGAAGCGGTGCGATCAGCAGCGCATCGGAGGTATCCGGCGCAACGGGGGCCGCTGCGGGGGCGGGCGGCACGCGGGTCTCCGGCGTCTGTGCGGTCAGGATGCGGTTGCGGAAGAGCATCACCTCGGGGTCATCCTCCCCCCAACCCTCCGCCAGCCGCCCGACCACACGACAGCTTTTATGGCCCTGCGCCGCGCAGGCGGTCTCCTTGTAGACCACCAAGGCCCCGAAGAAATGGCTCGCATAGCCCGAGGCATAGCCAAGCTGCTGCCAGCAGGCGGGCCGGTCGCCGATCCGGGCCATGCTGCGTGCGCTCTCCGCCTCCAGCGAATTGTGCCAGAGAAACTCCGCCGAGAAGCGTCCGCGCGCGAAGTCGAAATCGTTGTGGACCGTTTCGACCCGCACGATCCCGCTGAACATGTGGAGCCGCGTTCCCGCCGTGAACGCATCGCCGCGATCGAGGGCGGGCCAGGATCGCGCCACGAAGGCTGCATCGTGCTGGCCCATCTGATAGCCCCGGCGGAGAAGGAAAACCCGCGCCTCCTCCTCGCCGAGCGCCGAGATCAGTTCCCGCCGCAGAACGCGGTCGGCCTCCGAATGTTGCAGCATCACCCGCGCCCCGTTCAGCCGCAACGCTCCGGTGACGGCATCGAATTCGAGCCCGGTGAGCAACTCGCGCACGGTGGGCCGCCCGCCGCGATCCATCAGGGCGGCGGAGTCGAGGCTGGCGCGGACGCTGGTCATGGAGGCTCCTGCCGTTGGGTTGGATGGAAAGTTATCAAATAATAAAGAGATGTCATCATTTGATGATGCCGGTTTTTGGCTTCCCACCGACTTTTCCCACGGATCAATATTTTTGTAATTTCTTTCAACCACTTATGATTATATCGAAGTGATATATTAATCTCGTAATTCCGCATTTGACTAAAGCGGGGTCTGGCTTCGTTATGAGCCAACAGCGCGCTTTCTGGGAGGGAAGCGCTGCTCTTCCCTGAGGTTGGAAACGGAACCGGGTTTTCCCGGCCGGTTGTGCTTTGCCTGATGGCTGGCGCCGCCCTCATGGAAGTCGCGCAGGAGGAGATGGGAATGGCCGCACTAGAGAAGATGTTCGATGTCCGGGGCAAGTCGGTGATCGTCACCGGCGGGGCCAGCGGCATCGGTCGCGCCTATGCCGAGATCATGGCCGAGGGCGGGGCGAGGGTCTGCATTTTCGACCTCGACCCCAAAGGCCTGGAAAGCACGCTGGCGGAGATCCGCGCGGCGGGAGGCGATGCCTGGGGCATCGTTCTGGATGTGGGCGACCGCCCGGCGATGGCGGCGGCCTTCGATCAGGTTGCCGAAAAGCATGGCCGCATCGACACGGTGTTCGCCAATGCCGGGATCGACCCCGGCCCCGGCTTCAACACGCCCACCGGGGAGCGCAACCCCGACGGCGCCATCGAGAACATCCCCGACAGCCAATGGGACAGGGGCATCGAGATCAACCTGACCTCGGTTTACACCACGGTGAAGAATTCGGTGCGGCACATGAAACCGATGGGCGGGGGGGAGATCATCGTCACTTCCTCCATCGCGTCGGAGATCAACGAAAGCATCGTCGGCACCTCCTACATGCCGGCGAAAGCTGCGGTGAACCATTTCGTGCGGCACATGGCGATGGAGCTCGGCGCCTATGGCATCCGGGTCAACGCCATCCTGCCCGGCCCCTTCATCACCAATATCGCCGGGGGGCGGCTCCGCAACAAGGAAGACCGCGCCGCCTTTGAAAGCCAGTCGCTGATCGGGCGGATCGGCGATGTCGAGGACATCAAGGGGCTGGCGCTGCTGTTGGCCTCGCCCGCAGGGGCCTATTTCACCGGCTCGCTCATCGTGATCGACGGGGGCTCCCTGATCCGCATGACCTGACGGCTGCGACAAGACCGGCCCCGCCGGGGAGGGCGGTGCCGGACCATGAAACCACGGGAGGAGAGAAGAATGACCTACTACAACAAACTGGTGAAAGCCGGCGTCAGCCGCCGCGCGGTTCTGCGCGGCATGGGGGCCGGGGTGGCCGCCAGCACGCTGGCGATGCCGACCTATCTGCGCGCCCAGACGGCAGGCAAGATCAAGGTGGGCTACCTGACCCCCGCCACCGGGCCGCTCGGCCTCTTCGGGGAGACGGATGGCTACACCGTCCAGAAGATCCGCGACGTGCTCGGCGGCACGCTGACGGCCAACAACGGCAACACCTACGAGATCGAGTTCCTGGAGCGCGACACCCAGTCGAACCCGAACAAGGCCGCGGAACTTGCGGGCGATCTGATCCTCAACGAGGAAGTGCATCTCCTTGCACCCGCTTCGACCACCGACACCATCCTGCCGTCGATGGAACAAGCGGAGCTCTACGAGACGCCCTGCATCTCCTCCGGCGCGCCCTGGCAGGCGGTCATCATGCCGCGCGGCGGCGGCGAGTTCGACTGGACCTATCACTTCTTCTGGGGTCTGGACGAGGCGCTGAACACCTTCGTCGGGTTGTGGAACGGGCTCGACACCAACAAGAAGGTCGGAATGCTGTTCCCGCAGAACATCGACGGGGAAACCTGGGGCAACAACGACTACGGCCTGCCGGTGCCGACCAAGGCCGCCGGCTACGAAGTCACCATTCCGGGCTATTTCCAGCCGCGCACCAATGACTTCTCGGCCCAGATCGCCGAATTCAAGAATGCCGGCGTCGATATCATCGGCGGGATCACCTACCCGGACGACCTCAAGACCTTCGTGACCCAGTGCAACCAGCAGGGCTTCAAGCCCAAGGCGGTGACGGTTGCCGCGGCGCTTCTCTTCCCCGGCGGGGTCGAGGCCATGGGGCCGCTCGGCAATGGCATGTCGTCGGAGGTCTGGTGGACCCCGGCCTTCCCGTTCAAATCGACCATCACCGGCCAAGTCAGCCGCGATCTGGCCGATCAGTGGGAAACCGACCAGAAGCGCCAATGGACCCAGCCGCTCGGCTATTCCCATGCGCTGCTGGAAGTGGTGATCGACATTCTGAAACGCTCTGCCGATCCGCTCGACCGCGTGGCCAACCGCGATGCGCTGGCGGCCACCGACATCACCACCGTCGTTGGCCCGATCAAGTTTGCCGGCGGCCCGCACAAGAACGTCTCCACCACGCCGATCTTCGGCGGTCAGTGGGTGAAGGGCGAGAAATGGCCCTATGACCTGAAGATCGTCGACAACAGCGTGAACCAGCTGTTCGAGCCGGAACAGAAGATCGCTCCGATCGCCTGGTAAGTGATGCAGACCGGAGGGGTGGGGATGACCGGAGACGTTCTTCTTGAGGCGCGCGGCGTGTCGAAAAATTTCGGCGCGCTCCGGGTGCTGCACGAAGTCAGTTTCGATGTCAGGACGGGCGAGGTGCTGGGCATCCTCGGCCCCAACGGTGCGGGCAAGACGACGCTGTTCAACATGATCAGCGGCGATCTGCGACCCTCGGGCGGGGAAATCCGTCTGGGGGGCGCCAGGCTGAAGGGCGAGCCGCCCTTCCGGCGCTGCAAGATGGGGATCGGGCGGACCTATCAGATCCCGCGCCCCTATTCCGGCATGACGACCTTTGAAAACCTGCTGGTCGCTGCCGCCTTTGGCGGCGGCCGGTCGGAAAAGGACAGCTATGCCTTCTGCGCGCAGGTGCTGCGCGATTGCGAACTGGCCGACAAGGCCAATGTGCAGGCGGGGAGCCTGACGCTTCTGGACCGCAAGCGGCTGGAGCTGGCGCGCGCGCTCGCCTCCGATCCGAAGCTTTTGCTGCTGGACGAGATCGCCGGCGGTCTGACCGATGAGGAATCGAAGGCGCTGGTGGCGCTGGTGCGGCGCATCCGCGACCGGGGCGTCACCATCGTCTGGATCGAGCATGTGCTGCACGCGCTTCTGGCGGTGGCGGACCGGCTTCTGGTGCTGAACTTCGGCGAGAAGATCGCCGAGGGCGCCCCGCAGGAGGTGATCGCCGACCCCGAGGTCAAGCGTGTCTATATGGGGATCGAGGCATGAGCGCGGTTCTGTCCACGCATGGGCTTGTCGCCCGCTACGGGGATTTCCAGGCGCTTTACGGCGTCGATGCCGAGGTGGCGGCGGGCGAGGCCGTGGCGCTGATCGGCGCGAACGGGGCGGGGAAATCCACCTTCCTGCGCGCGATCATGGGGCTTCTTCCGGTCGCCTCGGAGATGGTGCGGCTGAACGGCGCCCCGGTCGGCGGCACCGCGCCGGAGCGGATGGTGGCGCAGGGCGTCGCCATCGTGCCGGAGGGGCGGCGGCTCTTCACCGGCATGTCGGTCGAGGACAATCTGCGCGTGGCCATGGATCAGGCGGCGCGGGTGGGGGCGAAGGGCGGCTGGACGCTGGAACGGCTCCACCAGCTTTTCCCGATCCTGAAGGAAAAGGCCCGCATTCCGGTGCAGAGCCTGTCGGGCGGCCAGCAGCAGATGGTGGCCATCGGCCGCGCGCTTCTGTGCCAGCCGAAGGTGCT
Organism: Paracoccaceae bacterium; assembly: GCA_027492585.1. Lineage (GTDB taxonomy): Bacteria > Pseudomonadota > Alphaproteobacteria > Rhodobacterales > Rhodobacteraceae > JAPUEK01. The sequence continues at coordinate 77,697 of JAPUEK010000041.1, read as the reverse complement.
TCTGTGCGACGAGATCAGCCTCGGCCTCGCGCCGAAGGTGATCCGCGAGATCTACGCCGCTTTGCCGGAGATCCGCGCACAAGGCACGGCGATTGTCGTGGTGGAGCAGGACGTGGGTTTGGCGAAATCTGCCACCGACCGGCTTTACTGCATGTTGGAGGGCCGCGTGACCCTCACCGGCCGTTCGGCCGAGATCACGCGCGAACAGATCGGCGAAGCCTATTTCGGAGCGGGACATGCAGTGGTTTGATGCCCTGATCCAGGGAATTCTTCTGGGCGGCATGTATGCCCAATATGCGCTCGGCATGGCGCTGATGTTCGGGGTCATGCGGATCGTGAACATCAGCCATGGCGATCTGGTGATCCTTCTGTCGCTGATCGGGATTTCCATGGCCTCGGCCTGGGGCATCGGGCCGATCACGGTGATGGTGGCGCTGGTGCCGCTCGCGGTGCTGATGGGCTGGGTGTTGCAGAAGGCGGTGCTGAACCGGGTGGTGGGCAGCGATCCCCTGCCGTCGCTGATCGCCACCTTCGGGCTGTCCCTGGCGTTGCAGAACCTGATGTTGCAGATCTGGTCTGCCAACAGCCGCTCGCTGCCCGGCGGCGGGATCGAGAGCAGATCCATCGAGATCGGCGGCATCTATATCGGCCTTCTGCCGGTGATCGTGCTGGTGGTGGCAACCGGGCTGACCTGGGGCCTTGATCTGATGCTGAAGCGCACCCGCTTTGGCCGGGCCTTGCGCGCGGCGGCGGCGGATGTGGAGGCGGCGGCGATGACCGGGATCAACCCGCGGCAGGTCTATGCGGTGGCCACGGCTATTGCGGTCGGCATCCTCGGCTTTGCGGCGGTGTTTCAGGCGCTGCGCTCCACCGTGGCGCCGGCCGATGGCGGCGCGCAACTGATCTATGCTTTCGAGGCGGTGATCATCGGCGGCATGGGCTCGGTCTGGGGGGCTTTTGCCGGCTCCATGGTGCTCGGGATCGCGCAGGCCATCGGTTTCCGCATCGACCCCGGTTTCGGCGTACTGGCCGGGCATATCGTGTTCCTGATCGTGCTGGCGACCCGCCCGCAGGGCCTGTTCGGAAAGGCATGAGACGATGACCGACACTTCCCTTTCCCCCGCCGCAGTCCTTCCCGAAGTCACCGTCCACCGGCAAACCCTGTCGGGGCGCATCGCGCTGACGCTGGCGGCGCTTGCCGTGGCGGGGCTGGCGCTGATGCCGTGGTGGGCCTCCACCGGGACGATCCGCATGGTGCTGGAGCTGTGCTGCTATCTTGCCGTGGCGCAGATGTGGAACCTGCTGGCGGGTTATGCCGGGCTCGTCTCCGTCGGGCAGCAGGCCTTCATGGGGGCTTCGGGCTATGCGCTCTTCGTCATGGCGCAGACCTTCGGGATCGACCCGTTCCTTGCCATCCCGATCTCGCTTCTGGTGCCGGCGATCCTCGCCATTCCCTGCTACGCGCTGTTGCACCGCCTTGACGGCCCTTACTTCTCCATCGGGACCTGGGTGGTGGCCGAGGTCTTCCGGCTTGTCGCCTCCAACATGGGCTGGCTCAATGCCGGGGCGGGCATGTCCTTGACGGTGATGAAGCAATACTCCGCCTTCGAGCGCAACATCGCCATGTCCTTCCTTTGTGCGATCATGGTGCTCTTGACGGTCGGGGGCAGCTACTGGTTCCTGCGCTCGCGCTATGGTCTCGCCCTGATCGCCATGCGCGACAATCCGGTGGCGGCGGCGAGCCAGGGCGTGAACGTGGCCCGGCTGCGGTTCCTTGTCTATGTCGCGGCGGCGGTCGGCTGCGGGCTGGCGGGGGCGGTCTATTTCATGGCGCAACTGCGGATCAACCCACCCTCCGCTTTCGATCCCCGCTGGTCCAACGTGGCGATCTTCATCGTCATGGTCGGCGGCATCGGCGCCATCGAGGGGGTGCTGATCGGAACGCTCATCTACTTCATCGCGGAGCGGTGGTTCGGGGCCTATGGGGCGAGCTATTTCGTCGTGCTCGGCATCCTGACGCTGCTGGTGGCGCTTTATGCCCGCACCGGCATCTGGGGGATGATTTCCAAACGCTGGGATGCCCCCTGGTTCCCGATCCGCCGCCGTCTTGTCGACACCAATCGCTGAGGGGAAAGACCATGAAAGCGGCAATCTTCGATGCGGTCGGAACCCCCCTGCGGATCGGCGAGATGCCCGATCCGGCACCGGGCGCCGATGAGGTGGTGCTGCGCGTCGCCGCCTGCGGCATCTGCGGCAGCGATCTGCACATCACCGAAGACCCGAAGCCCTTCGGCCTCGGCACCGGCTTCGTGCTGGGTCACGAGATTGCGGGCGAGGTGGTGGCCGTCGGCGCCGAAGTCCGCGACCTGAGGGTGGGCGATGGCGTGGCGGTCGTGCCGATGCGCGGCTGCGGGCATTGCGCCCGCTGCCTTGCCGGCGATCCGGCGCGCTGTCCGGAGATGGTGCTGATCGGCGGTGGCTATGCCGAGCATGTGACGGTTGCCGCCCGCCAGTGCCGCAAGATGCCGGAAGGTGTGGCGCTTGCCGATGGCGCTCTGGCGGAGCCGCTTTCGGTGGCGCTGCATTGCATCGTCCGCTCGGGAATGCAGCCGGGAGACCGGGTTGCGGTCATCGGGGCGGGGCCGATCGGTCTGCTCGTCGCCTTCTGGGCGCGGCGGATGGGGGCCTCCCATGTGGTGATGGCCGATATCCACACCCATCAGCGCGAGCGGGCCCTGGCCTTGGGTGCCACCGATTTCGCGCTCGCCGGGCCGCGGCTGAGCGAAAACCTTTCCGACCTGTGTGGCGGGCCGCCGGATATCGTCTTTGAATGTGTGGGCAAGCGCGGGCTTCTGGCGGCGGCGGTCGATGCCGTGCGTTTGCAGGGCAAGGTGATCGGCGTCGGCCTGTGCATCGGCGGCGATGACTGGGACCCGTTCGTGGCGCTCTCGAAGGAGATCGACCTGATCTTCTCGGTCTTCTTCCACCAGAGGAACGAATTCGGCGTGGCGCTCGACGCGCTCGCCTCCGGCCCCTTCGCGCCGCAGAACATCATCACCGATCGCATCGGCCTGTCGCCGGTGCCACAGGTTTTCGAGGGCCTTCGCCGCCGCACGACCCAGTGCAAGGTTCTCATCCAACCCGAACTCGCCTGAGGAGGAGGCTGCCATGACCGTGGAATTCGAGACGCTGACCTATGATATCGGTGGGGTGAAAACGGTGGTGAAGGCCATCGGCAAGGGCAAGCCGGTGCTGTTCCTGCATGGCGCGGCCACGCTGGAGGGTTTCGATTTCGCCGCCGGTCTCGCGGACCGCTTCCGGGTGCTGCTGCCGAGCCATCCGGGCATGGGTTTTTCCGGCCCCGCCCCGCATATCGCCAACATGTCCGACATGGTGGTCCATTACCTGAACCTGCTCGACGCGATGAAGCTTGGCGAAAAGCCGCATCTGATGGGTTTTTCCATGGGCGGCTGGATGGCGACGGAGCTTGCCGCCGTGGCAGGCGACCGCTTTGACAAGGTGGTGCTGGTGGCGCCTGCGGGGCTGAACGATCCGGGTCACCCGGCAACCGCGCTCGGCGGGATCGCGCCGCAGGATTTCCCCGGCTACATGACCCATGACGTGACGGTGGCGCTGCAATACTTCCCTGACGGCTCCGATGCGGCCTTTGCCGAAGCCTTCGGAGCCGACCGTGCGCGGGAGGGCGAGACGGTCGGCAAGCTCTGTGCCACCTTTGGCATGGGCCATCCGAACCTGCGCCGGTTCCTTGCGCGCATCACCAATCCGGCGCTGCTGGTCTGGGGCGACAAGGACCGGCTCCTGCCGCCCGGTCAGGCGCCGCTGTGGCTGGCCGCGCTGCCCAATGCGACGGGCCTGACCGTGGCCGATGCAGGCCATCTCGTCATGCAGGAAAAACCCGAAACTCTGCGGCAGATCGGCGATTTTCTCGCCGCCTGATCCGCACCACCTGAGGAGGAGGACAAGATGAACAAGCCCATGAAACACGGCTACTGGGGAACCAGCGTCGATTACCGCGAGGTCCTTAAGCAGATCGAGGCGATCGGCCCGCAGCTCGACGCCAACGCCCCGGCGGATGAGGCGGCAGGCGAACTGACCAAGGAAAGCTTCGAGCTGCTGCGCCCGCTGCGCTTCTCGCACCTGCTGGCCACGGAGGCGCTCGGCGGCGCGCAGATGCGCCCGACCGAAGTGCTGCAACTGATCGAGGCGGTTGCCAAATGGTCCGGTTCCGCCGGCTGGGTCTCGATGGTGCATTGCTGCATCGGCGCCATGTCGGCAGCCTTCCTGCCCGACAGCGCCGTCGAGCGGCTTTTCGCCCCCGGCACCGAGAACCGCTTTTCCGGTCAGGGCGCGCCGCTCGGGATGCTCAGGAAGGTGGATGGCGGCTATACGCTGTCGGGCAAGTGGAGCTACGGTTCCGGCTTCTCCCATGCCACCTGGTCCCATTCGGCCTGCTTCGTCGATGACGGCAATGGCAAGCCCGCCAAGGATGCGGCCGGCAATGTCATCGTCATGTGCGCCCATGCGCCGATCCCGGAGCACAAGCAGCTTGGCAACTGGGACGTGCTGGGCCTCAAAGGCACCGGCTCCATCGACTATTCGGCCGAGGATGTGTTCATCGCCGAGGATCTGGTCTTCCCGATCCTGACCGCCCCGCCGCAACGGCTGAAAGAGCTGTTCAGCCTCGGCATCGTCGGTCTGGCCGCCATCGGCCATACCGGCTGGGCCATGGGCGCCGGACGGCGGATGCTGGACGAGATCGCGGCCTTCGCCCGGTCGAAGTCCGGCCGCGCCGGGCTTCTCGGCGAAAGCGAGAAGTTCTGGTATGATTATGGCCGTGCCGAGGCCAGCTACCGCGCCGCCCGCGCCTTCGTCATGGAGGTCTGGGGCGAGATCGAGGCGACTGCCGAGGCCGGCACGATGATGACCACCCGCCAGATCAGCCTCGTCCACCTCGCCAAGGCCCAGATCCATGAGGCCGGGGTGGAGGTCTGCAACTTCGCCTACCGCGCCGCCGGTGGGGCGGGGCTGCGCGCCGGGGTGATGCAGCGGACCTTCCGCGACATGATGGTGGCGGCGAACCACTTCACCATCGCGCCGTCGATCGTCACTTCTGCCGGGCGCGAACTCGGAGGCCAGTGGACGGATCGGGTCTGGCAGTTCTACGATCTGATCGAGAAGAAGTAAGAGACCGGCGGAAGCGGGCCTGCCCCGCTTCCCCCCCCCTGCCGATGAGGCTTTGATGACTGCCCAGACCTCCCCCGCCGACCCGTCTGTTGCCGCCGCCTTCCGCGAGGCCTTCCGCTGCCACCCCGCCGGTGTGGCGGTGATCACGGCCGATCCCGGTGAGAAGCCGGTGGCGATGACGGTTTCCTCGCTGATTTCGGTGAGTGCGGAGCCGCCGACGGTGGCCTTTTCGCTCTCTTCCCGGTCCGGCTCGACCGCGCAGGTGCTGGCAGCGGGTTCCGTGGTCGTGCATCTGCTGCGCTACCCGGATCTGGAGCTTGCCCGCCTTGGGGCCACACCGGGCGCCGACCGTTTCGGCCCCGGCACCGCATGGGAGCGTCTGCCGACAGGCGAGCCGCGCTACACCGCCGTCGCCACATGGTTCCGCGCCCGCATCACCGGCACCCTGCCGGTGGAAGGGGCCACGGTGGTCGTGGCCGAACTTCTCGAAGGCGCCACGGGTCTTACCGCCGAGGCGCCGGAACTGGAATCGCTCATCTACCTTGACCGCCGCTGGCACCGCCTGCGCGAGACGCGCGACGGGGTGGCGAGCCTGATGCCGATGGATCTTGAATACCGTGACATCTTCCGCTGAGACCGTTTTCGGAAGCTTCGATGTGATCGTGGTCGGGGCGGGATCATCCGGCTGCGTGCTGGCCAACCGCCTGTCCGCCGATCCGCGCCGCAGGGTGCTGCTTCTTGAGGCCGGGAAAGGCGACAACCACCCTTGGGTGCATATCCCGGTCGGCTATCTCTTCGCCATCGGCAATCCGCGGCTGGACTGGGGGTTCAGGACCGAACCCGTGCCGGGGCTGAACGGCCGTTCGCTTCTATATCCGCGCGGGAAGGTGCTGGGCGGCTGCTCCTCGATCAACGGCATGATCTACATGCGCGGACAGGCGCAGGATTATGACGGCTGGCGCGATCTCGGCAATCCGGGCTGGGGCTGGTCGGACGTGCTGCCGCTGTTCCGGAAGTCGGAGCGGCACTTCGGGGCGGCGGACGGGAGCCATGGCACCGAAGGCGAGTTGCGGGTGGAGGAGCAGCGTCTCCATTGGCCGATCCTCGACGAAGTGGCGCGGGCGGCGGAGCAGATCGGCATCCCGAGGACGGCGGATTTCAACGATGGCGACAATGAGGGCGTGGGCTATTTCCCCGTCAACCAGCGGCGGGGCATCCGCTGGAATGCCCGCAAGGCCTTTCTGGACCCGGCCCGCCGCCGCCCGAACCTGACCATCCTGACCGGCGCGCAGGTGATGCGTCTGTCGATGGAGGGGCGGCGGGTGACGGGCGTGGTCTTCCGCCACAAGGGCGCGCTGCGCCGGGCGGATGCGGGGCAGGAGGTGGTGCTGTCGGCTGGGGCCATCGGCTCTCCGCAGGTGCTGGAACTGTCGGGCATCGGGCGGCCGGAGGTGCTGGCGCGGCTCGGCCTGCCCGCCGTCCATGCCCTGCCGGGGGTGGGGGAGAACCTTCAGGACCATCTGCAACTGCGGACCATCTTCGCCATCGAAGGCGCAAAGACCCTGAACGACCGGGCGCGCAGCCTCTGGGGCAAGGCCGGGATCGCGCTGCAATATGCCTTTACCCAAAGCGGCCCGATGGCGATGGCGCCGAGTCAGCTTGGCATTTTCACCCGCTCCGGCCCTGCCTTCAACCGGGCGAACATCGAATACCATGTGCAGCCCCTGTCGCTCGATGCCTTCGGCCAGCCGCTGCACAGGACCCCGGCGCTGACGGTTTCGGTCTGCAACCTGCGTCCGACCTCGACCGGATCGACCCATGCCCGCAGCGCCGATCCGCTGGAGGCGCCGGCGATCCAGCCGAATTACCTTTCGACGGAGGAGGACCGGCGTGTCGCCGCTGACAGCCTCCGTCACGCCCGCCGACTGATGGCGGCGCCCCATCTCGCCCGCTACCACCCGCGGGAGGTGAAACCGGGACCGGGGGCGGAGGATGAGGCGGCTCTGGTGCGGCTGGCCGGAGAGATCGGCACGACGATCTTCCACCCGGTCGGAACGGCGAGAATGGGCGAGGATGCGATGGCCGTGGTCGATGCGCGGCTGCGGGTCCACGGAATCGGCGGGCTCAGGATCGTCGACTGCTCGGTGATGCCGACGATCGTTTCGGGCAATACCCATGCGCCTGCCGTGATGATCGGTGAAAAGGCGGCGGAGATGATCGTGGAGGGGTAGATCAGGCTCGGTCGGGCGGAGAAGGAAACGCATCGCGTTTCCCCGCCCGTGTGGAAGTGCCGCGCCCGCTTGGTATCGTCGTTTTGCGTATTTCCTCGTTTCCCCGCCTGCGTGGAAATGCCTCCCCGGACCGCTCGTGTCGTGCGACGAAAGCGGCCGGCACCCGCCCTTCGGGGGGGCTGGCCGGGGGCCTTTGCGACCACCAGCCGCAAGCGGCACTGATACCGCTCGGCAGAGGCGATGGCCTCTGCCGGGTCGCAGTCGCAAGTTGCCCTTCCAACGGTCCGCAGACAGTCGCCAGGCCGAGGCAGGGAGCCCCCCTTACCGCAGCATCCCCCGCAGTTCTCCCTGCACCGCCAGCAGCGCAGGCAGGAACCGGCCCGTCAGATCCTCCAGACTGGCGCGCGAGGCTGCCAGGCCGATGTTCAGCGCCGCCACCACCTTGCCGCGCCCGTTCATCACCGGCACGGCAATCGAGCGCAGCCCGATCTCGATTTCCTGATCGTTCACCGCATGGCCCGCTGCCCGTACCCGCGACAACTCCGCCAGCACCGCGACCGGATCGGTCAGGCTGCGCGGGGTCCGGGCGGGCAAGGCGGCGCTGCCGAGGATCGCTGCCGCCTCCGCCTCCGGCAGCGCCGCGAGCAGCACCCGCCCCATCGAGGTGCAATAGGCAGGCAGGCGCGAGCCGGGCATCAGCGCGATCGACATGACCTTCTGCTGCGCGGCGCGGGCGACATAGACGATCTCCGCCCCGTCGAGCACGGAAACGGAGGAACTCTCGCCGATCTCCTCCGACAGCCGGTCCAGAAGCGGCTGCACGATCTGCGGCAGGGGCATGGTGGCAAGGCAGGCCGTCCCGAGCCGCAGGACGCGCGGCGTCAGGGTAAAGAACTTGCCGTCATAATCGGCATAGCCGTTGTGGGCGAGCGTCAGCAGGCAGCGCCGCGCCGTAGCGCGGTCAAGGCCCGAGGCGGCGGAAACCTCGGCAATCGACTGACGCGGGCGCTCGGCGGTGAAGGTCTCGATCACCGCCAGCCCCTTTGCCAGTCCGCCCATGATGTCGCGTTCCGAAATGGCCATCGCGCCCCACATTGTGCGATATGTAAACAAAGATACCATATCGCACGGATTGGATTTACGGAAGCCCCTGACCGTCCTATCCCTTGCGCGAACCGTGCAGGAGATTCCCATGGACAAGACAGTGAGCGATGTCGCCACGGCCGTATCGGCCATCCCCGACGGAGCCAGCGTGATGATCGGCGGCTTCGGCGGGGCAGGTTCGCCCATCGAGCTGATCCATGCGCTGATCGACCGCTACCGCGCCACCGGCGCGCCGCGCGGCCTGACCGTGATCAACAACAATGCCGGCAACGGCCATGTCGGGCTTGCCGCGCTGATCGAGGCGGGGATGGTGCGGAAACTGATCTGCTCCTTCCCGCGCTCCGCCGATCCGGTGGTCTTCACCGAAATGTATCTGGCCGGAAAGATCGAGCTGGAACTGGTGCCGCAAGGCACGCTGGCCGAGCGTATCCGGGCGGGCGGGGCGGGCATCCCGGCCTTCTACACGCCGACAAGCTTCGGCACCGATCTGGCCAAGGGCAAGCCGGTGGAGGTGTTCGAGGGCCGATCCTACGTTCAGGAACGCTGGCTCAAGGCCGATTTTGCGCTGATCAAGGCGGAAACCGCCGATCTGCATGGCAACCTGACCTACCGGGCCGCGGCGCGGAACTTCAACCCGCTGATGTGCATGGCCGCCGCCACGACCATCGTGCAGGCCACAAGGATCGTTGCGCCGGGCGGCATCGACCCCGAGGCGGTGATCACCCCCGGCATCTTCGTGCAGGCGGTGGTGGAGGTTGCCCACCCCCATCAGGAAGAAGACCTGAACCGCGCCAATGCCACCTATCCGCTGGAGGCCTGAGACATGGACAAGCTGACCAACAACCAGATCGCCTGGCGCGCGGCGCAGGACATTGCCGATGGCGCCTATGTCAACCTGGGCATCGGCTTTCCCGAGAAGGTCGCCCAATACCAGCCGCCGGGGCGCGAGGCGATCTTCCATACGGAAAACGGCATCCTCGGCTTCGGTGAGGCGCCCGCTCCGGGGCAGGAGGACTGGGATCTGATCAATGCCGGCAAGAAGGCTGTGACGATCAAGCCCGGCACCGCCTTCTTCCACCACGCAGACAGCTTTGCGATGGTGCGCGGCGGGCATCTCGATGTGGCGATCCTTGGCGCTTACGAGGTCGCCGAGACCGGCGATCTGGCGAACTGGTCCACCGGGCCGAAGGGCGTGCCTGCGGTCGGCGGCGCGATGGATCTGGTCCATGGCGCAAAACGGGTGGCGGTGATCACCGATCACGTCACCAAGGACGGCAAGCCGAAGCTTCTGAAGCGCTGCACCCTGCCCCTGACGGGCGTGGGCTGCGTGACGCGGGTTTACACCTCGCTTGCGGTGATCGACATTGACGCGGGCCGCTTCGTGCTGCGCGAAAAGCTGGCGGCGCTGTCGGTGGCAGAGCTGCAAGCCGTCACCGGGGCGGAACTGGTTCTGCCTGCCACCATTGCCGACCTGATCGTTCCGGAGCTGTGACATGACCGACGTTTTCATCTGCGACTATATCCGCACGCCCATCGGCCGCTTCGGCGGGGCGCTCTCCTCCGTCAGGGCCGACGATCTGGCGGCCGTGCCGCTGCGGGCCTTGATGGCGCGCAATGCGGGGGTGGATTGGGAAGCGGTCGATGACGTGATCTTCGGCTGCGCCAATCAGGCGGGGGAGGACAACCGCAACGTCGCGCGCATGGCGGTGCTGCTGGCCGGGCTGCCGGTGGGCGTGACCGGCACCACGATCAACCGGCTGTGCGGTTCGGGCATGGATGCGATCCTTGCCGCCGCCCGCCAGATCGCCGCCGGAGAGGCCGATCTGATGATCGCAGGCGGCGTTGAAAGCATGAGCCGCGCGCCCTTCGTGATGCCCAAGGCCGACACCGCCTTTTCCCGCAATGCCGAGATCTACGACACCACGATCGGCTGGCGCTTTGTGAACCCGGCGATGCACAAGGCTTACGGCACCGATTCCATGCCGCAGACCGGGCAGAACGTGGCCGACGATTACGGCATCAGCCGCGAGGCACAGGACGCCATGGCGCTCTCCTCGCAGGCCAAGGCCTCGGCCGCGCAAGGCAACGGACGGCTCGCGCGCGAGATCACCCCCGTCACCATCCCGCAGCGCAAGGGCGATGCGCTTGTGGTGGACCGCGACGAGCATCCGCGCGCAACCTCGGTCGAGGCTTTGGCAAAGCTGAAGCCCCTGTTCCCCAATGGCTCGGTCACGGCCGGAAATGCCTCGGGCGTGAACGACGGGGCGGCGGCGCTGATCCTCGCCTCGGCGGAAGGCGCAAAGCGGCACGGGCTGACGCCGATTGTCCGGGTTCTGGGCGGTGCCACGGCGGGGGTTCCGCCGCGGATCATGGGCATCGGCCCGGCCCCCGCAAGCCAGAAGCTGATCGACCGCCTTGGCCTGAAGCAATCCGACTTCGACGTGATCGAATTGAACGAGGCCTTTGCCGCGCAAGGCGTCGCCACGCTTCGGCAGTTGGGCATCGCCGATGACGACGCCCGCGTGAACCCGAATGGCGGTGCCATCGCCCTCGGCCACCCCCTCGGCATGTCGGGCGCGCGGATCACCGGGACGGCGGCCCTGCAACTGGCGCTGACCGGCGGCAAACGCGCGCTCTCGACCATGTGCATCGGCGTCGGACAGGGCATCGCCATCGCCACCGAGCGGGTCTGAGCAGGCCACCAAATCGGCAAAGGGGCGTCCTGCGGGGCGCCCCTTTGCCATGTCGGAGGGTGGTTTCATACCAAGATGTTATCTTGTGGCGCAGCCATCCGATCAAATTCGCGCTTTCCGCATCCTAGGATGCCGCAGAGGAGGGCTCCGCCGGGGAGAGGCGGGGCGCATTGATCCGAAAGGTTGGGTATGGCGATCCTGTCGCTTCAGGGCGTGTCGAAAAGTTTCGGCGCGCTGAAAGTCACCGATGACGTGAGCTTCTCGCTGGAGCCGGGAGAGGCTTTGGGCATCATCGGCCCGAATGGCGCGGGCAAATCCACGCTGTTCAACCTGATCACCGGCAATCTGCGGCCCGATGCGGGGCTGGTGCGGCTCGACGGGCGCGATGTGACCGGCGAGACGCCCATGCAGCGCTGCGCGAGCGGGATCGGCCGGTCGTTCCAGATCCCGCAGCCCTTCGATCACCTCTCGGTCTATGAAAACCTGCTGGTCGCGGCGCGCTTCGGCGGAGCGATGACGGCGGCAGAGGCGCCGGCCGCCTGCATGGATGTGCTGGCGCGCACCGGGCTGGCGCATCTGGCCGACCGCAAGGCCGGGGGGCTGCCGCTTTTGAACCGCAAGCGGCTGGAACTGGCGCGGGCCATGGCGACGAAGCCCCGCGTGATCCTGCTGGATGAGATCGCCGGCGGGCTGACCGATGCGGAATGTGGCGAGCTGGTCGCCACCATCCGCGCCATCCATTCCGAAGGCACGGCGATCATCTGGATCGAGCATGTGCTTCACGCGCTCACCTCCGTCGTCACCCGGCTGATGGTGCTGAACTTCGGCAAGATGCTGATGATCGGCGCGCCGGAGGAGGTGATGGCGGCGCGCGAGGTGCGCGAGATCTATCTGGGGCTGGACGCATGAGCGATCTTCTCGAACTCAGGGGCCTCACCGCCCATTACGGGGACTTTCAGGCGCTGTTCGGCGTGGACCTGACCTTGGCCAGAGGCGAGACGCTGGCGATCATCGGCGCCAATGGCGCGGGCAAGACCACGCTGATGCGCGCCATCACCGGCATCGCCCGCGTCACGGCGGGAAGCGTCGCGCTTGATGGCCGTCAGATCGACCGCCTCGCCGCCCCCGACATCCTGCGCGCCGGCATCGCCATGGTGCCGGAGGGGCGGCGGCTGTTCCCGAGCCTGACGGTGGAGGAAAACCTGCGGATCGGCGCCCATGCGCGGCAGGGCAACGGCTTCTGGACGCTGGAGCGGATCTTCGACCTGTTCCCCATCCTGCGCGAACGCCGCAGCCATCCCGGCACGGCGCTGTCGGGCGGCCAGCAGCAGATGGTCGCCATCGGCCGGGCGCTCATGTCCAACCCTTCGGTGCTTCTCTGCGACGAGCTGAGCCTCGGCCTCGCCCCGGTGGTGATCAAGGAAATCTACGCCGCCTTCCCGACCATCCGCGAAAGCGGCGCCTCCATCGTGGTGGTGGAGCAGGACATCGGGCAGGCGCTGAAGATCGCCGATCACGTCCATTGCATGATGGAGGGGCGGATCACCCTTTCGGGCCGCCCGCAGGATCTGTCGCGGGAAGCCATCCATGACGCCTATTTCGGAGTGAGCCACGCATGAGCTGGGCCGATACACTTGCACAGGGGCTGCTTCTCGGCGGGCTCTACGCGCTCTTCGCGGCGGGTCTGAGCCTCGTCTTCGGGATCATGCGGCTCGTCAACCTCGCCCATGGCGATCTGATCGTGCTGGGGGCCTATCTGATCCTCGGGATCGGCTCCGCCCTGGGGATCAGCCCGTTTCTGGCGGCGTCGATTGCCTTGCCGGTGATGTTCGCGCTCGGCTGGGTGTTGCAGATGGCGCTGCTGAACCGGGTGCTGGGCGAGGACATCCTGCCGCCGCTTCTGGTGACCTTCGGCCTCTCGGTGGTGATCCAGAACGGGTTGCTGTCGGCCTTCACCGCCGACAGCCGCAAGCTGCCCATCGGCCCGGTGGAGGCCCATTCGCTGCCGCTCGGCCCGGTGACGGTGGGGGTGATGCCGCTGATCACCTTCGGTTCGGCCATCGCGGTGATCCTGATCCTGAACTGGCTCTTCTACCGCACCGCTCTGGGGAGGGCGTTCCGCGCCACCTCGGACGATGCGGTGACGGCGCAACTGATGGGCATCCGGCCGAAGCAGATCTTCGGCATGGCGACGGGGATCGCGCTTGTCGTGGCGACGATCGCGGCGCTCTACCTCGGGGCGCGGGCGAACTTCGACCCCTCCATCGGGCCGGCGCGGCTGCTTTACGCCTTCGAGGCGGTGATCATCGGCGGGCTCGGCAGCCTCTGGGGGACGCTTGCGGGCGGGCTGGTCATCGGTGTGGCGCAGACCTTCGGGGCGGCGCTGAACCCGGAATGGCAGATACTGGCGGGCCATATCGCCTTTGTCGCCGTTCTGCTGGTCAGGCCGCGCGGCCTTTTCCCCCGCGCGCAGGATTGAGGTGAGGTCATGAAAAACTCTCATTCGCTGCTTCTGTTCGTGGTGCTGGTCGCGGGGCTGGCTCTGGTGCCGGTGCTCGGCTCGCGCGCTCTGGTGCAGGATCTGTTCATGGTGCTGTGCCTTCTGGTGCTGGCGCTCAACTGGAACATGCTGGCGGGTTTTGCCGGGCTGGTTTCGGTCGGGCAGCAGGCCTTTGTCGGCATCGGCGGCTATGCGATGTTCGCCGCCGTGATCCTTGGCGGGCTGGACCCGCTGGCCGGCGTGCTGATCGGCGGAGTGGTGGCCATGGTGCTGTCGGTGCCGGTGGCCTTCTTCGCCTTCCGCCTGAACGGCGCCTATTTCGCCATCGGCACATGGGCGGTCGCGGACATCGCGCGGCTCGGCTTCGGCCAGTGGAAGGCACTGGGCGGCGGCACCGGAACCTCGCTGCCCAAAGGGGCGGCGCGCGACATGATCGGAGCCGATGCGGTGAAGGAGATGCTGGGCATTTCCGCTGCGGCGGCGACCGATGCGATGACCTATTGGCTGGCACTTGCGCTTGTCGCGGTGATGATGCTGGCAAGCTGGCTCTTCCTGCGGTCCCGTATGGGGCTGGGGTTGCAGGCGGTGCGGGACAATCCGGTCGCGGCGCGCTCGGTCGGGGTCGATCCCCTGCGGCTCAAGGCGCTCGTCTTCCTGCTCACGGCCTTCGGCACCGGGATCTGCGGCGGGCTGATCTTCATCCAGATCGGGCGGATTTCGCCGGATGCGGCCTTTTCGCTCTTGGACTGGACCGCCTTCGTCATCTTCATCGTGGTGATCGGCGGCATCGGCACCTTGCCCGGCCCGGTCATCGGCGTCCTTGTCTTCTACGGGCTGGAGCAGCTTCTGGCCGATTACGGCACGGTCTATCTGATCGTGCTCGGCTGTCTCGGCATCGCCATCATGCTTTTCGCCCGTCGCGGCCTCTGGGGCGCTTTCATCGAGCGCACCGGCTTCGACCCCCTGCCGCTTGGCCATGCTGCGCCAAGACCCGGCGCCTGAATCCTGAGGAGAACACCCATGAGCTATTTCACGGAAGCCAATTCCACCGCCACGGTCAACGGCCGAATGGGGCCGGAAACCGATGCGCGGCTCAAGCAGGTCATGTCCTGCCTCGTCAAGCACCTGCATGATTTCGCAAAGGAAATCCAACTCACTCAGCAAGAGTGGGAATATGGCATCGGCTTTCTGACCCGCACCGGCCAGATCTGTTCGGGGGAGCGGCAGGAGTTCATCCTGCTGTCCGACGTTCTCGGCCTGTCGATGCTGACCGATGCGATCAACAACCGCCGCCCGGCGGGGGCGACGGAAAACACCGTCTTCGGTCCCTTCCATGTGGAGGATGCACCGATCCGCGCCATGGGCGACAACATCAGTCTGGACGGCAAGGGCGAGAGCTGCCTTTTCGAAGGGCGGGTGCTCGATCTGGCGGGCAAGCCCGTCGAAGGGGCCTGCGTCGATGTCTGGTCGGACAATGCCGATGGCTATTACGACGTGCAGCAGCCGGGGATCCAGCCGAAATGGAACAACCGCGGGCGGTTCATCACCGGGCCGGACGGGCGCTATGCGTTCCGGGGAATCAAGCCGGTTTCCTATCCGATCCCGGATGACGGGCCGGTTGGGCAGATGCTCGGCCACCTCGGGCGGCATCCCTACCGGCCGGCGCATATGCATTATCTGGTGACGGCGCCGGGGTTCCAGAAGCTTGTCACCCATACCTTCGTCGGCGGTGACACCTATCTGACCTCCGATGCGGTTTTCGGCGTCAAGGATACGCTGGTGGCGCCGTTCGAGGCGGTCAGCGGGGGCGAGACGCTCTGGCGGTCGCCTTTCGACTTCGTGCTGGCCGAAGCCTGAGGCCGCCGATGCCGAATGTGAAGATCTTCGTGGATGAGCGGGTCTGGCCGGAGGTGCGGGAGGGGATTTCCGCCCTCCTCCCCGGTCTGCGCGACATGCTGTGTTCGGCGCTGTCGGTGGATCTTGCCGCCTGCCAGTTTGCCGTGATCCCGGTGCTGGCTCTGCCGGACCAGCCACGCATCAATGCCGAGCTTCACATCCTGCCGCGGCCGGAGCGCACGCCCGAAGCGGTGCGTGGCGCGGCGCAGGCGGTGCGGGACAGGATCGGCGGGGCGACGGGGCAGCATGTGGCGGTGCGGATCGCCACGCTCGACCCCGTGACCTATGTGGCGCTGAAGTAGGGGCTTCATCCCCGGCGGCGGGTGACCTGCTGCTCATGGTCCATCCGGGCCTGAAGGCGCTGCATCTCGGTTTGCAGGAAGCCTGAGAATTGCCGCACGGCGGGCGGCCCCTGCCGGTCGGACATCAGCAGGAAGCCGAGCTGGCGGTCGGGGTGGTCGATCTTCACCGGCAGGGTTTCCAGCGGAATCGTGCGGCGGGACAGGAAGACCACCGAATAGGGCAGCACCGTCAGCGAGTCCGATCCCGCCAGCACCGACTGGATCGAGGCCAGCGTCCCGCCCGAGAAGTTGACCCGGAACTCCTCCTGCCCGATGGATTTGAGCGCCCGTTGCAGATCGCGGAACAGCGGGCTGTTGGCGGGCGGCGCGATCCAGGCATATGGCTCGATATCGGCAAGGGTGATCGCCTTGCGCCGGGTCAAGGGGTGACCCGCCCGGCAGGCGATGACGTTGTTGCCCGACAGAAGCGGCGTGAATTCCATGTCGAGCGGCACCTGGCTGGGGTGCAGGGGCAGGATCGCCACATCCAGCCCGCCGTTCCTCAGGCCGGTCTCCAGCGTGTCGATATAGCCGTAGGACTGGTCGATCTGCACATCCGGGTGGCGGGTCTGGAAATCGGCGATCATGGTCGCCACCACCCCGTCCATGAAAATGGGTGAGCCGCCGACCCGCAGCCGCCCGGCCAGCCCCTGCCGGAAGCGCCCGACCAGCAGGCTCGCCTCCTGATTGGCCGCCCGGATGCGGGCGCCGAGCCGGGCGAGGCTGGCGCCGAGTTCGGTGGGCCGCAGCGGGCGCCGGCCCGGCTCGAACAGCGGCAGGCCGATGCGCTCTTCGAGCAGCGTCATGCTGCGCGAAACCGAGGGTTGCGACTTGCCGAGCGCGTCCGCCCCTTCGGTCAGACCGCCCTTCTCGACGATGACCGCCAGAATCTCCAGATGTTCGCTGTCCAGCTTCATAACACAATGCGATATTATATCTCGATCATCCGATCAATATTTCCTTGCGCCGGGGCTAACTTCATCCCGAGAGTCAGGGGAGGTCTGTCATGTCGTTTTTCCGCGAGGAATTCACCGCGCGCAGCGCCGCGGTGCGCGTGCGCTTCGGGGCGGGCGTGCGGAAGAGCGTGGGAGAGGAGCTGGAGGTGCTCGGCGCCACCCGTGCGCTGATCCTGACCACCCCGCATCAGGCCGCCATGGCCGAGGAATTCGCCGCCCATTGCGGCGACCGCGCCGTCGGCAGCTACACGAAGGCCGCGATGCATACCCCGGTCGATGTGTCGGAAGAGGCAACCGCCCTTGCCCGGAAACTTGGTGCCGATGTGGTGATCTCGGTCGGGGGCGGTTCGACCACCGGCCTCGGCAAGGCGATTGCGCTGCGGACCGATCTGCCGCAGATCGTCGTGCCGACCACCTATGCCGGGTCCGAGGCGACGGGCATCCTCGGCCAGACCGAGAACGGGGTGAAGACGACGCTCACCAGCCCGAAGGTGCAGCCGGAGGTGATCCTTTACGACGCCGAACTGGTGGCGACGCTGCCGGTGGCGATGACGGTGACTTCGGCGCTCAACGCCATGGCCCATGCGGCGGAGGGGCTTTATGCCCGCGACCGCTCGCCCATCTCCTCGCTGATGGCGGTGGAGGGGCTGCGCGCCTTCCGTGACAGCCTGCCGAAGGTGATGGCCAATCCGACCGATCCGGCGGCGCGGGGGGAGACACTTTACGGCGCCTGGCTCTGCGGGACGGTGCTGGGGCAGGTCGGCATGGCGCTGCATCACAAGCTTTGCCATACGCTCGGCGGCAGTTTCGATCTGCCCCATGCGGAGACCCATGCGGTGATCCTGCCCCATGCGATCGCCTACAATGCCGAAGCCGTGCCGGATCTGCTGGCCCCGGTCAGCGATCTGTTCGGCGGCGGCAACCCCGGCCTCGGCCTTCACCGCTTTGCCGCGCAGGCCGGCTCGCCCATGGCGCTGCGCGATCTGGGGCTGAAGGAGGCCGATCTTGACCGCGCCGCCGATCTGGCGAGCGCGAACCCCTATTGGAACCCGCGTCCGGTGACGCGCGCTGGAATCCGGGCGCTCTTGCAGGCGGCCTGGGCGGGCGAAGAACCCGCGATCTGACATTCTCTGGGAGGAGACGACAATGGCTGACATCACCACCGATGTATTGATCATCGGCACAGGCCCCGCCGGTTCCGCGACGGCGGCGCTGCTTTCGACCTATGGCATCCAGAACATGGCGGTGAACCGCTATCGCTGGCTGGCCAATACGCCGCGCGCCCATATCACCAACCAACGCGCGATGGAGGTCCTGCGCGATCTCGGCCGGGATGTGGAGGATGAGGCCTATATGTTCGCCACCCATCAGGACCTGATGGGCGAGAACATCTTCTGCGAAAGCCTCGCGGGGGAGGAAATCGGCCGGATGAAGGCCTGGGGCAACCATCCCTTGTCGAAGGCGGAGCATCTCATGTCTTCGCCGACGAAGATGAACGACCTGCCCCAGACCTTCATGGAGCCGCTGCTCTTCAAGACCGCCTGCCAACGCGGCACGCAGGCCCGGATGAGCACGGAATATCTGAGCCACGTCCAGGATGCCGAAGGCGTGACGACGACCTGCCTCGACCGGCTGACGGGCAAGGAATTCACCATCCGCTCCAAGTACCTGATCGGGGCTGATGGCGGCAAATCGCTGGTCGCCGAACATGCGGGTCTGCCCTTCGAGGGCAAGATGGCGGTCGGCGGCAGCATGAACATCCTGTTCAAGGCGGATCTGTCCAAATACGTCGCGCACCGGCCTTCGGTGCTTTACTGGGTGATGCAGCCCGGTGCGGATGTGGGCGGCATCGGCATGGGTCTCGTGCGGATGGTGCGGCCGTGGAACGAATGGCTGATCGTCTGGGGCTATGACATCAACGGCCCGGAGCCGGAGGTCACGCCCGAATTCGCCACCGGCGTCGCCCGGCAGCTCATCGGCGACCCGGAGCTGGAGATCGAGCTTCTGTCGGCGAATATCTGGACGGTGAACAACTACTTCGCCACCCGCACCTCCGAAGGCCGGGTGTTCTGCATGGGCGATGCGATCCACCGGCATCCGCCGTCGAACGGGCTGGGGTCCAACACCTCCATCCAGGATGCCTTCAACCTCGCCTGGAAACTGGCGATGGTGCTGAAAGGGCAGGCGGGGGAGCGGCTCTTGGACAGCTACACGACCGAGCGCGCGCCCATTGCCCGCCAGATCGTCACCCGCGCCAACCAGTCGATCGGCGAGACCGGGCCGATCTTTGCGGCGCTCGGCATGGCCGAAGGCGTCAGCCCGGCGGAGATGCAGAAGAACCTGCAGGCGCGCACCCATGGCACCCCGGCAGCCGAGGCGCAGCGCGAGGCGATCCGCAAGGCCATCGCCTTCAAGAAATACGAATTCGACGCCCATGGGGTCGAGATGAACCAGCGGTATCGCTCCGATGCCGTGGTGACGAACGGCCAGATCGAACCGGCTTTCGAGCTGGACGCCGATCTGCATTACCAGCCGACCACATGGCCCGGCGCGCGCCTGCCCCATGCCTGGCTTTACCGCCACGGCAACGGGGCCGCGGTGTCCACGCTCGACATCTGCGGGCATGGACGCTTTACCCTTCTGACCGGGCTGGGCGGCGAGGCCTGGGCCGAGGCGGCGCAGAAGGTGGCGGCGGATCTGGATCTCGACCTCGTGACCCATGTGATCGGCCCGCGCCAGGACTATGTGGATCACAGCGGCGAATGGGCGCGCATCTCGGAAATCCGCGATGACGGCTGTCTGCTGGTGCGGCCCGACCACCATGTCTGCTACCGCGCGACCACGATGAGCGAGACGCCCGAAGCCGATCTCGCCCGCGCCCTGCGCCAGATCCTCGACCGCTGAGGCCCGCATGGTGAAGGTTCTGATCTGCGATCTGGTCGGTTTGCGGCTTGATGCCGCCGGCCGCCCCGATCCGTCGGAGGTTGCCGCCCATATCAAGGCGCGGGGTGGGTTGTTCCACCCCGGCGCCGCACCGGGGGCCTATGATCCGGCGCGGGTGAATTTCTACTACCAGCCCGATCTCGCCAGCGAGGCGGAGCTTCTCGCCGCGGCGGGGGAGGGGGCCTATGACGCGGTGATCGCCGCTGCGACCATCCTGCCCGAGGCGACGCGCTTTCGTCTCGGCGGGGTGCGGATCGGGGCGGGAACCGGCAACATGCGCTCCGCCTCCTGGGGCGGGGGATCGGGCGTTGGGGGGCAGGCGGTGCTGATGAACACCCCCGGCTCCAACGCCCGCGCGACGGCGCAGATGGCGATGAAGGCGGTTCTGAGCGTGCTGCCCGATCTGCCGGTCGATACCCTGCATGATCTGGTGCTGGCCGGGCGTTTCGACACCCGGCGCGATCTGGTCCGCTATCCGACCGAAAAGCTGGAGGGCATGGGCTTTGCCGTGCTCGGTTTCGGCAATATCGGGGCCGAGGTGGCCCGGCTGGCGCAGGCCTTCGGGATGCGGGTCGGCGTCTATGCCCGTCCGCGCCACCGCGAGCGGATCGAAGCGGCAGGCTTCCGCTATGCCGAAACGCCGGAGGCGGCGGCGCAGGGCGCGCGGGTGCTGAGCGTGCATGTCGGCCTCGGCCCCGTCGATGCGGCCGGCCGCGCCGCCAATGCCGGGCTGGTGGGAGAGGCGGTTCTGGCCGCGCTCGCGCCTTCGGCGGTGGTGGTGAACTATGACCGGGGTGAAGTGGTCGATGTGCCGGCCCTGTTTGCGGCGATGCAGTCCGGGCAGGTGCGCCACGGCTTCATCGACGCCGATCTTTTCCTTGACGCGGAAGGCCAGCCCTTCGGCCCGCTCGCCCCCTATCTGGAACCGGCGCGGCAGTTGCAGGGACGGTTGCGCCTGTTGCCGCATGTGGCGGCCGATACCGATCACCCTTCGCGGGTGGAGGGTGCGATCCGGGCTGTCGATCAGATCCTGGATGCCATCGCCAATCGCCGGGTCCGCAACCTCGTCGGCGATCTTCCGGAAGGGTATGAGCCGGCTGCCCCCTGAGCACCCGAAGCTGCTGCGCCCGCCGTCCTGAGGCGCAAGCCAGAAGGCACCGGCGAGCCATCGCTGGATGCTTCTCTCGGCAGGGGCGGCGCAGAGGGTATCGGTCTTGCAGGGCTTGACGCGGAAGCCCCGGCCGCTGCGGGCTTTTGCGCGCCGCTACGGCTTCACGAATTTGGCCCCGCCCGCCTGACCGCCGGAGAGGATCCGCACCGTTCCGCCGAACCTCGTCGGGCTCTCCGCCTCTGCCATCTCGGCCTGCAACACCGCCAGCGGATCGGTCAGATTGGTGCCGAGCGCGACCCTTTCCCCGTCCAGCTCCGCCTTGGCCGAGACGACGGAGACGATCCGCATCTCTCCGTCCCGCTCGGCAAAAATCGGGGCGCCGGAAGAGCCGAAATCGACATTGCAGGACAGGACCAGCACCGCCGGCGCCCGGTCAAGCACATGGCAGACTTCCTGAAGGGAAGGCGCTTCGGCCCGGTCCTGCGCGTAGGACACCACCTCCACCGCATCGCCGGTACGCGGGCGGCTGTCGGTGGCAAAGGGCCGGATGGAGGGCAGGCGGATCGGCTGATCCAACTGCAACAGGGCCAGATCATAGGCCACGCGGTCCACGTTGTCGGCCCCGGAATAGATGTAATCCGGATGGGCGATCGCCCGGCGCACCCCGCGATAGGCCTCCGCCCGGCCATTGCGCCAGCCGGCAAGGAACTGCATTTCCGCCGGGTCCATCCGCGCGCCGGTTTCCTTGTCGAAAAGGCAATGCGCCGCCGTCAGCACCAGTTGCGGTGCGATCAGCGTGGCCGTGCAGAAACCGCGCTTGCCGAGGTTCAGCCGCCCGACCGCCGCCCAGCCGCGCCCCTCGTCCGAGGTTTGCAGGCTGCGGAGCGGTTTGTCCTGCGCGAAGGCGGTGCCGCAGAGCGCGGCAAGAAGGCTGGCCAGAATGGCGAATTGGAAAAGACGCATGAAAGCTCCTGCAATCCCGCCGCGATAACTCTCTTTTGCGGCAGGAATTTGGCTATCCTATCCGCATATTGTCCGGCTTGTCCCCTCCTTGTCTTTCCCTTCCATGATTTGAGGCGCCCATGTCCGTTTCCCTGATTGTGGACCGCCGCCGCCGTGCGCTCTTGCAGAATTTCGTGACCGGATTCCCGCCGCTGGCAGAGGGTGGAAAGCGCCGCCGGTCTTGGCCGGTTGCAGGTGCTGGAAGAGTTCGCCGGCACCGCCGCCCCCGCCCGGCCCGGCCGCCGCGCCGCCGGCAATGTGGTGATGGTCGCGGCGGCCACGGGTCAGCCGCACGGAGCGACGCTTTGGGTCCGGGCGGGCTATGGCAGCTACCGCGCCGCCTACAGCGCCTTCCTGAAGGCCGCTTACGGGATCACGACTCCGCCTGTGGATCTCGCCGCCTATGACATCGACCACCTCTTGAACCGCACCCGCTCCGGGCAGGACAGTGCCTTTCTGCGGATCGAGGTGCTGCCCCTTTCGGCCAACCGCCAGTGGGGCAGCTTTCTGGAAAAGCTCGCCTCCGCTGCCCGTGTCCATGGCAACACCCGCACGCGGCGGCTGATGAGCTATCTGATCGCCGGCAAGGTCGCGGGCTTGCAACCGCCCGCTGCCCTTGACGATCTCGTCGGGCGCAGGCGGCTGGCACGGGGGATCGCGGCGCTTGGTCTGCCGCCGAAGGAGGTGGAGGACGGGCTGGCCAACATGTCGGATCACATCCAGCGGAACCTGCCCTGAGGCCCGCTCCGGACGCGCTGCGCCCTGCTGCGGTCCCTGAGGGGTCTTGCACCCCTCCGTCCTGCCGCCGGTCCCTTGAACCGATGGCGGAACCGACGGCAAACCCCGCAGGATGTTTGCCGACAGAAAATGAACGGGGGAGGGGCCGGCGACCCTAGCCCAAGGCGCGCGGCTTCGGCCCGCCGGTGGCCCAGTCGAGCAGCTCCACCGTATGCACCACCGGAACCCCGGTTCCCGAGCCGATCTGCATCATGCAGCCGATATTGCCCGCTGCGATGATGTCGGGAGCCTTCGCCTCCAGCGTCTGCACCTTGCGCGCCTTCAGTTCCGCCGAAATCTCCGGCTGGAGAAGGTTGTAGGTTCCCGCCGAGCCGCAGCAGAGATGGCTGTCCGCCGGCTCGACCACGGTGAAACCGGCGCGCTTCAGCAGCTCCTTCGGTGCGGTCTTGATCTGCTGGCCGTGCTGAAGGGAACAGGCGGCGTGATAGGCGACGCGCAGCCCCTTCGGCGCCCCCTCGGGCAGGCCGAGCCGGGTCAGAACCTCGCTTACATCCGCCGCAAGGCCCGCGACCGTCGCCGCCTCCTCGGTGCCGAGCATATGGCCGTAATCCTTCACCGTCGTCCCGCAGCCGGAGGTATTGATGACGATGGCATCGAGCCCTCCCGCCGTCTTTTCGGCCATGAAAGCGGCGATATTGGCGCGGGCGGCGGCATGGGCCTCACCCTCGCGGCCCATGTGATGGGTCAGCGCCCCGCAGCAGCCCATGCCGCGCGGGACCAGCACCGCGCAGCCGAGCCGCCGCAGGAGCCGGATCGTCGCATCGTTGATGTCGGTGTTGAGCGCCCTCTGCGCGCAGCCGGTCATCAGCGCCACCCGCATCCGCTGCGGGCCGATGGCAGGGAAGACCTGCGGATCGTCGTTGCGGCTGACCGGGGGGATCCGGCGGGGCGCCATGGCGACCATGGCCCGCAGGCGCCGGTCCGGCAGGAGCCGCGCAAAGGGCCGGGCGATCTTCGCCCCGAGAAGCGCCAGCCGGAATCGCCCCGGATAGGGCAGCACCTTGGCCAGCACCCAGCGGAGCGCGCGATCGCCAAGGGGGCGGCGATAGGTCTTCTCGATATAGGCCCGCGCCTGATCGACAAGATGCATGTAATGCACGCCCGAGGGGCAGGTCGTCATGCAGGACAGGCACGAGAGGCAGCGGTCCACATGCTTGACCACGCGTTCATCGGCGGGACGGCCGGTCTCCAGCATCTCCTTGATCAGGTAGATGCGCCCGCGCGGGCTGTCGAGCTCATCCCCCAGCACCTGATAGGTCGGGCAGGTCGCGGTGCAAAAGCCGCAATGCACGCAGGAACGCAGGATCTCGTTGGCCCGCGCAAGACCGGGGTCGCGCAACTGCTCGGCGGTGAAATGTGTCTGCATCAGTCCATGATCCCCGGATTGAAAAGCCCGCGCGGGTCGAACTTGGCGCGCAGGCCGGCCGTCAGCGCGGCAAGGGCGGCAGGTTCGGGGTGGAAGGCGGGAACGCCCTCCATCCCCGGCAGGGGCCGGACCAGCGTGGCATGGCCAAGGCCGGGCAAGGCGCGGATCGCCGCCGCCTCCGGGCTGTCCACCAGCAGCCAGACCAGCCCGCCGCCCCAATCGTAAAGCGCGCGATGCGGCAGGCCCGCGGCGGTCAGCGCCGCCTCCACCCCCGCCGCAGCCGTCGGCACCATGGACAGCCGCCAGACCGCCCCCGGCGCCCCTGCGAATGGCTCCACATCGCGCAGCCGGGTCCAGAGCGCGGCACTCTCCGCGCCCCCCGCCACCTGCCACTCACCGCCGAGATGGGCGCGCAAGGCCGCGGTCCGGTAGGCGACGGAGCCTTCCATCCCCTCAAGCCGGATCATCGCCCGCCCCCCGGCCAGCCCCGCGCCCGAGACATCGAAGGGCGAGCCGAGCGCCGCCCGCAACGCCGCCAGCCCCGCCGTCCCGCCTGTCTCGCGCCAGAGCGTCGCCTCCGCCTCCGGGATCGCCTGCACCTTCAGCGAGACCTCGCTCAGCACCCCGAGCTTGCCCTGCGCCCCGGCCAAGAGCTTCACAAGGTCATAGCCGGTGACATTCTTCATCACCCGCCCGCCGTTCTTGACCACATCGCCGCGCCCGTCGACGAAACGTAGCCCGAGCAGATGATCCCGCGCAGCCCCCACCTGCACCCGCCGCGGGCCGGAGGCATTGGCCGAGGCCACCCCGCCCAGCGTCGAGACCCCCTCCCGCGCCAGCAGCCCGCGCAGATCCGGCACCTCGAAGGCGAGCCGCTGCCGTTCGGCGGACAGAACCGCCTCCACCTCCGCCAAGGGCGTCCCGGCCCGCGCCACCAGAGTCAGCGCCCCCGGCTCATAAAGCGTGACGCCGGAGAGCCCGCCGGTTTCCAGCACCACGCCCTCCGCCGGCCCGAGCCCGCGCGTCCCGCCGCCCCTGATCCGCAGCGGCCGCGCGGCCTCCCGGATCATCTCACTCAGCTCTGCTTCCGTCGAAGGGCGCATCGCCCCTCCTTTCACATTGGGTCAAGTATCCTCGGGTGCGTAGAAGCTTGCTGCGAAGCAGCGAAGAAGCTTCGCAGCGGGGGCAGACAGCCCCGGCGGCTTCATCCGGCGCGCCGCCCGGCGCTCACCCCCAGCGGAAACACCTTCGCCGGGTTCAGCAGCCAGCCCGGATCGAACACGTCCTTGACCCGCATCTGCGCCTCCATATCCACCGGATCGAACTGCACCGACATGAGATCGCGCTTCTCGATGCCCACGCCATGCTCGCCGGTCAGGCAGCCGCCGACCTCGACGCAGAGCTTCAGGATCTCCGCGCCGAAAGCCTCGCACCGCTCCAGATCGCCGGGCTTGTTGGCGTCGAACAGGATCAGCGGGTGCATGTTGCCGTCACCGGCATGAAAGACATTGCCCACGTCCAGCCCGCACGCCCGGCTCATCTCGCCGATGCGGCGCAGGACATGGGGCAGGGAGGAGACCGGGATGGTTCCGTCCAGACACATGTAATCATTGATCTGTCCCATGGCCCCGAAGGCGCTCTTGCGGCCGAGCCAGATGCGTTTGGCCTGCGCCTCATCCGCCGCCTCGCGGAATTCGACCGGATTATGGGCCTCGGCAAGGGTGCGGATGCGGGCAAGCTGCTCGTCGATTTCGGCGGGGCTGCCTTCGACCTCGATGATCAGCAGCGACTCGCAATCGGGGTAACCCGCCTTGGCGAAAGCCTCGGTGGCGCGGATGCAGGGGCGGTCCATGAACTCGATGGCGACGGGCAGGATGCCGGCCTTGATGATGTCGGAGACGCAGGCTCCCGCCACCTCGTTGCTGTCGAAGCCGACCAGCACCGGCCGCGCCCCCTCGGGTTTCGGCAGGATCCGCAGCACCGCCTCCGTCACCACGCCGAGCTGCCCTTCGGAGCCGCAGATCACCCCCAGCAGGTCGATCCCCCCGGCATCCGGCCAAGGCCCGCCGATCTCCAGTACCGTGCCGTCCATCTGCACCAGCGTCACGCCCAGCAGGTTGTTGGTCGTCACCCCGTATTTCAGGCAATGCGCCCCGCCGGAGTTCATGGCGATATTGCCGGAGATCGCGCAGGCAAGCTGGCTCGACGGGTCGGGGGCGTAAAAGAAGCCCTCCGCCTCGACCGCGCCCGTCACCGACAGGTTGGTGCGCCCCGCCTGCACCCGGACAAAGCGGTTCTCGTAATCGGTCTCCAGCAACGCGGCCATGCGGGCGACCCCGATCAGCACCGAATCCGCCGTGGGAAGGGAGCCTCCCGCAAGGCTGGTCCCGGCCCCGCGCGGCACCACCGGCACACCTTCGCCGTGGCAGAAGGCCAGAACCGCCGCAACCTCCGCGGTGCTGCGCGGCAGGACGGCGGCAAGCGGCGGGCAGCGATAGGCGGTCAGCGCGTCACATTCATAGGCGCGCAGTTCCTCCACCGCGTCGATCACCGCATCTTCGGGCAAAAGCGCCCGCAAACCGGCCACGATCCGGGCCTTGCGCGAAAGAATTCCGGGGTCTGGCGAGGGCATATCCATGGCGGACTCCTGATTTGGTAAATTAATATAACCAATTTATCGGGCTGGCAAGTGCGGAGAGGTTTGCTACTGGTGAGCCATCATGTTCAGCGGACTGCTCTCCATCCCCGACTTTCTCGCTCTTGGCCTGACGCTTGTGCTCTGGTTCGGCACCGGCTGGCTGATCGAGCATCCTCCTGCCGGACGGCTCTCCGTCTCGATCCTGATGCAGGATTTCCGGCGGGACTGGATGAAGGAGTTCGTCACCCGCCAGCCGCGGATCTTCGATGCCAGCGTGATCGACAGCCTGCGGCAGGGGACGGCCTTCTTTGCTTCGGCCTCGATGATCGCCATCGGCGGCGGGGTGGCGCTGATCGGCAATGCGGCGACGATCCAGGGGCTTGCGGCGGAACTGCCGCTGGAGGCAGAGCGGTCGCAACTGGCGCTCAAGGCTCTGGTCGTGGTGGTGTTCCTGGCCAATGCGCTTTTGAAGTTCGTCTGGTCGAACCGGCTGTTCGGTTATTGCTCGATCC
This sequence comes from Paracoccaceae bacterium, assembly GCA_027492585.1. Classification (GTDB taxonomy): domain Bacteria; phylum Pseudomonadota; class Alphaproteobacteria; order Rhodobacterales; family Rhodobacteraceae; genus JAPUEK01. The sequence continues at coordinate 50,401 of JAPUEK010000041.1, read as the reverse complement.
TGATGGCGGCGGTGCCGAACGATGCTTCCCATGCCGAGGCCTATGTCAGGGCGTCACAGGCGGCGGAGATCAACATCACCGCGGCGAAAAGCTTCAACCGGGGGCTCCATTCGATCTATTTTGCGCTTGCCACGCTGAGCTGGTTCTTCGGTGCGGAGGTTCTGGCCGGGGTGGCGGTGCTGACGGCGGCGATGCTTCTGCGGCGGGAGTTCGCCTCGGCCTCGCGGAAGGTCATTCTGGCGCGGCGGGGCTAGCTCCGCCGGATCTGCCCGATTTGGCAGAGACGAATCGGGCCGCGCCCGCCCGGTCAGGCGCGGCCCCGATTGGAAAGCGCGCGCCCTGCACATCGCCCCTTGCCCAACGGCCTCCGGCCTTGAGGGCAACAGACCGGGAAACGCTCCCCCGGAGCGTTTCCTGCCGGCCCGCAGGCCCAGTCACCCCGCCCGCCGCCGACGCCCCTCCACCAGCCACGCCGCCAGCATCAGCCCGGAGGCCAGCACCAGCAGGAGCCAGCCCGGCAACAGCGGCGAAACCCGCAGATCCTCGGTCACATAGGCGCCGCGCGGGGTGAGGCCGATCCAGCCGCGCCCGGCGGCGGGGCGGCCCTCGCGCACCTCGCGCAGGTCCGGCACCCCGGCGTCGAGCCGCAGGACCCCGCCCTGCATCCCCGCCACCACCGGCGCCAGAAGATCGCCGGTCGCCAGCGTGTCCACGAATTCCTTCGGGGCCGACGGCCCGACCGCCACCACCCGCACCAGATCGCCCTGTTGCAGCCGGTAGAGCCCCAGCATCGGTGCCTGCCAGTCCACTTCGTAGCGGCCCGGCGATTTCTCCGGCATCGCAAGCGAGACCTTCGCCCCATCCGGCCCGGTGATCTCCAGCGGCCCCGGCGGTTTCTCCGCGACGGAGCGGCGCTGAATGGACAGGACATCGCCCTTGGCCGTGGCGGTCAGCGCCTCTTCCTCCAGCTCCGGCTCCTTCAGCATCCAGTGCGCGAGCCGCCGGAGCAGCTCCAGTTGCGGCCCGCCGCCCTCATAGCCGCGGCCCCAGAGCCAGGCCTGATCCGAGGCGAGCACGGCCACCCGGCCCTTTTCCACCCGGTTCAGCACCAGAAGCGGGCGATCCCCCGGCCCGGACATCACCACCTGCCCGGCGGTGGCGCGCAATTCGATCAGCCGGAACCAGCGGCCCCAGCCGCCCTTCGGCGCGAAAGCCTCCAGCCCCTCCGTCACCGGATGCTTGCGGCCAAGATCGGTCAGCGCCGGGCGGAAGCCCTCCTCGATCACGCGGGAGGTCGGCTCCACCGGCAGAACCTCCGCGAGAGGCGAACGCCAGAGACTGTCCACCGCCCCGAATTCCGGCCCGGCGGCGACCAGCACCGTCCCGCCGTCCTTCACATAGCGCACCACATTGTCGATATATTCCATCGGCAGGATGCCCCGCATCCGGTAGCGGTCGAAGATGATCAGGTCGAATTCCTTGATCTTCTCGATGAACAGCTCCCGCGTCGGGAAGGCGATCAGCGACAGCTCGTCCACCGGCACGCCATCCTGCTTTTCCGGGGGCCGCAGGATGGTGAAATGCACCAGATCCACCGAAGGGTCTGATTTGAGGAGGTTGCGCCAGACGCGCTCCCCGGCATGGGGCTCGCCGGACACCAGCAGCACGCGCAGCCGGTCGCGCACGCCATTGATCTGCACCACGGCGGCATTGTTGCGGTCGGTCAGCTCCCCCGCCACCGGGGCCACCGAGAATTGCAGCACGTTCATCCCGCCATGGGGCAGGGTGACGGGCAGCTCCAGATCGCTGTTCACCGGCACGGTGAAGCGCACCGGCTCATCGGCATCGACGGCGATGGTCAGTTCCACCTCGGAACCCATCTCCGCCGGGACCGCGCCCTCATCGTCGATGCGGAGCTTCAGCGTGGTCTCTTCGCCGAGGATGGCAAAGGCCGGGGCATCGGTGATGGTCAGCTTGCGGTCCCAATCCCCCTCATGCCCGGTCAGGAGCACATGGAACGGGGCGGGCAGAGAGGGCGCGAGCGGCAGGTCATGCACCTGCCCGTCGCTGATCAGGATCGCCCCGGCGATGCGGGCGCGCGGCTCGGCGGCGATCGCTTCGGCGAGGGCGGTCATGGCCAGCGTGCCGGCATCTTCCGGCCCGTCGCCGAAGCGCAGGATGCGAAGCTCGGTATTCTCGCGCGCGGCCACCTCGGCGCTGATGCGGGCCACGGCGGCTTCGGTCTGGGCGGCGCGGTCCGACAGCTTCTGGCTGGCGCTTTCATCGACGACGAGAAGGACGATATCGGAGAGGGGCTTGCGGTCCTCCTCCTGAAGGGAGGGGTTCAGGAGCGCCAGCCCCAGCACCCCCGCCGCGATCAGCCGCAGGGGCCAGCCGCGCAGGCCCCGCCACAGCGCGAGGCACAGCAGCACCAGCAGCAGCGCCCCGAGCCCCCAGAGCACCGGGACCGGGAGAAGCGGATCGAAAGCGACGGTCCGGCTCATTGCCCGAGCCTTTCGAGAAGCGCCGGCACATGGACCTGATCGGATTTGTAGTTTCCGGTCAGCACATGCATCACCACATTGATGCCGAAGCGATAGGCGATCTCGCGCTGCTGCTCGCCGGCAAAGCCGCGGCCCACCGGGAACATCGGCGCGTCATTGTCATCGACCGCCCAGGCGGCGGCCCAGTCATTGCCGCCGATGATCACCGGCGTCACCCCGTCGTTGAGGTTGCGGAAGGGCATCCCCTCCTCCTGCTCGGCATCGGGGGGGGCGGCCTCGACCCAGAGCGCGGGAGAAGTGTAGCGGCCCGGAAATTCCTGCAGCAGATAGAAGCTGCGGGTCAGCACATGGTCTTCGGGGATCTGTTCCAGCGGCGGGATGTCGAGGCCGGAGGCGAGAAGCTGCAAGGCCTGCCCCTCGGGCGAAGTGCCGCCGCCGAGGCCCGCCACATCGCCGTCGCGCGTGTCGAAAAGGATCATCCCCCCGGTCCGCAGAAAGCGGTTCAGCTTGTCATAGGCAGCGGGGGAGGGCAGGGGCTGATCCGCGGTGATCGGCCAGTAAAGGAAGGGATAGAAGGCCAGCTCGTCCTTTTCCAGATCGACCCCGGCGGGCAGTTCCGGCTCGACCGAGGTGCGGTCATAAAGCCGGTAGCTGAGGCCGAGAAGCCCGGCCTGCGCCACCCGGTCCACCTCGGCATTGCCGGTCAGCACATGGGCAAGGACCACGCCGCGCGTCGCCTCGATGGCCTTGGCGTCCGCACTGTCCTGCGCGCGGGCATCGCCGGGATGGAGCGCGGTCAGCGCCACCGCGGCCAGCACCAGCCCCGCCGCCCGGCCGCGCCGCAGCATCCCGCCAAGCCGCCCGGCCAGCCAGAGGGCCGCCAGAATATCCGCCGCCAGCAGGAGAAGCGCCCCCGCCAGCAGCCCGCCCTTCAGCGCCTGTTCGCGCACCGCATCCATGCCTTCCACCTTCACACCGGCTGGCCAGCTTGCCGCCGTCACCACCGTCTGCGCGCCGACGACGTTCAGCGCCACGCGGTTCTCCGGCCCCGCATAGAGACCGGGGGGAAAGCCCGGCCCCGGCCCTTCGGCCATGGCGCGGGCAAGACCTTCGCCTTCCACGCCCGCGACCTCACCGGCCTTTGCCTCCTGCCCATAGGCGTCCAGCACCTTTTCCGGCACCCAGATCTGACCGGCAAGCGCCTCTGCCCCCGGCTCCACCGTGCGGGCCGACACGGCCAGACGTTCCAGCATCTGCATGAACAGGCCCGAGAGCGGCAGGTTCGACCATTCGGCATTGGCGGTGACGTGGAACAGCACCACCTGCCCCTCGCCGATCTCCTTGCGGGTGACAAGCGGGGTGCCATCGGCAAGCGCGGCAATGGTGCGCTGCGAAAGATCGGGGTCGGGCTGGGCCAGAACCTGCTCCGTCACCGTCACATCCGCCGGCACCGGCAGGCCATGGAAGGGCGAGCTTTCCGGGAAGGGGGCGAGCGTCTTCGGCTCCCCCCAGCTCATCGAGCCGCCGACCGACCGGCCGCCTTCGCGCAGGCGCACCGGCATGAGCGGGTCCTCGGCGCTGCGGCTCAGATCGGAGGCGGCCAGTCGCGGCCCGGCGAAGCGCAAGAGAAGCCCGCCCTTGTCGAGCCAGTCCAGCAGCCCATCCGTTTCGTTCTGCGTCAGGCGGGCGACATCGGCGAGGATGATCACATCCGGATTGGCCGGCAGCACATCCGACAGCGAGCCGTCGAGCAAATCCGCAACCGGCTGGAGCGCCTGCCGGAGATAATGCGTGGCGGAGAGAAGCTGCAGCCCCTCCCGGTCCGCGCCGGTGCCGAGGATGGCGATCTTGCGGCGTTTGAGACTGTCATCGGTCAGGCTCACCGCCCCTGCCGTCCGCTGCCCGAGGATCTCGAAGCGGGTGATGCGGTTGCGAAGCTCCGGCGGCAGGGACAGCTTGCCCTCCGCCCGATCGGCGCCGGGGGCGAAGGAGAGCGTCTGCCGCGCCAGTTCCCGGTCGATCCCCGAAGGGTCGGGACCACGGGCCACCACCTCCGCCTGCGCGGCGTCGGGGGCGGGCAGGCGGCTGGCGGCGATCTGCACGGCGCCATCGGCAAAGCCGGCGGGGTGCAACAGGAACAGCGGCCGCGGCGACTGGAAGACAGTGAGCGCACCCTTGGCCGTCAAGGCGGAGGTCAGCGCTGCCTGCCCCGGATGGGCAAGCCCATCGGTCAGCCAGTAGCTGTCGAAGTCCCCCTCCGGCAGCTTCGCCACCCAAGGCGCGAGGTCACCCGGCAGCCAGGCCTGCGGCACCATTGCGGCCATGCGGCCCGCCCAGGCCTCGGCGCTCTGGAACTGCGGGGTGTCGGGCGCATCTGTCAGCCGCAGCACCGCGACCGTGCGGCCCTGACGCCCGGCTTCGGCGATCAGCTCCCCCGCCCGCGCCACCCGGCGCGACCAGTCGCGCGCATCCGCCCAGCCGCCGTCGAGCAGCACCAGAAGCGGCCCGGTTCCCGGCTGGCGCTGTTCAGGGTTCAGCACCGGCCCGGCAAAACCGAGGATCGCAGCCGCCACCGCAAGGGCGCGCAGGACCAAAAGCCACCACGGGGTCTTGTCCGCCTGCCGCGCACTGTCTTCCAGCCCCAGAAGCAGCGCCACCCCCGGAAACCGCCGCCGGATCGGCGCCGGCGGGACGGCGCGCAGCAAAAGCCACAGCACCGGCAGCGCGATCAGCCCGACCAGCAGCCAGGGCGCGGTGAAAGCCAGGGGGCCGATCATCATCTGCCGCCCTCCAGAGCGCGATAGGCCCAGAGCAGCCCCGCCTGCGCCGTATCTCCGGTGTGATGGGCCGAGAAATGCCAGCCGACCGCACGGGCAAGGGCCTGAAGCCGGTCCTTGCGCTCCGCCAGCCGGGCGAGGTAGCGCGCCCGCAACTCACCCGCGCTCTGCGTCTCATGGGTCAGGGAGCCGCCCATCGAATCGAAGATCGTGCGGCCGTCGAAGGGGAACTCCTCCTCCGCCGGGTCGAGGATCTGCATCATCACCCCGCGCACCCCCCGGTCGGAGGCGGCGGCAAGGGCGGTTTCCAGATCTTCGAGCGGGCCGAGGAAATCGGAGAGGAAGACGGCCCGGCCATGGGCAACCATCCCCGCCACCTCCGGCGAGCCGTAATCGGCGGCTGACCCTGTGGCGAGCGCCGCGGCCATGGCGACCACCTGCGACCGGCCGGGGCGCGGCGGCTGACCGGCCAGCCCCACCCTCTCCCCCGACCGCAACAGAAGCACGCCAAGCGCCAGCCCGATCAGCCGGGCGCGGTCCGCCTTGGAGGCCCGTTCCTTCGCGCCGGAAAACCCCATGGAGCGGCTGGCATCCACCCAGATCGTCACCGATTGCGCCGCCTGCCATTCCCGCTCGCGGATGAAATGGGCATCCGAGCGGGCCGAGCGCCGCCAGTCGATGCTGCGGGCGCTGTCGCCGGCATGGGCGGGGCGGTATTGCCAGAATTCATCACCCTGACCCGCCCGCCGCCGGCCATGCTCGCCGAGCATCACGGTTTGCGCCAGATGCTCCGCCTCCGCCAGAAGCGGGGGAAGCGCCTGTCCCAGAACCTCCGCACGGGTGCGGAGATCGGCGGAAGAGGGGGCGGAAAGGCTCAAGCCGCCGCCTCAAGCTTCAGGCTGCGGGCGACGGCCCGGTCGATGAGGCCCGAAAGCGTCTCTCCGCGCGCCCGTGCGGCAAAGGACAGCGCCATGCGATGCACCAGAACCGGACGCGCAAGCGCCGCCACATCGGCGATGGAGGGGGCGAGCCGCCCCTCCAGCAACGCCCGCGCCCGCACCGTCAGCATCAGCGCCTGCGCCGCCCGCGGCCCCGGTCCCCAGGCGAGCGAGCCGGCCAGATCGCGGCCCTCCGCCTCGCCGGGGCGGCAGGAGCGCACGAGGTCGAGGATCGCCTCCACGACCGCGTCGCCGACCGGCATCCGGCGGATCACCGCCTGCGCCGCGATCAGCCCTTCGGCATCGAAGACCGGCGTTGCGCGGGTCTCGGTCGCGCCGGTGGTGGCCAGAAGGATGTCCCGCTCCGCCGCGCGGGTCGGATAGTCCACATCGACCTGCAACAGGAAGCGGTCAAGCTGCGCCTCGGGCAGGGGATAGGTGCCTTCCTGCTCGATCGGGTTCTGGGTGGCGAGCACATGGAAGGGCCGGCCGAGCGGGCGATGCTGGCCCGCAATCGTCACCTCGCGCTCCTGCATGGCCTGAAGCAGGGCGGATTGGGTGCGCGGACTGGCGCGGTTGATCTCGTCGGCCATCAGAAGCTGGCAGAAGACCGGCCCCTCGATGAAACGGAAGGCGCGGCTGCCATCGGCCGCCGTCTCCAGCACCTCGGAGCCGAGGATATCGGCGGGCATCAGGTCCGGCGTGAACTGGATGCGCGAGGAGTGCAGCCCCATCACCGTCGAGAGCGTATCGACGAGCATGGTCTTGCCCAGCCCCGGAAGACCCACGAGCAACGCATGGCCGCCGCAGAGCAATGCCGCCAGCACCTGATCGACGACCTTCTCCTGCCCGATGAAACGCTGCGCCACCGAGGCGCGCGCCTCCGCCAGCCGCGCCCCAAGGGCCTCGATCTCGGCGACAAGTTCGGCAGCTTCGGCCATGACAATTCTCCGCAACGGGTTATATGGTGACATTAGACCGAAACTTTCCGGCGGCTACAAATGCCAAAAGGCGAGATGCCACAAATGATCGTGAAACCTTCCGCCGACGGCATTGCCGCCGCCGTGAGCGCTGCGGCGAAGAAAGGCCCTCCGCCGGTGCATCTGTGGAACCCGCCTTTCTGCGGCGACATCGACATTCGGATCGCACGGGACGGCACCTGGTTCTACCTCGGCACGCCCATCGGGCGGGCGCCGCTGGTCAAGCTCTTCTCCTCGATCCTGAAGCGCGAGGGCGACAGCTACTTCCTCGTGACCCCGGTGGAAAAGGTCGGCATCCGTGTCGATGATGCGCCCCTTCTGGCCGTGGATTTCGAGGCGGAGGGGGTGGGGCGCGACCAGATCCTGCATTTCGTCACGAAAACCGAAGACCGGGTTGCGGCCGATGCCGATCACCGCCTGCGCGTCGCCCGCGACGCCGAAACCGGGGAGCCCTCCCCCTATATCCACATCCGCGCCGGACTTGAGGCGCTGATCGACCGGAAATCCTTCTACCGGCTTGTCGAATTGGGTTGCCATGAACCGCAGGACGGGGAAAGCTGGTTCGGCCTCTGGTCCTCGGGCGTCTTCTTTCCGGTGATCCCCTCAAACGAATTGCCCTGATGCCCCGTTTCGCCGCGAATCTGACGATGCTCTTCACCGAAGTCCCGGCCCTCGACAGGCCGGGTCTTGCCGCGCAGGCGGGGTTCGACGGGGCGGAGATCCTCTTTCCCTACGACCATCCGGCGAAGGACTGGGAGGCGGCGCTTGGCGGTCTGCCGCTGACGCTGATCAACACCCCGCCGGGCGACTGGGCGGCAGGCGACCGCGGCTTCGCCGCCGTGCCGGGCGAGGAGAGCCGCTTCCGCGACAGCTTCCTGCGCGCGGCGGAGCTGGCGACCCGGCTCGGCGCAAGCCATGTGCATGTGATGGCCGGCGTGGCCCGCGGCCCGCTGGCGGAACAGACCTATGTCGAGAACCTCGGCTGGGCGGCGGCCCAGGCGCCGGGGCTGCGGCTGACGCTGGAACCCCTGAACCCCGATGACATGCCGGGCTATTTCCTGAACGATTTCGATCAGGCGGCGCGCATCCTCGACGATCTTGACCTGCCCTCGGTGGGCATCCAGTTCGATCTCTGGCACGCCGCGCGCATCCACGGCAATGCCAGCCTTGTCTGGGCGCGGCACCGCGACCGGATCAACCATATCCAGATCGCGGGATTCCCTTCGCGGGCCGAGCCGGGCGGTGGCGGCTTCGACCTGCCCGGCCTTTGTGCCGAGGTCGATGAGCGCGGCTATGACGGGTGGATCGCTGCCGAATACCGCCCCGCCCGCGCGACGGTTCACGGACTTGGCTGGCTGACGGTGCTCAAATCCCGCGCCCGGCTGATCGGCGCCTGAGCCCCCGCCCGGCCGGGGAAGCCTCCGGCGGGGATATTTGAGCCAGTATGAAAAGGCTTTCTTCTCTTCTCAAATATCCCCCGCGGAGCGTTCCGCAGCGCCGCGGCGGGGACGGTTCAGAGGGAGGCGCGGTCAGTCGCCGAGTTTCTTGTGGACCTCGTCCAGATCGACCTCGGATTTTGGCATCTTGTTGCCGGGATTGTCGAAATCATATTTGAACAGCTGGAAGTCGCGCTTGTAGATCTCCCAGACGAGATGCATCGACAGGTCGTCGAAGTAGTCTTCCACCGGATGCAGCCGCTTCGGCCCGTGGCCTTCGCTTTCGTTGAACTTCGGGATCTTCTTCAGATCGACCTTGTGCTTCGACTTCACCTTCTTCAGCACCTTGGCCATGCCCTCGTCGAACTTCTCGGTGAAGAAGATCTGGTCGTAGCGCCCGCCGTTCACGATGAAGGTGGAGACATGGCCGGCCATGGCCGACCAGTGGATGTCCGGCTCCATCGGTTTGCGGAAGCGGATGGTGTCGCGTGCAAAGAGAAGGAAGCGGCGGAAGCTCTTGATCTGGTCGAACTCCTGCTTGCCGTCGTCCCCGCCGACCTCGACCCCGTACTTCTGCACCAGGAGCGGCACAAGGTTGCCGCGGTAGCGTTTGCCGTTGCGTTGAATGCCGCAGATCTTGTCGAAGAAGGACGACAGAATCCGGGTATAAGGGTTGCGGACGCAGGTGAAGGCGAAGGATTTATGCGATTTCACATTGGCTTCGATCAGCGGCTGGCTCGCCTCCATCGCCCATTTGTGCATCCCGGAGGTCGCGTCATGGATGTCGCCGTCGAAGAACGTGCCGTGATCGGAGTAATACATGATCTGCCCGATCGTCGAGCAGGCGCATTTCGGCACCACCCGATAGACCACGCTTTCGCTTTCCGTCATCCACGTTCCGGGGAAACCCATCAACCCTCTCCTTCCATCCGCCTGCGTTGTTTCGCCTGCGGAACCAATGCGCCACAAAAAAGCAAACAAACTCTGTCTTTTCAATGTCCCTTCGCGCTAATTAAGGCAACAGTGACCTCTAAGCGCGTGTAATGTTTCTGAAATGGCAAGAATCGCCTATATCCTGCTCTGTCACAAGGACCCGGAGGGGATCATCGCCCAGGCGCAGCGCCTGACGGCGGCTGGTGACTTCGTGTCGATCCATTTCGACGGGCGTGCCAAGCCGTCGGATTTCGAGAAGATCCGCGGCGAGCTGTCGTCGAACGCCTCCGTCACCTTCACCAGGCGGCGGGCGAAATGCGGCTGGGGGGAGTGGAGTCTGGTGGAGGCGACGCTGCTGGCCGTCGAGGCCGCGGTGGAGACCTTTCCGCGCGCCACCCATTTCTACATGCTCTCGGGCGATTGCATGCCGATCAAATCGGCCGAATTCGCCCATGATTTCCTCGACCGCGAGGAGGTCGATTACATCGAGAGCTTCGATTACTTCAACTCCGACTGGATCAAGACCGGGATCAAGGAAGAGCGGCTGATCTACCGGCACTGGTTCAACGAGCGCAACAGCAAGGCGCTGTTCTATGCCTCGATGCGGTGGCAGGAAAAGCTGGGCCTCGCGCGCAAGGTGCCGCATGACATCGCCATGCAGATCGGCAGCCAGTGGTGGTGCCTGCGGCGGCGGACGGTGGAATGGGTGCTCGACTTCGTGAAGAAGCGCCGGGATGTGATGCGCTTCTTCCGCACCACCTGGATTCCGGACGAGACCTTCTTCCAGACCCTCGTGCGCCATCTGGTGCCGGAGCATGAGATCCGCACGCGCACGCTGACCTTCCTGATGTTCACCGATTACGGGATGCCGGTGACCTTCTACAACGACAATTACGACCTTCTTCTGTCGCAGGACTATCTCTTTGCCCGCAAGATCAGCCCGGATGCCAGGGAACTGAAAGAGCGGCTGGGCAAGCTTTACGCCGCCAAGGGGGTGCGGTTCGGCATTTCCAACGAAGGGCGGAGCCTCTTCAAGTTCCTGACCGGGCGGGGCCGGATCGGCAGACGCTTCGCCCCGCGCTTCTGGGAGACGGAAAGCTCTCTCGGCCGCGAGCGGACGCTGATGATGGTCACCTGCAAGAAATGGCATGTCGCCAAGCGGCTGGTGGAGCGGGTGCGGCAGGTGACGAACCTTCCCGCGCTCGACTACCTGTTCAACGAGGCTTCGACGCCGCTGCCGGACCTTGGCGGTATCCAGTCCAATCTTGAAAAACGCACGCGGCACCGGCGGGCTCTGGTGCGGATGTTGTTCGATTACTGGCAGACGGACCGGCTGATCTTCTGCATCGACCCGGCCAACGTTGACCTGATGCAGGATTTCTACAACGACAAGGCGCGGGTCCGGCTTCTGGAGATCGAATGCGACTTCACCGACGACTACCTGATCGGCCATGCCATGCGGGTGGGGCTGGCGGGCGACCAGACCCCGCAGGACACCATCGACCGGCTGCTGCCGACCATCCGCTATGATGTGAAGTTTGAAAGCGACCGGATCCGGGATGCGGGCTTTGCAGGGTTCTACCGCATCCGGCAAAGTGCGCGGGCGGATGAAAACACCGTGTCGCTGGCAGAATTCCTTGATATTCCGGTGGAGAAGGCGCGCGAGATCGCCTCGACCGAATATCTATTTGTGGACTGAAGACCATGGCTCCTTCCTACGACCCGCAGAATATCTTCGCCCGCATCCTGCGCGGGGAGATCCCGAACAAAACCGTGCTGGAGACGGCGCATACGCTCGCCTTCCATGACATCCACCCGCAGGCGCCGGTGCATGTGCTGGTGATCCCGAAGGGGCCTTACGCCACCTTCGACCAGTTCGCCGCCGAGGCCTCGGCGGAGGAGATCGTCGATTTCCACCGCACCGCCGCGCGGGTCTGCGAGATGGTGGGGGTGGCGCCGGGGCAGGGTTACCGCGCCATCACCAATGCCGGGCTGCACGGGATGCAGGAGGTGCCGCATTATCACCTGCACATCCTCGGCGGGCGGGTTCTGGGCCGCCTGGTGGAGCGCGACTGAACCCGCAGGAACCGGGTCGCCTTGCAGGCGGGAACGGGGGATGTGACGGGAAAGGAGACCCGTCATGACCATCCGCTTTTCCCCGATCCCGACCGATCTCGTCCGCGCCCTGCAAGCCGGCGCGCCCGATGCAAATGGCCTGTTGCCGGAGCGGCAGGTGGCGGGGGCGGGCTGTCCCTGCCGGCATTGTCTGAAGATGATCCCCGAAGGGGCGGGGATGCTGGTGCTGGCGCACAGGCCCTTTCCGTCGATGCAACCCTATGCCGAACTTGGACCGATCTTTTTGTGCGCCGATCCCTGCGAGGCCGGGGGCGGGGCGGAGTTGCCGGCAATGTTCACCTCGCCCGACTACATCCTGCGCGGCTATTCGGCGGCGGACAGGATCGTCTACGGCACCGGGGCCGTCGTTGCGACCGGGCAGATCGCGGTGGAGGCGGAGGCGCGGTTTGCCGACGCGGAGGTGGCCTATCTTCATCTGCGCTCCGCCCGGAACAATTGCTATCAATGCCGGATCGACAGGGGGTGAGGCGGGGGCAGCCCGCAATCCAAAGGCGCGGCTGCGCCGCACGGCTTTTTCCCGCCCCCTGCCGGGGGCGGTTGGCCTCCGGCGGGGATACTTGGGGCAAGATGAAAGGGCAGGGCGGGGCTTTTCCCCTTCTTCTCTTTCCAAATATCCTGCGGGGAGGTCTGGAGGGGTGCAAAACCCCTCCAGCGTTACCCCATGGCGCGGCCTGATGCGGCCCTAATGTGCCTCCGCCCAGCTCCGGCCCTGTCCCGCCTCTACCGTCAGGGGGACGGCGAGGGCGACGGCGGGGAGGTTCGCCCCCTCCATCACGGTCCTTGCCGCGGTGATGAGGGCGGGGGCGGCCTCTTCCTCCACCTCGAAGAGAAGTTCGTCATGCACCTGCAGCAGCATTTTCGCCGGCAGATGCGCGATGGCGGCGGGCATCCGGATCATGGCGCGGCGGATCACATCGGCGGCTGTCCCCTGAATGGGGGCGTTGATCGCGGCGCGTTTGGCAAAGCCGGCGCCGGGGCCTTTGGCGTTGATCTCCGGCGTGTGGATCTTGCGGCCGAACAGCGTCTGCACATAGCCGTTCTCCTGCGCGAATTTCACCGTCGCCGTCATGTATTCCCTGATGCCGGGGAAGCGCTCGAAATAGCGGTCGATGAAGCCCTGTGCTTCGGCGCGGGGGATGCGGAGGTTGCGGGCGAGGCCGAAGCCAGAGATGCCGTAGATCACCCCGAAGTTGATGGCCTTGGCCTTGCGGCGGATGTCGGAGGTCATCTGGTCGAGCGGCACGCCGAACATCTCCGAGGCGGTCATGGCATGGATGTCATGGCCGTCGCGGAAGCTCTGTTGCAGCGCGGGGATATTGGCGACATGGGCAAGGATGCGAAGCTCGATCTGGGAATAGTCGAGCGAGACCAGCAGCTTTCCCTTCGGCGCCACGAAAGCCTCGCGGATGCGGCGGCCTTCTTCCGAGCGGACGGGGATGTTCTGAAGGTTCGGATCGGTGGAGGCGAGCCGCCCGGTGTTCGCGCCCGCAATCGAATAGGAGGTGTGGACGCGCCCGGTCTCGGGGTTGATATGGTCCTGAAGCGCATCGGTATAGGTCGATTTCAGCTTTGAAAGCTGGCGCCAGTCCAGCACCCTTCCGGGCAGTTCATGCTCGGTGGCGAGGTCTTCGAGCACATCGGCCCCGGTCGCATAGGCGCCGGTCTTGCCTTTTTCGCCGCCCGGAAGGCCCATCTTGTCGAAGAGGATCTCGCCCAGTTGCTTCGGCGAGCCGACGTTGAAGGGCTGGCCGGCAAGCTCCTGGATCTCCGCCTCCAGCCCCGCCATCTTCTGCGCGAAAGCGTTGGACATGCGCGAGAGCGTCTCGCGGTTGACCTCGATCCCGGCCATTTCCATATCGGCCAGCACCGGCACCAGCGGGCGCTCCAGCGTCTCGTAGACCGTGGTGACGCGGGCGCGGTGCAGTTGCGGCTTGAAGAGTTCCCAGAGCCGCAGGGTCACATCGGCATCTTCGGCGGCATATTTCACCGCCTCGGCCACCGGCACCTTGTCGAAGGTGATCTGGGTCTTGCCGGAACCGAGCAGCGATTTGATCGGAATGGGCTTGTGGCCGAGATATTGCTCCGACAGCGCATCCATCCCATGCAGATTCAGTCCGGCCTGCATGGCATAGCTCATCAGCATCGTGTCGTCGAAGGGCGCGATGCGGATGCTGTGGCGGGCGAAGATCTTCCAGTCGTATTTCATGTTCTGGCCGATCTTGAGGATCGCATCATCCTCCAGCACCGGCTTCAGCGCGGCGAGCGCCTCCTCCATCGGCATCTGGCCCTCGGCAAGCGCGCTCGACCCGAAAAGATCGCCGCTGCCCTGCTTGTGGCCGACCGGCAGATAGGCCGCCTGTCCGGGCAGCACGCAAAGCGAGATGCCGACCAGCTCCGCCCGCATCTCGTCGAGCGAGGTCGTTTCCGTATCGACGGCGACATAGCCGCGCTCGCGGATCAACGCGATCCAGCGGTCGAGCGCGGCACGGTCGCGGATACATTCGTAGCTGGCGGGATCGAAGGGCAGGTGGGCGGTCTCCGCCGCCGCGTCATGGGCGCCCTCGACATGCATCCCCCTGTCCTCGGCCAGAACCGGGGCCTCGACCTTCAGCTTCTGGGCGACGCGCTGCGAAAGGGTGCGGAATTCCATCCTGTTGAGGAAGTCCATCACCACCGGCGCTTCGGGCGATTTCAGCTCCAGATCTTCCAATGGCAGTTCCAGCGGCATATGCGCGTCGAGCGTGACGAGCCGGCGCGAGATACGGATCAGCTCGGCGTTTTCCAGAAGCGTCTCGCGGCGCTTCGGCTGCTTGATCTCCCCCGCCCGCGCCAGAAGCGTGTCGAGGTCGCCGTATTCCTGGATGAGAAGGGCGGCGGTCTTCAGCCCGATGCCCGGTGCGCCCGGCACGTTGTCCACCGAATCCCCGGCAAGCGATTGCACATCCACCACCCGGTCTGGCGCGACGCCGAATTTCTCCCTCACATCCTCCAGCCCGAGGCGCTTGTTCTTCATCGGGTCGTGCATGTCGATCCCGTCGCCCATGAGCTGCATCAGGTCCTTGTCGGAGGAGATGATGGTCGCCGTCCCCCCCGCCTCGCGGGCGCGGCGGGCGAGGGTGGCGATGATGTCGTCGGCTTCAAAGCCCTCGACCTCGATGCAGGGGACGTTGAAGGCGCGGGTCGCCTCGCGGGTGAAGGCGAATTGCGGGCGCAGGTCTTCGGGCAGCTCGGGGCGGTTGGCCTTGTAGGCGGGGTAGATCTCGTTGCGGAAGGTTCTGGAACCGGCATCGAAGATCACCGCGAGATGGGTGGGGCTCGCCTCGCGGCGGGTGGCGGTCAGCTCCCCCCAGAGAAGGTTGCAGAAGCCCGCGACCGCGCCGACCGGCATCCCGTCCGACTTGCGGGTGAGCGGGGGCAGGGCGTGGTAGGCGCGGAAGATGAAGGCCGAGCCGTCGATGAGGTGAAGGTGATGCCCTTTGCCGAATGTCATGTCTGCCCCGCTGCGAATTGCCGGGCGATAGTGGCACGAAGGCGGACGGGGGGCCAGAGCGGGGGCGGGGCTGGCTCTTGCGCTTTTGCGGCGGCCCGCTAAAGGCGGTTCCACCAGAGCGAGAGCGAGACCGCCTGCGGCGTCGGCGTCCAGCGGCCGAAGGGCAGGCCGGCGGCGCGCAGCGTCTCGCCGATCCACTGGTTGCAGGTCCGGCGCAGATCGAAACGCCCCTCGGCGCGGAAGAAGGCATCATGCGTGGCCAGATGCAGGCCCGGCAGGGGGATGGGCTTCCCCCCGGCATCGCGGGAGAGGGAGGTCTCGATGGCACGGGTCAGCGCCTCAAGCTGGGCGTCATTCAGGAAAACCCAGTGCAGCCACGGCTGATCGCCGACCGACCCCGCCACATCGAGCCGAATCACCGCCCTGTCGCCGCTGATCGCCCGCCAGACCGGGCCAGCGGCCATGTCGGCAAGGCTGCCGGTGCCGGTATAGAACTGCTCCGCCCCCCAGCCGACGATCAGCCAGTCGGCCTCGGGATGGGAAAGCGGGACACCCTGCGCCCCGGCAAAGGCAAAGCGCCGGCGGCTGTCGGGGGTGAGCGGCAGGAGAAGGTCGTAATGGATCGGCCCGCGCGCCAGCCCGACCCGGTGTCGCGCCGCGCCGTCCAGATCGGCATGGGGACCGGGCCAAAGCGCCCCGAGAAGCGCCAGCAGGAAATAGACCAGCGGCAGCGCCACCAGAACCGTCAGCGCCCGCAGGAAAAGGCGCGTCAAGGCTCAGTGGTCGTCGTGGGCGTGGTCGCGGTCGATCACATAGCGCTTGTCGCAATAGCCACATTCGACAAAGCCGGTATCCTCGGGAATGGTCAGCCAGACGCGGGGATGGCCGAGCGCGCCCTCACCCCCGTCGCAGGCCACTTTCCATGTGGTGACGATCTGGGTCTCGGGCGCGGCGATGCTCATGGTCGGTCCTGTGGCTGGCGTTTGCCCGGCCATTCTAGCGATTGGGGGCGAGGGGGCAAGTCCCGCCGGGGTCGCAAGCCCGTCACCCTTGTGGCCGGGGCGGGCGGCGGAGCCTCCGGCGGGGATATTTAAGAAGAGAAGAAAGGGCTTTCTTCTCTTTCCAAATATCCCCCGCGGAGCGTCCGCGGGCTCCGGCGGGGCGCGGGTTCAGGAAGGGCGCTTCAGGCCCCTCCCTCCACCTTCAGCACGATCTTCCCGATATGGCCGGAGCTTTCCAGGCGCCAATGGGCGGCGGGCGCCTGATCGAGGGGGAATTCGCTGTCGATCACCACCTTCACCGCGCCTTTGGCGATCAGCGGCCAGAGGTGCTGTTCCAGCTCCGCCGCGATCCGCGCCTTTGCCGCATCGCTTTGCGGGCGCAGGGTCGATCCGGTCAGGGTCAGGCGCCGCACCATCATCTCGGCGAAGTTCAGTTCCACCTTCGGACCTTGCAGGAAGGCGATCTGCACAAGCCGCCCGTCATCGGCGAGCGCCTTCACATTGCGCGGCAGATAGGGGCCGCCCACCATGTCGAGGATCAGATCCGCCCCGCCGAGCGCCGTCATCTCCGCCACGAAATCGCTGTCGTGGTAGTTGAAGCAGCGCTCCGCCCCGAGCGCCTCCACGGCACGGCACTTCTCCTCGTTGCCCGCGGTGGCGAAGACGCGGGCGCCGAGGGCGCGGGCGATCTGCACGGCGGTCACGCCGATGCCGGAGGAGCCACCGTGGACGAGGAAACGTTCTCCGGCGCGCAGGCCCCCGCGCATCACCACATTGGACCAGACGGTGAAGCAGGTCTCGGGCAGGCAGGCGGCCTCGCGCAGGCTCAGCCCTTCGGGGACCGGCAGGGCATGGGCTTCGGCGCAGGCGGCATATTCGGCATAGCCGCCGCCGGGCAGAAGCG
Organism: Paracoccaceae bacterium; assembly: GCA_027492585.1. Classification (GTDB taxonomy): domain Bacteria; phylum Pseudomonadota; class Alphaproteobacteria; order Rhodobacterales; family Rhodobacteraceae; genus JAPUEK01. The sequence continues at coordinate 33,302 of JAPUEK010000041.1, read as the reverse complement.
CGCAGACCTTGTCGCCGATCTGCCACCGGGACACTCCGGGTCCGGTGGCGACCACGGTTCCCGATCCTTCCAGCCCCGGAAGAGGGGAAGCGGAGGGCGGCGGCGCATAGCTTCCGGCGCGTTGCAAGGCATCGGGGCGGTTCACCCCGGCGTAAGCGAGGCGCAGGATGATCTGGCCGTGACCCGGCACCGGAACCGGCAGGGTCACGGGGTGCAGCACATCAGGCCCGCCCGGTTCGGTGATTTCCATGGCCTGCATCGCATGTGAAAGCGTCATTCTCTTCCCCTCAGTTGCCCGAATGGCCGGGCATGTCCTCTGTCCCGGCCGGCGGCCGCACCGCCCCCCGGAGCCGTTCGAGCGGCGTGGCGAGCGCCTTGCCGAGGGGGCTGTCGCGCAGGCCCGCCTTGGCCTTCTCGAAGGCCATCACGTTTTCGATGCGGCGGTCCAGAAACTCTGCCGTGGCCGTGCCGTCATCGCCGTCGCCGAGCCAGAAGAGCACGGTCGCGCCATAGACCGCCGACAGGCTCGCGCGCTTCGTATACCAGTCGAGATCGCGGGCCGTGTCGCCGAGCGCGGTCCAGATCGCATCCGCCGTCCCCCAGATCAGCCCGGCCCCTTCGACCGCATGTTGCGGCAGGGCGAAAAGGGCGGAGCCGCGGCGCACCAGTTCCCGCTCCGACCGGGCGAGGCGCAGCGTCACCGCCCGCGCGATCCGGTCGCGGAAGCGCAGGGCGGAGAGGTCTTCCGCCGCAAGGGCCGCGCGCATCCCGGCGTCGCCCCGGCGGTGATAGGCCACCGCCAGATCCACCCCGCCGCGCGGGTAGAGCGCGTGCGCCAGCCCCTCCGCCGTTCCCGAATCGGCCATGGCTGCGCGCAGGGTCGCTTCGGACCAGCCATCGAAAGCCACATGCGGCAAAGCCGCCTCCAGAAGACGCTCCGCCGCCGCTTCCATGCTGTTTTCCCGTTCCGCCATCGGATCATCCCCGCCGTCAACTCTGCCGTTGTGGACAAAGCCCCGCGTCTTTGCTATGCGCGCCGGGCCTGCACATTCGTGCAACTCTAACTTAGGAAGGTGGTGACAACCACATGCAGGTCAGCGTCCGCGACAATAACGTTGAGCAAGCCCTCCGGGCTCTCAAGAAAAAGCTCCAGCGGGAAGGCGTGTTCCGCGAAATGAAGCTCAAGCAGCATTTCGAGAAACCCTCCGTCAAGAAAGCCCGTGAGCAAGCCGAAGCCGTTCGCCGTGCGCGCAAACTCGCGCGCAAGAAGGCACAGCGCGAAGGCGGTCTCTAGGAGCCGTTTGCGACACTGGGGCAGCGATGCCCGCCGATCAACCCCCGTCCGCGAGGCCGGGGGTTTTTCATTGTGATCCATTGCTTCCCCGTCAGGCGCCGGAGGGGTTTTGCACCCCTCCGGACCACCCCGCAGGATATTTGGGACCAGGTGAAAGGGGAGGGGGGCGGCGCGCCAGAGTGTTCAGGTCCGGCGGGCTGCCGGGGGAGACTAGACCGCCAGGGCCGTGGTCTTGACCACCGTCCGCAGGGAGAAGCTCGACTGCATCTGGCGGACGCCGGGCAGGCGGCTCAGGTGCTGGCGGTGGATGCGGGCGAAATCCTCGGTATCCTCGGCGATGATCTTGAGGAGGTAATCCGCCGTTCCCGCCATCAGGTGACATTCGAGCAGGTCCGGCACCCGTGCCACCTCGCGCTCGAAGGCGTCCAGAAGCTCATCCGCCTGGCTTTGCAGGGTGATCTCGACGAAAACCGTGGTCGGGCGGCCCATCTTGCGGCTGTCGAGCAGGGCGACGTAACCGGCGATGAAGCCTTCCTCCTCCAGCCGCTGCACCCGGCGGTGACAGGCGGAGGGTGACAGGTTCACCCGCTCCGACAGGTCGGCATTGGTGATCCGCCCGTCCTTTTGCAGCACCCCGAGGATGCGGCGGTCGGTTGCGTCAAGGTCGAGGGCCATGGAGATTTCTTCGATGATCGGGGGGATATGCGGCGGAATCTATCACGGATGCGGGGCGCCGCCATGGAAATTTCAAAGCATCTGCGCCGGAATTGCGCGACGCTTGATCCACAGCGGCGCGAAAACTCCGTGCCGGAGAGGGAGAGAGAACATGAAAATCGGTTGCCCGAAGGAAATCAAGCCGCAGGAATTCAGGGTGGGCATGACCCCCAATGCGGTGCGCGAAGCTGTGGCACACGGCCACAGCGTGACAGTCGAAAGCAAAGCCGGCCTCGGGGCCGGCTTTTCTGATTCCGATTACGCCGCTGCCGGGGCCACGATCCTCGCCACGGCCGAGGAGGTCTTTGCCGGGGCGGAGATGATCGTCAAGGTCAAGGAGCCGCAGCCCGCCGAGCGCGCCCGGCTGCGCGAGGGGCAGGTGCTGTTCACCTATCTCCACCTCGCGCCCGATCCGGAGCAGACCCATGATCTGCTGAAATCGGGCGTCACCGCCATCGCCTATGAGACGGTGACGGATGATCGCGGCGGCCTGCCGCTTCTGGCGCCGATGTCGGAAGTCGCGGGGCGTCTGGCGCCGCAGGTCGGGGCCTGGACGCTGCAGAAGGCCAATGGCGGGCGCGGGGTGCTGATGGGCGGGGTGCCGGGGGTTCTGCCGGCCAAGGTGCTGGTGATCGGCGGCGGGGTGGTCGGCACCCATGCGGCCAAGATCAGCGCCGGGATGGGCGCGGATGTGACGGTGATCGACCGTTCCGTGAACCGGCTGCGCTATCTCGACGATGTGTTCGGCGGGCAGTTCAAGAACGCCTATGCCGATGCCGCAACCACGATCGAACTGGCGCGTCAGGCCGACATGATCATCGGTGCGGTGCTGATCCCCGGTGCTGCCGCGCCGAAACTGATCAGCCGCGCGCAGCTGAAGGAGCTGAAGCCCGGTGCCGCGCTCGTCGATGTGGCCATCGACCAGGGCGGCTGTTTCGAGACCTCGCGCGCCACCACCCATCAGGACCCGATCTATGAGGTGGACGGGATCATGCATTATTGCGTGGCCAACATGCCGGGCGCGGTGGCCCGCACCTCGACGCTGGCGCTCGGCAATGCGACGATGCCTTTCCTGCTGGCGCTTGCCGACAAGGGCTGGAAGCGCGCCTGCGCCGAGGACTGGCACCTTCTGGCGGGGCTGAACACCCATGCGGGCAAGCTGACCTATGCGGCGGTCGGTGCGGCGCTCGGCCTGCCGGTGATCCCGGCGGCGGAAGCCCTGAAGATCTGACTTCAAAGGAAAAGGCCCCCGGCATTGCGGGGGCCTTTGTCGTCCGGGGGTCCGGCTTATTTCTTCAGCTGGGCCAGGATGTCTTTCAGCAGATCCACCTCGGTCGGGCCTGCGGGCGCTGCGGCAGCCGCTGCGGCTTCTTGCTTGGCGGTCGCGGCTTTCAGCTTGTTCACGGCCTTGACCAGCAGGAAGACGACCCAGGCGATGATCAGGAAGTTGATCACGGCGGTCAGGAAAGACCCGTAGGCGAAGACCGGAGCCCCGGCGTCGCGCGCGGCGGCCAGCGAGACCGGGTTGGTGCCGGAGAGGTCGATGAACAGGTTGGAGAAGTCGATCCCGCCGGTGATGAGACCGATGATCGGGTTGATCAGGTCACCGACGAGAGAATTGACGATGGCGGTGAAGGCTGCACCGATGATGATACCGACCGCCAGATCAACCACATTGCCTTTGGCGATAAAGGCCTTGAACTCATTCAACATTCCGCTTTTCCCTTGTATTTCCGCCCTTTTGGGCGTGTTACCCACCCGCGCCTCTGCCGACGCGCCGTTATTATGCCACAGAGCGGCGGTCGCAGACACGGGGAAATATGCGAGTCTTGCGTACCTCTTTTGCGGGAGGGGCCGCGAAGCCCCTCCCGCGGCGGGGGTCATTCGCCGTAAGGCACCCAGATCGTCTTGACCTCGGTGGCCTGCCGCAGGAAGGCGCGGCCTTCCCCCTCGGCCCCGAACCAGTCGCGGGCGCGGCCGTGGTTGACCCAGGTACGCTTGATATTGCCGGCCGCTTCCGTCTCGATCAGGGCCGACAGGGGCTTGGAGGAGAAGGACCAGACCGCATCCACATCGAGATGCCCGGCAAGCGGCTTGGCCAGCTCCGCATGGGCGCCGGTGACGATGTTGACCACCCCGCCCGGCAGATCGGAGGTGTCGAGCACCTGATAAAAGTCGGTGGCCGCCAGCGGCGCCCCCTCGGACGGCACCAGGACGCAGGTGTTGCCCATGGCGATCGCCGGAGCCAGGACCGAGATCATGCCAAGAAGCGGCGCCTCGTCCGGGCAGAGCGCGCCGATCACGCCCACCGGCTCGTTCATGGCAAGCGCCACGCCGCGGATCGGCACGGATTTCACCGCCCCGTCGTATTTGTCGGCCCAGGCGGCATAGGTGAACAGCCGGCGGATACTCGCCTCCACCTCCGCCTCGCCGGGCTTGCCGGTGAGATCGCGCAGGCGCGCGGCGAATTCGGCGGCGCGGGCGGAAAGGTTCTCGGCGATGTAATAGATGATCTGCGCGCGGTTGTGGCCGGTGGCCTTGCCCCAGCCCTTCGCCGCATGGGCCGCCTCGACCGCATTGCGGATGTCCTTGCGGTTGCCGAGACCGGCATGGCCCAGAAGCCTGCCCTTCGCCGACCAGATCGCCTGCGAGTAACCGCCATCGGGCCGCGCCTGCTTGCCGCCGATGTAGAGCTTTGCGGTGCGGTCCAGCCCCTCCACCACCGCCTGAGCGGGAGCGGGGATTGCGGCGGCAACGGCCAGCGGCTTCGCCTTGCCGGCGGGTTTCAGGTAGGCCAGCAGCCCCTCCCACCCGCCTTCGCGCCCGAAGCCGCTTTCGCGCACCCCGCCAAAGCCCGCCGCCGCATCGAAGAGATTGGTGGCATTGACCCAGACCACCCCGGCCTTGACCTTCGGCGCCATGTCGAGCGCGAGGTTCACATTCTCCGTCCAGATCGTCGCGGCCAGCCCGTATCTGGTGTTGTTGGCAAGGGCCACCGCCTCTTCCGGGGTGCGGAAGGTCATCGAGACCAGCACCGGGCCGAAGATCTCCTCCTGCATCAGGGCGGAGGCCGCCGAAAGCCCGGTGATCAGGGTCGGGGGATAGTAGCAGCCCGCCGGAACCTCGGTCGCGGCATGATAGACCTCGCCGTCCCGGCAGCCCTCGACCAACCCCTTGATCGTCGCAAGCTGCACCGGATCGACGATGGCCCCCACGTCGATGCACTTGTCCAAAGGATCGCCGAGCCGCAGACCGTCCATCCGCCGCTTCAGCCTGGTATGGAAGCGCTCCGCCACCCCCTCCTGCACCAGAAGCCGGCTGCCCGCGCAGCAGACCTGCCCCTGATTGAACCAGATCGCATCGACCAGCCCTTCGACCGCGCTGTCGAGATCGGCGTCATCGAAGACGATGTAGGGCGACTTGCCGCCCAGCTCCAGGGTCAGCGCCTTGCCGGTTCCCGCCGTCGCCTGCCGGATCTTCCGCCCGACAGAGGTGGAGCCGGTAAACGCGATCTTGTCCACTCCGGGGTGGGCGACAAGCGCCGCCCCGGTCTCGCCGTCGCCGGTGACGATGTTCAGAACGCCCTTCGGCAGTCCCGCCTCCCGGCTGATCTCGGCGAAGAGAAGGGCGGTCAGCGGCGTGTATTCCGCGGGCTTCAGCACCACCGTATTGCCCGCCGCCAGAGCGGGCGCCACCTTCCACGCGAGCATCAGCAGCGGGAAGTTCCACGGGATCACCGCACCGCAGACGCCGAGCGCCACCTGTCCGGGCAGTTCGCTGTCCAGAAGCTGCGCCAGCCCGGCATGGTAATAGAAATGCCGCGCCACCAGGGGCAGGTCGATGTCGCGCGCCTCGCGGATCGGCTTGCCGTTGTCCATCGTCTCCAGCACCGCCAGAAGACGGCTGTGCTTCTGCATCAGCCGCGCCAGGGCATAAAGGATGCGCGCGCGCTCCGGCCCCGGCAGCCGCGCCCATTTCGGCTGCGCCTTCCGCGCCGCCGCCACTGCCGCATCAAGGTCGTCGCCACTGCCCTGGCTCACCTCGGCCAGAACCTTCCCTGTCGCCGGGTTGCGCGTCTCGAAGGTCTGCGCCGGCGGGGTGAAGGCCCCGTCGATCCAATGGCCGAAGCGCCCCTGATGCCCGGCGATCCAGGCCAGCACCTCGGCATTGCTTTCCGGGGCGGGGCCATAGGCCATGGTGTCGAAGATTTCCTTGATGCTCATGGCTCAATCCACCGGGGTTTTCTCGTTCACGAGAACGGTTTCGATGCTGCGGCCCATCCGAACTTCGTCGACATAGGCGATCTGGGTCGGCATCGGCCCGCCATGCTTGCTGACGAAAGCGCGGTAGATGCCATACTGGAAATAATATTCCTTGGGGTGGAAACTGATGAAGTTCTCGATCGCCGCTTCCCGCATGTAGACGGGCAGCTTGGCCATCTCGGCGCCGAGACCGGGCAGATCCTCGATCGCCACCTTGCGGCTGCCGTTGAGATAGATTTCCAGCAACTCGCGGCCGTCGGAGGTATCCAGCCTGATCATCACATCCGTCCACTTGCCCCGAATGGCGCCAAGGCTGGCAAGCGGCAGGACCTTGGTGGCATCGCGCACCTCGGTCGGACTGCCGGTCAGAAGGTGGACGGCGGCATAAAGCCTGTCACCCCTGGCGACGATCTGCACCAGAGGCGGGTCCACAAGCCGTCCTTCGGAACGATTGGTCGGGCCGCCGCGCTGATGCAGGATGGCGAAGGTCGTTTCCACCTTTGCGCTGCTCTGGAAATCCCTGGGCAGGAGAAGGCTGAACCCGATCCATTGCGGGGCGCCGTAGCGCCAGCTTTTGCGGGGCGTGTAGAAGGCTCGCTCGCGGTCGCTGGAACAATCCTGCCCCGCACAATCGCCGGGGCGCACCTCGAACCTCTGCGCCTTTTTGCCGGCGCGCACCGGATCGGTGACGCTTGTGACGCCATAGCTGGTCGTTGTCAGCGTCTTCTGCCCGCTCAACCGCTGTGCTTCGGCGAGGGGGGCGGAAAGCGCGAGTGCAAGCAGACTGATGAAAAAGAGGCGCATCCGGCCCATGGTTCACCCCATCGCATGACGGTTGGCGGCCGAATACCGGCCGGTCAGATAATGTTCGAGCTGGCGTTCTATATCGCCGAGAAGGCTCGATGCGCCGAAGCGGAAGAGATCGGGCTGCAACCAGGGCTGGCCCAGCTCGTCCTTCATCAGCGCCAGATAGAGCAGCGCATCCTTGGCCTTGGCAATCCCGCCGGCGGGCTTGTAGCCGACCTTGATCCCTGTCCGCGCCTCGTAATCGCGGATGGCGCGGATCATGGTCAGCGTGACGGGCAGCGTCGCATTGACGCCTTCCTTTCCCGTCGATGTCTTGATGAAATCCGCCCCCGCCATCATGCAGACGAGGCTCGCCCGCGCGACGTTCCGCAGGGTGCCGAGTTCCCCCGTGGCGAGGATGGCCTTGACATGCGCCTCGCCGCAGGCCGCCCGCATCTCGGCCATCTCGTCATACATCGCCTGCCAGTTCTGGGTCAGCACATGGCGGCGGGAGATCACGATGTCGATTTCCCGCGCGCCGGCCCTGACGCTTTCGCCGATCTCGGCGATCCGCAGCCGGTAGGGCGAGAGCCCCGCCGGAAAGCCGGTAGAGACAGCGGCCACCGGAATCCGCGTGCCTTCAAGCGCACGGACCGCCGTTTCGACCATCTCGTGATAGACGCAGACCGCACCCGTGGTCAGTCCCTGCATCCCGAGCTGTTCCAGCAGCGGTTCCGCCACCGGCTGGCGGGCCTTGGCGCAGAGCCGCTTCACGCGCCCCTCGGTATCGTCCCCGGCCAGCGTGGTCAGGTCGATCAGCGAGATCGCCTTCAGCAGCCAGGCCGCCTGATACTCCTTCTTGACGGAGCGCCGCCCGCCCAACGTCGCTGCGCGTCGCTCGATGGCCGAGGTATTGGCCTGCGCCGAGGCCACCCAGTCGAGGTCGAGCGCCATGCCCGGATTGCGGGCATGGGCAAGCTGCGGGAGCAGGGAGGCGGTTGCGGTCGGGTTGGCCGTATCGGTCTGGCTGTGCATCGGGGCCTCGCAGCACTCGGGAAGCCGCAAATTGACACAGGCGGCGGCGTGCTGTCCAGCGGCAGCGCGGGATGGGTTTTACCGGATGGTCAAAGCCGTTACCCCGGCGCATCGGACCGCAACCGGACCAGAAGGATACCTGCGTCGCCAAGGCCGGCTCAGGGCGTTTCGCTGCGGCTGGCCCAATCCACGCCGGTTCCGGTCGGGGGGACAGCGCCGGGCGGCAGGCTGCGGAAGAGATGGACGCGGGCGAGGAAAAGCGCGGTCAGCGGGGCGGTGAGAAACAGAAACCCCGCCACCAGCCCCGCTTTGGAGGCCACACCGCCCACCAGCCCCGCCGCGATCAGCACCGCCCCCACCCCGATGGTCGTGGCCTTGGTCGGCGCATGGAGCCGCTGCATCCCCTCGCCCAGCCGCACGAGACCATAGCTTCCGATCAGCCCGAAGAGCCCGCCGGTCACCAGAAGCAGCGAGGAAATGATTTCAATGATCTGCGCCATGGGACTTCACTCTATGATCCTGCCGCGCAGGAGGTATTTGCAGAAGGCGAGGGTGGAGACGAAGCCGGTCATCGCCAGAAGGATCGCCACCTCGAAGCCAAGCCCGGTGCCGGCGCGAATCCCGTAAAGCACGAGCAGCGCGATGACATCGACGACCATCGTATCCATGGCCAGCAGACGATCCGCCATCTGCGGCCCGCGCAGGAAGCGCCAGAAGGCGAGCAGCAACGCGAGCGCGAAGCAGGAGATGGCGAAGCTCAGGGCAAGATCCAGCATCAGGTGAAAATCCTTTTCAGTCGCGCTTCATAGCGGGTCCGGATCTCCTCCCGCAGCGCCTTGGTGTCGGGGGCGTGCAGCGCATGGACAAGCAGAACCTTGCCGTCCTCCGAGAAATCCGCAGTCAGCGTGCCGGGGGTCAGGGTGATCGTGCCTGCCAGAAGGGCGCGGGCCTCCGCGCATGGCAGGTCTACCGGCACCACGACCCAGGCGGAGCGGATACGGTCCTGCGGCAGGAACAGGATGATCCGCGCCACGGCGATACTGGCAAGGATCACGTCCCAGAGCACGAGCGCCAGATAGGCCATCAGGCGCAGCGGATGCGGGCGCGGTCTGTCCGGCCACCAGCGGGCGGTGAGAAGCGGCAGGGTCGTGCCGAGCAGAACTGCCATGGCCAGAACGCCGGGGGTCAGCTCACCTGCCAGCATCACCCACAGGAGGATCTGCAGCGCGGAAAGCAGGGGGGAGGGGTAAAGCCGCCGCATCACATTCCCCCCGGCAGATGATGGGCAAGGATGGAGGTGGCCGGGGCATGAAGCGCCTCGGCGGTTGCCGCGAGCCAGCCCCTGACGGGCGCGGCGCCCAGAACCAGCCCCGCCTGCGCCAGAAGCAGCAGTCCAACCGCCGCACAGGCCATCGCGGGGGCAGGGTGCGCGACCGGGGCGCCGCGTTCCGCCGGCTTCCAGAACAGATCCGACCCCGCCCGTGCCAACCCGATCAGGGTCAGCAGGCTCGTCAGCAGAACCACGCTCCAGACGAGCGGCTCCTGCCCGGCAAAGGCTTGCAGGATCAGGAGCTTTCCGATGAAGCCGGGCATCGGCGGCAGGCCCGCGGCCGCGATGGCGGCTGCCATGTAAAGCGTGGCGACCAGCCCCCCGCGCGCCCCGCGCCCGACCAGATCGCAGATCAGGAACAGCGCCGCGCCCGCCAGCGTCGCCTGGATCAGGTAGTACAGCGCGGCGGTCGTCGCCTCCTCCCGGAAGGCGGAGACCGCCAGAAACACCATCCCCATCGAGCCGATCCCGGCGAAGGCCGCCTGCCGGGGCAGGCTCCGCGCCCCGAGCACTCCGAACGCGCCGAGAGCCATCGTCGCCAGCGAGGCGGGCATCAGCAACTCCGCCCAAAGCCCGCCCGTGACCGCAAGCTCCGGCGGAAAGACCAGCGTGCCGAACCGGATCACCGCATAGGCGCCCACCTTTGTCATCACGGCAAAAAGCGCCGCCACCGGGCCGGGGGCATTGGCATAGGTGCCGGGCAGCCAGAATTGCAGCGGCACCAATGCGCCCTTCACTGCAAAGACCAGAAGCAGAAGCACTGCCGCCACCCGCATCAGCCCCTGATCCGCCTCCGGCAGTGCGGGCAGCTTCACCGCCAGATCGGCCATGTTCAGCGTTCCGGTCACCGCATAGACCGTGCCAAGGGCGAAGAGGAACAGGGTCGAGCCGAGCAGGTTGAAGGCCACATAGCGCACCCCGGCGCGCAGCCGCTCCGCCCCGCCGCCGTGGATCATCAGCCCGTAGGAGGCGATCAGCAGCACCTCGAAGAAGACGAAAAGATTGAAGGCATCCCCCGTCAGGAAGGCACCGTTCAACCCCATGAGCTGAAAGAGGAAAAGCGCGTGGAAATGCCGGCCTTCGCCATCCCGGCCGCTGCCGATGGCGTAGAGGAGCACAGCAAGGGCAAGCCCCGCGACGAGGGCAAGCATCAGCGCCGAAAGCCGGTCGAGCACCAGCACGATGCCGAAGGGGGCGGGCCAGTCGCCGAGCCGGTAAACCTCCGGCCCCGCAGCACTGGCCGACAGAAGCGCGCAGGCCAGGAGGCAGAGCCCCGCCGCCCCGGCAAGCGCAAGCCCGCGCTGCACCCCCAGCCGTCCCCGGAAGCCGAGCAGGATCACGAGGGCCAGAGCCGCCGGGATCAGCACCGGCGCGATGATCCAATCGCCCATCATCCTTCGTCCCCGGCCGCACGGTCCCCATCCACGCGGTCCTCATCCGCACGGTCCCCATCCACGCGGTCATCGCCCGACGAGAGCCAGCCGCCGATCGCCATGGCAAGGATCACCGCGGTCATCCCGAAGGAAATCACGATCGCCGTCAGGACGAGCGCCTGCGGCAGCGGGTCGGTATGGTCCTTTGCCGTCCCGTCCAGGATCGGCGGAAGGCCGGGCGCCAGCCGCCCGGAGGCAAAGAGAAACAGGTTCACCGCATGGGAGAGGAGCGACAGGCCGAGGATCACCGGAAAGGTCCGCTGCCGCAGCATCAGATAGAGACCGCCCGCCGTCAGCGTCCCGATGGCAATGGCTAGAAGCGCCTCCATCAGACCCTCCCTCCCGTCGCGACGCGCGCCAGCCGGGTGAGCGATGACAGCGCCAGCATCACCGCGCCCAGCACGCAGAGGAAGACGCCGAGATCGAAGATCGCCGCCGTCGCCAGCCCGAACCGTTCAAGCGGCCAGAGCGTGACATGGCCATGGGCCGAGGTCAGGAACGGTCGCCCGAAGAACATCGCCCCCGCCCCGCAGAGAAGCGCCACCAGCCCGCCGGCCCCGATCAGTGCATGATCCCCCACGCGCCGCCGCCCGGCCATCCAGTCAAAGCCGGCGGCCAGAGCCTGTGCGGTCAGGGCAATCGAGAAGACCAGCCCGGCGACGAAACCGCCCCCCGGCAGATTATGCCCGCGCAGGAAGATGTAGATGCCGACCAGCATCGCCAGCGGCAGCAGGACGCGCATGGCGACGACCAGCATTTCGGGATGAGGATCTCCGGCCCGACGACGGCCGGGCAAGGGTTTCGGCAGGATACCGGCGGCCAGAATCCCCTCCACGAGTGCATAAAGGATCAGTGCCGCGATGCCGAGGACGAGAATCTCGCCAAAGGTGTCATAGCCGCGAAAATCCACGATGATCGTGTTCACCGCATTGGTGCCGCCTGCGCCCGGCGTCGATTGGGCGAGGTGGAAAGCCGAGATCGGCTCCCATGCCGCCTCCCGCCGCAGCAGCGCGTAGGCGAGGGCCGCCGCGCCGATCCCCGCCGTCCCGGCCAGAACCCCGTCGCGCAACCGCCGCAGGGGCAGGCTTTCGCGCGGGGTCTTCTGTGGCAGCAGCGTCAGGGCGAGAAGGAGGAGGATGACCGTCACCGCCTCCACCGCGATCTGGGTCAGGGCGAGGTCGGGGGCGGCAAGACGGGCGAAACCGGCCGAGATCATCAGCCCGGCGCCTCCCACCAGCAACACGGCCAGAAGGCGGTTCCGATGCAGGATCACCGTACCGAGTGTGAAGGCCATCAGAAGGCCCCAGCCGGTCAGCACCGCCCCTTCGACCGGGGTCATTGCCCGCGTGGCCGGGCCGAAACCGCCGCCGGAAAAGGCCCGGAGCCCGGCGGCAAGGATGGTCGCCACCGCAATCGCCATGGCCTGCGTGATCGAACCGGAATCGGTCAGGCGCGTTACCCGGCGCGCCGCGCCGGTCAGGGCGCCGAGCGCAGCCTCGAACAGGCGCGGGCCATCGGGCTTCGGGAAAGCATCCCACCAGCGGCGCAAGGTCGGGTAGAGGCCGAGCACCATAAGACCGCCGCCGAAGGCGGCCAGAGACATCCAGAGGGCGGGCGGCTCCAGCCCGTGCCAAAGGGCCAGATGCACTGGTCCCGCTTCCCCCGTGACCGCCGCCGTCGCCGAGGCCGCCAGAGGTCCGAGCAAAGCCATCGGCATCAGCCCGGTCGCAATGACCAGCAGCACCAGAACCGCAGGGGCCGCCAGCAGGCCCGGCCCTGCCTCATGCGGCGGATGCGGGTAGTCCGCCCGTTCCGTCCCGAGGAAGGTCGCGCCGATCAGCCGAAGGCTGTAGGCCACGGAAGCCGCCGCCGCGACCATGGCAAGCACCGGCACCAGCCCGCCCGTTCCCGCCCAGAGCGTATGGGCCGCCTCCTCCAGCATCAGTTCTTTCGAGAGGAACCCGCTCAAGGGCGGCACCCCCGCCATCGACAGGCCCGCCACCAGGGTAAGCGCGAAGCTCACCGGCATCAGCCGCCGCAGCCCGCCAAGCCGCCGAAGATCCCGTGTGCCGGCGGCATGGTCCACGATCCCCGCCAGTAGGAACAGCGCGGCCTTGAAGCTTGCATGGGCAAGGATATGCACCATCGCGGCCAGTGCCGCCGCCTTGGTGCCGAGGCCGAGCAGGAAGGTGATCAGCCCCAGATGGCTGACGGTCGAGGAGGCCAGAACCGCCTTCAGATCGTCCCGGAAGAGCGCGGTCTTGGCGCCGAGGAGGAGGGTCACGAGCCCGGTCGTGGCGACGATGCAGAACCAGACCTCGGTTCCCGACAGGACCGGCCAGAGCCGCGCCAGAAGATAGATCCCCGCCTTCACCATGGTTGCCGAATGAAGATAGGCCGATACCGGGGTCGGCGCGGCCATGGCCTGCGGCAGCCAGAAGTGGAACGGGAACTGCGCCGATTTGGCAAAGGCGCCGAGCAGGATCAGCAGCAGCGCCGGCAGATAGAGGGCGGAGGCGCGGATCGCCTCGCCCTTGGTCAGGATCGCCGAAAGCTCGTAGCTGCCAGCGATGCGGCCCAGCAACAGCATCCCGGCGATCAGCGCCAGCCCGCCGCCACCGGTGATCGCAAGCGCCATCCGCGCCCCGCGCCGCGCCTCGGGCAGATGGCTCCACCAGCCGATGAGCAGGAAGGAGGTGAGCGAGGTCATCTCCCAGAAGATCAGCAGGAACAGGAGGTTGTCAGAGAGAACGATGCCGAGCATCGCCCCCTGGAAGAGCATGAGGAAACAGAAGAACCGCGCCGGATTTTCCTGTGGCTCCAGATAGAAGCGGGCATAGAGGAGGATCAGCAGCCCGATCCCGAGGATGAGCAGGGCGAAAAGGAATGCCAGCCCGTCCAGCCGGAAGCGGACATTCAGACCAAGCTGCGGCAGCCAGTCGACCCCCTCCGCCACCGGCGGCCCGGCGAGCAGGCAGGGCGCATGGACCAGCACGATACCAAGTGCCAGAGCGGTCACCGCACCTGCGGCAATGGCCGGGGCGCTGCGGCCGAAACGCCCCGCCGCGGCGGCCAGGACGGCCCCGCAGAACGGCAGGCAGGCAAGCAGCGCGAGCGACACGTTCAGCGCTTCCTTTTCCGGTTCGCAGGTTTCCCCCGATCCGCTCCGGATCGCAGCTTTCGTTCAGAAATAGGCCACGCATCCGGGGGATTCAAGGAAAAACCGGCCCTCGCACCAAGGTTGGGGGATCGACATTCGGCGCGCGTTGCGCCCCGTTGCGGACGCCGGAGGGGTTTGCATCCCCTCCGGGCCTCCCCGCGGGGTATTTTCCGACAGAGAATGGGGGAGGGGCGCAGCGCCGCATGGCTTTGCCAGATGCGAAGGGAATGCGATCCGGCCTATCCCTGCCGCTGCGCCGCGTTCTGGTCCAGAAGGTAGCGCTGCGACAAGGGGATGGCCGCCGCGCCGAGCGAGCGGGCAAGGGCGCCCACCGTGCCTTCGCGCACATCGGGCGGAGTGATCCCCGCGAGGTCGAGCCGCATCAGCGCCGCCGCCGTTTTCCGGGTTATCTCGGCCCGGACCTTCTCCGGCACCCAGCCGTCGATGATCACCGCCTCCAGTTCCAGCAGGGTCGAGGCGGAAAGGATCGCGGCCGCCAGACCCTCCGCAGCCTCGTCGATCCAGGCCGTCAGGACCGCGGGGCTGACCTGCCAGACGACCGGATTTTCCCAGATCGCATCGGAAGGCTCCCCGGCCGCCGCCATGGCCTTGGCCAGTGTCGAAAGGGAGGCGGAATCGAAAAGCCGGCGCATCCGGCCATCCGGCCCCGGCACGGGCATCGGCCCGACGCCTGCGGCATTGCCGGTCCGCCCCAGATACAATTGCCCGTTCAGCACCAGCCCGCCGCCGATGAAGGTGCCGAAGTAGAAATAGAGGAAATCCTTCGGACGCTCCCCCCGCCCGAAGACCAGCTCCGCCCCGCAGGCCGAAGTCGCATCGTTCTGGATATAGACGGCAAGGCCCGACACCGCCGCCAGCTCCGCCTGAATGTCGCGGTGACGCCAGGCGTCCATCTCCCCCTGCGGAGCGCCAAGCGCATCGACCCAGTTCCAGAGCTGGAAGGGCATCGCAACCCCCATGCCGCTGATCCGGTCGCGCAGCGGCTCCGGCATCTGGGCGAGGATGCCGGGCAGCGAGGCGGTGACGAAATCCATCACCGTGTCGGGCGTGGGATAGCGGTAGAAGCGCCGCCGGGTGGTACGGATCTCTCCGAGGAAATCCACAAGCACCAGATCGGCGGAGCGCCGCCCGATCTTCAGCCCGAGAAAGAAGGCGCCGTCCGCCGCAAGCGACATGGGGACGGAAGGCTGGCCGATGCGGCCGCGAACCGGCTCGCCGCGCTGCAAAAGCCCGTCCTGTTCGAGCGCCCGCATGATCACCGAAACCGTCTGCGCGGAAAGGCCGGTCATCCGGGCGATGTCGGATTTCGCAAGCGCCCCGTGTTGGCGCACCAGCGAAAGGACCAGCCGTTCGTTATGCGCCCGCATCCCGGACTGGTTGGACCCGCGCAGCGCTCCCTCTGTGGTGATGCGGTCTAACACGGCGTCCTGCATGGCTTTTCCTGTGGCTCAGCCGCCATCGGGCGGCAGAATCACGCCCTTACGCAAGATCATATTGCCAAAAAGTTGCGGCTCTGACGTTGCGACCACAGTATGCGCGCCCCGGATGCGCGGATAGAGCGCCTCCCCGGACAGCGGGGTGACAGCGAACTCCGGCACCATCCGGGCGCAGAGCGCGTCCATCGCCCGATGGATTGGCCCCGATTGTGCCGGGTCGTTGTGGAGCGCGGCGCGGAACACCGCCTGCGGCACCGCCCGGTCGAGCGGCAGCACTGCCAGCACCGCCTCCAGCACCGCGAGTACGCCATGGCCATCGGCCCGCACCAGCCGGCGCGCATGTTCCTGTGCCGGATAATTTCCGTCCACGAGCGCGATTTCATCGCCATGCCCCATGGAGCGCAGCGCGAAGAGCAATTCGGGGCCAAGCAGGGGAGGGAGGCCGATCAGCATGGTGAAACCTGTCAATGGGTGTTCTCCGGCATCTGGGTGCGACCGGAAGTGAGGGCAAGACTGCGGAGGAACGGTCGTGCTGTCAATAATAAATAAGAGTGATTTATTTAACTTGACGCATCGCCCGGAATCGGTCCATCTTCCGCTTGTCGCCGGGGTCGGGAGCCTTGCGCGGGACTGTAAAACCGGGGCGCGGCCCCATCCTTGGGAGGACTACCTATGAAACTGAAAACCACCGCCCTTCTGGGCGCGGCGGCTCTGGCGCTTGCTTCGGGTGCTGCTTCGGCGGCCGATCTGACCTGCCTCATCACCAAGAACAACACCAACCCGTTCTTCGTGAAGATGAAGGAAGGCGCCGAGGCCAAGGCGACCGAGCTCGGCATGGACTTTCAGGCCTTCGCCGGTGTGACCGATGGCGATGCCGCCCCGCAGATCACCGCGATCGAGAACTGCACCGCCGCCGGCGCCAAGGGCATCCTGATCACGCCCTCGAACGATTCCGTCGGCCCGGTCCTGAAGAAAGCCCGTGAAGCCGGGATCCTCGTGATCGCGCTCGACACGCCGCTGGCCGACAAGGACGCACAGGACATGACCTTTGCGACCGACAACTTCCAGGCCGGCATCCTGATCGGCCAATGGGCGGCGGCGACGCTCGGCGATGCGGCGGCTTCCGCCAAGATCGGGATGCTCGACATCAACAAGGACAACATCTCGGTGGACGTGCAGCGCGACACCGGCTTCCTCAAGGGCTTCGGCATCGAAGTGCCGGATCTGGCGGTGCTGGCCTCCGAGACCGATGCCCGTGTCATCGGCCATGAAGCCTCGCAGGCTTCGGTCGAAGGCGCCGTGACCGCCATGGAGAACCTGCTGGCCAAGGACCCGGACATCAACGTCGTCTACACGATTAACGAACCGGCGGCGGAAGGGGCGGCTCAGGCGCTCAAGAAAGCCGGCAAGGAGGGCGTGCTGATCGTTTCGGTCGATGGCGGCTGCCCCGGCGTGGCCAACGTAAAGGCCGGTCTGATCGGTGCCACCTCGCAGCAATATCCGCTGCTGATGGCGTCGAAAGGCGTGGAGGCGATTGCCGCCTATGCCAAGGACGGCACTAAGCCGGCGGCCACCGACGGGCTGACCTTCTTCAACACCGGGGTCAATCTTGTCACCGACAAGCCGGTCGCGGGCGTCGAGTCCATCGACAGCACCAAAGGCACGGAGCTGTGCTGGGGCTGATCCCCGGTTCGGCCAGGTCTGAAACCTTCTGACGACCAGCGAAGGGCGGCGGTTCCGTTGCCCTTCGTGTCATGACCGCTCGCAAGAGCCCGGAACTCATTTGGGGGAGCCCCGACGCAATGAGCGACCAATCCACACCAACGAAGACCATCTCCGATTTCGAGGCGAAGCTCGACCAGGCGGACAAGACCGTCGCCAGCTTCGAGAAGGACGACCGCTCTCTGGCCCATGTCGCCCGCAGTTTCCTGCGGAGCTATCCGACCAGCATCCCGGCGCTTGTCCTCCTCGTCAGCATCATCGCCTTCGGCCTGATCGCCAACCGCTTCCTGACCGCCGGCACCCTGTCGCTGGTGCTGCAACAGGTGACGGTGACCGGGATCGTCGCCATCGCGCAGACGCTGGTGATCCTGACCGCCGGGATCGACCTTTCGGTCGGCGCCATTCTGGTGCTGTCCTCGCTGATCATGGGCAACCTTGCCGTGAATCTCGGCGTGCCGACCCCGATCGCCATCCTCGTCGGGTTCTTCTTCGGCGGGCTGATGGGCTGGGTTAACGGGGTGCTTGTCACCTATGTCAAGCTGCCGCCCTTCATCGTGACCCTTGGGACGCTGAGCATCTTCACCTCGCTGAAGCTCTGGTATTCCCATTCGGAATCCATTCGCGGGGTGGCGATCGAGGAGAAGGCTCCCTTCCTTTTGTGGTTCGGACAGGGCATAAAGCTTGGCACCGCCACCGTGACCTACGGCGGAATCTCCCTGATCCTTCTGGCCGTCGTGGTCTGGTACATGCTGCATCACACCGCCTGGGGCCGGCATGTCCATGCCATCGGCGATGACCCGGATGCGGCGATGCTGTCGGGCATCCGCACCAACCGCACGCTGGTCTCCGTCTATGCGCTGGCCGGGGTGATCTGCGCCTTCGGGGCCTGGGTCGCGGTTGGCCGGGTCGGCTCCATCTCTCCCATCGGGTTCGACACGGTGAACCTCGGCTCCATCACCGCGGTGGTGATCGGCGGCACCTCGCTTTTCGGCGGGCGCGGCTCCATCGCCGGGTCGGTTCTGGGGGCGATCATCGTCGGCGTGTTCAACACCGGCCTCGCGCTTGCCGGGGTGGATGATTACTGGCAGATGTTCGCGGCGGGTATTCTCGTGATCGTCGCTGTGGCACTGGATCAATGGCTGCGGAGGGCTTCGCAATGACGGCACAACCCATCCTGACCGCCCGTGGCCTGATGAAGCGCTACGGAACGGTCGTGGCGATGAACGGGGCGGATTTCGACCTCTATCCGGGCGAGATCACCGCTGTCATCGGCGACAACGGCGCGGGCAAATCGACGCTGATCAAGGCCCTGTCCGGCGCCGTCACTCCCGACCATGGCGAGATCCGCCTCGACGGGGAGGTGGTGAGCTTCCGCGCCCCGCAGGATGCACGCAATGCGGGGATCGAGACGGTCTACCAGAACCTCGCCCTGTCCCCGGCTCTGTCCATCGCCGACAACATGTTTCTCGGGCGCGAATGGCGCAAGCCGGGGATCATGGGAACGGTCTTTCGCCAGATGGACCGCCCGCGGATGGAGAAATTCGCACGCGAGAAGCTGTCGGAACTGGGGCTGATGACCATCCAGAACATCAACCAGGCGGTGGAATCGCTCTCGGGCGGCCAGCGTCAGGGGGTGGCGGTGGCGCGGGCGGCGGCCTTCGGCTCCAAGGTGGTGATCCTGGACGAGCCGACGGCGGCGCTCGGCGTCAAGGAAAGCCGCCGGGTGCTGGAACTGATCCGCGATGTGCGCGCGCGCGGTATCCCGATCGTGCTGATCAGCCACAACATGCCGCATGTGTTCGAGGTGGCCGACCGTATCCATATCCACCGGCTCGGCCGGCGCCTGTGCGAAATCCGGCCTTCCGACTATTCGATGTCGGATGCCGTGGCCTTCATGACCGGCGCGAAGCTTCCCGAAGGGGTGCAGGAGACGGCATGACCCCGGAGACGCTTGCGGCAGAGATCCGGCGGAGGGCCGAAGGACGGGCGGGGCGGCTTCTGGTCGCCCTTGCCGGCCCGCCGGGGGCGGGGAAATCCACCCTCGCCGCCGATCTGGTCGCAAGCCTCGGCACCGGCGCGCGGGCCGTGCCGATGGACGGGTTCCATTACGACGATGCGGTGCTGATCGCCCGCGGCCTGCGCGCCCGCAAGGGGGCGCCGGAAACCTTCGATGTGGCGGGGTTCCTGCATCTCCTCTTGCGCCTGCGGACGGAGGCGGAGGTGGCGATCCCGCTCTTCGACCGCGCTCTGGAGATTTCGCGGGCGGGCGCCGATATCGTCGGCCCCGAGGACCGGATTCTGGTGGTGGAGGGCAATTACCTCCTGCTTGACGAGGCGCCGTGGAACGGGGCCAGCTATGATCTGACCGTCGCCATCGAGGTGGAGGAGGCGGAGCTGGATCGCCGTCTCATGGCCCGTTGGGCCGGTTTCGGCAAATCGCCGGAAGCCGCCCGCCTATGGATCGACAGCAATGATATGCCGAACATCCGCCGGGTGTTGCATGGCTCCCGCCCCGCCGATCTGCGGATCACGCCCTGGCCGCGCTGATCACCCCTGCGGCGTCATCGCCTTGCGGGCCTTGGCGCGCTCCAGCCCCAGTTCCCGCTCCCGCCAGATGATCAGGCAGCCCGCCGAGACCACCAGAGCCGCACCGCCGAGCATCTGCCAGGTCGGCACCTCGTCGAAGACGTAGTAGCCGATGGCGAGGGCGAAGAGCATCGAGGCATAGTCGAAGGGCGCCACCACCGACGCATCCGCATCCCGATAGCTTGATGTCAGGAAAATCTGCCCGAACCCGCCCAGCACCCCCGCCGCCACAAGGATCGCAGCCTCCTTCGGGCCGGGAACGACCCAGCCGAAGGGGAGGGTGATCAGCGACAGCACCGTCGCCGTCAGCGAGAACCAGAAGACGATGGCCGGGGTCTGCTCCGTCAGGATCAGTTTGCGGACGAAGACCTGCGCGAGGGCGGCAAACACCGCGCCGCCCAGCACCAGCATCGCGCCGAAGGCCTCCCGATGGCCGGAAACCTCACCGGAAATCACCGTAAGCCGCGGGCCGAGCACGATCAGCACCCCGGTCAGCCCCAGCCCGACCGCGGTGATCCGGAAAAGGCGCACCTCCTCCCCCAGGAACATTGCGGCGAAGATGACGGTGAGCAGGGGGGCCGCATAGCCGATGGCCGTCACCTCCGGCAGCGGCAGATAGGCGAGCCCCGCAAAGCCCAGCCCCATGGCCAGCGTCCCCATCATCCCGCGCCAGACATGGCCGATGGGATTGGCCGACCGCAGCCCGCCCGGAAACTCCCGTCGCAGCGTGAGCCAGACCACGATCACCGGCATGGCGAAGAACGAGCGGAAGAACACCGCCTCTCCCGCCGGGACGTGATGCGCCGTCGATTTGATCATCGACGACATGACAATGAAGATGAGCACTGAAACGAGTTTCAGCAGGATGCCGCGGAGAGGTCGCATGGCCAAGATGTTCCACCCTTCGCGGGGAGCCGCAAGGGGCCATTCCGCTTTTCCTCTGGACGCACGCCGAGCCCTGCGCTTTCCTGCCGCAAATCCAAGGAGCCAGCCCATGACCGCCAAAGCCCCCCTCGCCGACCGCATCGACCAGGGCCGGGGCATCACCCTCGCCGATCTGGTACTGAAGGGCGCGCGGGTGTTCGACCTCATCACCGGCGATCTCGTCGAAACCGATGTGGCGATCTGCGGCGACACCATCGTCGGGGTCTTCGGCAGCTATTCGGGGCGGCGGGAGGTGGATCTGGCCGGAAAGATCCTCGTCCCCGGCTTCATCGACACGCATCTCCATATCGAATCCTCGCTCGTCACCCCTTTTGAATTCGACCGCTGCGTCACCCCCCACGGCGTCACCACCGCCATCTGCGACCCGCATGAGATCGCCAATGTCTGCGGGCTGACCGGCATCCACTACTTCCTCGAAGCCTCTTCCCTGACGCTGATGGACATCCGCGTGCAGCTTTCCTCCTGCGTGCCGTCCACCCATATGGAGACCACCGGCGCGCGGCTGGAGGCGGCGGATATCGCGCCGCTGATGGATCATCCGCGGGTGATCGGGCTGGCGGAGTTCATGAACTATCCCGGCGTCCTTCACCGCGACCCCGGCTGCATGGCGAAGCTTCAGGCCTTCGCCGGCCGCCACATCGACGGCCACGCGCCGCTTCTGCGCGGCAAGGATCTGAACGGCTATATCGCCGCCGGCATCCGCACCGAGCATGAGGCGACGACGGCGGAAGAAGGGCTGGAAAAGCTGCGGAAGGGGATGCGGGTGCTGATCCGTGAAGGCTCCGTCTCCAAGGACCTGCACGCCCTCGTGCCGCTGCTGACGGAGCGTCACGCGCCTTACCTTTGCCTTTGCACCGATGACCGCAACCCGCTCGACATTGCCGAGCATGGCCATCTCGACTATCTGATCCGCACCGCGATTTCCCTCGGCGCCTCGCCGCTGGCCACATACCGCGCCGCGAGCCTGTCCGCGGCGGAGGCCTTCGGGCTGAAGGATCGCGGGCTGATCGCGCCGGGCAAGCGCGCCGATATCGCGGTGATCGGCTCGCTTGAGGGCTGTGAGGTCTCGATGGTCTTTGCCGGCGGGGTAGAGGTGACGGCAGAGGCCTTTGCCGCCCGTGGCAGCATCCCCCCGGTGGCGCGCCAGTCGGTCAAGGCCCCGAAGTTGGAGCCGCAGCACTTCCGCACCGGCGGAAACCGGGTTGAAACCCCGGTGATCGGCATCCTGCCCGGCAAGATCCTGACCCCGCATCTGACCTTCGACATCGCGCCGGAGGATGGCGACAAGCGCCCCGACCTGTCCCGCGACCTGATCAAGATCGCGGTGATCGAGCGCCATGGCGTGAACGGCAACCGCGCGACGGGCTTCGTGCAGGGCTTCGGGCTGAAGCGCGGGGCCATCGCCTCCACCGTCTGCCATGACCATCACAACATCGCCGTGGTGGGCGCCGACTATGCCGACATGGCGCTTGCCGCCAACCGTCTGGGGGAGATCGAGGGCGGCTTCGTGGTGGTCGAAGGGGGCCGGGTGCTGGCCGAACTCGCCCTGCCGGTCGCCGGGCTGATGAGCCTTGAGCCCTTCGAGAGGGTCCATCACGATCTCATCGCCCTGCGCGCGGCCGCGAAATCGCTGGGCGTGGTGCTGGAGGAACCCTTCCTGCAACTGGCCTTCCTCGCCCTGCCGGTGATCCCGCACCTGAAGATCACCGATCACGGCATGGTCGACGTGGACCGCTTCGAGGTCATGCCCTGAGAGGCAATCAGTCTGACAGCCGCCGCCCCGCTGCCTGATGGAGCGGTCTGCCATCGACGACCCGATTGAGGCTGCGGCGCTGCATGGTGTGTTGGGCGAGGAAGAGTGCCGAAAAGCCCAACTCAAGCTGGTCTGTGTGCGATGGTCGGTCGAGATATACTTGGCGTTGCCGATGCCACTCATCAATTGTCACCGGGACTGACATCATAAGCTCGATGAGATCCTCGGTTCGGCCAAGTATCGATTGCCAAAGGGCTGCGATGTGGGCGTCCAAGTCGTTGAGGTGAATCTCGCTCACATGCCCGTGGAACGGCAGCCCTAGCGCTGAGCCGCCTCCACCAGCGAAAGGCTTGGCGTAATGTCCGCCCTCAAGCCGGTTGAGTCGAAGGACGTTCCCCATAAGGCCGAGCGGCGAGGCTTTCCCGCCGGATAACGAAGTGGCAAAATGCTTTCAATTTTCGGCATCCGCGATAGTTGGCGACGGTACAATCTGCCTACAGACGGCAGTCAGAGCCGTGCCAGCACCGAGCAGACCGAGGTGGATGATCCCGCGCAGGGTCGGGGACAAGACCAGCTCGCGCTTGCCGACGATCTCGTGCAGCTCTTCGGGAACGGTCCTGCGGACGATCCACTTACGCCTGAAGCCCAATGGACGCGATGGCGGTCGCAGAAAATAGGTGCGCGGGGTTGTCGCTGTTCCGTTCGTATTTCAGGCGAGGCGGCAGCTTCCGCGGGTCAGCCCACTGATCGCCGACTTCATCGACGAAATGAACAAGGACGGCGAACTCACCAGTTGGACCGTTGCGTTGATCGGCGGAGGCGAGGCCCCCAATACGATTGGAGGTCTCGAGGTCAACATGATGAAGCGCAGCGCTGTCCAATCCGAGCCGGCGGACCGCTATTCGATCAAGACGCTGATCTCGCCCCGAGATCAGGCCGTCGACCTGAGTGAAGCAGAATGGCGCGCGGCGCTGGACCTGACCCGAAAGACTTGGCGCGGCGACAAGGACCGCGATCAGGACGCAACACCGCCGGACGAGCCGCGCGGCGTCGCAATCCGCAACATCCTGGGCTTCGGTTCGGTCGATCAGGGCGCGGCGCCGCGGCGGGATCGCGGGCTTCTGATGCTCTACCTGCTTGATCCTGCACACAGCAAGATTGACGAACTGAAGGTAGGTGGCCCTATTCTTGCTTGGGCGATCAGCTTCCCTGGAAGCCCTTCATCACGTCGTGTCAGCAATGCCGACTACATGGCCAACAGCGTGCTCTGGGGGGCGATGAATGACTGGGTGGACTGAAGACGGGCTTCTCCGTTCCTGGCGCGTGCTTGCCCGGCAGGAGGCGTCGGCTGACTGGCAGTTCGTGCATCTGACCGACATCGGGGCTGTCGGCGTTGAAGCCGGATGCCGGTTCCCAGGTGCGAGTGAAGCCCTGATCGTCAGCTTTCCGCGCATGACGCTACCCGGGCCGGGCGGTCTGCCGGATGGGCAGGGTTTCGACGTCGTGATGGTGCAGGATGATCATCTGTTCGGCGACCGCACCGCCGTCGCGCTGGTCCGGCGCGCCGAAGGGTCTCTCGACATCTTCACCGTCATGACGACAGATGTCCTGCGCTGCCTTGATGCGGCAGGGACGACCGATCCGCGGGAGCTGGCCCGCATTTTCGTCGGCCGCGTTGCGGACTGGCAGGCATTCATGGCGCGGAAACGCCGCCCGTTGTCGCCGGAGAAACAGCTAGGCCTGATGGGGGAACTGTGGTTCCTGGACCGCCTCATGCAGACCAGGCTCGGCGGTGCGGCAGTGGATTGCTGGCAAGGCCCGCTGCACGCCGCACAGGATTTTCACATCGGGACGGGCGCGGTCGAGGTCAAGAGCTCGCTGGCAGGCGGGGCGTTCCTTGCCCGTATCAACAGCATGGAACAGTTGGACACCGAGAAGACTCCGATGTTCTTCGCAGCCCTGAGGTTCGAGGTCACGGATGATGGCACTGATCTGGCCGGGATGGTCGCCCATCTGCGCGAAACCATGGCGCAGGCAGGCCTGTCGCGCGTGTTCGAAGCCCTCATCCTCGTCTCAGGCTACCAGGATGATCATGCGGAGCACTATGGGCGAAAGCTCCTTCTGTCTGATGGTCGCGCCTTCCTCGTCGGAGAAGACTTTCCGTGCCTGCGGCGCGCTGCCGTTCCAGCGCATATCCGCAAAGCGATCTATACGCTTGATGTCGATGCCCTAGAACAGGCGGCAACGCCTGTCGATGATGTCTTTCGCAGTTTTGGATTGATGCAAGATGAGCCTTGAGGAATTTCACCACAGTTTTCGCGCGCTGGTGCATGGCACGATCGCGGAACGTGTCCAGGCCAACGAAGGGCCGTTCCCATCCGAAGAGCTCGTCTTCGCCGAACTGGTCATGGAGCATGTCGCGAACGCCGGCATCTGCGAGCCGGCGACGATCTGCCACTGGAGCGGCACGGTCCAAGGAAAGATCAGGATCACCGGCTACGCGCTGTCGTCGGACGAGACGCGGCTTGACCTGTTCGTCACGCATTACCTTGGGAGCGAGGAGATTTCTCCGGTCGGCGACCCTGTAGTGGGAAGCGTTGCGGCCGAAGGCGTCCGGTTCCTGTTCCACGCGTCGAACGGCAAACTCCTGGGCAAGGTGGAACCGTCGCATGATGTCCATGGCCTGATCAGCACCGTCGCCAACCTCTGGGCCGACCTCGACCAGCTTCGGGTCTTCGTCATCACCGACGGGAAGACCAAGGCCAAACAGTTTTCGACCAAGGAGGTTCACGGCCGGGTCGTCGCCATCGAGGCGATGGACATCGAGCGGCTGTATCGCCACACGGTTGGCAAACCGCGCGAAGAGGTTGCCATCAGTTTCGAGCAGACCATCGGTCGCGCTCTGCCTTGCGTGCATGTCCCCGATCCTGATGCTGACTACGAATATGCACTGGCTGCGGTTCCGGGTCCGGTCATCCGCGGCCTTTACGAACGCTTCGGCAGCCGCTTGCTTGAAGCAAACGTCCGCACATTCCTCGGAGCCCGGGGCAAGGTGACAAGGGTATCGCCGAAACGCTCGCGCGTGAGCCCGAGCACTTCATGGCCTTCAACAACGGCCTCGTCCTCGTCTGTGACGAAGCCACCTTCGGGCGCTGCCAAGACGGCAGCATCGGAATTTCCTTGCTGAAAGGTCTGCAGATCGTCAACGGCGGTCAGACCACATCCTCGATCTATTTCGCCGCTCGGGAGAACCGGACGCTCGATCTGGGCAACGTCATGGTGCCCGCAAAGATCATCGTTCTCAAAGGGGCCGAGGAGCTGGGCCGGGAACGGTTGATCGCGAACATCTCGCGTTTCGCGAACAGCCAGAACGCGGTCAAGACCTCCGATCTTTCGGCAAACAGGCCGTTCCATGTCCAGCTGGAGAAACTGGCCAACGAGACCTGGTGCCCCGACGGCGTCGGGCGCTGGTTCTACGAGCGCGCGTCCGGAGCCTATCAGGTGATGCTGCTGCGGGAGGGCACGACGCCCGCCCAGAAGAAGAAGATCGCCGACGCCATTCCGACAAGACGCAAGCTGTCGAAGAACGATGTGGCGAAGTATCACGAAGCTTGGCGTGGCAAGCCGGCCCAGGTCGCGCTTGCCGGAGAGAAGAACTTCGCGGCCTTCATGGCTGCGCTCGACGACGGTTCAGCGATCGTGCCCGAACCGCTCGACGCCGCATGGTATCGGGCCATGATCGCCAAGGTCATCGTGTCCAAGACAGTTGAAGCCTTGATCAAGACCAAGGACGCGAAGGCCGTCTTCAGACAGGGCTATGCCAATATCGCGACCTACACGGTATCGGTTGTTGCGGAACGGCTGGGTGATCGGATCGATTTCGAACAGATATGGAAGCGCCAGCGCGTGTCGAACGAATTCCAGCGGCTGCTCTACGACTGGGCTACCGAGGTGAACCGGATTTTTGAGCAGGTTGCTCCTGGACGACAGATATCCGAAGTGGCAAAACGCCCAGAAATCTGGCCAAAGGTGCGGGCCGGCACATATTCTGCGCCGGGAGGAGATATCCCCGAACTGGGCGGGTGAACGCCTCGCAGCAGATGACGGACCCTGCATGTGCCGACCGCTGCTGCGCCGGCAGAACGCTTGATCCGGTTCAGACGCCAATCCCGGGATGCTGCCGTTTCCCATGTCCGGGGCATCAGCCAGTAGAGCGCGGGAGCGAGGCGCTGGCAGCCTGCGCGGTTTGCTTCGCCCCCTCCACCGCAATCTGCCCGCCCCGCGGCATTCGGGCTCTCCGTGGCCCTGCGGGGTATCGCCCCAGTCTCGGGCGCCAACGTCCACCCCCGCAACACGGGCTGGACAAGTTCCCCCAATGTTCGCAGTCTGGTGTCTTTCCCGTTCCGAGCCACACACATGTGCAACCTCTACTCCCAGACCAAATCTCAGGACGCGATGCGCCATGAGTCCGGCGATGTTGTCGCCGATGATGAGGTGCTGGAGGACCTCACCGGCAACCTGCCTCCGATGCCTGCCATCTATCCGGATTATCCCGCGCCGATCTTTCGGCGTAGTCCGCAGGGCGGCTGGCAGCTTTCGCTGGCCCGTTGGGGGATGCCGACCCCGCCACAGTTTCTGGCGGGCAGGCGCACCGATCCCGGCGTGACGAACATCCGCAATCTTGCCTCGCCCCACTGGCGGCGCTGGCTTGGCGTTCAGCATCGCTGCCTGGTGCCGTTCACCTCCTTTGCCGAACCGGACAGCCGCCCCGGCCCGGAAAAGGGCAAGCCAGTGTGGTTCGCCCTTGGCCCCGACCGGCCGCTGGCCTTCTTCGCGGGTCTCCGCACCGACTGGACCGCGACGCGCAAGCTGAAGGAGGGCGAGGTGACAGTGGATGCCTTCGGCTTCCTGACCTGCGAGCCCAACCGTGAGGTGGAGCGCATCCACCCCAAGGCGATGCCGGTCATTCTGGTGCGACCCGAGGAATGGCGCCTGTGGTTGACCGCACCCATCGAACAGGCGCTGCATCTGCAACGGCCGCTGCCGGATGGAGAACTGGATATCGTGCCGGAGGAGGCGCTGCATGATCCTGCATGACCGCGTTCACCGCCCGCCTCCGGTCGGTCCCTTCACCCTTCTCAAGGCCCGCGTGCATGAGGCCGAGGGACCGGGCCGCCGAGCCTTTGCGCTGTTCCAGACCCTGCGGCACCCCGGCCCGGTCCTTTGGGTTTTGCCCGAGCATGAGCCCCGGCGCCTCATGCCGAGGGGCCTGCCTGAGGGGTTGGGGGAGCGCCTGATGGTGCTGACGCCAAAGGGAGAGACCGATCTGCTCTGGTGCGTCGAGGAGGCTCTGCGCGCAGCCCCTGTCGGGCTGGTCATCGCGGAGCCGCAGCAGCCTCTGACGCTGACCGCGGGCCGCCGCTTGCAACTGGCGGCCGAGGCAGGGCGGACAACCGGGCTGATGCTGATCCGCGAAGGTCAGGGCAGCAATGCGACCGAGACGCGATGGCATTGCGAACCCGTTCCGGCTGCAACGGCGGACTCGACTCTGCATTACTGGAGTATTAATAAGAACAAATCAGGAACAACCGGATCGTGGACTGTGGACTGGAATGGCGCGTCGGCTGCTGTCCATATGGTTTCCGAGGCTCGCCAGCGACACGAGCCTGCGGACCCGCCCCGTTGAAGGGCCTTTTGCCCTGACCCATCGGTCGGACAATGCCGATCACCTGCATTGTCTGAACAGGGCGGCCTCGGAACGTGGTCTTGCGCGCGGTATGCCGCTGGCCGATGCCCGCGCCATCTGTCCCGATCTCTCGACGCGCCCGACGGACCTCGCCCGTGAGGTGGCAGCCCTTGCCTCCCTGCGCCGATGGGCTGGCCGATACGCCCCGATGGTCGCCAGGGATGGCAGTGATGGCTTGGTTGCCGATATTACCGGCGTGCCACATCTCTTCGGAGGAGAAGCAGACCTTCGCAGCGACCTTCATGCGCGGCTGGAGCGGGTGGGGCTGTCCGTCGAAAGTGCAATCGCAGGCACGCAAGGGGCGGCCCGTGCGCTCGCGCGTCATGGCGGCGGCATCCTTGCGGAGGGCGAACTGGTGCAGGGCGTCGGCCGACTGCCGGTATCAGCGCTGCGTATCGACCATGACACGGCCGAGGCCCTGTCGCGTGTCGGTCTTGTGCGGGTGGCCGATCTGGCAGGGTTGCCGCGCGCGCCTTTGGCCCGCCGGTTCGGTCCTGCGCTGGTCCTGCGACTGGATCAGCTTCTTGGTCATCAGCCGGAGCCCGTCGCGGCGGAACCGGACGCCCCGCATTTCGGGGTGCGGATGACGCTGCCGGAACCGATCGGCCTGCAATCCGACGTGATGGCGGGGCTTGCACGCCTGCTGGACCGTCTGTGCAGCAAGCTCGCCCTGCATCATCAGGGCGCGCGGCGCCTGCGGCTGGAACTGCGGCGGGTGGATCGCGGCACGGTGCAGGTCGAGATCGGTCTGGCCCGTCCGATGCGCGACCCGGATCGTATCGCAGCCCTGTTCGCCAAGGGCGTGGATGAGGTGGACGCCGGCTTCGGCATCGACGCATTGCGTCTGTCGGCCCCTCTCCCCGAACCGATGCCGCCCGAACAGATCGGCGGCAGACCGACCGTGCAGCAGGATGATGCGCTGGCCGATCTGGTCTCACGTCTGGGCAACCGCATCGGCTTTGACCGCGTGCTGCGGATGATGCCGACCGATAGCAAGATCCCCGAGCGCAGCTTCCGGATCATGCCGGTTGCCTGGTCGGAACCCGTCTCAACCCCATCCAGCCGGGGGCCGTTGCGGCCGGTCGTGATCTTTCCACCGGAGCCCGCCACCCACGTCTCCGGACATCCGCCAACGAAATTCCGCTGGCGCCGGATGCGCTTCACCACCCTGCGCGCCCATGGACCGGAGCGGATCGCCCCGGAATGGTGGTTCGACGATCCGGCCTGGCGCAGCGGTCTGCGCGACTATTGGCGGATCGAGACGCAGGAAGGCGCCCGTCTCTGGTTGTTCCACACGCCGCAGAATCCAGACTGGCGCGTGCAGGGGGAATTCGCATGACGGCCTATGCGGAACTCTGCGTCACCTCGAACTTCACCTTCCTGACCGGCGCCTCCCACCCGGAGGAGCTGGTGACGCGGGCGGCGGAACTTGGCCTGACCGCCATTGCCATCACCGACCGCAATTCGGTGGCGGGCGTGGTGCGCGCGTTTTCGGCGTTGAAGGAACTGGCGCGG
The DNA here is from genome assembly GCA_027492585.1 of Paracoccaceae bacterium. Taxonomy (GTDB): domain Bacteria; phylum Pseudomonadota; class Alphaproteobacteria; order Rhodobacterales; family Rhodobacteraceae; genus JAPUEK01. The sequence continues at coordinate 3,564 of JAPUEK010000041.1, read as the reverse complement.
CTGCGGAACGAGGCGATGACAGTCTCAGACATGGCGCCGGATGGCCCGGTGATCCGGTCGCAGCGCGTCACCGACCATTCCAGCCGCCAGAGTGTGCCGCATTTCACGGGGGAAACCACCGCCCCGGTCTTGCCCGCGCATCCGCTTCCGCGGCTGATCGCCGGCGTGCGTCTGGTGCTGATCGACTCTGCGGTCGAATGGCTGGCGCTGCCCACCGATCTTGCCGCCTGGTCGCGGCTGACCCGTCTTTTGTCGCTGGGCAAACGGCGGGCGCCCAAGGGGGAATGTCATCTGACGCGCGCCGATCTGCTGGACTGGGGGCAGGGTCTGATCCTGATCGCCCTGCCGCCGGACGTGATGGAAGCCGGGCGTGACGAGGCCGATGCAACCCGCGACGACATTCTCCGCGTCGGCGAGGCGTTTCCCGGCCAGTGCTATCTTGGTGCCGCCCCGGCCTATGACGGTCGTGACCAGATCCGGTTCGACCGTCTGGCCTCTCTGTCGCAACGGGAGGCTATTCCCATGGTCGCAATCGGCGATGTGCTGATGCACCGCTCCGCCCGCCGCCCTCTGGCCGATGTGCTGACCTGCCTGCGGATCGGTTGCACCATCGACAACATCGGCCAGCACCGGCAGACCAATGGCGAGCACCGGCTCAAGTCCGGGGCCGAGATGATGCGGATCTTTTCCCGGCACCCCACCGCGATCCGCCGCTCGGTCGAGATCGCCAACCGCTGCGCCTTTCGTCTGGACGAGCTGTGCTACCGATACCCGGATGAAACCGTCAACGGCGAACCGGCGCAGATCCGGCTGGAGCGTCTGACGCGAAAGGGGCTGAACTGGCGCTATCCCGAAGGTCCGTCGCCCAAGATCGTCGCCCGCGTGGACAAGGAGCTGGCACTGATCCGCGAGGTGGATTACGCGCCCTACTTCCTGACCGTGCATGACATCGTTCAGTTCGCGCGTTCAAAGGGCATCCTTTGTCAGGGGCGCGGCTCGGCCGCCAATTCGGTCGTCTGCTATCTTCTGGGCATCACCGAGGTGCCGCCGGAGACGATTACCCTGATCTTCGAACGCTTCATCTCGAAGGAACGCGGCGAGCCTCCGGACATCGACGTGGACTTTGAACACGAACGCCGCGAAGAGGTGATCCAGTGGATCTACGAACGTTATGGCCGCGAGCGCGCCGGTCTGACGGCGACGGTGATCCACTTCCGCAGCCGCGCCGCCATCCGCGAGGTAGGCAAGGTCATGGGCCTGTCCCAGGACGTGATCGCACGCTTGTCCGGCCAGATCTGGGGCTGGTCCTCGGCGGCACCCGGCGAGGATCGGCTTCGGGATGCAGGGCTTTCCATCGAAGATCGCAGGGTGCAACTCGCCGCGCAACTGATCGGCGAGATCATCGGCTTTCCCCGCCACCTGTCCCAGCATGTCGGGGGCTTCGTGATCACCCAAGGCCGACTGGACGAACTCTGCCCCATCGAGAATGCCGCGATGGAGGATCGCACGGTGATCGAATGGGACAAGGATGACATCGACGCGCTCGGGCTTCTGAAGGTGGATGTGCTGGGGCTGGGGATGTTGACCTGTATCCGCAAAGCCTTCGGCCTGTTGCAGGATCACCGCGGGATCAGCATGACGCTGGCCACATTGCACCCGGATCTTGCCGGCAATGGACCCGCCGGAACGGCCGAAAATGTGCAGCGTGAGCAGGTCTACGACATGCTGTGCCGGGCCGATGCCATCGGCGTGTTTCAGGTCGAAAGCCGGGCGCAGATGAACTTCCTGCCGAAGATGCGGCCGCGCTGCTCCTATGATCTGGTCTGCGAGGTTGCCATCGTCCGCCCGGGGCCAATTCAGGGTGGCATGGTGAACCCCTTCATCCGCCGCCGCATGGGGCTGGAGCCTGTCGAAGACCTTGGCCCCGCGATGATGGAGGTGCTGGGCCGCACCTACGGCGTGCCGCTCTTTCAGGAGCAGGCGATGCAGATCGCTGTGGTCGCTGCCGGGTTCACTCCGGCCGAAGCCGACCGTCTGCGCCGCAGCCTTGCCACCTTCAAGCGCATGGGAACCATCGGATCGTTCCGCGACCGCTTCATCTCGGGTATGCTGGAACGCGGCTATGAGGCGGATTTCGCCGCCCGCTGTTTCGCCCAGATCGAGGGGTTCGGTTCCTACGGCTTCCCCGAAAGCCATGCCGCCAGCTTCGCGCGGCTGGTCTATATCTCGGCCTGGCTGAAGTGCCATCATCCTGCGGTCTTCACCTGCGCCTTGTTGAACGCGCAGCCGATGGGATTCTACGCCCCCGCCCAACTGGTGCGCGACGCCCGCGACCATGGGATCGAAGTGCGCCCGGTTTCGGTCAACCATTCGGTATGGGACTGCACGCTGGAGCCGCGCGCCGATGGAGCCCTGGCGCTGCGGCTCGGTTTCCGGCAGATCAGGGGCCTGCGCGAGGAGGATGCGGACTGGATCACCGCCGCGCGCAGCAACGGCTATCCCGATGTCGAAAGCCTCTGGCTTCGGGCAGGCGTGCCTCCCGACACGCTGGAACGGCTGGCCGATGCCGATGCCTTCGCCGCTCTCGGCTTGACCCGGCGCGATGCGCTCTGGGCCGCCAAGGCGCTGAAGGCTCCGGCTCCGTTGCCCCTCTTTGGCACGGATGGCGAAGGCGGCGCTGAACCCGCCGTGACCCTGCCGCAGATGACCCTCGGTCAGGAGGTGATCGAGGATTATCTCTCGCTGCGGCTGTCGTTGCGGGCGCATCCGATGGAGTTGCTGCGTCCCGGATTACCCGAAAGTCTGGCCCATGACCGGCTGGCGCAGGCCAAGGGCCGTGTCATCGTCACCGGCCTCGTCATCACCCGCCAGCGCCCCGGCACGGCCTCGGGCGTGATCTTCCTGACGCTTGAGGACGAGACCGGCACAGCGAACGTGGTCGTCTGGAAGAAGGTCTATGAGACCTTCCGCAAGGCGGTGATCACAGGCCGTCTGCTGCGGGTGACAGGCCGGATCGAACGCGACGGCCCGGTCGTCCACCTCATCGCCGAACGGGTCGAGGATGTTTCTAGCTTGCTGACTACCCTTGGCCGCCCGGTGATGATCACCGCAAACGATGGCCGGGCAGACGAAACGAAGCGCCCCGCCGGAGGCAGCCTCCGCTCAACCGCCCACCATCCGCGCGAGCAGGCGAAAAAGCTGTTTCCCAGCCGGGATTTTCACTGACGTCACGATACTTCGTCCACGACCAGTTCCTGCACCCCGGCGACGCGGCTGGCGAGGACGGGGTAAAGTTGGCGATTGCCTCCATCAGCACCGTCCTGACGGCGATGAAGATCGTGTCAAGGAGAACCTCGGGATCGTGCTATCGGCCGGGACCGGAGGTGCGACGGTCGCTCAGATGGCGCGGCACCATGAGCTGAAGCACCTGCAAATCTGCACCTGGAGGATCTCTTGCGCACTCACCGATCCGACTTGCACGAAACGGATCGGGATCGCCTCTGCTCCGGCCTTCTCATTCTGCTGTGCCCCCCGATAACTTGTCCATCTGATGCTAGAGTCCGG
>JAPUEK010000040.1 GCA_027492585.1 Paracoccaceae bacterium | reverse complement strand
GGAGGGGTTTTGCACCCCTCCGGACCTCCCCGCAGGATATTTGGGGCAAGATGAAGGGGGGCGGGCAAGCGGCACGATCCTATCCTCGGCGGTCTGCGGATCGGGCGGCGCATCGGGAGGGTCTTGCTTCCGCAGCGGGGGCACCGGAGCCCTCCTTGCTGGCTCCGGCCGAAATAGGTCAGCCGCCCAAAGCACGGATCTTCGCCAGAACCTCGGGCGTCAGGCGGTAATGGCCGGTGATCCCGAACTCAAGCAGACGGTCCTCGACCCGCGTTCCCGCGCCGATATTGTGGATCACCATCGGCGCCTCCGCCCCCGGCAGGTCGGTCACGATCATCAGATGCGGCAGGTTGCCGGGCAGAAGGCTGGTCACGATGTCGCCGGGCAGGTAAGCGCCTGCGACCTCGGCGCCCATCCGTTCCAGAAAACGGCGCAGGTTCGGCACCCGGCGGTGGTCGATGTTGCGATCCGGGCGCTTCAGCCCCCAGTTGGCCGGATAGCTGGCGAAATGCGCCGTCATGTCGGCGTTGACGGCTGCCTGAAGGTCGATCCCCTCCGCCAGCCGCAGGGCGCGGATCAGGACATCGGTGCAGACCCCGCCTTCCGCCGCCACATCGCCGCCGGGAAAATCGAGCGGCACATAGGCCGGGTCATAGCCGGTCACGACGCCAAGCTGCGCCTGCGCCGCCCGCACCAGCGCCAGCCCGCCCTCCTCCGCCCGGAGCGGGGCGCCGAGGCACAGGGGCAGCGCGGCACCCAAGGCGGCGGCCAGCAGGAAGGCCCTGCGTTCAACCAACGTGGTAAAGGCTGGCGAACAGCTTCGGATCAAGGCTTTCGGCGGCGAAGGTCGGCCCCTCGGTCAGCACCGACACCGCATCATGGCTGTGCAGGCTTTCCTGATGGCTGGCGACGATGCGGAAATCGCCCACCCGCGGGTCCTTGCGAAGCGCCGCGCAGAAGCTGCGGGCGGCATCCTCGACGAAGATCGGGTTGGCCGCGTTCAGCTCGGCAAAGGCCTGCTCGTCCTCGCGCTTGACCATCACCTGCGTCTCGGTCGGCACCGCCGAGCGCGCGATCCCGATCAGATCCTCGAACCAGAGCCGGCCCGAGCCGGTCAGCTCCACCGAGATCCGCGCGACCGAACGCTGCGAATGGGGCGTCGCCAGCTGGCCGCGCGTCATCCGCGCATGTTCGGACAGCTCCAGCGAGCAGGGGCAGGTCGAGGAGTAGACGAAATCGAGATGCATCAGCCGCTTGCGGACCCCGGCCTGATCGACCAGTTCCAGCGCGATGTCGTAATACTGCCAGCCCGACAGGCCCGAACGCAGGCTTTCCACCCGCACCGGGAAGGAAAACCGCATCTGGATGCGCGCATCGAAGGAGCCGAGATCGCGTTTGTAATCCTCCAGCGCGTGTTCGATCACCTGAAAGGAGAACTCGCGCTCCGCATGGGCATAGAAGGACCGCATGATGCGGCTCATGTTGATGCCCTTCTTTTCCGCCTCAAGGCTGACGGTGCCGGTGACGGAGGTTTCGAGCGTCACCGGGTCGCCGGAGCGGCTGCGATAGCGGATCGGCAGGCGGAAGTTGGAGATGCCGACATGCTGGATCACCGCCTTTTCGCCGACGATCAGGCTGGAAGGGCCGTTCTGGAGGTCGGGCAGGCTGGCCTTGTAGGCCTCCGTCACGGTGAAATCCTGCGGATAGTCGCGCGACAGCACCGGGTAGCCGTTGCCGACCAGCGCCGGAGCGGCAGGATCAAGCGCCACGATCTCCGCTTCGGTCGCGCGCTGCGCCCAGAGCCGCAGCGTGGCCATCGCCGCCTCGGCCTCGGCCCTGTCGGGACGAAGGCCGCTATCCTGCATGTGAATGTTCATCTCGCAGCTCCCCCGTTGAAGGCGCAGGGTGACAATATAGGGGAGAACCGCCCCCGACCCAAGCCTTGCCGAAGGAATACGACACAAAGGCGACATCGGATCAATTGAAGGATCATCTGCCGGAAAGGCCCGGCAGCCGAGGGTCGCGCCTGCCCCTTTCATCCCGCCCCAGGTCTCCTGCGGGATTGCCGGCGGCCCATGGGGCCAGTGGCATGGCGAAGGGGGGCAGCAGAACGCCTCCGGCGCCGCAACCCGGTGCATCGCCCGGCGAAGGCCGCCCCTCCGCCGTCATCCTTCCGCCAGATCCAGCGCCATGCGGAAGTTCTCGATGCCCACGCCCTGCCGTTCCACCACCTGCGCGGCAAGCTCCTGCCAGCCATGGCGCAGGAAGAACGGGCGGGCCATCCGGCTGGCCTCCGTGGTCAGACGTGCAAGGCCCAAGGCCCGCGCCTCGGCCAGAAGGGCCGCATAAAGCGCATCCGCCACGCCCTTGCCCCGCTGATCGGGCCGCAGGAAGGCAAGATCGAGATAGCCGTCCTGCCGCAGGGACATGAAGCCCAGGGCCGTCTCCCCCTCTTCCGCCACCAGCGTCAGAAGACCGTCAAGACGCGCCGCCCAGACCTCGGGCGACGGATGCAGCGGCGCCCAGGCGGCGAGTTCCGCGGCGGAATATTTCGGGGCGGCGCCGATGCGGACCGCCTCGAAGAAGATCCCGCCGAGCACGCCCGCATCCGCCGCCCGATAGGGGCGCACCCGCATCGCGGCGCCTCAGATCTGCGCCAGACCCGCCAGCAGATCCGCGATCAGATCGTCCGGGTCCTCCAGCCCCACCGAGAACCGCACCAGCCCCGGCGTGATGCCGAGCGCGACCTTCGCCTCCGGCGAAAGCCGCTGGTGGGTGGTGGTCGCCGGATGGGTCGCAATGCTCTTCGCATCGCCGAGATTGTTGGAAATCTTGGCGATCTTCAAAGCGTTTATCGCGCGGAAAGCAGCCTCCTTGCCGCCGGCGATGTCGAAGGTGACGATGGTGCCGCCCGCCCCCATCTGCGCCTTGGCCAAAACATGCTGCGGGTGGCTTTCGAGCCCCGGATAGATCACCCTGCCCAGCGCCGGATGCCCCTCCAGAGCCCGCGCGATCTTCAGCGCACTGTCCGCCATGGCCCGGCAGCGCAGGTCCAGCGTCGCCATGCCGTTCAGCATGATCCAGGCGGTGAAGGGGCTCATCGAGCCGCCGGTGTGTTTCATGTAGGGCTCGACCACCTTGCGGATCATCTCCTTGGAGCCGCAGATGACCCCGCCCAGCGCGCGCCCCTGGCCGTCGATGTGCTTCGTCGTGGAATAGACCACCAGATCGGCGCCCTGCTCGACCGCGCGGCTGAAGATCGGCGTGGCGAACACGTTGTCCACGATGACCTTGGCCCCCGCCGCATGGGCGATTTCGGCGACGGCGCGGATGTCCACCAGGTCCAGCGTCGGGTTCGACATGCTCTCGAAGAAGACCGCCCTGGTCCCCGGCGTCACCGCCGCGCGCCATTGGTCCGGATCGCCGCCGTCGACGAAGGTGACCTTGACGCCGAAGCGGGTCAGCACCTCCTCAAGGATGTAAAGGCAGGAGCCGAAGAGCGCGCGGGAGGAGACGACATGATCCCCCGACCGCAGCAGGGAGGTCAGCGCCCCGGAGACCGCCGCCATGCCGCTGGCCGTCGCAAAGGCATCCTCGGTGCCTTCGAGCGCGGCGATGCGTTCCTCGAACATGCGCGTCGTGGGGTTGCCGTAGCGGGCATAGATGAACTCGTCCTCGCCCGCCTCGATGAACCGCGCCTCGGCCGCCTCCGAAGTCGGATAGGCAAAGCCCTGGGTCAGATAGATCGCCTCGGCCATCTCGCCATACTGGCTGCGGCGGCTGCCGTCATGGACAAGCTTCGTGCGGGTCTTCCAGTTGTCAGTCATCATGGCCTCCGGCCAAAGAAAAGCCCCGGATACCCAAGAGGCGCCGGGGCCGATGCCCTGAACCTCTTTAGCGGTTTGTTTAACGTGGCCCGCAATCCGGTAACAAAGCGCCACGGGGGGCGGGATACGCCCAAACTCCGGGAAGGTCAACGGGATGTATCGGGGGGGGGGCCGCGCCCGTGGGGGGCATCCGGCGGCGCTTGCGCCCGGGGGCCGGCCCCGGAGGGGTTTTGCACCCCTCCGGACCACCCGGCAGGATATTTGAGAAGAGAAGAAAGGGGGGCTGAAGGCCGTTGGTCCTGCTCCGTTACGGGTTGCGTCACGGAGCTGTAACCTGCCCTTCACCGCCCCGTCGCAGGATTGCCCTAGCCAGAACGGCGAAAGGTCCTGCCGGAGGTGTCATGCCTGCAACTCCCCCGCCCCTGCCCCCGATCCGCGCCGATCTGACGGCGGAGGGGCTGCGCTGCGACGAAGACCGCCTGCGCGCCGCCCTCGCCGTCCTGCCCCCGGAGGCGCCGGTCGTCGCCATGGTCCATGGCTTCCGCTTCCGCCCCGGCATCCCGCACCATTGCCCGCATGGCCATATCCTGTCGCTCGATCCGCCGCAGGGCGACCGCACCGCGATAAGCTGGCCCCGGCATCTGGGGCTGGACGGACGGCGCGGGCTGGCGATCGGCTTCGGCTGGGATGCCCGCGCGACGCTGTGGACGGCCCATGCCCGCGCCACCCGCGCCGGCGCGGCCCTGGCGGAGCTGGCCGCCCTTCTCCGCCGGATCGCGCCGCAGCGGCGCCTGCAGGTGATCGCCCATTCGCTCGGCGCGCGGGTGGCGCTTGCCGCGCTGCAACGGGCCGCGCCGGGGGACATCGCACGGCTCGTGCTGCTGGCCGCCGCCGAGGCGCGGGAGACGGCGCAGGCCGCCATGGCCAGCCCCGCCGGGCGTCTGGCCGAGGTGATCAACGTCACCACGCGCGAGAATGACCTCTTCGACTTCCTCTTCGAATGGCTGATCCTCGCCGGGGGCGATACCGCGCTTGGCCAGGGGCTCGGGCTCGATCTGCCGAACTGGCGCGATCTCCGCATCGACCAGCCCGGTACGCTGGCGGTTCTAGCGCGGCTCGGCCATGCGCTGCCGCCGCCGCGCGGGCGGGTTTCCCACTGGTCGCCCTATCTGCGCCCCGGTGCTTTCGGGCTTTACCGGGCGCTCCTCGATGGCAGCCTGCCTGCCGGCGCGCTTCCGGCTGCGCGCGAGGACCGCCGCTGGTCACGGCTTTTCCGCCTGCCCCGCCTGCTGCCGGAGAGACGGGACATTCCCGGCAATCTGCTCTAGCATCAGCGGAACACGGCAGATCGGGTGGGAACGGGCATGACGGTCACGCAGCAGGAAGAACTGGACGGGCTGATGAAGATCGGCCGGATCGTCGCCAATACGATGCAGACCATGGCCAAGGCGATGGAGCCGGGCATGACTACGCGGGAGCTGGACGGCATCGGCCGCGCCTTCATGGAACGGGAGGGCGCGCTTCCCGCCCCCGAGGCGACCTATGATTTCCCCGGTGCGACCTGCATCAGCGTGAACGAGGAAATCGCCCATGGCATCCCCGGCGACCGGAGGATCCGGGCGGGCGATCTGGTGAACATCGACGTTTCCGCCTCCAAAGACGGCTATTTCGCCGATACCGGCGCGAGCTTTCGCCTGGCGGAGGCGCATCCGGCGCTCGACCGGCTTTGCCGCGACGGCAGACGCGCCATGGAGGTCGGCATCGCGCAGGTGGGCAGCGGCAAGCCCCTTGCCGGGATCGGCAAGGCCATCGGCCGCTTTGCCTCGGAACGCGGCTATACGCTGATCCGCAATCTGGCGAGCCATGGGGTCGGCCGCGCGCTTCATGAAGAGCCGACGGAGATCCCGACCTGGCCCGCGCGCGGTGAACGGCGGCGGATCGGCAAGGGGCTGGTGCTGACGGTCGAACCGTTCCTGTCCACCGGCGGGGTCTGGGCCGCCGAAGGGGAGGATGGCTGGACCCTTTACAGCGAGCCGAGCGCCCCCGTGGTGCAATATGAGCATACCGTGGTGGCCACCGACCGCGGCGCGATCATCGTGACGCTGCCGGGCTGAGGACACGGGCCGCAGGCGAGGCTCCCCGCCCTGCGGGATGAGATCACCCTGCCGCCCATGGTCGGCAGCCTTCCGCCTCACGGGCGGTCGCTCCCCCTCTCCCTTCATTTTCTGCCTGAAAACATCCTGCGGGGTTTGCCGCCGGTTCCGGCATCGGTTCAAGGGGCCGGTGGCAGGACGGAGGGCCGCAACAGGTCACCCCGGATGCGGAACGCCCTAGCCCTGCGGCTGCGCGGCCAGCCACTCCGTCAGCCGGTCCCGCGCGCTTTCCTCGCCCGCGGCGCGTGCCGCTTCGATCACCGCCCGCGCTTCGGCCAGATTGACCCGCCGCAGGAGCGCCTTCACCGGCCCGATGGAGGCCGGGCGCATCGACAGGCCGCGCAGCCCCATGGCCGCCAGCGCAAGCGCCTCGATCGGCCGTCCCGCATCCTCGCCGCAGAACGACAACCGCGTGCCGGAGGCATGGCAGCGTTCCACCACCTGCTCCAGAAAGGTCAGGAAGGACAGGTTCAGCGAATCGTAGCGCTTCCGCACCCGCTCATTCTCGCGGTCGGCGGCGAAGAAGAACTGCTTCAGGTCATTGCCGCCGATGGAGATGAAATCCGCCAGGTCGAAGAAGGCGCGCGGCGCATAGGCGAGGCTCGGCGTCTCCAGCATCGCGCCGATCTCCACCCGCACGGGGACGGGATGGCCGAGGCTCTTCTCGCGGTGCAATTCGCGCATCATGTGGCTGCGGGCGATCTGGAACTCGCCGAATTCGGCGATGAAGGGGAACATGACCGTCAGCGGCCGCCCCTTCGCCGCCCGGATCAGCGCCTGCAACTGCATCCGGAGCACGCCCGGCTTGTCGAGCCCGACCCGGATCGCGCGCCAGCCCATCGCCGGGTTCGGCTCGTCATTGGGCTTCATGTAGGGCAGCACCTTGTCCGAGCCGATGTCGAGCGTCCGGAAGGCCACCGACCGCCCCTTGGCCGCATCCATGACGCGGGCATAAAGCTGGGCCAGTTCCTCGCGCCGGGGCATCTGGCTGCGGACGAGAAACTGCAACTCGGTGCGGAAAAGCCCCACCCCCTCGGCGCCCGATCCGATCAGGCTCGGCAGATCGGCCATCAGCCCGGCATTCATCTGCAGGGTCAGCGTCACCCCGTCGAGCGTCGTCGCCGGCAGGTCGCGGAAGGCGGCATATCGCTTCTGCGCCTCCGCCTGCATGGCGATCTTGTCGCGGAAGCTGCGCGCCACGGTTTCCTCGGGGCGCAGGTGGACGATGCCCTGATCGCCGTCGACAAGGATCTGGTCGCCGTTCAGCGCCTCGGCGGTGATGCGGGCGGCATGGATGACCAGCGGAATGGCCAGAGCCCGCGCCACCACCGCCGCGTGGGAGCCGACGGAACCTTCCTCCAGCACCACGCCCTTCAGCTTGCGGCCGTATTCCAGCAGCTCCGCCGGGCCGATGTTGCGGGCGATCAGCACCGGATTGTCGGGCATGGTCGCCCCGGTGTCCTTGCCCTGCCCGGTCAGTATTCGCAGCAGGCGGTTCGACAGATCGTCGAGATCATGGAGCCTTTCGCGCAGATAGGCATCCGGCACCTGCTCCAGCCGGTTGCGGGCGGTGGACTGTTCCTTTTCGACCGCCGCTTCGGCGGAAAGGCCCCGCTGGATGTCTTCCTCCATCCGGCGCAGCCAGCCGCGCGAATGGGCGAACATCCGGTAGGCCTCCAGCACCGCCTTCTGCTCCTTGTCGAGGCTTTCCGCCTCCAGGAGGTCATCGACGGAGACACGGAGTTCACCCACCGCCGCGCGGATGCGGTCGATCTCGGTCAGCGGATCATCGGCGACCGGGTTGGTGACGACCACCCGCGGCTCGTGCAGCCAGACCCGGCCTTCGGAGGCGCCCTCCTGTCCGGTGGCACCGCGGAATAGCACCGGCTGGCGGTGGCGGGAGCTTTCCCCCTCCCCCGCGAAGGCGCCGAGCTCGTTCATCTCGGCCAGCACCATGGCCACGACATCAAGCGCGTCGATCTCGTCCTCGGAATAGGCGCGGGCGGCTTTCGACTGCACGACCAGCACGCCGAGCTTTTCGCCGACCCGCTGGATCGGCACGCCGAGGAAGGAGGAATAGATCTCCTCCCCGGTTTCCGGCATGTAGCGGAACCCTTTTTCAGAGGGCGCATCGGCGGTGTTGACCGGCTGGCCGGAGCGGGCGACGCGGCCGACCAGCCCCTCGCCGAGCTTCATCCGGGTCTGGTGGACGGATTCGGGCCGCAGCCCCTCTGTCGCGCAGAGTTCCAATGTCTCGGCATCGCGGAAAAGATAGATGGAGCAAACCTCGGTCCGCATCGAATCCGCGATGAGATGGGTGATACGGTCGAGCCGCTCCTGCCCTTTGGCAGGGGTGGCCAAAACGTCGCGCAGGCGGCGCAGAAGCTTGCGGCTGTCGCTCTCGCTCCGTTCCGGCATGGGTCCCCGTCTCCTGATCCTGTCCCCTCTATAGCGGCTCGGCGCGGGAAAGGCAGCGGATAATCGTCTTTGCCGGGGCGGCGGCGACGGGATGCTCATTGCTTGTGCAGCGAAATGGGCTTACCCTGTAAGCACTCCTCCGGTTTCGCTGGTGCTGTCATGACCGATACTGCCCCTCCCGCTCCCCCGCCGGCCCGCCTGCCGCTCAGCCTGGACCGGATCGTGACCGAGGCCATCGCCCTTGCCGACGACGGCGGGATCGAGGCGCTGTCGATGCGGAAGCTCGCCCAGCGGCTCGGGGTGGAGGCGATGTCGCTCTACAATTACGTCGCAAGCAAGGAGATCCTGCTGGCCCATATGGCGGAAACCGTGGTGGCGGGCTTTGCCGCACCGCGCGAGGGGGGCGAGTGGAAGCCGGAACTGCGCCGGCGCAGCATGACCGCCCACCGGCAGCTGATCCGCCACCCCTGGGCCACGGCGCTTCTGGCCGGGCGTCCGATGGAGGGGGCCGCGATGCGGGCCTATCAGGAGGCGACGCTGGCCTGCCTGATGCAGGCGGGCTTTTCCCTGGCCGAGGCCGAGACGGCCCGGCGCAGCCTGGACGGGCATCTTTACGGCTTCACCCTTCAGGAGCTGGCGCGGGACGCATCCCCTGCCCCGGTCGATCCCGCCGCATTCCCCCTGCTGCACGCGCTGAGCGGGATGACGGAGGAAGAGGACGGAACCCCCGACATCGGCCATGGGCTGAAACTGATCCTGAGCGGTCTGGAAGGCCAGTTGCGCCAGAAGCAGAAACGACCCTGAGGGGGAAGCGCCAGACCCGGCAGGCAGGCATGTCGGCCGGATGGGACTTGCCCCCTGAGGTGATTTCCGCAGCGGCGCATCGCCCTCTCCCCCACGAGGGAGGAGGCAGGCCCGGAACGGCAGGGGACGGGTCTGTCGAAACCCGAAAGCCCCCTCCTGAAGCGGCTTCGTTTCCACAACACCCCGCCCTCTCGCCCGGAGAAGGGGCGGGAGGCGACAACCGCCGCGCAGGTTGCAAGCCGCTTTCTTTCCCCCAAAGCAAATGGACAGCCAGTCTGGGGAAGGCGTCCCTCCCCCCGCTCATCTTGCCTCAAATATCCTGCGGGGTTTGCCACCCGTTCACGGGATCAGCGGCATGACGGGGGGGGCAGGACCCCTGCGGAGCCACGTCAGGGCACAGCCCGCGGCGAATGCGACACCCCTGAAGTCAGGACGCCCCTCCTACCCTCCAAGCGGAGAGAAAGGCGCAAAGCGGCAAAGGCTGCGCGGTTTGGCGAAAGGCCCGTCAGGGGGGGGAGGGGGTGAGCCAAAGTCCGGCTCCCGGCCGGGTTTCCTCAAACTCGCCTCCTTACGGAGCCACGGCAGGGCGCAGCCCGCGCCGAATGCGACACCCCTGAAGTCAGGATGCCCTTCCTCTCCTCTGAGCGAAGAGGGAGGCGCAAAGCGGCAAAGGCTGCTCGGTTTGGCGAAAGGCCCCCTCGCGGGGGGGTGAGCCAAGTCAGGCTCGTGGCCGGGTTTCCCCAAACTTCCCTCCCTGCGGGAGTGGGAGAGGGTTTGCGCCCGGCTGGCAGAGGAGGCCACCGCCTCTGCCACAGAAGACCGGCACCGCTTTCAGCAGATGGCCCGAAGGCCGCGGGTCAGCCCCCTCTCCGGAGGGCGGGGCTTCGCCCCCGCCGGGGCGGACGCTGGCCTCGGGACTTGCGCGGGAGTTGCGCTCCCGTGGACCCCTTCCCATAGAGGCAGGAAAACGCGGATCGCGTTTTCCGATCCACCCGACCCGCGAAAGCAGAACGCCCGACGGTTTCCCGCCGGGCGCGTCACGGCATCGCGGCCGAAACTCTCAGATCAGGCCTTTTCCAGCTCGAAAGCGTCGTGGAGCGCCTGAACCGCAAGCTCCATGTACTTCCGGTCGATCAGCACGGAGATCTTGATCTCCGAGGTGGTGATCACCTTGATGTTGATGTTGTCGGCGGCAAGGGCGGTGAACATCCGCGCCGCCACCCCGGCATGGGAGCGCATCCCGATGCCAACGACCGAGATCTTGGCCACTTCGGTATCGGTCACCAGCTCGGCATAGGCGAACTTTCCGGCGTCACGGGCATCCTCGATGGCCTTGCGCGCCCGCGCCACCTGATTGGTCGGGCAGGAGAAGGTCATGTCGGTATAGGCTCGCTTGTCGTTCGGATCGTCATGCTCGGAGATGTTCTGGACGATCATGTCCACGTTCACCCCGGACTCGGCCAGCGGCCCGAAGATCGCGGCGGCGATGCCGGGGCGGTCCTCGACGCGCACCAGCGTCATCTTGGCCTCGTCACGGGAATAGGCCACGCCCGAAACAACTTTCGATTCCATGATTTCATCCTCGTCGCAGACCAGAGTTCCAGAAGTCTCGTCGGTATCCTCGAAGGAGGACAGCACCCGCAGCCGCACCTTGTAGCGCATGGCCAGCTCGACCGAGCGGGTTTGCAGCACCTTGGCGCCGAGCGAGGCCAGCTCCAGCATCTCCTCGAAGGCGATGCGGTCGAGCTTGCGCGCCTTGGGCGAGATGCGCGGATCGGTGGTGTAGACGCCATCGACATCGGTGTAGATGTCACAACGCTCCGCCCCGAAGGCGGCGGCGAAGGCGACGGCCGTGGTGTCGGAGCCGCCGCGGCCAAGCGTGGTGATCCGGCCCTCGGCGGAGACGCCCTGAAAGCCCGCGACCACCGCGACCTTGAAGCCCTCGGCGAATTTCGCGTCAATATTGGTGCGCGGGATCGAAACGAAGCGCGCGCTGGAATGGGCGGAGGTGGTGTTGATCGGCACCTGCCAGCCCTGCCAGCTCCGCGCCGGGATGTCCATTTCCTGCAGGCGCAGCGCCATGAGCCCGGCGGTGACATTCTCGCCCGAGGCGACCACGGCATCGTATTCGCGGGCGTCATGGAGCTTGGAGGTGCCTTCGACGAAGCCGACGAGCTTGTTCGTCTCCCCCGACATGGCCGAGACGATGACGATCACGTCATAGCCGCGCGCAACCTCCGCCTGCACCTTCTTCGCGGCATTCTCGATGCGCGCGAGATCGGCAACCGAGGTGCCGCCGAATTTCATCACGAGAAGCGGCATGGTCCCTCCCACGGCCCCTGAAGTCGGGCGTCTCTTATGCGCGGGCGGGGGTGGGTGCAAGCCCTGAACGTCTGGCGGGGGCCCGAGTGGTGGGGGCCTGAGTGGCGGGGTCCTGAGGCGGCAAGCCGAAGGGGGGCTGTCTGCCCCCCTTCACCCCCCGAGGATATTTGGACACAGTGGATGAAGGCGAAGGGGATGTAAGGCGAAAGGTCAGAGGGCGCGCCAGCCGATGTCGGAGCGGCAGAAACCTTCGGGCCAGTTGAGGTGGTCGATCATCGCATAGGCGCGGTTGCGCGCTTCGGCGAGGGTGGCGCCGCGGGCGGTGATGTTCAGGACACGACCGCCATTGGCGATGATCTGGCCGTCCTTCTGCGCGGTTCCGGCATGGAAGGTCATGTGGCGGCTGTCCTCCGGGATGCGGGCGAGACCGTGGATCACCGTGCCTTTCTCATAGGCGCCGGGATAGCCCTTCGCCGCCATGACCACGGTGAGGGCGTGATCCTGCGCCCAGTTGACCTTCGCCGCGTCAAGCCCGCCTTCGGCGCAGGCGAGGAGGAGATCGAGCGCCTGTGCGCCGAGGCGCATCATCAGCACCTGGGTTTCGGGATCGCCGAAGCGGCAGTTGTATTCGACGAGCCGGGCCTGGCCGTCCCTGATCATCAGGCCTGCGAACAGGACGCCCTGATAGGGGGTGCCGCGGCGGGCCATTTCGTTGATCGTCGGCAGGATGATCTCGTCCATGCAGCGGGTGGCCACGGCCTCGCTGAGGACGGGAGCCGGGGAATAGGCGCCCATGCCGCCGGTGTTCGGGCCGGTATCGCCATCGCCCACGCGCTTGTGGTCCTGCGCGGTGCCGATCGGCAGGGCGTGGATGCCGTCGGTCAGGACGAAGAAGCTCGCCTCCTCGCCCTCCATGAATTCCTCGATCACCACCTCGGCCCCGGCCGCGCCGAAAGCGCCTCCGAAGATCTCGTCGATCCCGGCGAGGGCTTCGGCCTCGGTCATGCCCATGATCACGCCCTTGCCGGCGGCCAGCCCATCGGCCTTGATCACCAGAGGCGCGCCTATGCGGCGGATATAGTCCTTGGCGGCGGCGGCCTCGGTGAAGCGGGCATAAGCGGCGGTCGGCGCCCCGCAGGCATCGCAGATTTCCTTGGTGAAGGCCTTGGAAGCCTCCAGCCTAGCCGCGGCGGCGGAGGGGCCGAAGGTCAGGATCCCGGCGGCACGGGTGGCATCGGCGATGCCGGCGGCGAGCGGCGCCTCCGGCCCGACGATCACGAAGTCGATGGCGTTTTCGGCGCAGAGGCCCGTCACCGCCGCCCCGTCCATGATGTCGATATCGGCACATTCGGCGAGCCGGGCAATGCCGGCATTGCCGGGCGCCACGATCAGCCGGTCGCATTTGGGGTTCTGCTTGACCGCCCAGGCCAGCGCATGTTCACGCCCGCCGGAACCGAGGATCAGGATGTTCATATGCGCCCCCTAGCCGATCTTGGCGCCTGATAGCGGTTGCGTGCCATCGGAGCAATGGGCAGAGCGGCTCAACGGTCGCAGCCGACGCCATCCCCGTCGCGGTCGAGATCATAGATGTCGGAACCCACGACATAGACCGGGCCGCGCACATAGGCCGGGCCATTGCCGCTGCCACCCGCGCAATCGACATCGGAGGCGACGGGAACGCAGGCACCCTCATAGTTTTCGTCGCAGTTCTGCGCCTGCGCGGCCGCACCTGCGAGGGGCAGCATCAGGGCGGAAAGAACAAGGGCGCGGCAGAGCATCGGCGATTCCGTTAACGAAGGTTAACGAAAGGTTAACACGATTTCGGTCTCAGAGCCGGAAAAAGCCACGAAAAGCCTGGCGACAGACCGTTCATGAGAGAGAAACCTGCCCGAGGGTCGCGCAAGAGGCAGGACGACGCCCTCCCCGCGCCACGAGGCCGCCCGCAAGCCCTGCCGGAACAGGCCCGCCGCTTTGCCGCCTCCGGCCCGGCATCGCAGGCGCGCGGAAAGCCGCCTGCCCGCCAGCAGGTGCCAGATTGACGCCCATGCGCCCACTTGGCCGCGGCATCCGTCACGCCACATCGGTTTGCCTTGGCACGGGGGCGGGGGTAAGCTTGCCGCACAGGCCGCTGGGAGGCGGCGGGACCCGCTTCGGCCGAAACCTGCGGCGGATGTGGCAGCGGTTGGCGGAGAGTGACACCTGATGGACATGTTCGACGACAGCCCCGCCCCCTCCGGCAACCAGCCCGAATATACCGTCTCGGAACTGTCCGGCGCGGTGAAGCGGGTGATCGAGGGGGAATTCGGTCTTGTCCGGGTGCGGGGCGAGGTGGGGCGGGTCAGCCGCCCGGCTTCGGGGCATCTCTACTTCGACCTGAAGGATGACCGTTCGGTCATCGCGGCGATCTCCTGGAAGGGGCAGGTCGCGCGGATGCAGGTGCGCCCCGAGGAGGGGATGGAGGTGGTGGCCACCGGGCGGATGACCACCTTCCCCGGCCAGTCGAAATACCAGCTCATCGTCGATGACGTGGCCCCGGCGGGGGCCGGCGCGCTGATGGCGATGCTGGAAAAGCGCCGCGCCGCCCTTCAGGCGGAGGGCCTGTTCGATGCGGCGCGCAAGAAGCCGATCCCCTTCCTGCCGGAGGTGATCGGCGTCGTCACCTCCCCCTCGGGCGCGGTGATCCGCGACATCCTGCACCGGCTGCGCGACCGCTTTCCGCGCCGGGTGCTGATCTGGCCGGTGGCGGTGCAGGGCCAGAACTGTGCGCCCGAGGTGGCGGCGGCGATCAGGGGCTTCAACGCCCTGCCCGACGGCGGGCCGATTCCGCGCCCCGATCTGATCATCGTGGCGCGCGGCGGCGGCAGCCTTGAGGATCTGTGGGGGTTCAACGAGGAAATCGTGGTGCGGGCGGCGGCGGCGAGCCGCATCCCCCTCATCTCCGCCGTGGGCCATGAGACCGACACGACGCTGATCGACCATGCGGCCGATCTGCGCGCGCCCACCCCCACGGCGGCGGCGGAACTGGCGGTGCCGGTGCGGCTGGAACTGCTGGCCGCCGTCGAGGCGCTGTCGGCGCGGCAGTTGCGCGGCGTGGTGCAGGGGATGGGGCAGCGCGGCCAGCGGCTGCGCGACCTTTCCCGCGCCCTGCCCCGGCCCGAGACGCTGACCGGGGCGGCGGCACAGCGGCTCGACCTCTGGTCGGGGCGGCTTAGCGGGGCGCTCGGCATGGCGACGGCGAAGAAGCGCAACGGCTTCGAGCGGGCGGCGCGGCTGCGGCCTGAGATGCTGCTGCGGCTGGTGGCGACCCGCGCCGCCGCCTTGCAGGCCACGGGCCAGCGGCTTCACGACCGGCAGGCGCGGGTCGGGGAGCGCAAGGCGGCGGCGCTCGACAAATGGGCCTCGCGGCTGGCCCCGGCGCTTGCGCGGCTCTTGTCCGGCGCGGCGCGGGATGTGGCGCAGGGACGCGCCCGGCTCGCCCCCCTGGCCGCCCGGCTGGAGACGGCCCCGGCCCGGCGGCTCGCGGCCCTGTCCGAACGGCTGGAGCGGATCGACCGCACCCGCCAGAGCCTCGGCCATGCCGAGACGCTGGCGCGCGGCTTTGCCATCGTGCGCGGCGATGGCCATGTGGTGACGGGGCGGGCGGCGGCGGCGGCGGCGCAGGTGCTGGAACTGGAGTTCGCCGACGGGCGGCTGAGGCTGCCCCCCACCCGGACGCCCCCCGGCGCAGCGGCCATTGGCGCCGCCGGCTCCGGTCAGGCCGTTGCAGGCGGCCCCTCCTCCGCTGCTACGCCGACCGCCGCCCCAAAGCCTCCCCGGAAGAAACCGTCGGGGGGGGAAGATCAGGGCAGCCTTTTCTGAGCCTCTGCCGCTCCGGCCTCGCCCCTCCGCGGCCCTGTCCATCTTCAGGACCTCACCGTTCCCGCGCGTCAGACGCCGACTTCCGGTCCCGCGCAGGAGATGGGCAGGGAGGATCGCCCGCTTTCCAGCAGCGGCTCCACCCCCGCCTCGCCAAGCGGCTGCACCGACAGCCCGGTCCCGGTGCGGCTGAACAGCCAGCAGACCGGGCCGGAGCCTTCGCCGTAAAGAAAACAGATCTCGCCCGGTGCGGCCTCGAACCAGCTTCCGCTCTGGCAGGTGCCGCCATTGGCGCGCCAGATCACCTTGCGGCCGGGGAGATATTGCTCCTCCCCCCAGAACTGGCCGAACCAGCGATAGCGGATGGTGTTGCCGGTCACATAGGCCTCGAAATCCGCAGCGCCGAGCGGTTCGGCAAGGGCCGGGCTGGCGGCGGCAAGAAGGGCGGCGAATGCGAGGCGGATCATGGCATCTCTCTCCACCGCTCCACATGCGGGCGCATCAGGCGGCGCCAGCGGTCGGGCGACAGGGCGATCATGCAGGCGATGGGCAGCGGCCAGGGCAGATGCGGCGCCTCCTCCGGCCCCGGCAGGCGCAGGGCGGGATAGGGGCGCGCCGGATGGGCATGGTGATCCGAATGGCGCGGCGCGTTCAGCATCAGCCCAGAGGAGAACCAGTGCGGCGCGTTCCAGCTATGGCGCGCGGCGACGGGTTCCAGCTTGCCGTCCGGGCGCACCCGCCGGGTCAGCCCGTAGTGCTGGACGTAATCGGAGAGGAGAAGCTGGCTCTGGGCATGGGCCGACAGAAGCACCCAGACCACGACCCCCGGCCAGCCCGCAAAGAGCCATCCGGTGAACAGGGCGGCCAGCGAGATCACGGCATAGATCACATAGGGATGCAGGCTCACCTTGCCGCGCCGCAGGGCGTGCTCCGCTGCGAAACCCCTGAGAAAGCTGCCTTTCCAGGCGCGCAGGGCAAAGCGGTAATAGCCCTCCCCCGCCCGCGCCGTGTTCGGGTCCTCCGCGCTTGCCGCATGGCGGTGATGGACAAGCCGGTGCGCCGAGGCGTGGTGGCCGAAAAGCAGCGTCGCATAGACCGTGACGCCGAGCCAGAAGAGCCCCCGGCTGCCGCGGTGGATCAACTCATGCGCCATCGGGTTGGAGACCTGCCCGAACCACAGCCCCGCGCCAAGGAACAGCGCCAGCCGCTCCCAGACCGCAAAGCCGCTGGCCCCCGCCACGGCGGACACGATGGCGGGCATCAGGACCAGATGGCCGATGGCGAGCCCGACCAACAGCCCGTCGGCGCCGGGAAACTCCGCCCCCTCCGCCGCATCGCCGAGAAACAGCGCCACGACCTGATCCATCAGCGCCGCAAGCCCGGTCATGTAGATCAGCGCGGCCAGCGTCCAGAACCCGCCGAGCGACAGGCCAAGGGTGAAAAGCACCAGCGGCATGGCAGAGATCACCCCGAACAGGAGCAGCGGCAGCGGACGTGAGGTCAGGTCTTGCATGGTGACCCATCCTAGCATGGGATGACGCAGGAGCCAGCCCCGGAGGACCATGCCCTTGCGCGTTACCCTGAAAGCCGCCCGCAGGACGGCGGGTTGCCGCCGGGCCGGGGTGACGGGTTCGCCTGCGGGGAGAGTGCAGCCCGGTCCGCTTTGGTACAGATGCTGCATCCTGCCGGAGTGCGGTGTCGCGCCCGTCTTCGGAACTGCGTTTCCCCGCCGGACGGCTGCGTTCAGAGGGCCGGGTTCCCCCTTGCACAAATGCGCGCGCCTCTGCTGCGCGGGATCGTCTTGGCGCTGGTGCGAATATCCTGGGCGCTGCTGCCCCCCCCTCTGCTGCGCGGGATCGCCTTGGCGCTGGTGCGAATATCTTGGGCGCTGCTGCGCCCCCCCTCTGCTGCGCGGGATCGCCTTGGCGCTGGTGCGAATATCTTGGGCGCTGCTGCGCCCCTCTCTGCTGCGCGAGATCGCCCCCCCTCCTGTGCTCCGGTCCTGCGGCAGAGGTCGCCCGTTTCCCTGCGGCACCTCCCTTGCGGAGGCTGGCGGGCCTTCCCGCTCCCCCGCCTTCCCCCAAGCCCCATGTCCCCTCTTCCGTCCTGCCCTTTTGAAAGCCCCTCCCCATGATCCAATCCCTGTTCGCCCTCTCCGCCCTTGCGATGCTGGCCTATGGGCTGCGCTTTGCCGGAGGCGAGCCGGGAAAAGCTCTGGCCCCGGCATTGCTGAAAACCTCTCCGGTGGCGCTTCTGGCCATCTGTGCCGCCCTGTCGGGGGTGCTATGGACGATCCTTGCCGGGCTGATCCTCGGGGCCTTGGGGGATTTCCTCCTCGCCCGGCCATCGGAGAAGGCCTTCCTCGCCGGGATGGGGGCCTTTGCACTCGGCCATCTCGCCTATGCGGCAGGCTTCGCGCCGGGCTTTCCCAAGGGCAGGGACTGGGCGGTGCTCGCCACCCTCGCGCTGCTGATCCTGTCCACGGAGCTCTGGCTCGCCCCCCATACCGGCGCCCTGCGCTGGCCCGTGCGGCTTTACGGGCTGGTGATCGGCGCAATGGCGGCCGCGGCGGTCCTGATGGCGCCGCGACCCGGAGGCGGGCTGGTCCAGACCGGGGCGGCGCTCTTCGTGCTGTCTGACCTGCTTCTTGCACTCGCGCTTTTCACCTGCGCCGCTTCTCCGGCGCGGCGGGTCCTGTCGCTGGCGCTCTGGCCGCTCTACTGGGGCGGACAGGCGCTGATCCTTGCCGGCTTCCTCGCCGGATGATCCCCCCGGCCCCCATCCTCCTCCAGACCAGCCCCGCCCGTCTCCGACCCCATCCTCCCCCCGTTCGTCGCGTCTCAAATATCCAGCGGGGCGGTCCCGCGGGGTGCCAAAACCCTCCGGCGGCCGCCACCGGGCGGA
>JAPUEK010000039.1 GCA_027492585.1 Paracoccaceae bacterium | reverse complement strand
GCACGCGACCGACTTCGGCCACTTCGGCGTCCTTGCCGAAGTTCTTGATCTGCTCCTTGAGGATCGCAGAGATCTCAGCAGCCTGGATTCCCATCACCCAACCTCTTTCATAACATTCTGGAGTGCCGCGAGCCGTGCCTTGACCGAGGTGTCGATCATGGTGGAGCCCAGCTTGACGATAAGACCGCCGATGAGGCTTTCATCGACGGTGGTGTTCAGTTTCACATCCTTGCCGACCTTGGCCTTCAGCGAGGCCGCGAGTTTGGCGGATTGTTCGGAGGACAGCGGCGCGGCCGAAGTCACTTCGGCGGTCACCTCGCCCTTTTCGGCGGCGATGCGCGCCTTGAGGTCGCCGACCAGTTGCGGCAGCACGAAGAGGCGGCGCTTGGCCGCCATCAGCGCCAGCGTGTTGGCCGTCAGCGCCGAGACGCCGAGCTTGGCCGCAACCGCCGCGATGGCCGCGGCCTGTTCCTCGCGCCCGATCACCGGAGAGGCGATCACGGCACCCAGATCGGGGCTGACGGCAAGGGCTTCGCCGAGCGCATCGGCATCGCTCTCAAGCGCCTTCAGGGCCTTTTCTTCTTTGGCGAGCTCGAACATGGCCTGCGCGTAGCGCCCGGCAATGCCCAAGGAGATCGAAGCAGTTTCGGACACGTCATCCCTTCCGCTGTCTAGGCCCCTCCCGTCCGCCACCCGAGGGTCAAGACCCCTGAATGGCGCATACCTGGGGCATGCGTCTCTCGATTTGGGGCGTCTCTAGCAGAGTGGTTCCTGTGCCGCAACCGACTTGGTAAGCCATTTTTCACGCGTTTGTGTGCGCCTTGCGGGGCGGAGGAAACGAAACATCAGTGTTTCGCTCAGCTTTTAGGGGCGGCACTGGGGGACAACCCGGAGAGGGGGCCTCAAGCCCTTGATTTCAGGCGGGTTCGCAACAAACCTTGCGGATCGGCTGGATTGTTTCCGTTTCACGGCGCCTGCGACACAGCGTCGCCATGATTCCCTTGACTGGACCCCTGCCCCCCGTGAAGGCTGATCCGGGTATTCTATGGGGGAGTTTCCGATGGAGATGTTGATTCTTGGCTCGATGCTGGCCCTTGGCGGTCTTTTGTCTTTGGGCGGCGTTTTTGACGGCAAGGACGATGACGAGGCGGAAAGCCGCGCGGTCCGGGGGGATGACACCCTGACCGCCGACCATGGCGAGCTCTGGGCCGGGGCCGGAGATGACCTGATCACCGCCGACAACGATGCCGTTGTGCATGGTGGCAGTGGCGACGACCGCATCCTCGCAAACGACGAGGCGAAGGCCTATGGCGGTGCCGGGCGCGACAGCATCGCCCTGACCGGCCAGGCCGAAGGCTACGGCGGCACCGGCGGCGACAGCATCTGGGGACAGGATGACAGCGCGCTTTATGGCGGCGCCGGGGGGGATGCGCTGCAAGGCCATGACGATGCCACCCTATGGGGCAATAGCGGGAATGACAGCATCACCGCCGCCGATCAGACGACCGCCTATGGCGGCTGGGGCAATGACAGCCTGATCGTCGATGGCATGGAGGAGATCGACAACCACAACGCGCTCTTCACCGATACGAAGACCACGCTCCTTGGCGGCTCAGGCGATGATCTTCTCGTCGGCGCCGGCTATGACAGCCTTTACGGCGGCATCGGGGATGACCAGCTACAGGGTCACGGACATACTGTCGGCTATGGCGGTTCGGGCGATGACAATCTCTTTGCCACGGGCGAGGCAACGATGTGGGGCGGCATGGGCGACGACGACCTCAGCGGACATGCCTACGGGGTGAACGGGCCGGAAACGGTGGAACATGGCATCGGGCCGGTGGTGCATGGCCAATGGGGCAATGACCAGATCATCAGCTCTGCGGGCTTTGCCTATGGCGGCTCGGGCGCGGATGATATCTATGCTTTCGGCACGGCAGAGGTGCATGGCGGCACCGGCGACGACCATCTGCATGTCTCCGAAGCGGCGCTGGCTTATGGTGGCAAGGGCGACGACACCTTCGATGTCGTGGCGCGGCAGATCAGCGAAGGACCGGAGTTCGGCGCTCTGGAACTGAGCGGCGGCGACGGCGAAGACAGCTACAACGTAAGCTCTCACGGGACGGCAAACCCGGTGCAGGTGACGATCACCGATTTCGACCCGGATCAGGATGCGCTGTCGGCGGTGAACTTTGCCAGCACCGACGGGCAGACCCATTACACCTATGACCATGCGACGACCGAAGCTGCCAGCGACGGCTCCTATGTCGATGTCACGCTGCATTGGGTGGCGGTCGCCACGCCCTCCGCAACCCCGGTTGCGCCGCAAAGCACCGTTGTGCGGATCATGGGACAGTCGAGCTTCGACACCGCCTCCATCCGCACGGAAACGGAACAAGAGGCCGCCTAGACCAAAGCCGATGCCGGAGCCAGCCCGTCCTGCCGCTCACCCGACCGGGCGGTCGGCACGGGCTGGCCCATGCCTTCCAGCACCCGCAGGGGGCGGCGCACCACGGCGCCGAGGCCGCCGCGGGTGGGGGCGTAGACCTGCTTTGAAGCCTCCACCATCAGCACCCCGCCCGAGAGCCAGGGCAGGCGCCGCCCCACCCGCTCCCAAAGCTGCGCGGTGCGGAGCCAGAAAGGCGCCTGGCTCGGCGGGGCGTGCAGCACGGTGACATTGCGCTCGGGCGTGAAGCCGTGGCGGCGCAGTTGCGCTTCGAGCTGGCCCGCCGAATAGGGCCGCCCGAAGCCGAAGGGCGTCGCGTCCCGCCGCGACCAGAGCCCCGCACGGTTCGGCACCACGAACATCGCCCGCCCGCCGGGGCCGAGGACACGATGCGCCTCCTCCAGCACCGCCGCCGGGTTTTCCGAGGTTTCAAGCCCGTGCATCAGCACCAGCCGGTCCACCATGCCCGTGGCCAGCGGCCAGGCGGCATCCTCGCAAAGGGCGCTGACGTTTTCCATTCCGGCGGGCCAGGGCATCACCCCCTGCGGCCCCGGCATCAGGGCGATGACCCGGCGCGACGGCTCCAGATAGGGGCGCAGCAGCGGCACGGCGAAACCGAATCCCGCCACCGTCTGCCCGCTCATCGGCGGCCAGAGATCGACCAGCCGGTCGCGGATCGCCCGCTGCGCCACCCGGCCGAGCTGGGTGCGGTAATAGAAATTCCGCAGATCGAGCACATCGAGATGCATTGTCCCGCAACCTTCCGGCAACCCCCTGCCGATCATAGCCAAAAGCGCCGCGCATACCATCGCGGATTGCGGCGCGGCGCCACAGCACCTGCCCGCCGGAAGTGGCCCGAGGCCCTCCCCGGCACATCGAGTTGCACCCCCCCGGCGTTTGCGCCACTCTGGGGAGAGCGAAACCTGAAGGCCGCGCCATGAGTCTCGAACTCGTCACCATTCCCTGCCTCAAGGACAATTACGCCTTCCTGCTGCATGATCCGGTCAGCAAGACGGCGGCCGTGGTCGATGTGCCGGATGCGGCGCCGATCCGGGCGGAGCTTGACCGGCGCGGCTGGCGGCTGACCGATATCCTGATCACCCACCACCACAGCGACCATATCGACGGGGTGGAGGAGCTGCGCGCCGCGACCGGCGCAAGGGTCAGCGGGGCCGAGGCCGACCGGCACCGCCTGCCCCGGCTCGACTGGTCTCTGGCCGAGGGTGATTTCGTCTTCATCGGCAACGAGCGCGGCCGGGTCCTGGACGTGCCGGGTCATACGGTCGGCCATATCGCCTTCTATTTCCCGGCCTCCGCGCTCGCCTTCACCGGCGACAGCCTGATGGCGGGCGGCTGCGGGCGGCTTTTTGAGGGGACACCGGCGCAGATGTGGGCGAGCCTCGCAAAACTCGCCGCTTTGCCCGCCGTGACCCGCATCTGCTCGGGCCATGAATACACCGCGTCGAACCTGCGCTTTGCCGCCGCCGTCGATGGCGGCAACCGCGCGCTGAAAGCCCGGATCGCGCGGGTGGCGAAGGCGAGAGCCGAAGGGCAGGCCACCGTGCCGTCACGCCTTTCGGCGGAACGCGCCACCAACCCCTTCCTGCGCGCCGCCGAACCGCAGATCCGCGCGTTCCTCGGCATGGAAGGCGCCAGCGATGCCGCCGTCTTTGCCGAGCTGCGGGCGCGCAAGGACAAATTCTGATCACGGGATGAGTCTTCTGCGCCACCGCCGATCACTTTTGCGACCCTCCGCGAAGACTTGCGGAAATAGGGCTTGAAACCGGAAAAATAAAACCGATCCTTAACCCCATGAGGCCACGGTCGGACCGGGCAGACCAGCCCCGCCGACCCTGAGGAACAGGAGCACGAAACAAGTGCCATCTTTTTCGACCACGCTCGAACAGGCCATCCACGGCGCACTGGCCCTCGCCAATTCCCGCAGGCATGAACTGGCGACGCTGGAACATCTGCTGCTGGCCCTCCTCGACGAGCCGGATGCGGCCCGCGTGATGAAGGCCTGCTCGGTCAATCTCGACGATCTCCGCAAGACTCTGGTGGATTTCATCGACGATGACCTCTCCACCCTCGTCACCGATGTCGAAGGCTCCGAAGCGGTTCCGACCGCCGCCTTCCAGCGGGTGATCCAGCGGGCGGCGATCCATGTGCAATCCTCGGGCCGCACCGAGGTTACCGGCGCCAATGTGCTGGTGGCGATCTTTGCCGAACGCGAATCCAACGCCGCCTATTTCCTGCAGGAACAGGACATGACCCGCTATGACGCGGTGAATTTCATCGCGCATGGCGTGGCGAAGGACCCCTCCTATGGCGAGGCGCGCCCGGTGACGGGGGCCGAGGAACAGCATGAAACGCCCAAGGCCGAGGCGGGGGAGGCGAAGGAATCCGCGCTTTCCAAGTATTGCGTCGACCTGAACGTGAAGGCGCGCAAGGGCGATGTGGACCCGCTCATCGGGCGTGAGGACGAGGTGGAGCGCGCCATTCAGGTGCTCTGCCGCCGCCGCAAGAACAACCCGCTTCTGGTGGGCGATCCGGGCGTGGGCAAGACCGCTATCGCGGAGGGCCTCGCCAAGAAGATCGTGGACAAGCAGACGCCGGAGATCCTGGCCCATGCCACGATCTACAGCCTCGACATGGGCGCGCTTCTGGCCGGCACCCGCTATCGCGGCGATTTCGAGGAACGTCTGAAAGCCGTGGTGAAGGAGATGGAGGATCACCCCGACGCCATCCTCTTCATCGACGAGATCCACACGGTGATCGGCGCCGGGGCCACCTCCGGCGGCGCGATGGATGCCTCGAACCTGCTGAAACCCGCGCTTCAGGGTGGCAAGCTGCGCTGCATGGGCTCCACCACCTACAAGGAGTTCCGCCAGCATTTCGAGAAGGACCGCGCCCTGTCGCGTCGCTTCCAGAAGATCGACGTGAACGAGCCGTCCGTGCCGGATGCGATCAAGATCCTCATGGGCCTGAAGCCGCATTTCGAGGAACACCACGACCTGCGCTACACCAATGATGCGATCAAATCGGCGGTGGAACTGGCGGCGCGCTATATCCACGACCGCAAGCTCCCCGACTCTGCCATCGACGTGATCGACGAGGCGGGGGCGGCGCAGCATCTCCTCTCCGATTCCAAACGCCGCAAGAGCCTCGGCGTGAAGGAGATCGAGGCGGTGGTGGCCAAGATCGCACGCATCCCGCCGAAATCGGTGTCGAAGGATGATGCCGAAACCCTGCGCGATCTGGAAAAGACCCTGAAACGGGTGGTCTTCGGGCAGGACAAGGCGGTGGAATCGCTCTGCTCGGCGATCAAGCTGGCGCGGGCCGGCCTGCGCGAGCCGGAAAAACCCATCGGCAATTACCTCTTTGCCGGGCCGACCGGGGTGGGCAAAACCGAAGTCGCCAAGCAACTGGCCTCTTCGCTCGGTGTGAAGCTGCTGCGCTTCGACATGTCGGAATACATGGAGAAACACGCGGTTTCGCGGCTGATCGGCGCGCCTCCGGGCTATGTCGGCTTCGATCAGGGCGGGATGCTGACCGATGGCGTCGATCAGGACCCGCATTGCGTGCTGCTGCTCGACGAGATGGAAAAGGCCCATCCGGATGTCTACAACATCCTTCTTCAGGTGATGGACCACGGCAAGCTGACCGACCACAACGGCCGGACGGTGGATTTCCGCAACGTGATCCTGATCATGACCTCCAACGCCGGCGCGACGGAGCAGTCGAAAGAGGCGATCGGCTTCGGCCGCGCGCGTCGGACCGGCGAGGATACCGCCGCCATCGAGCGCACCTTCACGCCGGAGTTCCGCAACCGGCTGGACGCGGTGATCTCCTTCTCGCCGCTGTCGAAAGAGGTGATCATGGAGGTCGTGACCAAGTTCGTCCTCCAGCTTGAGGCGCAACTGATGGATCGCAACGTCCATATCGACCTTTCGCCGGAAGCCGCCGCCTGGCTTGGCGACAAGGGTTATGACGACAAGATGGGTGCGCGGCCGCTTGGCCGGGTCATCCAGGAGCATATCAAGAAGCCGCTGGCGGAAGAATTGCTCTTCGGCAAGCTCACCAAGGGCGGCACCGTGCATGTCGGCGTGAAGGACGATGCCATCGAGCTGACCTATGAGGAGCCGCAGAAGCCGCGGCTCACCGGACAGAAACCGCCCCTGCTGACGGCGGAATGATCCTTCGGGCCTTGGCCCTTTCGGCCCTCGCCACACCGGCGGGGGCCTTTGATCTGGCTTTCCCCCTCGACTGCACCCTCGGGGAAAGCTGCTACATCCAGCAATTCGCCGACCATGATCCGGGTGCCGGGGCCGAGGATTTCAGCTGCGACGGGCTCAGCTATGACGGCCATGACGGCACCGATTTTGCCCTGCCCACCCGGGCTGCGATGGCGGCGGGGGTAGAGGTGCGCGCCGCAGCCCCCGGCGTGGTGACGGCGGTGCGCGACGGGCTGGCGGATTTCGCCGAGTTCCCGCCGGGGCAGGACTGCGGCAATGGCGTGGTGCTGGATCATGGCGACGGCTGGGAAACCCAATACTGCCATCTGAAACAAGGCTCCGTCGCGGTGCAGCCGGGAGAGGATCTGGCGGCGGGCGCGGTGCTTGGGCAGGTCGGGCAATCGGGCAATGCCGCCTTTCCGCATCTGCATCTGTCGCTGCGCCACCAAGGCGTCGCTGTCGATCCTTTCGCGCCGGAGGCCAGTCTGGCGGGGCCGGCCGCGACCTGCGGCGCGGTCACGGATGACCTCTGGCAAACACCCCTGCCCTATCGTCCCGGCGGTCTTCTGGGTATCGGCATCGCCCCCGACATCCCCGAATTCGACGCGATCAAGGCGGGGCTTGCCAGCCCCGACCTGCCCGCGACCGCCCCCGCTCTGGTGATCTGGGTCTATCTGTTCGCCAGCCGGCCGGGGGATGCGCTGCTCTTCACCCTGACAGGTCCGGGGGGAGAGGTGCTGACGGAGCGCAGCAGTCTCGAACGCGCCCAGACCCTCGCCTTCCGCGCGGTCGGCAAACGGCTCCGGGACGAGGCCTGGCCGGCGGGGCTTTACTCCGCCGAGGTCCGGATGATGCGGCGTGGGGCGGAAATCGGCCGGGAAAGCCTGACGATCCGGGTCGGTGGCCGCTAGGGTCCATCGACATCGGACGGGGCTTTGCGGGGCAGCCCCGGAGGGGCTTTGCGCCCCTCCGGACCTCCCCGCAGGATATTTATGCACAGTGGATGGAGGGATGCTTCGCCCGGTCCGGCGGTTGGCATAACGCCTACCGCTCCGTCAGCTTCAGCTCGATCCGCCGGTTCTTCGCCCGCGCCTCGGCGCTGTCGCCGGGGGCCAGCGGCTGGTATTCGCCAAAGCCGGTCGCCGCCAGCCGCTGCGGCGGAAAGCCGAGATCGTCCTGCATGAAGCGCACCACCGACAGCGCGCGGGCCTGGCTCAGTTCCCAATTGTCGCGGAAGGCGCCGGTGCCGGACAGCGGCACATTGTCGGTATGGCCATCGACCCGGATGACCCAGTCGATACCCGGCGGGATTTCAGCGGCAATATCCTTCAGCGTCGCAACCACGCCCGCGATCTGTACCCGCCCCTCCGCCGACAGATCGGCTGCACCGGGCTGGAACAGCACCTCGGAGGAGAAGACGAAGCGGTCGCCCACCACGCGCACCCCTTCGCGCCCGGCCAGAACCTGCGACAGCTCGCCGAAGAATTCGCTGCGGAATTTCTCCAGATCGGCCTTTTCGGCTTCCAGCCGCTTGCGCTCCGCCTCTTCCAGCTCCGCCCGGCGCTTCTGTTCGGAGGCGACCTGTGCGAGGGCGGCGTTCAGTTGCCCGCCCAGAACGTCCAGCTGCACCTTCGCCTCGGCATCCTTGGCCGAGGAGGCATCCAGCAAGCCTTGCAGCGTGGCAAGCTGCCCGCGCAGCGCCGCGATCTGCTCGTTCAGCAGCGCCATCTTCTGCGAGGCGGCCACGACCTTGGCCTGCTCGCCGGTCAGGGCCTCCTGTGCCGTGGCCAGCAGGGCAGCCTTGCGGTCGCCTTCGCCCGCCGCCGCTTCCGCGGCCTTCGCGGCATCGGTGCGGGCGGCGGCCAGAAGGGTAAGCGTGTCCTCGGCGCGCTTGCGCTGTTCCTCAAGCGCCAGCGTCATCGCCGTCAGCTCGGTCCCGGAGGTTTTCAGCTTGTCCTGCAAGGCAGCAAGGGCAGCGGCATCGACAAGCCGCGCCGCCTCCGCCTCGGAGATCTTCACCTGCGCCGCGTCGAGATCGGCTTTCGCCGCCGCCCCGTCAGCCCGCAACTGCGCGACCAGAGCCTCAAGCGCCTCGCGCCGGGCGGCGGCAAGACGGGCCGCCTCCGCCCCCGCGTCGATTTCGCTGCGGGCCTTGGCGAGGGCAAGGTCCATCGCCTCCTTCTCGGTCAGCAGCTTTTTCTGCGCGCTCTCCAGATCGGCGACGGAGGCGGACAGCGCCGTCACCCGCCCCTCGGCCTTGTCGCGTTCGGCCAGAAGGCTTGCCACCTGCGCCTCGAAGCTGGTGATGCGGCCCTGCGCCTCCGCCAGTTCGCTTTCGCGCGCCGACAATTGCCCGGTCAATGTGGCGACCAGCCCCGCCTGCCGCGCCCCCTCCGCCTCGGCTGCGGCAAGGCTGGAGGTCAGGCTGCCGACTTCCACCGTAAGGTCAGCCGCCTTTTTCCGTTCCAGACCAAGGGCATCGGCAAGGCTCGCCACCTGATCCGTCAGCGCGGACAGCTCATTGTCCTGCGAGGTGATCGTTTCGCGCAGGACCGATTGCATGACGGTGAAGATGGTCAGCACAAACATCAGCACCATGAGCAGCGTCGTCACCGCATCGACGAAACCCGGCCAGATCATCGAGGAATCGCGGCGGCGCGACAGTCCCATGTCAGATCCGCCCGCGCGCGACCTGCCGCACGGCGGCGGTCAGGGCGGAAAGATCGGCACGGATATCGGCAAGGCTTTCCTGACGGCCGGCGGAAAGCTCCTCCAGTATCCGCAGGAGCTGCACATCGACGGAGCGCAGCCGCATCCGCACCTCGGCATCGGAATGGAGCCCGCTTTCCGCCCCGGTCAGGGCCGCGATCAGCCGCTCCTGCCCCTCGGCGATGCGGGTCAGCGCCGCCGTCTGCCCGCTTTCGGCGGCGATCTGGCCGGTCAGCCGCTCCACCGCGCCGGTCAGTTCCAGCAGGCTTTCCTCCACCCCCGCCCGGTTCTGCTCGGCCTGCGCGTAAAGGGTCTGCAACACCTCCACCTGCGCGCCGAGATGGTCGAGCAGCGACGAGACCGGCCCCGTCTCCCCGTCGCCCTCCCCGGCAAAGCCGAGCCGGGTGATGGAGGAGAGCCATTCCTCCAGCTCCCGGTAGAAGCGGTTCTGGCCATGGCCGGCGAAGAGTTCCAGCAGCCCCACGACCAGCGACCCGGCAAGCCCGAGAAGCGAGGAGGAAA
The DNA here is from genome assembly GCA_027492585.1 of Paracoccaceae bacterium. GTDB lineage: Bacteria > Pseudomonadota > Alphaproteobacteria > Rhodobacterales > Rhodobacteraceae > JAPUEK01. Next base: position 8,377 of record JAPUEK010000039.1, on the reverse strand, counting down.
ACGCCGTTCCCATCCCGCCGAGCTGGCTTTCAAGCCCGGTCATCAGCTTGCCGAAGACCGCGAGCCCGCTTTCGCCCTCCTTCGGCGCAAGCGAGCGGATCGTTTCGACGACCGCGGGAACCGTCGTGGCAAGCCCGTAGAAGGTGCCAAGAAGGCCAAGGAAGATCAGCAGGTTGGTCAGGTAGCGCGTGATGTCCCGCGCCTCGTCGATCCGCGTCGCCACGCTTTCGAGGATGGAGCGCGAGGAGGAGGCGGAGATCTGCATCTTCGCCCCGCGCGACCGCAGCAGCGAGGCGAGCGGCGCCAGCAGCCGGGGCGGGGCCGCCTCCTCGGAGCCGGGGGCATGGCGGACGAAGCCTTCGATCCAGCTCACCGACTGGACGAGGATGAACACCTGCCAGAAGCAGGTCAGCACCCCGAGGATGAAGACCCCCGCGATGAAGCCGTTCAGCAGCGGGTTGGTGTCGATGATCCCGAGCACCGTCTTGTGGATCAGCCAGGCGCCCGCGGCGACAAGCGCACAGGCCAGCAGCATCGTCACGATCTGCCGGATCGGCTGGCTGAAATAGGCCGCCTGTTCTGCCTTGGGTCGTTCCATTCGGTCGCGCCCGGTTGTTCTGCTCTGCCGCGAGAATAGCAGGCAAGGGCCGGAAACCAAGCAAAACCCGCCGGCCCGAGGAGCCATTCAGGTCGGAGGGGACGCCCCGCGCGGCCCTTCTCCCCTCCTCTTTTCATTTTCTGTCGGAAAATATCCTGCGGAGAGGGGCCGGAGGGGGGCAAAACCGCTCCGGGCAGCCACAGGTGCGCGGCGTGGCATGATCCAGTGCCGGTCGGCGCTACAGGCTTTTCACCCTTTGGGCGAGCCAGCCGAGATCGTCATCCGCGATGCCAAGATCGGCGAGATGCTCCGCCGTGGCAAAAAGGTAGTCGCGGTTCGGCCCGCGCCCGCCGATGGCATGGGCGATGATCTGCGCCTGCTCCTCCAGCGGCAGGCCGCCGCAATACTGGATATGATCGGGGTCGATGACGAAGACGAGCGCCTCCACCTGCCCGCCGGAGGCGAGGGTCAATGGCAGGCGGCGTTCGAGATAGGCGGAGGAGATCAGCTCCCGCTCGCGCAGCGCGGCGAGGGTCGCCTCCTCCGCCCCGGGCTCCACCCGGAAGGCCACGCCGTCGCAATGCGCGCCCTCGGCGGCATCGAGGGCGAGGACGAGACCCGGCTTCGCCTCCGTCCCGCGATGGTGGATGGAATGCATACAAAAACTGCGGCGCCATCCCGCCGCCCGCGCGATCTGCTTTTCGGCCACCGGAAACTCCGGGTTCCAGATGAGCGAGCCATAACCGAAGACCCAAAGCGGTTGCGTCATTGTCTGGTCCTTCCTTGCCGGAATGGTGTAAGCAGAGCCGGGGCCGAAGGAAAGGCCCGGAGCCATGGAGACCCCGATGCGCGCCTTGATCTGGATCGTCCTTCTGGCCTCCGGGCTGTGGTTCGGCTGGTGGTATCTCGCCTCGCAGGGGGCGCAGCGGGCCACGGAAAGCTGGTTCGCCGATGCGACGGCGCGCGGGCTTCTGGCGCAGAATGACGGGGTGACGGTCACGGGCTTTCCGAACCGCGTCGATCTGACGGTGAGCGCACCGAAGGTCGCCGATCCGGAAACGGGTTTCGGCTGGACCGCGCCCTTCCTGCAAGTCTTTGCGATGACGTGGAAACCCTGGCATCTGATCGCCGCCCTGCCGAATGAGCAGGTGCTGACCCTGCCCGATCAGGAGATCACCCTGTCGAGCAGCCGCTTCATGGGCAGTCTTGAACTGCATCCCGGCCCGGCACTCGGCCTTTACGAGACGGTGGTGGAGGTGGAGACGCCGAAGGCGGTCTCGACTTCAGGCTGGGTGCTGTCGGCGGCCAAAATCGCCGCCTCGACCCGCGAGGACCCGAGCCTTGCCAATGCCCATCGGCTTGGCCTGCGGGTGGAGGCTCTGGTGCCGGATGCGGGGCTGATGGCCGCGCTGGCGGGGCGCGACCTGCCGCCGGTGATCGAGCTGCTGCGTCTGGATGCGACGGCGGATCTGACCGCGCCCGTCGACCGGGCGATGGGCCAGACCCACCCGCAGGTGCAGGCCCTCGATCTGACCGAGGCGCGGATGGTCTGGGGCAGCTTTGTCGTGACCGCGAAAGGGGCGCTCAAGGCCGGGCCGGACGGGCGGGCCGAGGGCGAGATTGCCATCCACATCGAGAACTGGCGCAACCTGCCGCCGCTGCTGGCCGCCATGGGGCTGATCTCCGCCGATCTCGCACCGACGCTGGAGCGCGGGCTGGAGGTGCTGGCGAAATCCGGGCCGGACCCGGAGGTGCTGGACCTGCCGCTCAAGGCGGCCAAGGGCCAGATGCGGCTTGGCCCGCTGCCGCTGGGCGCGGCCCCGGTGCTGCGCCGCGATCTGGCTGCGCCTGCCGGCTGATCAGCGGCAATAGGGGCCGCTGCGATAGCCTGCGGTGTCGAAATGCAGGTGGTCCTCGTGGAACCCGTCCGATCCGGGGCCGAGGGTGGTGCCGAAGATCCCGCAGGCGGCCTTGTGGGCCTTGCGGATCTCCTTGTTGTAATTGCCGGCCACCGACCATTCCTTGCCGTCGGAAAAGACGAAGCCCGCCACATCGACCGCATTGCCGCGCCCGTGCTCGGAGACCTTGTTGCCCTTGACGTTGTTGCGGGGGCGGCAGGCATAGCTGGCGGCGATCCGCAATTCCACCACCTCGCGCTTGCCGAAGGCGGGCTTCATCGCCCGTTCGATCCATGTTTTCAAGGCACTGGCGGTCTGGCAGTTGATCGTGGCCGGCTGGTTCAGACGGATGCCGTCAATGGAGGTGACGCGAACCGGCTCCTCGATCCCGCAGCCTTTGATCTTGGCGGGGATGCTGGCGAGCACCTCACCCTTGATGGCGGGGTCCGCGCAGATCGAGCCTTTCAGGCTGGCCTTGGCCTTCTTTTTCCGGCCCTTGGCAGGCTCCTCGGGCATCGGCGCGGCCACGACTTCCGGGGCGAGCGCCAGCCCGTCCGGGCGGGGCATCGGCCGCGGCAGGGCGGCGGCAGGGTCCGCAGGGGGCTCCGGCACGGGAAGCGGGACGGCGAGCGACAGGTTCGTCGGGCGCGGCATCGGATGGGGGGTGTCGTCCGTCCGGGCGGGAGTTTCAGCGGCTTCCGCCGGGGCGGCCTGCCCTGCGGTCAGAGCGGCAGGGCGGGGCATCGGCAGGAGGGAACGGCTCGGCGGTTCGGCAAGCGCGGTGCTGGCCAGCAGCAGCGCCGCGCCAAGGACCAGCCGCCGCATCCTCAGCCCCCGGAGGCCGGAGCCGCCCGCCCGAAATCGGGCGCGGCAGTATCCTGACCCGCCTCGATGATGCCGCGGCGGATGGCGCGGGTACGGGTGAAATAGTCGAACAACTGATCACCGTCGCCCATGCGGATGGCGCGTTGCAGCACGAACAGCTCCTCGGCAAAGCGGCCAAGGATATCCAGCACCGCTTCCTTGTTGGTCAGGAACACATCGCGCCACATGGTCGGGTCCGAGGCCGCGATCCGGGTGAAATCCCGGAACCCCGTGGCCGAATACTGGATGACCTCGGAATTGGAGATCTGCGCCAGATGGTCGGCCACCCCCACCATCGTATAGGCGATGAGGTGGGGGGTGTGCGACACGACGGCCAGCACCTGATCATGGTGGGCGGCGTCCATCGTATCGACCTTGGCCCCGATCCCTTCGAGCAGCGCCGTCAGCCGGGCGACGGGGGCGGCGGCGGTCTCGGCCAGCGGGGTCAGGAGCCACCAGCGGTTGACGAAAAGCGTGGCAAAGCCCGAGCGCGGGCCGGAATATTCGGTGCCGGCCATCGGGTGGCCGGGGATGAAATCCACGCCCGCCGGAATATGGGGGGCAACGGCGGCGATCACCGCCTGCTTGACCGAGCCGACATCGGTGACCGTGGCCCCCGGCGCCAGATGCGGCCCGATTTCCTCGGCGATCGCGGCCATGGCGCCGACGGGAACCGCCAGCACCACCAGATCCGCCCCCCGCACCGCCTCGGCAGCGGTTTCGCATACCCGGTCGCAAAGACCGATTTCCAGCGCCACCGCCCGCGTTTCGGCCGATTTGGCATGGCCGGCGATCTCGGCGGCCAATCCCTTTTCCCGCATGGCAAGCGCCATGGAAGAGGCGATCAGCCCCAGCCCGATCAGCGCAACCCGCTGGTAAACCGGCTTTTTCGCCTCTCCGGTCATTTGGCACCCTTGAACTGGCCGATGGCATGAGCCACCCGCCGGCAAGAGGCCTCATCCCCGATGGTGATCCGGAGGCAATGCGGCAGCTTGTAGCTCGCCACCCGCCGCACGATCAGCCCCTGCGATTGCAGGAATGTGTCGCAGGCGCCGGCCTCTTCCTCGCTGGCAAAGCGCGCGAGGATGAAATTGGCCATGGAGGTGTCGGAGGGAACGCCCAGCTCCCCCAGCGCATGGGCAAGCCAGCTCCGCATCCGGGCATTGTCGGCGCGGCAGCGGTTGACGTATTCCTGATCGCGCACCGCCGCCTCGGCGGCATCAAGCTGCGTGTTCGACAGGTTGAACGGCCCGCGGATGCGGTTCAGCACGTCGATGATCGCCTTCGGGCCATAGCCCCAGCCGATCCGCAACCCCCCGAGCCCGTAGATCTTGGAGAAGGTCCGGGTCATCACCACGTTGGACCGCTGCTCGATCAGCGCGAGCCCGCCGTCGAAGCCTTCGACATATTCGGCATAGGCCCCGTCCAGCACCAGAATGGCCTGCGGCGGCAACCCTGCCGCCAGCCGCTCCACCTCGGCGGCGGAGATCATCGTGCCGGTCGGGTTGTTGGGATTGGCGATGAAGACGAGCTTGGTGCGCCGGTTGCAGGCCTTCAGGATCGCATCGACATCGGTGGTGCGGTCGCGCTCGGCAACCTCCACCGGGGTCGCGCCGACCGCCATGGCCGAGATGCGGTACATGAGGAAACCGTGTTCGGTGAAGACCACCTCATCCTTCGGCCCGGCATAGGCCTGGCACAGGAAGGTGATGATCTCATCCGAGCCGACACCGCAGATCACCCGCCCGGCATCGAGGCCATGGACCTCGGCAATGGCGGCGCGCAGGGCGGCGTGATCGGTGACGGGATAGCGGTGGATATGGTGGACGGAGCGGGCAAACGCCTCTTTCGCCTTGTCCGAAGGCCCGAACGGGTTCTCGTTGGACGAAAGCTTCGTCACATTGGCCACACCCTGAACCGTGGCCTTGCCGCCCTCGTAGAGCGCGATATCCAGAATACCGGGTTGCGGTTTGATCTGATCGTTCATCATGGTCCCCAAATCCCTGGACCGCGTTCTAGCGGCGGGACGGGGGCAATGCCAGCAGCATTTGCCCCCATCGTCATTCGGGCGTCACACCACCAGAAAGTTGGTGAACTGCCAGGGGTCGTCTTCGTCCCGGTCTTCGGCAAAGCGGTTGATCCGGTTCTGCAAAGGCGTCCAGTCGGTGTAATGCGCCTCGACCGAACCGAGATAGGGACGCTGCACCTCAAGGCAGCGGGCATGGTCCATCTCGTCGGCCTCGACGAAGCCCTGACGGGGATTCTCCGCCACCCAGACCATCGCCGCCAGCACCGCCGAAGTCACCTGCATCCCCGTCGCGTTCTGATAGGGGGCAAGGGCGCGGGCCGCTTCGATGGAAAGGCGGGAGCCATACCAGAGCGCCCCCTTGGCATGACCATAAAGCAAGACACCCAGATCATCGCCGCCGGAGGTGATCTCCTCCGCCGTCAGGATGTGCTTCTTCTCTGGCAGTACCCCGGCGCCATTGGTCTCATGCAGGGACAGGATGGCATCGGGGCAAGGGTGGTAGGCATAGTGGCAGGTGGGGCGGTAGATCGCCTTCGGGCCATCCCAGACGGTGTAGTAATCGGGGATCGACAGCGCCTCGTTGTGGGTCACGACAAGGCCGAATTGCGGACCGACGCCGGGACACCACGACCGCACGCGGGTATCGGCACCCGGCCGGTCGATCCAGATCGCATAACCGGGACCGAAGCCGAAGCGGTGGCCGTCGCGGGGCAGCTTCTTCTCATGCGTTCCCCAGCCCAGCTCCGCCGGCTGATAGCCTTCGGACAGCAGCCCGTCCACCGACCAGGAGTTGACGAAAGTGCCTGCGGGCTTCGGGCGCGCCGAAACCTGGGTGTCGCGTTCGGCGATATGGATGCCGTTGACACCGAGCGTCATGGCCAGAAGCGCCCAGTCCTGCCGGCTTTTCGGATCGGCCTCAACGCCGGTATCCGCCGCAAGCCGCAGCAGCGCCTCCTTCAGAAGCCAGGACACCATCCCCGGATTGGCCCCGCAGCAGGATACCGCCGTCGGCCCGCCGGCAAAGCGCTTGCCGATCTCGCGCACCTTCTCGCGCAGCGGGTAGTTGGTGCGATCCGCATTGGGCAGGGGCGAGCCGAAGTAGAAGCCCGGCCAAGGCTCGACCACCGTGTCGATATACTGCACGCCAAGCTCCTGGCAAAGCAGCATCAGCTCGATGGAATCCACATCCACCGACAGGTTGACGACAAAGCCCTTGCCCGCCGGAAACAACCCGCGCAGCACCCCGGCGTAATTGTCGGGGGTCAGCGCCACTTGCAGATGGCGCAGACCATGCTCCGCGAGAAGCGGGGCAAACTCCGCAGAAGGCTCGATGACCGTGAACTGGTCGCGGTCAAAGCCGATGTGGCGTTCGATCAGCGGCAGGACCCCGCGGCCGATGGAGCCGAAGCCGATCATCACCAGAGGGCCGTCGATGCGGGCGTGAATCTTGTGGTCCATGTCAGTGCTTGTCCGTCTTGGCGGCCATCCAGTCCATCAGCGCCAGCAGCACACCCGAGGTCACGAAGGTCAGATGGATGATCACCATCCATTGCAGCGTCTCCGCCGTCGGCGCGTGATCGGCATCGCCCTTGCCGAGCGCCATGAAGACCTTCAGCAGATGGATCCCCGAAATCGCCACGATGGAGGCGATGAGCTTCATCTTCAGCCCGGAGAAATCGACCTTGCCCATCCAGGAGGGCCGGTCCGCGCCATCGTCGATGTCGAGCTTGGAGACGAAATTCTCATAGCCAGAGAACAGCACGATCAGCAGAAGGTTCGCCGCCAGCGACAGGTCGATCAGCGTCAGCACCGCGAGGATGCCCTGATCCGCCGCCATGGACAGCACCTGCGGCGCGTAATAGGCCAGTTCGCGCACGAAGATGATGACCAGCATCCCGAGGCTGACCACCAGCCCCAGATACATCGGCGCCATCAGCCAGCGGGCGGCGAAAAGGCCCTTCTCGAACCGGGTCTCGATGGTGGGTTTGTCGGACATGATCGCTCCTGCGTGGAAAGGAAAAGGCCCGCCGGTGAGGGCGGGCCAAAGGCTCGACTGAGGCCCTGCCGGAAGCGGCGGATCAGTTCTTGGCGTAGTATTCGACGACGAGGTTCGGTTCCATCTGCACCGGATAGGGAACATCGCCCAGCGTCGGGGTGCGGACGAATTTCACGGTCAGCTTGGAATTGTCCACTTCCAGATAATCCGGGACTTCACGCTCGGTCAGCTGGATGGCTTCGAGGATGATCGCCAGTTGCTTGGACTTCTGGCGCACTTCCACGACATCGCCTTCGGCGACGCGATAGGAGGCGATGTTCACCGGCTTGCCGTTCACCAGAACGTGGCCGTGGTTGACGAACTGGCGCGCGGCGAAGATCGTCGGCACGAGTTTGGCGCGGTAGACGACCGCATCGAGACGGCGCTCCAGCAGACCGATCAGCATCTCGCCGGTGTCACCCTTGACCCGCTCGGCTTCGCCGTAGATCTTGCGGAACTGCTTTTCGGTCAGGTCGCCGTAATAGCCCTTCAGCTTCTGCTTGGCGCGCAGCTGCGTGCCGAAGTCGGAAAGCTTGTTCTTGCGGCGCTGGCCGTGCTGGCCGGGGCCGTATTCGCGCTTGTTCACCGGGGATTTCGGACGGCCCCAGATGTTCTCGCCCATGCGGCGGTCGATTTTGTACTTGGCAGACGTGCGTTTGGTCACGGCTGATCTCCTTCGTTCGATATGAAGGGCGTTGTCCTCTTCCCCGAAGGGCGACAGGCTTCCCCTCGCGGGGGCCACCAACACCAATGAAAAGCCCCGGAATTGCTTCCGGGACTGGCGGGCTTATACAGGCCTCCTCCCCGGTGTCAACAGCGCGCGGCCCCGCCCCTTTCACCTGGTTCAAATATCCTCGGGGGTGAATGGCCGCAGGCCAGAGGGGGCGGACAGCCCCCTCCCCTTCCGCTCAGGCCACCATCTCATGCCGCAGGATCGCCGCTTCCGATCCGGA
>JAPUEK010000038.1 GCA_027492585.1 Paracoccaceae bacterium | reverse complement strand
AGCGCCGGGGATGCGGTGCCGACCGAGGCCCGCGCCGCGCGCGCCTCGGCAAGCCGGCCGAGGCCCCGCTCAGCGAGCGCCCGCACCGCCTCGGGTCGGCCATCCGGCAGGGGCAGACGCCCGCGCGCCTCCAGATCCGGCACGGCGCGCAGATAGGCGGCCAGAGCCGCCGCCCAGCCGTAAGCGCGCACCGCCGCTTCCGCCCCCGGCCCCGCCCCGCAGGCAAGGGCCGCGAGCCACATCAGCCCCGCGCCGGTGTCTTCGAGATAGGCGTCGAAAGCCGCCCCGTCCTCGAATCCGTCGCGGTAGACATCCCACCGCCGCGCCTCGATCAGCCGGTCGAACACCGAAACCGGCAGCCCCGCCTCGCGGATCAGGATGTGGAGCGGCCCGGCCACCTCATGCGCGCGCGGGGCAGGTTCCGCCACCACGTCGCGCCACCATTGCAGGCGCATCTCGGCGATCATCGGCTCTTTCGTGACCCAGGGTGCGCGGGCCACTTCGAGGTTGAAGGCGTAGAGCGGGAAAAGCCGGGCGCGGAAGGCCGGAGGGGCGGCCATCACCGCGGCGAAACGGTCCGGGTCGCCGCGTTCGACGAGGCTGGCGCAGGCGTCAAGGCTCATCCGGGGCCACCACCAGCAGCGCATAGGCAATGTCGTTCGGGGCGGCGCGCCAATGGGCGATCTCCGCCGCGCCCGCATCGAGAACCGCCGAAAGCGCCGCATCGGCACCGGGGCGCAGCAGCGCGATCCGCCGGGCCATCGGTTCATAATAATCGCGCCAGGCGGCGCCGATCACCATGCGCTCCCCGATGATGCGATAACCTGCCGCCGCGACCCGCGCACGGATGCCCCCGATGCCGCTGACAGCCGGATACTCCTCCCAGAAGGCCCGCACCTCGGGCGAGGGATCGGGCGGCAGGCAAGGCTCCGAAAAGGCCACATGCCCGCCCGGCGCCAAGGCCTTGCGCCAGAGCCGCAGCCCCTCCGTCACGCCGAGGAAATAGAGCGCGCCCGCACACCAGATCAGGTCATAGGGGCCTGAAACCTCTGCCATGTCGCCGACCTCGACCGAGACGCGCGCCCCGTAGGGCGCAAGCCGCTTGCGCGCGGCCTCCACGAAATGCGGCATCCTGTCGAGCGCCTCGATCCGCGCCTGCGGTCGTGCCTTGGCCAGTGTGCGCGTATCGGCCCCCGGCCCGCAGGCGAGATCGGCGATCCGCACTTCTTCCGGCAGGGAGGCGGTGTAGAGCGCCCAGTCCACATCCTCCGCCTGCCCCGGCCCTTCACGCGGCAGATCGCGGTGAAGCGCGAAAAAGGCCTCATCCATGCGGCACACCGACATCGCGGATCAGCTTCCAGGTGATCGCATCGAGCAGCGCCTCGAAGGAGGCATCGACGATATTGGCCGAGACGCCAACGGTGGACCAGCGGCGGCCCTGGCTGTCCTCGCTGTCGATGATCACCCGCGTCACGGCCTCGGTGCCGCCATTGGTGATCCGCACCTTGAAATCGACAAGCTTCATGTCGTCGATGCAGGCCTGATAGGGGCCGAGATCCTTGGCGAGCGCCTTCGAGAGCGCATTGACCGGGCCGCGGTCCGTCCCCGTCTCATCCATGCTTTCGCTGACCGAAAGCATCTTGTGCTCGCCGATCTTCACCACAACCACGGCTTCGGACAGGCTGACCATGCGGTCATACTTGTTCTTGCGCCGCTCCACCGTGACCCGGTAGCGCTTGACCTCGAAGAACTGCGGCAGGAGGCCCAGCTCCTTGCGCGCCACCAGCTCGAAGCTCGCCTGCGCCCCGTCATAGGCATAGCCCTGGTCCTCGCGCTCCTTCACGATCTCCAGAATCCGGCCGAGGCGCGGATCGCCCGCCGGAACCGCGATGCCCGCCGATCCGAGCCGCGCGCGCAGGTTCGACTGGCCGGCCTGATTGGACATGGGGATGACCCGCTCGTTGCCCACGGTCTCGGGCGGGACATGCTCGTAGGTGGTCGGGTCCTTGAGGATCGCCGAGGCGTGAAGCCCCGCCTTGTGGGCAAAGGCCGAGGCCCCGACGTAAGGCGCGGAGCGCAGCGGCACCCGGTTCAGGATGTCGTCGAGCATCCGCGACAGCCGCACCAGCCCCGAAAGCGCCTGCGGCGTGATGCCGGTGGTGAAGCGGCTGGCAAAGGGCTCCTTCAACAGCAGCGTCGGGATCAGCGTGGTCAGGTTCGCATTGCCGCAGCGTTCCCCCAGACCGTTGAGAGTGCCTTGCACCTGACGGCAGCCGGCCTCGACGGCGGCGAGCGAATTGGCCACCGCATTGCCGGTATCGTCATGGCAATGGATGCCGAGCCGGTCGCCGGGGATGCCCGCGGCGATCACCTCGCCCACCACCCGGCCCACCTCGGAGGGCAGCGTGCCGCCATTGGTGTCGCAGAGCACGATCCACCGCGCCCCGGCGTCAAGGGCCGCGCGCAGGCAGGACAGCGCATAGCCGGGATCGGCCCGATAGCCGTCGAAGAAATGCTCCGCATCCAGCATGGCCTCGCGGCCCCTGGCGACCAGATGGGCGATGCTCGCGCGGATCGCCTCGCGGTTCTCTTCAAGGCTGACGCCGAGTGCTGCGCGGACATGGAACTCATGGGCTTTGCCGACGAGACAGACCGCGGGCGTCCCGGCATCGAGCACGGCGGCCAGCACATCGTCATTCTCGGCGGATCGCCCGACCCGCTTCGTCATCCCGAAGGCGGTCATGGTGGCGCGGAGCTGCGGGGCCGCGGCGAAGAACTCGCTGTCGGTCGGATTGGCGCCCGGCCAGCCGCCCTCGACATAATCCACCCCGAGCCCGTCGAGCGCCAGGGCGATCTGGCGCTTCTCCGCGGTGGAAAACTGCACGCCCTGCGTCTGCTGGCCGTCGCGCAGGGTGGTGTCGAAAAGGTAAAGCCGCTCGCTCATCGCTTGCCTCCCGCAAATTCCGTTGAAGGAACTCGCCATTTTCTTCGAAGAAACCTGCCCGGAGTTTTCGAAAACTCCGGGTTACTCCCGTTCCGCCAGCTTCGCGGGATCGAAACCGGGGCCGGGCAGAAGCTCCACCCCCGCCTTCGACATCCGCACTTCCACCCCCACCGCCTGAAGCCGCGCCTTCAGCGCATCGACGGCCGAGAAATCCTTGGCCGCCATGGCTTCGGCCCGCAGATCGGCAAGCCGCGCCGCCCAAGGCGACAGATCCACCGCCTCGGCAGCCTCGGCCCAGTCGCCCATCCCCTCCTGCAACAGGCCAAGAAGCTGTGCCGAGCCCTTGAGCCCCGCTGCATCGCCCTGCCCCGCCGCCTGATGGAGAAGCGCGATCGCCCCGGCGGTATTGAGGTCATCGGCCAGAGCCGCGATCACCTCCGGCAGGGGCGCGCCGGCCTCGACCCCCGCCGTCAGCGCCCGCCATTTCCGCAAGGTCGCCTCCGCCTGCGCCGCCTTCTCCGCCGTCCAGTCCATCGGCTTGCCGTAATGGGTGCCGAGATAGACCATACGGATCACCTCCCCCGGCACGCCCTGATCCAGCAGATCGCGCACGGTGAAAAAGTTGCCGAGACTCTTCGACATCTTCCTGCCCTCGACCTGGAGCATCTCGTTGTGCATCCAGACCCGCGCGAAGCCCGCGCCGGGATGGGCGCAGCAGCTCTGGGCGATCTCGTTCTCATGATGCGGGAATTGCAGGTCGAGCCCGCCGCCGTGGATGTCGAAAGCGGCACCGAGAAGTTCATAACTCATCGCCGAGCACTCGATATGCCAGCCCGGCCGCCCCCGGCCCCAGGGACTGTCCCAGCCCGGCAGATCGGCATCGGAAGGCTTCCAGAGGACGAAATCCATCGGGTCCTCCTTGAAGGGCGAAACCTCGACCCGCGCCCCCGCGATCATGTCATCGACCGAGCGCCCCGAAAGCTGGCCATACTCCTTGTAGGACCGGACCCGGAACAGCACATGACCCTCGGCCGCATAGGCATGGCCGCCGGCGATCAGCGTCTCGATCATGGCGATCATCGGCCCGATATATTCGGTCGCCCGCGGCTCGTGATCGGGGCGCAGCGCGCCGAGCGCATCCATGTCGGCATGATACCAGCCGATGGTCTCCTCGGTGCGCTCGCGGATCAGATCCTCCAGCGACAAGGGGCTGCCCGCCGCCTTGCGCGCCTGGGCGGTGGCGTTGATCTTGTCATCGACATCGGTGAAGTTGCGGGCATAGGTGACATGCCCGACCCCGTAGACATGGCGCAAAAGCCGGTAGAGCGTGTCGAAGACCACGACGGGGCGGCCATTGCCGAGATGCGCGCGGTCATAGACCGTCGGCCCGCAGACATAGAGCCGCACATTCGCGGTGTCGAGCGGCGCGAAGACCTCCTTCACGCGGGTTTTCGAATTGTGCAGCCTGATCGTCACCATGGTCCCATCCCGAAATCCGCCTCCCCTCACGCTCCGCTCACGGCGCGGGTCTGGCATCTTTCCACTTTGATGGGAATGACGAGAGCGCCCGCGCGACCGAGGTCAGCAGGGAATGCAGCAAATGCCGATGTTGCGCGTTCTTGTCATGCGCTCCAGCTATCACGCGCCGCCCCCTTCTGGCAAGGCCTGCGCCCCCGGCTTCTGCGGAACGCTCCGCGGGGGATATTTGGGAAGAGAAGAAAGCCCTTTCATACTGGCTCAAATATCCCCGCCGGAGGCTCCTGCCCCTCAGCCCGCGGGAGGGCGGCAGGAACCTTGCCCCCTCCCCGCCCCCATGGCATCCTGCCGGGCATGACCCGAGCCTTCGTCAATGCCCATTGCGCGCTTCTGCCCGGAGCGGAGGTTTCCGACCCCTGGGGCGGCGGCCATGATGCCTGGAAGGTGGGCGGCAAGATGTTCGCCTGTATCGGCGCCATGGAGGATCACGGTGTCGCGGTCAAATGCGCCGATGCGGAAACGGCGGCGCTGCTGATCGAGGTCGGCCATGCGCTGCGGGCGCCCTATTTCCACCGCAGCTGGGTGCGGATTCCCTGGGGTCTCGTGCCGGAGGCGGAACTGGCGGAGCGGCTCGATCTCTCCTACCGGCTGATCCGCGCCGCCCTGCCGAAGAAGGTGCAGGCCGCACTCGGCTGAGCGGGCTTGCGGGTGGTACTTAACGGGTTCATCATTGACGGCGATGCGAAGGGAGGGGAGCATATGGACCACGAGGATCTGAACCATTGGTCCAAGCGTGCGGCGGATTGGGCGACCACCTATCACGCCGGATTGCGCGACCGCCCGGTGCGTGCGCCTCTGGTGCCGGGGGCGGTGGCCGGGCAACTCCCCCCCTCCCCGCCCGAGGCGCCGGAGCCGATGGAGGCGATCTGGGAGGATTTCGAGCGCATCGTCCCCGGTGCCATGACCCATTGGCAGCATCCGCGCTTCTTCGCCTATTTCCCGGCCAATGCCTCCCCCGCCTCCATGCTGGCCGAACAGCTTGCCAATGCCATCGCCGCGCAGGGGATGATCTGGCAGACCTCTCCGGCCGCGACGGAGATGGAGCAGGTGATGATCCAGTGGCTGCGTCAGGCGCTGGGCCTGCCCGAGGGCTTCACCGGCACGATCCATGACAGCGCCACCACCGCCACCCTGTCGGCGGTGCTGACCATGCGGGAGGCCGCGCTCGGCTTTGCCGGCAACATCGCCGGGCTTTCGGGCCAGCCGCGGCTCAGGATCTACGCCAGTGCCGAGACCCATTCCTCGGTGGACAAGGCGGCGCGGGTCGCGGGGATCGGGCAGGACAACCTGGTCAAGGTTCCGACCGACGACAGCCTGTCGATGCGGCCCGAGGCCCTTGCTGCCGCCATCGCCGCCGACCGCGCGGCGGGCTTTCTGCCGGCGGGGGTTGTGCTCTGCGCGGGCGGCACCTCGGTCGGCGCCTTCGACCGGATCGGCGCCTGCATCGCCGTCGCCCATGCCGAGGGGCTGCCCGTCCATGTCGATGCCGCCTGGGCGGGCTCGGCGATGATCTGCCCGGAGTTCCGCGCGCTCTGGGCGGGGATCGAGGCGGCGGATTCGCTCGTCTTCAACCCGCACAAATGGCTCGGCGCGCAATTCGACTGCGCGGTGCAGCTCCTGCGCGATCCGGGGCCGCAGGTCCGCACCCTCGGCCTGCGCCCGAGCTATCTCGAAACCGCGGGGCGGGAGGAGATCGTCAATTTCAACGAATGGACGGTGCCGCTCGGCCGCCGCTTCCGGGCGCTGAAGCTGTGGTTCCACCTGCGCGCCTACGGGCTCGAAGGCCTGCGCGCCCGCATCCGCGCCCATGTCCGCTGGGCCGGGGCCGCCTGCGAGGCGCTGCGCGCCCTGCCGGGCGTGACCATCACCACCGAGCCGCGCCTGTCGCTGTTCACCTTCGCGCTTGGCGATGACGCCGCGACCGAGGCGCTGCTGGCGCGGATCAACGACGATGGCCGCATCTATCTGACCCAGACCCGCCATCAGGGCCGCTATGTGATCCGCGTGCAGGTCGGCCAGTTCGACTGCACCGAGGCCGATGTGGCGATGATCGCGCGGGTGGTGCGGGAGTTGATGTGAGCTTGGGAGGCAAAGTCTCGATGGCGAGACCGTTGGACCGGGCTTGAGAGGCCGGGTCCTGCGGATCGTCCCGTGGGGGCCGATCCTGACAACGCATGTCACTGGACGCATCGCCCGCCGCAGCCCATGATCGCGGCAGATGGAGGTTCCCATGCGCCGCTCTGCCCTGCCCCTTTTTCTTGCCGTTCTGCCGGTGCTCGCCGCCCCCGCCTTTGCCGAAAGCCCGAGGGATGCGCTCTTTCCCACCGATGCCTCCTGCTATCTGCGGGCTTACGACAGCGCCCATCTCGCCAGCCATCCCGATCAGCTTGTGAAGGAGATCGCCCTCGGCCCCGAGCCGGGCAGTTTCGAGGCCGATGTGCTGGTGCTGCGTGTGACGGTGCGGCTGCGCGGCGATGCCGAACTGCGGCAGGCCGATGCCTATTGCGAGAATACCGGGGGGACGCTCTCCTGCGGGCTTGAGGGCGATGCGGGCTGGTTCCAGCTTTCGCCCACCGCGAAAGGCGCGCGGATGGAGGTCGGGCGGGACGGGCTCGGCTTCGAGGGCGAGACGGGCTTCGTGGAGCTTGGCGGCGGGCAGAGCGATGACGAGGTTTTCGCCCTGCCGGCGGTGCCTGCGGACAGTTGCCCTTAGGGCGCGGTTGCACCGCGATCGCTAGCCAGCGAGAAACGCCTTCAGCCCGCCGGACTGGCAGAGGCGATGGCCGCTGCCACGCCCTGCCGTGGCCATGATCCAGCCGGAGGCCCAAAGTCTCCGGCCAGCCCCCGCCCCGTGATCGGGGCGCTTCGCACCCGCCGGGGCAGGCCCCGGCCTTTCCGGTCGAGTGCGGCAAGCGGTCCGGGGCCGGGTTCCCACACGGGCGGGAAAACGCGGTGCGTTTTCTGATCCGCCCGAGCCTCGGCCCGCCGTCGCAGAGCTGAAAAGGCCCCCCGGCCGGGATGGGGAACGGAACCGTGCGGCAGAGGCGATGACCTCTGCCAAAGGGGTGCCTCCCTCCCCCCCTTCGTGGGGGAGGGCTGGGGAGGGGGGATGCCCCCCTCGGGCGCCCCAGAAAACGCAGCACGTTTTCCCGGCCGTTTGGGACCGGATCCACGGGAGCGTCGGTCTCACGCGAGCGGGAAGGCCAGCGCCTGCCATTGGCGGGACGAGCGCAGGCCGGAGGCTTTGGGCTTCCGGCCGGGATGGAGGACGGAACCGTGCGGCAGAGGCGATGGCCGCCGCCAGATCGGGTGGCAAGTGAAAGGCCGCTGACGACTTCCCCTTGGACCTGAAGCCTGCCGCAGTTCAGCTTGAGGCGCCTTTCAACCGGCCACCTTGCCCCGGCAGGAGCCAGCAGGGAAGGCATCCCCCCTCAGCCCGCCTTCTCCTCCAGAAGCAGCCATTCCTCTTCCGCCGCCGCCAGAGCCGCCTGCCGCTCGGCAATCGCCTCGCTCGCCTTGGCGAATTTCGCGGGCTCCCTGGTGAAAAGATCGGGGGCGGACAGGAACTCGGTCAGCCTGGCGATCTCCGCCTCCAGCTTCTCCATCACCCCCGGCAGGGCGTCGAGGCGCTTGCGTTCGGTGAAGGACAGACCCTCCGCCTTCTTCGCCTCCGCCTTGACCGCAACGGCCACCGGCGCGGCCTTCGCCGCAACCTCGGCCACCGCCGCCGGGCGCTGTGCGGCATAATCCGACCAGCCGCCCGGATAGGCCGTGGCCTTGCCCGAGCCTTCGAGCGCCACCGTCGCCGTCGCCACACGGTCGATGAAATCCCGGTCGTGGCTGACCAGCAGCACCGTGCCGTCATAGTCGCCGAGAATGTCCTGCAAGAGATCCAGCGTCTCCACGTCGAGATCGTTGGTCGGCTCGTCGAGGATGAGAAGGTTCGAGGACCGGGCCATCAGCTTGGCCAGCAGCAGCCGCGCCTTCTCGCCGCCCGACAGGCTTTTCACCGCCGCCCGCGCCTGCCGCTCGTCGAAAAGGAAATCCTTGAGGTAGGCCACCACATGCTTCGGCACGCCGCGCACCAGCACCTGATCGGAAGCGCCGGAAACCTTCATGGAAGGATCGCCTGTCAGGTTCTCCCAAAGGCTCGCCTCGGGGTCGAGCTGCGCGCGGGTCTGATCGAAGACCGCGATCTCCAGATTGGTGCCGAGGCTGACGCTGCCGGTATCGGGCGCGATCTCCCCCACCAGCATCTTCAGAAGCGTGGTCTTGCCGACGCCGTTCGGGCCGACGAAGGCCACCCGGTCGCCGCGCAGCACCCGCAGATCGAAACCGCGGGCGATGACCTTCTCGCCGTAGATCTTGGAGATCCCCTGCGCCTCGATCACCTTCTTGCCGGAAACCGTGCCGCCCTCCAGCTCAAGCGCCGCCGTCCCCTGCCGGCGGATCTGCGAGGACCGCTCCGCCTTCAGCGCCGCGAGCGCCCGCACCCGGCCCATGTTGCGCTTGCGCCGGGCGGAGATGCCCTCCACCGCCCATTTCGCCTCATGCCTGATCTTGCGGTCGAGCTTGTGGCGGGCCTCGTCCTCCTCGGCCCAGACGGTCTCGCGCCAGTCCTCGAAGCCCTCAAAACCCGCATCGCGCCGCCGCACCTCGCCCCGGTCGATCCAGAGCGTCGAGCGCGAAAGCGCGCGCAGGAAGGCGCGGTCGTGGCTGATCATCACGAAGGCGGAGCGGGTCTCGGCCAGCTGCGCCTCCAGCCATTCGATCGCCTGGATGTCGAGATGGTTGGTCGGCTCGTCGAGCAGCATCAGCTCCGGCGCCTCCGCCATCAGCTTGGCGAGCGCGGCCCGCCGCCGCTCCCCGCCGGAGGCGGTGGCGACCGGGGTGGCGGGGTCGAACTTCAACCCTTCCGCCGCGACCTCGACGCGGTAGGATTCCCCCTCCGGCAGCCCGCTCGCCGCATAATCGCCGAGCGTGGCATAGCCCGACAGGTCCGGGTCCTGCTCCATATAGCCGACCGTGACACCGGGCGGCACGACCCGCAGCCCGTGATCGGCCTCGACGAGCCCCGCCATCACCTTCATCAGGGTCGATTTGCCCGAGCCGTTGCGCCCGACGAGCGCCACCCTCTCCCCCTGCTGGATGACGAGGCTCAGCCCGTCGAAGACCGGATTGCCGCCGAAGGTCAGCGAGATGTCGGAAAGCTGGAGAAGGGGTGCGCGTGCCATGGTGCCGCAGGTATGCGGCGGCGCGGGCGGCGTCAACCGGGGCAAATTTCTTCAAAGAAATTTGCCAAAAGTTTTCCAAAGCTTTTGGCTATCCGGACAGCGCCCGCAAGGCCCGCGCCCGTGCCGGGGGAATGGCGGCGATCTCCAGCCCGGTGAAGACGTGAAGCGTGTCGAGCTCCGTGTCGATCACCGCATGATCGCTGACCCGGCCGCCCATCAGCAGATAGGTCCGCAGCAGCGGCGGCAGTTCCAGCAAGGCGCGCTTCACATCCGGCTGGCGCCCGGCAAGCGCCGCGGCAAAGGGATAGACCTGCGCCGCCCGTCCGCCCGGCGCCCAGGCCGCCGGGGCAAGGTGACCCGCCCTCAGGAAGGCGAAAGCCTCGGCATGGCGCGCGACCTCCGCCCCCTCGAAGGAGGTGCAGCCGAAAAGCATCTCCACTCCCGCCGCATCGACAAGCCCGGCCATCGCGCCCCAGGCGAGGCGCAGCACATCCGGGTCGCGGCAGGTGGGCAGGATGCAGAAGCGGCCGAGCTCCATCATCGGGGCGGCAAAGGCGGAAAGGGCTGTCAGATCATAGAATTGCGCCGAATAGCTGTCCCCGATGCCGCGCCCGTCGGCCAGCGGCAGCAGCCGGTAGCAGGCCAGCAGCGCGCCGCCCTCGGCCTCCTCGACCAGCACATGCAGGCAAGACGCATCGAAGCGGTCGCTGTCGCGCCCGCCCGCCGCCCCGAGGCCCCGCCCCTCGCGGAAGCACAGATGCCGCAGCGCCTGCGCCCGGTCGAGATCGCCCGCCCCCTCGGCCAGCCGCGCCCGATAACGCCCTTTTGTGATCGGCAGCACCTCTGGCCCCTCCGGTGGACTTGGCGTTTGGCCCTGAGCGCCCTAAGTTTGCCTCTGACCGCACGCCGCCGCAAGGGTGGCGGGGCCGGCCTGCGGCCTCTTTCGCCGGAAATCACGACGCGGCCAAGACGGGATCAAGACGACCCCGAAACGGAGCCATGAAGGAGAGATGATGGACAAGGTGATCAAATCCGAAACCGAATGGCGCAACGACCTGTCGGACCTCGCCTACAAGGTCCTGCGCGAGCACGCGACCGAGCGCGCCTTCACCCATGAGGGCTTTCCGAAAGAGGCCGGGACCTTCTTCTGCGCCGGCTGCGGGGCGCCGCTTTTCGAGCAGTCCGCGAAATTCGAGAGCGGCTGCGGCTGGCCCTCCTTCACCGCGCCGCTGCCCGGCGATCAGGTCGGCGAAAGCGAGGACCGCAGCTACGGGATGCGGCGGACGGAGGTGCATTGCAACCGCTGCGACGGCCATCTCGGCCATGTCTTCCCCGATGGCCCCGGCCCGACCGGCCTGCGCTACTGCATCAACGGCGTCGCGCTGAAATTCGAACCGGAAGGCTGAGGCTGACCCTGGGCCCCCCATCCACTGTGCATAAATATCCTGCGGGGAGGTCCGGAGGGGTGCAAAACCCCTCCGGCGCGCGGCGTAGAACGTGCCGCGCCCCGACTGCACCCCGACTTGACTGCACCCTGACTTGACTGCGCCCCGGCTTCGCCAGACGCCGCGCCGCGTCCCGGCTATTTCAGGATCTGGTCGGCGCGCAGGCGGCCGATGTTGCTGAAGAGCTGGCCGAGCAGGCCAACCTGCTTGATGTTGGACTTGGTGACCCGGCGCGAAATGGCGACGACCTTGCCATCCTCAAGCCCGAACCGCTCGACATTCTCGACGATCCCGGCCTCGGTGAAGGTGATCGCCACCACTTCGCGCTCGATCTCCTTCGGTTCGAGCGCGCCGAACTGCTTGAAGCGGCTTTGCACATAATACCAGCCGACATCGTTCAGCAGACCGGAGGCGGAGGGCCGCCCGAGCGTCGCCGCGACGCTTTCGCGGGTATCCTTGCCGACGACGATCAGCGCCAGTTCCTGATCGGAGGGGACGTAGCCGGTATTGCGATAGACCGGCGCACAGGCGGCCATGCAGAAGACCAGCACCCCGGCGAGCAGAAGCGTGCGGGGGCGCCGCTTCGGCGCGGGGGCCGGGCCGAAGGCCCTGACAGCGCCGGAACCCGCCGCCCCGGCGCCTTGCCCCGCGACCTGCCGCGAATTGACCTTTGCCGTCATGCCTGCCCTCACGCCCTGCGCCTCATCGGGCCGCATCACCGCGCCTGCCCTTGCCAGAGCCGGCCTGCGGCTCTATCGGAAAGGAAAGGACCGACGCGCGCCACCCCAGCCTCCGGCTTACGACAGGTCTCGCTCCGGTTCAAGAATACAAACTTCCGCCGACCCGTCCCGAACGGGCAGCGGCCGCGCAGGAGATGCGAATGACTGGTTCCGATCCCATCCCCCCCTCGGCGGGCGGCCTGCCCTCCCTGCCCCTGCGCGTCGCCGCCCTTGCGGCGCGCAAGCCCACCCGCTTCGCCTTCCGCCCGTCGGAGCCGGAGCGGGCGGTGATGGCGGCGGCGCTCGAACTGATCGGGCTGCCCGCCTTCACCTTCATCGGCGAGCTCACACCCGAAGGCCGGCATGACTACCGCCTGACCGCCGAGCTTGTGGCCGATGTGGTGCAGCCCTGCTCCATCACCCTCGCCCCGGTGCCGGCATCGCTGCGCGAATCCGTCCGGCGCCAGTATCTGTCCGACTACAGGGAGCCGGAGACCGAAGAGGCGGAGATGGTCAGCGACGAGGCCGAACCCCTGCCCGAGGTCATCGACATCGCCGCCGTGGCGATCGAGGCGCTTGCCCTTGCGCTGCCGCCCTATCCGCGCGCGCCGGGGGCGGAACTCGGCGAGGCGGTCTTTGCCGAACCCGGCGTGGAACCGCTGCGTCAGGCCGATCTCAACCCCTTCGCCTCGCTCGCCGCAAAGCTGAAAGAACGCTCCGAAGGGGGGGCGTGAGGGCCGGGGAAAAAGGGGCTTGCGCCCCGGCGGAATCCGTCTATGTTCCGCGCCTCATCCAAGGCTTCGCAACAAACCTGACAGGTTTTGAACAAGCCAGCGGAATCAAAGGAAAATCAGGGGCCTGTCCCCCAGTAGCTGAGGTCGAGACATGGCTGTCCCGCAGAACCGCACCACCAAATCGCGCCGCAACATGCGCCGTTCGCATGACGCGCTCGTCGCCGGCAACCCGCAGGATTGCACCAATTGCGGCGAGCTGAAGCGCCCGCACCACGTCTGCCCGTCCTGCGGCCATTACGATGCCCGTGAAGTCGTGGCGACCAAAGCGGTCGAAATCGACGAGGACGCGGCGTAAGCCGCTCCCGCTCGCGCCCTGCCCATGGCGACCGGAGCCGAAACGCCCGCTGACCCGAGTGCAGAGCGCCGCGAGCCTGTCGTCATTTCCATTGACGCGATGGGCGGAGATCGCGGACCGGCGGCTGTTGTCGCCGGTCTTGTCCTGTCCGCCGAACGCCATCCCGATGCCGGGTTCATCCTGCACGGCGACGAGGCGGAGCTGACGAAGCTCCTCGCCCGCCATCCTGCCCTGCGCGGCCGGGTGGATCTGCGCCATGCCCCCCGCACCGTCGCCATGACCGACAAGCCGAGCCAGGTCATGCGGCACGGCGAAGGCACCTCCATGTGGTCGGCGATCTCTTCGGTCAAGGAGGGCGAGGCCAAGGTCGCCGTCTCCTGCGGCAATACCGGGGCGCTGATGGCGGTCTCGATGATCCGGTTGCGGAAGCTGCCGGGGGTGAACCGCCCGGCCATCGCCTGCTACTGGCCCTCGCGCAATCCCTCCGGCTTCAACGTGATGCTGGACGTGGGCGCCGACATCAAGGCCGAGGCGGCGGACCTGCTGCAATATGCGGCCATGGGCGCCTCCTATGCGCGCAACGGCATGAAGATCGCCCGGCCGCGCATCGGGCTCCTCAATGTCGGCACCGAGGAACACAAGGGCCGCGCCGAACTGCATGAGGCGCATCGCCAGCTCGCCGCCCATGCCGAGGCGGGAGATTACGAATTCGTCGGCTTCGTCGAAGGGGGCGATATCCCCTCCGACCGGGTGGATGTGATCGTGACCGACGGCTTCACCGGCAATATCGCGCTGAAGACCGGCGAAGGCACGGCAAAGCTGATCTCCGATTTCCTGAAGGAAGCCTTCGGTGCCGGGATCCTGTCGAAATTCGCGGCCCTGCTGGCGCTGAATTCCCTGCGCCGGTTGCAGGCGCGCATGGACCCGCGCCGGGTCAATGGCGGGGTTTTCCTAGGGCTGAACGGAACCGTGGTGAAATCCCATGGCTCCGCCGATGCCACCGGGGTCGCGGCGGCCATCGGGCTGGCCTATCAGCTCACGCAGGCGGGCTTTCTGGAACGGCTCGCGGCACGGGTTGCATCGACGGGCGCCGCGGGGCAGGATGCCGCCGGAAGTGGGGCGGAGGCAGGGTCCAGCGAATGACGATACGCGCCGTGGTCAGGGGCGTCGGGCATTATCTGCCCGAACGGGTTGTCCCCAATGCCGAGCTGGAAGCCCTTGTCGAAACCACCGACGAATGGATTCGCACCCGCTCCGGGATCGAGCGTCGCCATTTCGCCGCCGAAGGCCAGATGACCTCCGATCTCGGCACCCGTGCCGCTGTGGCGGCGCTTGAGGATGCGGGGCTGACGGCGGCGGACATCGACGCGGTGATCGTCGCCACCTCCACCCCCGATCTGACCTTCCCTTCGGTCGCCACGATGATTCAGGCCAATCTCGGCATGAGAGCCGGGTTCGCCTTCGACGTGCAGGCGGTTTGCGCCGGTTTCGTCTTTGCCCTGACCAATGCCAATGCGCTGATCCTTTCCGGCCAGATCCGCCGGGTGCTGGTGATCGGCGCCGAAACCTTCTCGCGGCTGATGGACTGGAAGGACCGTACGACCTGCGTGCTGTTCGGCGACGGCGCCGGAGCGGTGGTGCTGGAAGGCGTGGAAAGTGCGGGGCAGAACACCGACCGCGGCATCCTTGCGACCGATCTGAACAGCGACGGGCGCTACCGCGATCTTCTTTACGTCGATGGCGGCACCTCGACCGGGACCACAGGCCACCTGCGGATGGAAGGCAAGGAAGTCTTCCGCCATGCCGTTGAAAAGCTTGCGGAAACCGCGCATACCGCCTTGGGTCGCGCGGGGCTTTCCGCCGAGGATGTGGACTGGATCGTGCCGCATCAGGCCAATATCCGCATCATCGAAGGCACCGCCCGCAAGATGCAGGTGCCGATGGAGCGCGTGGTCGTGACCGTGCAGGATCACGGCAACACCTCTGCCGCTTCGATTCCCCTCGCGCTCTCCGTCGGCAAGGCGCGCGGGCAGATCAGGGAAGGCGATCTGATCGTTACCGAGGCGATCGGCGGCGGACTTGCCTGGGGATCGGTCGTCCTGCGCTGGTAAACAGCTTCAATCCCTTGTTCCAAGTGATTGATATTGACTCGGAAATCCATCGCGCCCATCCTGCCCTGAACAATCCGGGGGGATGGTATGAGCGAAAAGACTCTGACGCGGATGGATCTCAGCGAAGCGGTGTTCCGCGAGGTGGGCCTGAGCCGCAACGAATCGGCGCAACTGGTGGAGGCGGTGCTGGTCCATATGTCGGACGCGCTCGCCTCGGGGGAGACGGTGAAGATCTCCTCCTTCGGCACCTTCTCGGTGCGTGACAAGACCGCCCGCGTCGGCCGCAACCCCAAGACCGGCGACGAGGTTCCGATCTCCCCCCGCCGGGTCCTGACCTTCCGCCCCTCGCATCTGATGAAGGATCGCGTGGCGGCCGGGAAGAAAAAATAAGGCGGGGACCGCCGGATGGACAAGTCGCCGGACGCCTTCCGCACGATCAGCGAAGTGGCCGAGCATCTGGAAACGCCGGCCCATGTGCTGCGTTTCTGGGAAAGCCGCTTTCCGCAGATCCGTCCGGTGAAACGGGCGGGCGGGCGGCGCTATTACCGGCCCGCCGATGTGGCGCTGCTGACCGGGATCAAGCGGCTTCTGCATGACGAAGGGCTGACCATCCGCGGCGTCCAGAAGATCCTGCGCGAGCAGGGGGTGCGCCATGTCTCCGGCCTCTCCGACGCCGCCGTGGCGGAGGAGGAGATGGACGCCGAAGCGGCGCTCGAAGCCGCCCTTGCCGCGAATTTCACCGCGCCGGAGGCGGAGCCCCTGCCCCAGGCGGAGGCGGAAACGGCGCAGATCTTCGCCCTCGAAACCGCCCTGCGCCGCCCTGCGGTGCCACAGCCCGTTCAGGCCTCGCTTTTCGCCGAGGAATTCGAGGCGGCACCCGAGAAGGTTGCGGAGGAAATGGGCAGCGACTGGGCCGTTGAGGAGGCCGCCGCCCTGTCCGAGGAGATGGCGGAAGAACCTGTCGGGGAGGAGGCCGCCCTTGCCGCGCCGGATCTGCCGGAAAGCGGGGCGCAAGGCGCTGTGCAGTCCCCGGTGGAGCCGCCCGCCGCCGACCTCGCCGTGGCGGATCTGACCGAGGCGAATGTCTGGGTGCTGCCCGATGCGCCGGAGGCCCCGATCCACCTTGATGCAGAGCCGGAAGCTGCTGTTCTTGCCATGCTTTCTGCGGAAAAGGCGGAGGCGCCCGCCGCTGCCCGGCCGGATTTCAGCGACATGGAATCGCCCTCGCTCGTGGCGGACGCAGGCGCTGCCGGACAACTCCCCCCGCTTCTCGTCGAGGATGGCAGCCTGCTCGCCCGGTTGCGCGCCCTGCCGCCCGGCGCGCTTTCGGGGTATGGCGAATCCGCCTGGGACCTTCTCGACCGCCTGCGCGCCCTGCGGGAGCGGCTTGCCGCCCCTGCCCTGTCGTGAGCCGCCCCGCCCTGGCGGGATTTGCCGCCGCTCCCCGCGCTTTCCTGCTTGCGACCGCGGCGAAACGCGCTATGTATCGCCCCGTGTCGGGCCATAGCGCAGCCTGGTTAGCGCGTCCGTCTGGGGGGCGGGAGGTCGAGAGTTCGAATCTCTCTGGCCCGACCAAATCGAAACCGCCCGCCTGCCACCCGGCAGCGCGGGCGGTTCCGTTTCGGGGCGACCGCAGATTCGGTGGCCCCCTCGGGAAAGGATGAAGCGATGTCAGGACCCGGAGTTCTTCCCGCACAGGCCCTGCGCCTGCTGATCGGCTCGGGCGCCATTGCCGCCGATCGTCCGATGCTCGACGGGCAGGTCCAGCCGGCGAGCCTCGATCTGCGGCTTGGCACGGTGGCCTACCGGGTGCGTGCCTCCTTCCTGACCGGACAGGGCCGCAAGGTGGAGGACCGGCTGGCCGAATTCGGGATGCATCAGGTCGATCTGACCGCGGGCGCGGTGCTGGAAAAGGGCTGCGTCTATGTCATTCCGCTGATGGAGCGTCTGGCCCTGCCCAAGGGCATCACCGCCGTCGCCAATGCCAAAAGCTCCACCGGGCGGCTCGATCTTCTGACCCGCACCATCACCGATGGCGGCAGCGAATTCGACCGGATTCCCGAAGGTTACACCGGCCCGCTCTATGCCGAGGTCTGCCCGAAAAGCTTTTCGGTGCTGGTGCGCGCCGGCCAAAGGCTGAACCAGATCCGCTTCCGTCAGGGGCAGGCGGTGCTGTCGGATGCCGATCTGACCGCCCTTCACGCGCGCGAACCGCTGGTCAGCGGTGCGGCGGTGATCTCCGAAGGTCTCGGCTTCTCGGTGGATCTGCGCCCCGCCTCCGGCGACCTAGTCGGCTACCGCGCCAAGCCCCATGCCGGGGTGATCGACCTCGACCGGATCGGCCATTACCCCGCCTCCGATTTCTGGGAGGAGGTCCGTTCCCGCGATGGCCGCATCATCCTCGATCCGGGCGCCTTCTACATCCTCGTCAGCCGCGAGGCGGTGACGATCCCGCCCGATTACGCCGCCGAAATGGCCCCGTTCCTTGCCATGGTGGGGGAGTTCCGGGTGCATTACGCGGGCTTCTTCGACCCCGGATTCGGCCATGCGGCGGCGGGCGGCGCGGGCAGCCGCGGCGTGCTGGAGGTGCGCTGCCATGAGGCGCCCTTCGTGCTGGAACATGGGCAGGTGGTCGGACGGCTCGTCTACGAGCGGATGGCCGAACGCCCCGATTCGCTCTATGGCGCGGGAATTGCGTCGAATTATCAGGGACAGGGGCTGAAGCTCGCCAAGCAGTTCCGCGACGGCTGAGGCGGCGGAAACCGTCTTCCGCCCGTCACCTCTCCCCGTTATGCCGGGGCATCGCCCCTTGGGGCAATTGAAGGAGCAGCCGATGGCCCCCCTTTCCGGTGTGACGGTTCTGGATTTGACCCATGTGCTGGCCGGCCCCTTCGCCAGCCATACGCTCGGCGATCTCGGCGCGCGGGTGATCAAGGTCGAACGGCCCGGAACCGGCGATGACACCCGCGCCTTCCCGCCCTTCGTGCAGGGGGAGAGCGGCTATTTCGCGGCGCTGAACGCCGGCAAGGCCTCGATCGCGCTCGATCTGAAATCCCCGGCGGACCGCGGGATTTTCGAACGCCTGCTGGCCCGCGCCGATGTGATGCTCGAAAACTACCGCCCCGGCGTGATGGAGCGGCTGGGCTACGGCTGGGAGGCGCTGCATCAGCGGCATCCCCGGCTGATCTATGGCGCGGTTTCGGGCTTTGGCCACAGCGGGCCGGAGGCGGGCAAACCGGCCTATGACATGGTGGTGCAGGCGCGCGGCGGGGTCATGTCGATCACCGGCGAGGAAGGCGGTCCGCCGGTGCGGGTGGGCGCCTCCATCGGCGACATCGTGGCGGGGATGTATCTGGCGCAAGGCGTGCTGGCGGCCCTTTACGACCGCGAAAAGACCGGGCGCGGGGCGAAGATCGACATTGCCATGCTCGACGCCCAGCTGGCCATCCAGGAACATGCCCTGGCCATCACCGCGGCAACCGGCGTGGCGCCGGGGCGCAGCGGGGCGCGGCATCCGACCATCACGCCCTTTTCCACCTACCGCGCCGCCGACGGCTTCTTCGTCATCGCCGCCGGCAATGATGCGATGTTCGCGCGGCTCTGCGCGGTGCTTGGCCTGCCGGTGGCGGAGGATGCGCGCTTTGCGACCAATGCGGCGCGCTGCGACAACCACGCGCTTCTGAAGCGGCTGATCGAGGCGGTGACGCTCGGCCATCCTGTCGCCCATTGGATCGCGGTGCTGGAAGCGGCGGGCCTGCCGACGGCGCAAGTGCAGGACATGGGCCAGGTGCTGCGCGATCCGCAGCTTCTTGCCCGCGCCATGGTGCTGCCGGTGGCCGCGCGCAACGGCGGCCCGGCCTTTACCGCCCCCGGCAATCCGGTGAAGATGAGCAGCCTGCCCGAGATCGACCATCGCGCGCCCGCTCCGGCGCTCGACGGTGACCGGGCGGCGATCCTGTGCTGGCTGGACGAGGGCCGCTCGTCCTGACATCCGGACCGGAGCTCCCTCTCCCCCTTCTTCTCTTCTCAAATATCCTGCGGGGAGGTCCGGAGGGGTGCAAAGCCCCTCCGGCGCCCGACGGGGGCGCGCGGAATGTCGATCCGCCCGAGGGCAGAGCCGCAAGCAG
>JAPUEK010000037.1 GCA_027492585.1 Paracoccaceae bacterium | reverse complement strand
GCCGAGGAGGAGGTTTTCGCAGCGACGACTTCCGGCTCCATCACCGGCTCAGCCATGCCGCCAGCGAAAGCGGAGGTGGAAGCGACAGCCAGAACGGCGGCGAGAACGAGTTTCTTCATGGTCTTCTCCAGAGGTTATTTATTGCACGGATCACGTCTGACCTGAATCGTGCAAGGGTTGGTCTTAGGTAACGCTGCAACCATCATGCCCTGCCCGAGGATGCAAGGCGCAATTCGCCGGATCGGGCGATAATTTGCGGAAGCGTTGCGGTTTTCCTACAACAGTTTGGGAAACGGGATCGCGGCGGGCGCGATGACGATCCATCGCGCCCCTTCGTTTCGGTATCAGAAATTGGCCGGCTCCGAGCCACCGTTGCTGCCCGCGATGGCGGCGGCAACGACGAGAAGAAGCAGCAGCGGCACGATGATGCCGCCAGCCGAGGACGAGGTTTTCGCAGCGACGACTTCCGGCTCCATCACCGGCTCGGCCATGCCACCCGCAAAGGCGGAGGTGGTGGCGAGGGAGAGGGCGGCTGCAAGGGCAATTTTCTTCATGGAGGGCTCCTGTGGCTTTTTCCTGGGACTGATCCGGCCCGCATGTGTTGCTGGCCCAGGCAATGGTGGACGTACTGAGCGGGCAAAACCGAGCCGAGGGGAGCATGTCCCGAAAATGCAGGCAACAACCACAAAAACGCCCTCGCCAGAAACCACGGGAGCGTTGCGCGTTTCCTACAACCGAACGCTGAGAATGTGGCTCTCTGTCGGGGGCCGGATGGTCCCTATGCGATCAGGAACGGATCAGGGGGCGGAGATTTCCCCGCCACCGTTGCTGCCCGCGATGGCGGCGGCAACGACGAGGAGAAGCAGCAGCGGGACGATGATGCCGCCAGCCGAGGACGAGGTTTTCGCGGCGACGACTTCAGGTTCCATCACCGGCTCGGCCATGCCGCCTGCGAAGGCGGAGGTGGCGGCGAGAGAGAGTGCGGCGGCAAGGGTGATCTTTTTCATGGTCTGGTCCCTGAGGATGGCATGAGGCCCCCAAGGCAGCACAGGCTTTGCCATGGGGCAAGTCTGCTCTGCGCGGCTCCGCCAGCTTTTCCGACCTGTGGCGACCATTCTGTGGCGATCCGATCAAAATGATCCTGAAATGAAAAAGACGGCGGCCAGAGGCGCGCCGTCTTTCCGATCTAATCGCTGTGAGTGGCGATTATTTAACGGAATCGCCACCGTTGCTGCCCGCGACGGCGGCGGCAACGACGAGCAGAAGCAGCAGCGGGACGATGATGCCGCCAGCCGAGGACGAGGTTTTCGCCGCGACGACTTCCGGTTCCATCACCGGCTCAGCCATGCCGCCAGCGAAAGCGGTCGAAGCAGCGAGGGTCAGTGCGGTTGCGAGCACGAATTTTTTCATAGTAGCCTCCAGTTTTACGCAAGCCGGGAAATTGCAGAGGTTCGGCCTGCACCCAAGTCCTCTTGACCCTCTCTAGCCAGAGCCTCCGGGCTTTCGCAACAATGCAGGCGGGGTCCGGCCATTCCCCTTGCAGGCTTTGTCAAATAAGCAACACTTGCGTCCCGACTTGCGCCAGTTCGAACAACTCCTGAATGTGCTCGTTGTAAAGCCCCACACAGCCGTTGGAGGAACGCCGCCCGATCTTGCGCGTGTCATGGGTGCCGTGGATGCGGTAATAGGTCCAGGACAAGTAGAGCGCGCGGGTGCCGAGCGGATTGTCCGGCGCACCACCGGCCACGACCTCCGGCCAGTCCGGGTTGCGCTCGCGCATGGAAGGGGTCGGGCGCCATTGCGGGTTCACGACCTTCTGGACCACCTCGGTCTTGCCCTTGCGGGTCAGCTCATCAGACAGCGGGACGGAGGTTGGATACAGCCGGTAGATCGACTGATCCTCGGACCAGTAATGCAGGGCGCGCGAGGTGATATCCACCAGAATGGCCCCCTTGCGGGTATTCTCGAAGTAATCCTGCCAGTCCAGCATCCGGAAGCTGGAGGCATTGTTGCGGTTGTCCGAAGCCGGCGGATCGGCCTCGGTGGTGCCGTTCATGGTGCCGCTCGTCTGGGCAAGGGCCGGCAGGGCGGCGGCGCTCAACAGCGTGGCCGCGCCGCCGACGAAAAGGCGGCGACGGTTCAGGGGATTGGAATTCTGCTCGCTCATGACACTCTCCTGTCCGGGGCGCAGCCGTCTTTTCGGCCCGGACCGCCCCGAGTTGGTCAATTTCGCCGTCTTCTACTCCCATCCCGCGCAGGCCGCAAATCAAACACCTGTCAATTGGCAAGTTCACGCGGATTGTGACGCTCACGCCGAGTTGGGTTTGATCCTTGCGGCAGGATTGGCTAAAGACGGCGGATCAGGACGAGCAGGCAATCGAGGCCGCAAAGGCCCTTTGGATGTGGAAGCGATGAACAGACGAACAGTTCTAGTGATGAGCGGCACGGCTGCCCTGCTGGCGGCTTGCGGAATGACCAGCCGGGAGCCGCAGCTTGGCGCCGACGGGCGCCCGCTGCCGACGGTGTACAAGATCGGCAAGAATGACGGCGAGAAGATCTCCTATCGCCTGCTCGATGCGGTGAACTCGCTGCGTCAGGCCAAGGGCGCGCAACCGCTGAACTTCAATGCGGAGCTGAATGCGGCCTGTCTGACCCATTCGCGCGACATGTCGGTGCAGAACCGCCCCTGGCATTTCGGCTCCGACGGCTCCTCGCCGCTGGTGCGGGTGCAGCGGGTCGGCTACACGGGCAAGCTTCTGGGCGAACTGATCTCGGAAACCTACGAGACGGAGCTGGAAACGCTGTCGGTCTGGATGGCGCAGCCCGATACCCGTCAGGTTCTGCTGGATCCCAAGGCCCGCGAGATGGGATTCGCCTGGTTCCAGGAGCCGGGCGGCAAGATCTGGTGGACGCTGCTGACGGGCGGCTGATCCGCCCCGGCATCATCCAGACGAAAGGGGCCTCGCGGCCCCTTTTTGCTGCCATTGCTCCTGCCCCGCTCAGGGCAGGATGATGATCGGCGTGCCGGGGTTCACCATGGCATAGATCCGCTCGATCTCCTTGTCGGAGACGGCAATGCAGCCGGCGGTCCAGTCATTGTTGGTGGTGGCATAGGGGGCCGCCCCGTGGATCATGATATCCCCGCCGGCAGATTTCCCCTGCGAGGCGGCATAGGCGCGGTCGGTATCGTTCGGATAGCTGATGCCGAGCGACAGGTGATAGCGCGACTTCGGGTTCCGGTGGCTGATGTAATAGGTTCCCTCGGGCGTCTTCAGATCGCCTTCGAACTGCTTGTGGCCGATGGGGTTGCCGCCAAGCCCGATGTCATAGGTCTTCAGCAGCTTTTCATTGTGGAAGAGATACATCTTCCGGTCGGCCTTGTGGACCTGAACCTGCGTCACGGTCGGGCCGTTGTAGGTCTTGAATTTCGTACCGCCGCAGGCCGCAAGGCCAAGCGCGAGAGTGATGAGAAGAAGGACCCTCAGAAAGGTCATGACTGCGACTGCCCCATTATTTTTTGCAACCCATAGCCGAAAACGCCCGATGAGGCCATAGGCCAAAACCCGGCGCGCGATCACGCTTCGGTCAGAGAGCCGTCAGGGGCGCGAAAACCGGGCGGCAAGCTCCACATGGGCGGACCAGCGGAACTGGTCCACCACCTGCACCCAATCGAGCCTATAGCCCGCCTCGGTCAGGAGGCGCGCATCGCGGGCGAAGGTCGTCGGGTTGCAGGAGACGGAGGCGATCACCGGCACGCGGGCGACTGCGAGCCGTTCGGTCTGCGCCTCGGCTCCGGCGCGCGGCGGGTCGATGACCACGGCGTCGATGCCCTTGAACTCGTCCGGTTCCAGCGGGCGGCGGAAAAGATCGCGGGTCTCCACGGTGACACGCTTCAGACCCTCGGCCTGGCGCGCGGCCTTTTCGAGCGCGGTGGTCATGCTGGCCACGCCTTCGACGGCATGAACCTCCGACCGTTCGGCCAGCGGCAGGGCGAAGGTGCCGCAGCCGGCAAAGAGATCGGCGATGCGGCGCGCGGGACCGATGGCAAGCGCCACGGCACGCAGGAGGGCGCTTTCGCCTTCGGCCGTCGCTTGCAGGAAGGCGCCGGGGGGCGGGGCGACAAGGGCGCGGCCGAAGCGCTGCATGGGTTGCGCGCGCAGCGCGACCATCTCGCCGTCCCAGGTCAGCCGGGCGATCCCATGGGTTTCAGCCAGCCGCGCAAGGTCGAGCCGCAGCCCGGCGTCCAGCTCCTTGCCGCCCTTCACCGCGACATCCGGCCCGGCGAGGCTGCGCGTCACGGTCAGTTGCACCTCGGCGCTGCGGCTGCCGCCGGCCTTCACCAAGGTTTCGAGCGCCGGGAAGCTGTCGACCAGATCGGGGTGGAGGAGATGGCAGTTCGGCACCGCCACCATCTGATCCGAGCCGCGGGCGTGAAAGCCCAGAAGCGCGCCGCCCTTGGTCCTGCGCCCGGTCATCACCGCCCGTCGGCGGGAACGGGGCGGCGAGGTCAGCAGCGGGCGGAACGGCGCCGAAAGCCCCTGCCCGGCGAGGGCGGCGGCCACGATCTCCTGTTTCCAGCCGGCCACGAACGGGTCGGAGGCGTGTTGCAGCAGGCAACCGCCGCAGGTGCGGGCATGGGGGCAGGGCGGGCGGATGCGGTCGGGCGAGGGGGTCAGGATGCGGGCGTCCAGCAGGCGGTCGCCGGAAAGCGCGCCCTCGATCTCCTCTCCCGGCAGGAAGCCGGTGGCGAAGACCGGGCCATCCGGCCCCTGTCCGATGCCATCGCCAAGATGGCCGAGCCGGTCGATCCGCAGTTTCACTCCGCCGCTTCCTGCTCTTCGGTGCCGAGAAAGCCGCCCGACTGCCGGTTCCAGTAGCGCGCGTAAAGCCCGTTCTGCGCCAGCAGTTCGGCATGGTTGCCCTGCTCGACGATCTGGCCATCTTCCAGGACCACGATGCGGTCCATGGCGGCGATGGTCGAAAGCCTATGGGCGATGGCCAGCACCGTCTTGCCTTCCATCACCCGGTCGAGTGCGGACTGGATGCTCGCCTCCACCTCGCTGTCGAGCGCGGAGGTCGCCTCGTCCAGCACCAGAATCGGCGCGTCCTTCAGGAAGGCTCGGGCGAGCGCGATGCGCTGCCGCTGCCCGCCCGACAGCTTCACCCCGCGTTCCCCAAGGAAGGCGTCATAGCCCTTGCGGCCCTTGTCGTCCTGCATCTGGAGGATGAAGTCATGCGCCTCGGCAGCACGGGCGGCGGCGATCATCTCCGCTTCGGTCGCATCGGGACGGCCATAGAGGATGTTGTCGCGGGCGGTGCGGTTGAACATCGCGGTTTCCTGCGTGACCATGCCGATCTGGCGGCGCAGGCTTTCCTGCGTCACGTCGCGCAGATCCGCGCCATCGACCGTCACGCGCCCTTCCTCGGGATCGTAGAGCCGCAGCAGAAGCGAAACCAGCGTCGATTTCCCCGCGCCCGAGGCCCCGACGATGCCGATCCGCTCACCGGGGCGGATGGCCAGGTCGAGTCCGCGTACCCCGCCGCGCCGCTTGCCATAGGCGAAGCTCACATGTTCATAGGCGACGGCGCCTTTCACCTGCCCCAGCACCTGCGCGTCGGGCCGGTCGGCAAGCGAGTGGGGGACGGCGAGCGTGTTCATCGCATCCTCCACCTCGCCGACCGAGGTGTAGATGCCCATCAGGGTAAAGCTGACCCAGCCCGACATCTGCGCGATGCGGATGGCGATGGCCCCCGCGGCGGCGATCTCGCCCGCCGTGGCGGCGCCTTCGGTCCACATGACCACCGTGCCGCCGATCAAGAGCACCGGCAGCAGGCCGGCCAGCGTCATCAGCGACAGCCGGAACCAGGTCGAAATCTCGCCGAATTCCAGCGATTTGTCGCGGAAGACCTCCATCGCGTCGATGGCCACGCGATCCTCATGGGCGGCATGGGCGAAAAGCTTCACCGTCTTGATGTTGGTGATCGTATCGACCACCTGACCGGAGACCATGGCCCGCGAGGCCGCCCGCGCCGCCGAATTCACCCGCACCCGCGGCATGAAGAAGCGGATCAGCCAGACATAGCCCACCAGCCAGACGGCAAGCGCCACGGCGATGCGCCAGTCTATCGCCAGCAGGAAGATCACCGAGCCGATGACGGAGGCAAGCGCGAAGGCCACCGTGTTAATCATCTCGGTCACGGTATCGGTCACCGCCCGCGCCGCCTGCATCTGCTTTTGCGAGATGCGCCCGGCAAAGTCGTTGTCGAAGAAGGTGATCGCCTGACCCAGCGTCCAGCGGTGCAGACGCGACAGCACCAGGGGCATCACGTTCGGCCCGATGATGATGGAGTTCGACGCCGACGAGAGGCCGAAGGCCAGCGGCCGCACCAGCATGTAGAACCCGAGGAAACCCAGAACCAGCATGTGATGATCGGCAAAGAAGCTGGCGGGATCGGCCTTGGTCGCCGCATCGACGACCCAGCCGAGGATGGTGGCCGACAGAACCTCCGTCGCGCCGGCAAGTGCGGAGATCACGCCTGCAAGCCACATCGCGGGCCACGACCCGCGCAGGCACCAGTTGAAGAAGGCGCCGAGGGTGCGCGGCGGCGGACCGTCCGCCGGATCGAAGGCGTTTACAAGACTGCCGAGCCGCTGAACCAGCGTCATTCCTCATCCTCCAACCCGATGAACCCGCCGGACTGCCGCGCCCAGAACCGGGCATAAAGCCCGCCACGGGCCAGAAGCGCCGCATGGGTCCCCTCTTCCGCGATCCGCCCGTCTTCCAGCACCACGATGCGGTCCATCGCGGCAATGGTCGAAAGCCGGTGCGCGATGGCGATCACAGTCTTGCCCTGCATCACCCCGTAAAGCGCCTCCTGGATCGCGGCCTCCGCCTCGCTGTCGAGCGCGGAGGTCGCCTCGTCGAGGATCAGGATCGGCGCATCCTTCAGGATCACCCGCGCCAGTGCCACCCGCTGCCGCTGCCCGCCCGACAGTTTCACCCCGCGCTCGCCGACATGGGCGTCATAACCCTTGCGGCCTTCGGGGTCCTGAAGGGTCAGGATGAACTCATGGGCATCGGCCTGCTTCGCGGCGGCGATCATCTCCGCTTCGCTGGCGTCGGGCCGGCCATAGAGGATGTTCTCGCGGACCGAGCGGTGCAGAAGGCTGCTGTCCTGCTGGACCATGCCGATGCGCCGCCGCAGGCTGTCCTGCGTCACGGTGGCAATGTCCTGACCGTCGATCAGGATGCGCCCGTCCTCGGTGTCGTAGAACCGCAGCATCAGCTTTACCAGCGTCGATTTCCCGGCGCCGGAGCGCCCGACCACGCCGATCTTCTCGCCCGGCTTCACCGCCAGCGACACCTGTTGCAAGCCGCCCCAGCCCCTTCCGTAGTGATGGGACACGCCGTCGATCTGGATGCGCCCCTCGTGCAGGGCAAGCTCGGTCGCGTCCGGGCGATCGACAAGCGCGATCGGTTGGGTGATCGTCTCCATCCCCTCCTGCACGGTGCCGAGGTTCTGCACCAGATTGGTCGTCGCCCACATGATCCAGTAGGTCATGTTGTTGAGCCGCAGCACCAGCGTCACCGCCGCCGCGACCGTCCCGACGCTGGCCGTGCCATGATACCAGAGCCACATCGCCCATCCGGTGACCGCGACGATCAGCAGGCCGTTCAGCACCGTCAGGATCACGTCCATCCTGGTGACGACGCGCATCTCGGCCATGAAGGTCCGCCGCGCCTTCTCGATGGCGGAGCGGCCGTAATCCAGCTCCAGATCGTGATGGGCGAAGAGCTTCACCGAATGGATGTTGGAATAAGCATCGACCACCCGGCCCGTGACGGCCGATCGTGCCTCGGAGCTCGCGGTCGCCGCAGGGCCGGCGCGCCGGATCGTCCACCGCATCAGCGCCACATAGCCCGCGAACCACAGGATCAGCGGCAGCAGCAGCCGCGGATCGGCCCCGGCCAGCATGATCGCGGCACCCACAAGCGTCGTGGAGGCGAAGGCCACCGCGTCGAAGGTCTGGAACACCGCCTCCCCCGCCGCCGGGGGGGCCTGCATGATGCGGTTGGCGATGCGCCCGGCGAAATCGCTCTCGAACCAGCCGACGGGCTGGCGCAGCACATGCCGGTGCGCGCGCCATCGCATCATCGTGCCGAAGTTCGGCAGGATGGTGTTGTGCAACAGCGCCACCCCGGTCCCGCCGATGAGCGGCCGCAGGATCAGCACGGCAAGTGCGACGAGGATGATCTCCGTCCCGTGGCTCGCCCATATGGCCGCGGGCTCGCCCGTCGCCAGAAGGTCCACCATGCGCCCCACATACCAGATCAGCCCGACATCGAAGGCGGAGTTCAGCGTCGCCACGACGGCGGTGACGGCGAAGACCCCGCGGAACGGCCGCACATAGTCCCTCAGGAAGGGCCAGAGCTTGCGGGGCGGCGTATCGGTTTGCGTATAGGGGGCGTAGGGGTCGACGAGACCCTCGAAGAACTTGAACATGATCATCTCGCGCGTTGTCCATGGGATATAGACCCATTCGCGGAGAAGTTAAACCTCAGCCCAGAAGGGCGGCTTTCCCGGCGGTCAGACCGGAGGCGAGCCATTGCGCCTCCAGCTCCCGCAGCCGTTGGCCAAGCGCCGGGCCTTGCAGGGCGGGCATCAGATCGGCGGCGGTGACGGGAAAGACGGCGGCGGCGCCCCGTGCGATTTCCGCCTGCCAGTGATCGGGCAAGGGGCTCTCCAGAAGGGCGGCGCGGGCGAGGATCACGTCGCGGGCAAGCCCTTCACCCAGTTTCCAGCCGAGCGCGGCGGCGGAGGAGCCCTCTCCGATTTCGTCTCTGACAAGGCCCAGATCGGTGGTTTCCTGCCGCGAAAGGCGCAGGCGGTTCCCCGCCTCCTCCCCGCCCAGAACCGCGAGGCGACGCAGCCAGCGGGGCGGCTCCCCCGCCTCCAGATGCACCAGCGGCGCGAGCGCGCGCGGGTCGGCCCCCGGCAGGACCTGTGCCAGGACCCCGCTTTGCGCCATGGCCGCAACGGAGGGGGCGGGATCGGCGGCGGAGAGCAGCTTTCGCATCTCCGCCCCGATCCGCTCGCGCGAAAGCGTCTCTATTCCGGCGCTTAGAGCCGCACAGGCAGCAAGCCCCCCGGCATCCAGCCCCGCCTCCGGGTCGCCGTGGCTGGCATGAAAGCGGAAGAAGCGCAGGATGCGGAGGTAATCCTCCCGGATGCGGGTTTCGGCATCGCCGACAAAGCGCACCCGCCGCGCCAGAAGGTCGGGCAATCCGCCGAGCGGGTCGATCACCGCCCCGCGCATATCGGCGTAAAGGGCGTTCATGGTGAAATCGCGCCGGGCGGCATCCTCGGCCACGGAAGCGGCATAGGCGATGATCGCGCGGCGCCCGTCGGTTTCCACATCGCGGCGGAAGGTGGTGACCTCATGCGCCAGATGGTCCGCAATCACCGTGACCGTGCCATGCCCGATCCCGGTCGGGATCACACGGAAACCGGCCTTTTGGGCCATATCAGAGACTGTTTCGGGCCGCGCATCGGTGGCGATGTCGATATCGGACACCGCCATCCCCAGAAGCGCATTGCGGACGCAGCCCCCGACGAACAGCGCCTGAAACCCCGCGCCCTCCAGCAGGGCGCAGAGCGCCTCCGTGCCGGGATGGTGGAGCCAGGGCGCCTCGATCTTCATGACACGGGCTTCATGACACGGGAGCTTTTTCGGCAAGGCCGTAAAGCATCCGCGCCGTGGCGCCCCAGATGTAATAGGGACCCCAAGGCACCGTGTAATAGCGCCGCATCTGTCCCTGCCAGCGGCGCGACTGGATGGTGAAATTGCGCGGGTCGATCAGGTGGTGCAGCGGCACGGTGAAGGCCTCATCGACCTCGCCCGCCTCCGGGCGCGCGGTGAAGGGACGATGCACATGGCCTACAAAGGGCGTGACTAGAAAGCCGGTCACGGTCTCATGCACCGGCAGCTTGCCGAGGATATGGACGCAACCCTGCGGCAGGCCGATCTCTTCCTCCGTCTCGCGCAGGGCGGCGGCCTCAAGGCTGGCATCGGTCGGGTCGAGTTTGCCGCCCGGAAAGGCAATCTGTCCCGGATGATGCTTCAGATGCGAGGATCGCTTGGTCAGCCAGACACCCTTGCCCGGCTCATAGGCCAGCAGCACGGCCGCCGGCCGCAGCACGCGACCCGGCGGACGCCAGACCGAGGGGTTGAGATCGAAATCCGACGTCTCCCCCGAGGCCAGCCCCACCGCGCCGCGCAACTGCGCCAGTTCAACCATTCTTGCCCTCGAAGCCGAGCGTTTTCGGATCGAATTCGTAATGCGCGCTGCAGAACTGGCAATCCGCCGTCACCTTGCCTTCGGGCGTGGTCATATGGGCGATGTCTTTCTGCGAATAGATCGACATGGCCTGACGCACCTTGTCTTCGGAGCAGGAGCAGCCGAAGCGCACCGGCTGCGCCTCGAAGACCCGCGGGCCTTCCTCATGGAAAAGCCGCAGGAGAAGATCGGTCGGCGTCACCGAAGGGCCGATCAGCTCCATCTCCTCGACGGTGCCGAGAAGGATGTTCACGCGGTTCCAGTTCTCGCTCTGCTGGCCGCCGAGGATGTCGGCATGGGTCAGGAGCCCGCCTTCGCCGGACCCCGCCTCCGCCGCGACCTGACCCGGCGCAACCGGCATGTGCTGCACCATGATGCCGCCCGCCCGCCAATGCGAGGGCCGGCCCGGTTCCTGCGACTGGCCATGGGTCAGGGCAAAGCGGGTCGGGAGCTGTTCGGACTGCGCGAAATACGTCTCTGCACAGGCCGAAAGCGAGCCGCCGGCGATGGGTGTGAAGCCCTGATAGGGCGCCATCCCCTCCCCCTGGTCGATCATCACGGCGAAATAGCCCTCGCCGATCTGGCTGAAGGGATCGGCGGCCGGATCGAGCCGCTCGGCATCATAGCTGGCATAGGCGCGGATGCGGGCCGGCTCGCCTTCTTCGCTCGGGCCGTAGTAATCCGTGGCGATCAGGCGGGCGGCACCCTTGCCGCGGATCTGGATGGAAAGCTTCCACCGCAGCTTGATCGACTGGCCGATGAGCGCGGTCAGAAGGGCGGCCTCGGCCACCAGCGACTCGATCACCGGCGGATAGGCATGTTGCTTCAGCACCTGTTCCAAAACCCCGTCCAGCCGCGCGATCCGGCCGCGGATGTCGGAATGGTCAAGCTGAAAGGGCAGGACGGTATCGTCCCAGGCGATTTGAGAACCGGAGGTCATGGGGTTTCCTTAACGTGCCACTCTTGGCATACCGCGCCTATATAGGCAGGGCAACCAGCGGTCCAAGGGGGCAGCGATGATCAGGCGGTACGGAGAGCCGGTAAAGCCGGGGCAGAGCTATCGGCGCAGGCCGGGCGTCTATGCGGTGCTGCTCGACGGCGATGCGATCCTGACGACGTTTCAGGCGGCACCCGTGCCGGAACACCAGCTTCCCGGCGGCGGGATCGACAAGGGCGAGCATCCGATTGCCGCCCTGCACCGCGAAGTGATCGAAGAAACCGGCTGGCGGATCGCCGGTCTGCGCCATCTGGGAGTGTTCCGGCGCTTTACCTATATGCCGGAATACGAATTCTGGGCCGAGAAGGTTTGCACAGTCTATGTCGCCCGCCCCGTTCTGCGGCTTTGCGCGCCGACCGAACCGGGCCATACGGCGGTCTGGATGCGGGCGCATGAAGCTCTGGACTGTCTCGGCAATGCCGGGGATCGGGCGATGCTGGCGCTTGCCATGGCTCAGGCCGGGCTGCCGCGGTAGTCGAAAAGCAGGCCCGATATGTCATCCGGAAAGACACGCCCGCCGGCATAGCTGTGCAGATCCCAGACCAGAGCCTCCAGCAGATCGGCGCTCGGCAGGGCGTCGTTGAGCCGGAGGAGGCGAATCACGCCCTCCAGCCCCAGTTCGGTGCCATCGGGCGCGGGACATTCCGTCAGCCCGTCGGACATGAGGAACAGCCGGTCGCCGCGGGACAGGGTGAAGTCGGTCTGGGGATAATCCGCGCCCTCGATCAGCCCGATGGGCAGGCCGCCATCCCCCAACACCTCGATCCCGCCGCCGCGCCGCAGGATCACGGGATGCGGATGGCCGGCCTGCACCATCTGGCACTGGCCAGAGGGCAGCTCGATCTCGGCATAGCAGAGGGTGAAATACTGATCGACGCGCAGTTCCTCCAGCATCATGCGGTTGAGCCTTGCCGCCACCTGTGCGGCGGGAAAGGCCGCCCGCCCGCCCTCCGCCGAGGGGCGGAGCGCGATGTTCTGCTCCGGCGAACCGGACAGAAGTCCTGCCAGCCGCGCCGTCATCATCGCAGAGGCGACGCCATGACCCGAGACATCGACGGAATAGACCGCCACCCGCTGCGGGTCGATCACGAAGGAGCCGACGAGATCGCCGCCCACATGCCCCGAGGGCCGGATCAGCAGCGAGGCCGTCCCGCCCCCGAAATCGCGGAAGCGGTCGCGTACGAGTGTTTCCTGAAGCTTCCGCGCCTCCATCAGGTCGCGGTCGAGCGAATCGTAGAGCTTCTGCAACTCCCCCAATGTGGTGCCGACCAGCCGGTTCTTTTCCACCAGCTCCGCCTGCATACTCAGGATCCGCTCCCCCGCCCGCAGGCGCGCGCGCAGTTCATCGGCGGAGACGGGTTTGGTCAGGAAATCGTCGGCGCCGTTTTCAAGTCCGTCGGCGATTTCCGTCTTTTCGGATTTGGAGGTCAGCAGGATGAAATAGCCATATCCCTCCCGCGGGAGGGCGCGGAAGGCCTTGCAGAAATCGAGGCCGGACATCCCCGGCATCATCCAGTCCGACAGCACCATGTCGAAGGTCGAGGCGCGGCAGAGCGCCAGAGCCTCCTCCCCCGAGGCGGCTTCGGTGACATGATAGCCCCAACGGGCCAGTTGCCGCGACAGGATCATCCGCTGCGCCTTGCTGTCATCGACGATGAGCACGGCGCGCGGACCGGGGGCGGCCTGCACCGGGATGCTCCTCTGGCTATGGATGGGCAGCATGGTCATACAGGCTCCGCTTCGCTTCTGCCTGTCTGGACCAGACCCCTTAAGGGAAGGTGAAGCCTAAACTTTTCCTCTCCGGCCCTGCCGGGCGGTTTGCGCTTACGGATTGTTAAGCGGGTTCCGCCAGAGTGGAGGAGAAGCATCCCGTGGCCGCAAGGGGGCGGTAAGGCGCCATGATCGACTGGAACA
Organism: Paracoccaceae bacterium; assembly: GCA_027492585.1. GTDB lineage: Bacteria > Pseudomonadota > Alphaproteobacteria > Rhodobacterales > Rhodobacteraceae > JAPUEK01. The sequence continues at coordinate 5,997 of JAPUEK010000037.1, read as the reverse complement.
GGGTTTGTGAACTGCGCTCCGAAATCGGGGCGGAGGATTTTGCCGAAGTCGTCGCCATGTTTCTGGAGGAGGCCGATGAGGTGATCGCGCGCCTCTCCAATGCAGCAGGGGCGCGGGTGCTGGAAGGGGATCTGCATTTTCTGAAGGGCAGCGCCCTGAATCTGGGGTTCGCCGATTTTGCCGCCCTCTGTCAGGAGGGGGAGAGGCGGGCCTCGCAGGGGGATGCGAACGTGCCGACGGCTCCGGTGGCGAGCTGCTATGCCGCCTCCAAAGCGGCCTTCGAGCAGGGGCTGGATCAGGCGATCGGGGGGATGCGGGCCGTGTCCTGAGGAGCGTCGGATCGGGGCGTGGGTTGGTGCGGGAGCTGGTGGGCATCCTGTGCGGCAGGCGCTTCTGGTACGGCGTTCTGCGGTCTTCGGGGCAACAGGGTTCCGCCGTTGCCCTGAGGCCGGGACCAAAGTACGGCTGCCGGGGGGCAGGCTCCGGCCCTGCCGATGCCATACCCCCGGAGCCGGTTCGGAAGAAGCTGCCCGGACCGAGCCGTATCGCTTCACCGCCGTTGCTGTCGGAGGTTTCAGGCTCAGGCGACGGGGGCTCAGGCAGCGGGGGAGGGCGGGCGCAAACCTGAAGAAACTCCGCCGCACTTGCGCCCGATGGCCATCGCCTTTCCGCGTGCAAGGTCTTGCCGTTCCGGTCGATCGTCGGTTCGCCTCCGGTGCCTTCCACGATCCATGCCCTGACCGCCACCCTTTTGGCACTGGCCCCTTCCGGCAGCGCCGGGTCGCCGGGCGTCCCGGAGGATGCGCCGAGGTCGCGCCTTGTCGTGAACTCACCCCCGGGCAAGCCACCTTTCCCATTCCGCAGCGAAACAGACACCCCCTTGCGTCCGGGCGCGGGGCCGGTATGGTGCGGCTTACCTCGGGGTGCCGGGCGGGGGAACCTGTCTGGCTGAGATGCGAAAGCGGACCCGTTGAACCTGAACCGGCTCATACCGGCGGAGGGAAGGTGCATGGAACGCTTCCGGCCCCGACCTGTCCCGTCGCAACTGGAGGAAACCATGAAGACGCTCCCTCTTGCTGCGGGTCTTGCTTGCCTTGCCACTTTGGCAGCGGCAGAGACACCCGTGCTTACCGTGATGACCTATGACAGCTTTGCTGCCGAATGGGGTCCCGGCCCCGCGATCGAAAAGGGGTTCGAGGCCACCTGCGGCTGCGATCTGCGCTATGTGACGGCGGGCGACGGCGCCGCCCTGCTGGCGCGGGTGCAGTTGGAAGGCGCCGGCTCCGACGCCGATGTGGTCGTCGGGCTCGACACCAACCTGACCGCGCTTGCGGCCGGCACCGGGCTTTTCGCCCCGCATGGCCAGCCCCCGGCGAAATCGCTGCCGGTGACCTTCGACCACCCGCTGTTCCTGCCCTTCGATTGGAGCTGGTTCGCCTTCGTCTATGACAAGACCAAGCTGGCCGCCCCGCCGGCCAGTCTTGAGGCGCTCGCCGCTTCCGATCTGAAGATCCTGATCGAGGACCCGCGCTCCTCCACCCCCGGCCTCGGGCTGGTGATGTGGGTGAAGGCCGCCTATGGCGACCGCGCGGCGGAGATCTGGGGGGCCTTGGCCGACAATATCGTCACCGTCACCCCCGGCTGGTCGGAGGCCTACGGGATGTTTCTGGAGGGGGAGGCGGATATGGTCCTTTCCTACACCACCTCGCCGGCCTATCACCTGATCGCCGAGAAGGATGACAGCAAGGCGGCGGCGCCCTTTGCCGAGGGGCATTACCTGCAGGTGGAGGTGGCCGGAAAGCTGGCCGCCACCGATCAGCCCGCCCTCGCCGATGCTTTCCTCGCCTATCTCGGCAGCGATGCCGCGCAGGCGGTGATCCCGGAGACGAACTGGATGTATCCGGCCTCCACCCCGGCGGCGGGCCTGCCGAAGGGTTTCGAGACGCTGATCCAGCCGGAGAAGTCGCTGCTCTTCTCCTCGGAGGAGGCGGGGACCCTGCGGGCAAAGGCGGTTGAGGAATGGCAGACCGCCTTGGCAAAATAAGCGCCGTCCTCGTGGCGCTGATCCTCGCCGCGCTGACCCTTGGCAGCGCGGCGGTGACGGCCTCACGGGCGACGAGCTGGAGCCTCACCCCCGCTGACTGGGCCGCGCTGCGCTTCACGCTGGTGCAGGCCGCGCTTTCGGCGGGGATTTCCGCGCTGCTGGCGGTGCCGGTGGCGCGGGCCTTGGCGCGGCGGCGGTTCCGGGGGCGGGAGGCGGTGATCCGCCTGATGGCCGCCCCTTTCCTTTTGCCGACCGTGGTGGCCGTTCTGGGGTTGCTGGCTGTTTTCGGGCGGGCCGGGCCGGTCAATCAGGCTCTGACATGGCTCAATCTGCCCGGATTTTCGATCTACGGCCTGCATGGCGTGGTGCTGGCCCATGTCTTCCTGAACCTGCCGCTGACGGTGCGTTTCGTGCTTCAGGGCTGGTTTGCGGTCCCGGCGGAAAGGTTCCGGCTGGCGCAATCGCTCGGCATGGGGCCGGCGGCGCAGTTCCGGCATCTGGAGCTGCCGATGCTGCGCTCCGTCCTGCCGGGGGCTGCGGCGGTGGTGTTCCTTCTGTGCCTGACCAGCTTTGCCGTGGCGCTGACCCTTGGCGGCGGGCCGAAGGCGAGCACGCTGGAGTTGGCGATCTATCAGGCGCTGCGGTTTGACTTCGACCTTGGCCGGGCGGCGCTGCTGGCGGCGCTGCAATTCGCGCTCTGCGGGGCGGTGGTGCTGGCGACGCTGCGGGTGACGCAGCCGACGGGGTTTGGCGCGGGACTGGGGCGGGAGGTGCCGGTCTTTGCGCCGGGAGGGTGGCGGCTTTGGGCGGATGGGATCGCGGTTCTGCTGACCGTGGGCTTTCTGGCGGCCCCGCTGCTGGCGGTTGCGCTCGCCGGGCTTTCGGGCATGGGCAGCCTGCCGTCCGGGCTTTGGGCGGCGGCGGGGCGGTCGCTCATGGTGGCGGTGATCTCGGCGCTCTTGTCGGCCATGGCGGCTCTGGTGCTGGTGCTGGCCGTCCTGCGCGGTGCGCGGTGGCTGGAGGCGGCGGCGATGCTCCCCCTCGCCGCTTCGGGGCTGGTGATGGGGACGGGGCTGTTCCTGATCATCCATCCCCTGTTGCCGCCGGAACGTCTGGCCCTGCCGGTGACGGTACTGGTCAATGCGGTGCTGGCGCTGCCCTTCCTCTACCGCGCCCTTCTGCCGGAGGCTTTGGCGATGCAGGCCGATTACGGGAGGCTGGCGGAGAGTCTGAACCTGCGCGGGTTCGGTCGGCTCCGCTGGCTGGTGCTGCCGCGTCTGGCGCGACCTTTGGGCTTCGGCACCGGCCTCGCGGCGGCGCTGTCGATGGGCGACCTCGGGGTGATCGCGCTCTTTGCCGGGGACCGGGCGGTGACGCTGCCGCTCTTGATCCAGCGGCTGACCGGCGCTTACCGGATGGAAGCGGCGGCGAGTGCCTCGCTGCTGCTGCTGCTGCTGAGTTTCGCCCTCTTCTGGGCTTTCGACCGGATGGGGGGACGCCATGCTGACGCTTGACGGGGTGGAGATCGAGCAGGGCGACTTTCGCCTGACCGCCGACTGGTCGGTGGGGGCGGGGGAGAGGGTGGCGATCATCGGCCCTTCCGGTGCGGGGAAATCGACGCTGCTGATGGCGGTCGCAGGTTTCGTGGCGCTGACCGCGGGGCGGGTGCTGTGGCAGGGCGGCGATCTGGCCGGGGTGGAGCCGGGGCAGCGGCCCTTGTCCGTGCTCTTTCAGGACCAGAACCTTTTCCCGCATCTGACGCTGGCGCAGAACCTCGGGCTGGGGATCGACCCGGATCTGCGGCTGGATACCGGGCAGAAGGCGCGGGTGGCGGCGGCGCTTGCCCGTGTCGGGCTGGAGGGCATGGGCGCCCGCAGGCCGGGCCAGCTTTCGGGCGGCCAGCAGGGCAGGGCGGCTCTGGCGCGGGCGCTCCTGCGGGCGCGGCCGGTGCTGCTGCTGGATGAGCCCTTTGCCGCGCTCGGCCCGGCTCTCAAGGCCGAAATGCTGGATCTCGTGGCGGAGGTCGCCTCCGAAAGCGGGGCGGCGGTCCTGATGGTCACCCATGACCCGGCCGATGCCCGGCGCTTTGCGGTGCGGGTGGTGCTGGTGGCAGAGGGCGTCGCGCAGGCGCCCGTCCCGACGGCGGAGCTTTTCGCCAACCCGCCGGAGGCGCTGCGGCGCTATCTCGGCTGATCCCGGCAAAAAGAAAACCCCGCGTGAGGCGGGGTTTCCGAAGGTCATCGTCGGGGCAGATCAGGCGATCTTCTTGCCCTTCACGCCCGACCACAGCCGCTTGTTCGTCAGATAAAGCAGCGAGCCGAGGACGATCAGGAAGATCACCGCCTTGAAGCCCGCCGCCTTGCGGGCCATCAGATGCGGCTCCGCCGTCCACATCAGGAAGGCCGACACGTCTTCGGCCATGTTCTCCACCGTTGCCTTGCGGCCATCGGCAAAGGTCACCTGATCTTCGGCGAGCGGCGGCGGCATCTTGATCCAGCCGGTCGAGAAGGCGTGGTTCTCGTAGAAGGTCTCCCCCGCCTCTTCCTTGGTCTCGCCGGTGTAGCCGGTGAGGATGGAGGTGATGTGCTCCGGCCCGCCGATGCCCTTGAAGAGCTGGTTCAGGCCGAGGCCATAAGGCCCGTGGAACCCGGCGCGGGCCTTGGCCATCAGGCTGAGGTCCGGTGCACCCGCCCCGGTATTGGCCGGGAAGTTGTCCGACGGCAGGGCCGCGCGGTCTTCCCCGGTGTCCTTGTCGGTCACGGTGAACTGCTTGGCATAGGCACGGACCTGATCTTCGGGAAGCCGCGGCCCGCCTTCGTCGGAGAGCGTGCGGATCGGGACGAATTTCAGACCATGGCAGGCCGCGCAGACCTCGGTATAGACCTGAAGGCCCCGCTGAAGCTGGTGCTCGTCGAAGGTTCCGAAAGGACCCTCGAAGCTGAAGGCGACATCATGGGTCGTCGCCTCGCCACCTTCCGCATGGGCCATGCCGGTCGCCAGGACGAGGGCAGAAACGGCGCTGATTGCGATTTTACGAAACATCTCAGTCAGTTCCTTTCTTCACTCAGCCGGGCTGGCGTAGTGGGACTTGAAGTCTTCCTCGATCGTTGCCGGTTGCGGCAGCGGCTTTTCGAGCACGCCGAGCAGCGGCAGGATCACGAGGAAATAGGCGAACCAGTAGGCCGAAGCGATCAGCGAGATCCAGGACATCAGCTCGTTCGGGGTCTGCGCGCCAACCCACATCAGCACCACGAAGTCGATGGCCAGAAGCCAGAACCAGGCCTTGAACTTCGGCCGGTAGCGGCCGGAGCGCACCGAGGAGGTGTCGAGCCACGGCACCAGAGCCATGATGGCGATCGCGCCGAACATCGCCAGCACGCCGAAGAACTTGGCGTCCACGATGCCGAAGGTCACGAAGCTCACCAGTTGCACCACCCAGACATCGGCGGTGAAGGCGCGCAGGATCGCGTAGAAGGGCAGGAAGTACCATTCCGGCACGATATGGGCGGGCGTCGCCAGCGGGTTCGCCTCGATGTAGTTGTCGGGGTGGCCGAGGAAGTTCGGCATGAAGCCTACGACCGCGAAGAACACCACCAGCACCACGACGAGCGCGAAGAGGTCCTTGATGACATAGTAGGGCCAGAAGGGCAGCGTGTCTTTCGCGGCTTCTTCCTTGGACCCGCGGCGCACTTCAACCCCGGTCGGGTTGTTGTTGCCGGTGGTGTGGAAGGCCCAGATGTGGACGGCCACGAGGCCGGCGATCACGAAGGGCAGCAGGTAGTGCAGCGAGAAGAAGCGGTTCAGCGTGGCATTGTCCACCGCCGGCCCGCCCAGAAGCCATTCCTGGATGGACGGCCCGATGCCGGGGATCGCACCGAAGAGACCGGTGATCACCGTGGCGCCCCAGAAGGACATCTGGCCCCAGGGCAGCACATAGCCCATGAAGCCCGTCG
>JAPUEK010000036.1 GCA_027492585.1 Paracoccaceae bacterium | reverse complement strand
GTACGTTGCCCTCACGACGAGCTTGACGAGCGGCCCCCTTGCCTGTCCCCGTCCGCACCACAGCCTGAAGATCGGGGATCTCACGAGCCATAGTCATTCTCCATATATATATCCGCCATCCTCCAAGGGTGCATGGCGCGACCGGGGGCCTATAGCGGGGAATCGCCCCGCAGGAAAGCCGAAAAACGCAAAGCCCCCCAACCCTCGCCCTTCCTCATCCCCTGTGCATAAATATCCCCGCCGGAGGCCCCTGCCGCCGGTCGGCCGCAGGCCGGAGGCGGAAGACAGGCTTGCGGCGCAGCCGCTCCTCCGGAAAGCCGCAAGCGCCTGCCGCTCCCGTCTCCGCCGCTGTCGCCCGCAGACCAGCGGGCCGCTGCGATTGCCCTTAGCTTCCCGGGACAAGCGGAGCAGCCTTTCATGTCCTTTCTCACCACCCTCACCACCGCCCGCCCGGCGGTCGCGGCCTTTGCGGCCATGGGAATCCTCTGGGGAACCTTCGCGGCGGTGCTGCCCGACATCAAGACCATGCTCGGCGTGGACGAAACCCGTCTTGGCCTCGTGATGTTCATGACCCCGCTTGCGGCGGTGACGGCCATGCTGCTCGCCCCGCGGATCGGCGCCGCGCTCGGCGGCATCGCCTTGCCGGTGGCGGTGCTGGCCATGGCCTTGGGCTTCTCGCTGCCGGGCCATGCCCAGACGCTCTGGCTTTTCCCGCTCGCCATGATGGCGGCGGGGGCGGGGACCGGGCTGACCGATGTGCTGATGAACGCCCGTGTCGCGGCGCTTGAAAACGCGCGCGGGCTGCATCTGATGAACCTCTGCCATGCCGCCTATTCCTTCGGCTATGCCGGAGGCGCGCTGCTGACCGGGCAGATGCGCGCCGCCCATTGGTCGCCGGCCATGGTCATGGGCAGCATGGCGGCGCTCGCCGTGCTCGCGGCGCTGCTGACGCTGGAGCGTCACGGCCGCATCGACGGGCTTGCCCGCCCGAAGGGGCCGGGGGCCGCCCATCTCGGTCTGGTGCCGGTGCTGGGCGGGGGCATGGTGCTCATCGCCTTCCTGACCGAGAACGCGGCCGAGAACTGGTCCGCCCTGCATATCGAGAAGACCCTCGGCGGCTCGCCCGCCCATGGGGCCATGGGGCCGGCGGCGCTCGCGCTGACCATGGGGATCGCGCGGCTCGTGGGGCAGGGCGTGGCCACGCGGGTCGATGAGACGCGGCTTCTGGCCGGTGGCGCGGCGGTCGCCGCCGCCGGGGCGCTGATCGCCGCCATGGCGACCTCTCCGGCCATGGCCTATGCGGGCTTCATCATCATGGGCATCGGCGCCTCGGTGATCGCGCCGACGGCCTTTTCGCTCGTCGGCCGCGCCGCGGCGCCCGAGGCCCGCGCGCGTGCAGTCGCCCGCGCCACCCTTCTGGGATATTTCGGTTATTTCTTCGGCCCGCCGCTTCTGGGCTTCCTTGCCGGGAATTTCGGGCTGCGGATGGCCTTCGTCTTCGCCGCGGTGATGCTGATGGCCATTCCGCTCTTCGCGCGGGTGCTGTCGCGGCGGCTGACTGCCGCCACGGATTTCCACCCGAGCCCCCGGTGAATCGCTTGACGCCGCGCCCGATTGCCCCTACTAGCCCCCAATCGAATTCGGATGCCGCCTTCTTCGGCGGTGTCCTTCCGTTTTGACACGAAGGATCACGCAATGTCGCGCGTTTGCGAACTGACGGGCAAAGGCCCGATGTCTGGCAACACTGTCAGCCATGCCAACAACAAGAATCGCCGCCGGTTCCTCCCGAACCTGAACGATGTCACGCTGATCTCCGACATCCTCGGCCAATCCTTCAAGCTGCGCGTTTCGGCTGCCGCCCTGCGGACCGTCGATCACCGTGGCGGTCTGGACGCCTTCCTTGCGAAAGCCAAGGATGATGAGCTGTCGACCGGCGCGCTGAAGATCAAGAAAGACATCGCCAAGGCCCAGGCTTCCGCCTGATCCTGACGCGGTTCTGCCGATATGGCCCCGCTCCTGACCGGAGCGGGGCCTTTCGCATTGCGGCAAAAGAGCCTCTTCCGCTTGGGGCGGCGCTGCGCTACTTCCCCGCCATGACCCGTCTTCGCCCCCTGTCCGGCCTGCTGCTGGCCCTGCTGATGGCCGTCACCTCGGTGACGATGGCTGTCGCGCGGTCCGAGACGCCGATGTCGGTGCAGAGGATGGAACTCTGCGCCGGGATGGACACGCGGACCGTCCTTGTGGACAGCGAGGGCAATCCCGTCGCCCCGCGCCACCCCTGCCCGGAGTGCCTTGTCGGGCTGACCGCCTTCACCCTGCTCGATCCCGCGCCGCTGCCGGAACGGCCCGAAACCCGCGCGCGGAACCTTCATCCCGAGCCCGTTCTTGCCCAGCCGGGCCGTCCCGCCCCCTCCGCCAAGGCCCGCGCCCCGCCTGTCCTGTCCTGATCCGACCCTTCCAGATCAATCCAAAGGACAGAAAATGACCCCCTTCAAAACCCTTCTCGCCGCTGCTGCGGCTTTCGTCGCGCTGCCTGCCTTCGCCCATGACGGCGTGCATGTCGAAGATGTCTATGCCCGCTCCAACGGCGGGATCGGCGGCTCCGGCGCCGTCTTCCTCGTGGTGGACAATCACCAGATCGAGGATGACCGCCTGATCGGCGTCACCACCGATGTCGCCGAAAAGGCCGAGCTGCACACCCACAAGGAAAGCGCCGATGGCGTCATGCAGATGATGGCCGTGCCGGAAGGCTTCGTCATCCCGGCCAATGACAGCCACGCGCTTGCCCGCGGCGGCGACCACATCATGCTGATGGGCCTGAAGCGGGAGTTGAAGGATGGCGACAAGTTCCCGCTCACCCTGACCTTCGAGCGGGCTGGCGAGGTTACCGTCGAAGCCGTGGTCGACAATGCCCGCAAGGAAGGCGAGGCGGGCGGCGACAGCATGGAGCACATGAACCACGATGCCGCCCCCGCGCCCTGAGGCGTTCTGAAAGATCGCGCGGGCCGGCTTTCCCCGGCCTGCGCCCTCGCCTAGTCTGGCCCTGATCCCTGAAAGGCCAGCCCCATGACGAAGCCCGCTTCCCCCGCCCCCTCCGACCGCAGCCGCCTGCGCCGCCTCCATGAGAAGGCGGCCTATGACCGCGCGACCATCGACGCGATTCTCGATGCGATGCCGGTCGCCCATGTCGGCTATCTCCACAAGGAGGCGCCCTTCGTCACCCCGACCCTGCAATGGCGCGAGGGCGACCGCATCTACTGGCACGGCTCCGCCGCGAGCCGGATGCAGAAGACCGCGCGCGGCTATCCGGTCTGCGTCACCGTCACCCTGACGGACGGCATGGTGCTCGCCCGTTCCGGCCTTGAACATTCGGTGAATTTCCGTTCCGTGATGATCTTCGGCACGGCCGAGGAGGTGACGGAGCCGGAGGCCAAGGCCGCGCATCTGAAGGCGATGATGGAGCAGATGTTTCCCGGCCGCTGGGACCAGTTGCGTCCGATGACCGCGCAGGAACTGAAGGCGACGGCGATCCTGTCGCTGCCGCTGACCGAGGCCTCGGCCAAGATCTCCGCCGGGCCGCCGCTCGATCCGCCCGAGGATGCGGCCTGGCCGGTCTGGGCCGGGGTGCTGCCGATCCATCCGGCCATGGGCGCCCCGGAGCCCGCGCCCGACCTTGACCCCGGCCTCGCCTTGCCCGACCATGCCGCCCGCTACCGCTTCGGACAGGCAGCCGACTGATCCCCCACCGGAGCCATCCATGACCCGCGTGCTTTTCATCTGTCTCGGCAATATCTGCCGCTCCCCCACCGCCGAGGCGGTGCTGCGGAAACTGGCGCAGGAGGCGGGGCAGGCACTGGTCGTGGACAGTTGCGGCACCGGCGGCTGGCACAGGGGCGAGCCGCCCTACATGCCCTCGATCGAGGCGGCGCTGCGGCGGGGCTACGATCTGCGGGCGCTCCGGGCGCGGCAGATCGCGGCGGCGGATTTCACCGGCTTCGACCATCTTCTCGTCATGGACCGCGCCAATCTGCGCGATACCGAGGAGTTGCAGGCCGATCTTGCGGCGGGGCAGGGGCCGAAACCACGGCTCTTTCTCAGCTACGCCCCCGGCCTCGGCAAGACCGAGGTGCCGGACCCCTGGTACAGCCGCGATTTCGACGGAACCCTGGATCTGATCGAGGCCGCCAGCCGGGGGTTTCTCGATCATCTCCGCCAGGGCGCGGGCTGACAGCAAAAAGCCCCGCACCGGGCGGGGCCTGACGTCAGGCGGGCGTAGGGTTCAGCCGCCGCAATAGGCCTCGGCCTGTTCGCCGAAGGCCTTGTAGCGATCCCAGAAGGCGTCATCCGCATCGCGTTTGGACATTTTCACGATCTGGGCCTTGTCCGGGTCCTTGAAGAAGGAGGCCGCGCGCCGCTGATCGCCGCCGCGCAGGGTCATGTCGGCGACCTGACCGATGCAGGCGCAGACCGAGCGGTTGGCCGCCTTGCGGTCGGACTGGTTGCAGGCTTTCTCGACGGGACCCGCCGCCGCCATGCTTGCCGTCAGGGGAACGAGAACGGCCACGGCGGCCGTCAGCGCGAAGGTCTTGATCATCTGTTCTGCCTCATTTGCATACGCCCGGTCCGGGGTTTCCCTCCGCCGCGGGTCATTTTCTGACAGGTAATATGCAGATTCGGGGCAGATTTTTCAATCCGGGGAAACGGTTGCGCGGAAATTGGCCGGTTCGGCCCATGATGGGCTAAACCCTGCGGCAGAGGACAAAAACCACCCCAAGACCTTGTGGCCACAGGCGAATACGCAGCCCGAACCGCTGTGCCGCCCGCCCCCGCCCGCGCGAAGATCCGCCGGTTTCGGCGGCTCAGGTGATTCTTTTCTTTCATCGCCCGCCCCTGTCCGGCGCCGGAGCCTCCGGCGGGGATATTTGGAAAGAGAAGAAAGCCCTTTCATACTGGCCCAAATATCCCCCGCGGAGCGTCCGCGCTCTCCGCCGCGCGACGGGGGACGAAAGCCGGGCGGAGAAGCCGCGCAAGCCCCTTCCCGGCCCTTGTAACTCAGGCTATATGCGCGGCCATGACCCAGCTTGATCTCATCCGCAATTTCTCCATCGTGGCCCATATCGACCACGGCAAATCCACCCTTGCCGACCGGCTCATCCAGATGACCGGCACGGTGGCCGAACGCGACATGAAGGCCCAGCTTCTCGACAGCATGGATATCGAGCGCGAGCGCGGGATCACGATCAAGGCCAACACCGTGCGGATCGAATATCCGGCCAAGGATGGCAGGACCTATATCCTGAACCTGATCGACACCCCCGGCCACGTCGATTTCGCCTATGAGGTCAGCCGGTCGATGCGCGCCGTCGAAGGCTCGCTTCTGGTCGTCGATGCGTCCCAGGGGGTCGAGGCGCAGACGCTGGCCAACGTCTATCAGGCGCTCGATGCCGGGCATGAGATCGTGCCGGTCCTGAACAAGATCGACCTTCCGGCGGCGGAGCCGGAGCGGGTCAAGCAGCAGATCGAGGATGTGATCGGGCTCGATGCCTCCGATGCCGTGCCGATCTCGGCGAAATCCGGTCTCGGCATCCCGGATGTGCTGGAAGCCATCGTTACCCGTCTGCCGCCACCGAAGGGCGACCGTGAGGCGCCCCTGAAGGCCATGCTGGTCGACAGTTGGTATGACGCCTATCTCGGTGTCGTCGTCATGATCCGCGTCATGGACGGGGTGATCCGCAAGGGCGACCGTGTGCGGATGATGCAGACCAATGCCGTCTACGGCATCGACAAGCTTGCGGTGCTGAAGCCGCAGATGGTCGATATCGAGGAGCTCGGCCCCGGCGAGATCGGCATCTTCACCGCCTCCATCAAGCAGGTCCGCGACACCCGCGTCGGCGACACGATCACCCATGAGCGCAAGGGCTGCGACCAGCCGCTGCCCGGCTTCAAACCGGCGCAGCCGGTGGTTTTCTGCGGCCTCTTCCCGGTCGACGCCGCCGATTTCGAGCCGCTGCGCGACGCCATCGAGAAGCTGTCGCTCAATGATGCTTCCTTCAGCAGCGAGATGGAGACTTCCGCCGCACTCGGCTTCGGTTTCCGCTGCGGCTTCCTTGGCCTGCTGCATCTCGAAGTCATCCGCGACCGGCTGGAGCGGGAATATGACCTTGACCTGATCACCACCGCGCCCTCGGTGGTCTTCAAGCTGCACATGAAGGACGGGGAGATCCGCGACCTGCACAACCCCGCCGACATGCCCGACCTCACCTATGTCGATCACATCGACGAGCCGCGCATCAAGGCGACGATCATGGTGCCGGACGATTACCTCGGCGATATCCTGAAGCTGTGTCAGGACCGGCGCGGCATCCAGCTCGACCTGTCCTATGCCGGGTCGCGCGCCATGGTCGTCTATGACCTGCCGCTGGCGGAAGTGGTCTTCGACTTCTACGACCGGCTGAAATCCGTGACCAAGGGCTATGCGAGCTTCGACTACCAGATCTCGGAATACCGCGAGGACCATCTGGTGAAGATGTCGATCCTCGTGAACGACGAGCCGGTGGATGCGCTTTCCATGATGGTCCACCGCGACCGCGCCGAATCCCGCGGGCGCGCCATGGTGGAAAAGCTGAAGGAGCTGATCCCCCGGCACATGTTCAAGATCCCGATTCAGGCGGCCATCGGCTCCCGCGTGATCGCGCGCGAGACGCTGAGCGCCATGCGGAAGGACGTGACGGCGAAATGCTATGGCGGCGACGCCAGCCGGAAGCGCAAGCTTCTGGACAAGCAGAAGGCCGGGAAGAAGCGGATGCGCCAGTTCGGCAAGGTGGAAATCCCGCAGGAGGCCTTCATCTCCGCGCTGAAGATGGATGGGTGACGGGCCGCCTTCGGGGGATTGAAATCCTCTCGGCGGCAACCGCTGCGCTTCAGTTGCCGCGCGCCGTGGCGGCCTTTGGTGGCTGGATGCGTTCGGGTCGCGCCGTGCTTGCCCGTTCCTTGCCTGCGATGCGGGCAGACGGGCATCCTTCCGTCTTCGTGTGCGGGCAACTTCCTTTGCTCGCCCGGTCTTTGCCTATGGTCCGGCAATCCGCTCTCTCGCCGGAGAGCGGGCCGGGGCGCAATCCCTTGCCCCTCACTGGCCTTGGGCAGACGCAAGTGGGGCAAGGCCCCATATCTCGGTAGAGCCAGTCTTCTGCTGCACTTCCGGCGCCTCGTCATCTGCCGTCATTCGAGTTCGGCGGATGGCAACATGCCCTTTCAGGTGGGCTTGGGTTTGGGACCATCCTCCTCCGCAGTCCGGGCGGGCGGGGGAGTTGGCTCAGGCTTTCTCCTTCAACCCGGATTTACGCGAACGATCAGGGCGTTGCGGAGGGCTCCGCGACTTCGGGGCCGGCGGTTTCGCGGGCGGCCAAGGGGTTTCGGGACCAGTGGGACGCGCCCCGCGGTCTCCTGATATGCGCTTTGGGAGAGGGCAAAGCCTCTCGCTCTTGCCGTTCCGCCCGCCGCCCCAAAGCGCAACCATCGACTGTTTCCCAAGGAAGCCATCTCAAGCCGCGGGACCGGACGGCCATGAGGATGTGCGGGGGCCTGTCGGGGGATCATTCTCAGGCTATCCAATAGTGTATTGATATTCATATATATAATTTGGCCCTTTCTCAGGGCGACGCTATCGCGGCAATTCCATGCCGCGTCGCGGCGTGGAGCCGATCTTCATGTGGGGCGATGAGAATTGCTCCACGGAACTGACCAATCCATCCGGATATTTGAAAGCGCTTTGAGGGGAGAATCGTTGACAGATTGAAAATGTTTGCGCTAAACCACCGCAAACGCTTCGGGAGGCCCGGCCGCAGTCGGGAAAAGGAGCGTTTTGCAGACAGGGACGCGCCGGATAAGGCGCAACAAAATCAGCAAGGAGGAAAGTCCATGTCCTTTGGAACCAAAGGTCGCGTGCTGCGCTCTGCTGCCTTCGCGGCAGTGATGGCGGTTGTCGGCTCGCCGATGGTTGCGGAAGAGCTGTTCTACGTTTCGGGCGCGGTCGGCAATGCGGTCGAGAACTTCAAGAACCTCGTGAAGCCGTGGGAAGAAAAGACCGGCAACAAAGTGACGATGGTGCCGATGCCCGCATCGACCACCGACCAGTTTGCCCAGTATCGCCTCTGGCTCGCCGCCGGCACCGCCGACATCGACCTTTACCAGACCGACGTGATCTGGGCGCCGCAACTGGCCGACCATTTCGTCGATCTGACCGAGGTGGCCAAGGATCTCGCCCCGCAGCATTTCCCCTCGATCATCGAATCGCAGACCGTGAACGGCAAGCTCGTCGCCCTGCCGATCTTCACCGACGCGCCGGCTCTCTACTACCGCAAGGACCTGCTGGAGAAATACGGCGCCTCGGTTCCGAAGACCTGGGAAGAGCTGACCGCGACCGCCCAGAAGATCCAGGACGGTGAGCGCGCGGCCGGCAAGGCCGATCTCTGGGGCTTCGTCTGGCAGGGCAATGCCTATGAAGGCCTGACCTGTGACGCGCTGGAATGGGTGAAATCCTTCGGGGGCGGCCAGGTCGTCGAGCCCGATGGCTCGATCTCGATCAACAACCCCAAGGCGGTTGCGGCCATTGATCTGGCAAAATCCTGGGTCGGCACGATCTCTCCCGATGGCGTTCTCGCCTATCAGGAAGAGGAAGCCCGTGGCGTCTGGCAGACCGGCAACGCCGTCTTCATGCGGAACTGGCCCTATGCCTACACGCTCGGCAATGGCGCCGATTCCGCTGTGAAAGGGCTCTTCGACGTGGCTCCGCTGCCGTCGGGCGGCGACAACGCGACCTCTGCGGCGACGCTGGGCGGCTGGAACGTGGCCGTGTCCAAATACTCCAAGCATCAGGAAGCGGCGATCTCGCTGGCGCTCTACCTCGCCGGCCCGGAAGCCCAGAAAGCCCGCGCCCTGTCGGAATCCAACCTGCCGACGATCGTGTCGCTTTATGACGACGCCGATATCGCTGCCCAGCAGCCGATCATCCCGCGCTGGAAGGAAGTGTTCATGCAAGCGGTTCCGCGCCCCTCGGCTCCGACCAAGGGCAAATACAACGAGGTCTCCTCGAAGTTCTGGTCCGCGGTCCACAACAGCCTTTCGGGCAACGGCACCACTGCCGAGAACCTCGAAGCGCTGGAAGCCGATCTGGCGGACCTGAAAGGCGACGCCTGGTAATCCTCCCGGCCTCAGCCAATGCCTAGAGACGGGCGGCCTCACCGCCGCCCGTCCTGCTTTTCCGGCCCCGGAGGGGGGGCCGTTGCGAGGGGGATACAATGTCAACGAATACTGTCGCCGGGCGCGACGCGGGGCTCAGTCTGCAACAGCAGCGCCAGCGTGCCGCCTTCTGGTTTCTTGCCCCGATGTTGCTTGCGCTTTTCTGCGTGGCCGCCTGGCCTCTGCTCCGCACCATCTGGTTTTCATTCACCGACACGTCGCTCAACAATCTTTATGGCGGCAAATGGATCGGTTTCGACAATTACCTGCGGATCCGCACGCTCGAGTCGGGCCGGGTGATCTACAAGGGAACGCTGGTCGATCCGGCCTGGTGGAATGCCGTCTGGAACACCGTGCGCTTCTCGGTCATCTCGGTCCTGTGCGAGACGGTCATCGGCCTTGTCATTGCGCTGGTGCTCAATGCCGAGTTCAAGGGCCGCGGCCTCGTCCGCGCCGCCATCCTGATCCCCTGGGCCATCCCGACCATCGTGTCGGCCAAGATGTGGGCCTGGATGCTGAATGACCAGTTCGGGATCATCAACGACATCTTCCTCCGCCTTGGGCTGATCAGCCAGAAGATCGCCTGGACCGCCTCCACCGATACGGCCATGTATGCGGTGCTGATGGTGGACATCTGGAAGACCGCGCCCTTCATGGCGCTTCTCTGCCTCGCCGGCCTGCAAATGGTGCCGCGCGACATCTACGAGGCGGCCAAGATCGACGGCATCCATCCGGTGAAGGTGTTCTTCAAGATCACCCTGCCGCTGATCCGTCCGGCGCTGATGGTGGCGGTGATCTTCCGGATGCTCGACGCGCTGCGGGTCTTCGACCTCATCTATGTTCTGACGCCGAACTCCTCGGCCACGAAAACCATGTCCGTGATCAGCCGCGAGAACCTGATCGACTTCGACAACTTCGCCTACGGCTCCGCCCAATCGACACTGCTCTTCGCCATTCTGGCGATCTTCGTGTCGCTCTACATCTGGATCGGCAAAGTTGACCTGAGCGGGGAGAGCAGCAAATGAGCGACAACAAGCTTCTGAAATCCATCGGCTTTTATGCTCTGGTCGTGGCGATCGTCGTCTTTTCGGTCTTCCCGTTCTACTATGCGATCGTCACCTCCTTTGCGACGGGGACGGCGCTGTTCGAGATCAACTACTTCCCGAAACACTTCGATCTCGCCAACTACCAGAACGTGCTCGGGGGGCGGACCTTCCCGCGCAACATCCTGAACTCGGTGTTCATCGCCTCGGTCACGGTGGCGCTGGCGCTGTTTCTTGCGGTGACGGCTTCCTATGCGCTGGCGCGGGTGCGGTTCCGGGGAAGGGGGCTTCTGCTCATGACCATCCTCGCCGTCTCGATGTTTCCGCAGATCGCAGTGCTCGCGGGGCTGTTCGAGCTGATCAAGTTCCTCAACCTCTTCAACACCCCCTGGGCGCTGATCCTGTCCTACACGATCTTCACGCTGCCCTTCACGGTCTGGGTGCTGACCACCTTCATGCGCGATCTGCCGGTGGAGATCGAGGAAGCCGCCATCGTCGACGGTGCGACGCCCTGGGTGATCATCACCAAGGTCTTCCTGCCGCTGTTGTGGCCGGCTCTGGTCACGACGGGGCTTCTGGCCTTCATCGGCGCCTGGAACGAGTTCCTCTTCGCGCTGACCTTCACCTCGCAGGAAATCACCCGGACGACTCCGGTGGCGATTGCGATGCTGTCGGGCGCCTCGGTGCAGGAAATTCCCTGGGGTCCGATCATGGCCGCCTCCGTCATCGTGACGGTGCCGCTGATCGTCCTCGTTCTCATCTTCCAACGCAAAATCGTGGCGGGTCTCACCGCTGGCGGCGTGAAGGGCTAAAGAAATGGCAAAGATCGAACTCAAGAACGTCAAGAAGTCCTATGGTGCCGTGGATGTCATCAAGGGCATCGACCTGACCATCGAGAAGGGCGAATTCATGGTGTTCGTCGGGCCTTCGGGCTGCGGCAAATCCACCCTTCTGCGGCTCATTTCCGGGCTGGAGGAAATCACCTCGGGCGACATGCTCTTCGACGGGGAGCGGGTGAACAACCTCGTCCCGTCGAAGCGCGGCATCGCCATGGTGTTCCAATCCTATGCGCTTTATCCGCACATGACCGTCTACGACAACATGGCCTTCGGGATGAAACTGGCCAAGGCCAGCCCGGAGGACATGAAGAAGCGGGTGCTGGAGGCGGCGAAGCTTCTCCAGATCGACCACCTGCTGGAACGCCTGCCGAAGCAGCTTTCCGGTGGTCAGCGCCAGCGGGTCGCCATCGGTCGCGCCATCGTGCGCGATCCGCGGGTGTTCCTGTTCGACGAGCCGCTGTCGAACCTCGATGCGGCCCTGCGGGTCCAGACCCGGCTGGAGATCGCCAAGCTCCACCATTCCATGTCCAACGTCACGATGATCTATGTGACCCATGACCAGGTGGAGGCGATGACGCTCGCCGACCGGATCGCGGTTCTGCGCGACGGGCGGCTGGAACAGGTCGGCACCCCGGCGGAGCTGTATGAGCGCCCGAATTCGATCTTCGTCGCAGGTTTCATCGGCAGCCCGAAGATGAACTTCCTGACCGGGAAGTTCGCCGAAGCCGAAGGTTGCGCGACCCTTGGCGTGCGCTCGGAGCATATCGACGTGTCCACCGACGGCACCGGCAAATGGCAGGGCGAAGTCGTCCATGCCGAGGATCTCGGTTCCGACAACTACCTCTTCGTCGAGATCGGCTCCGATGAGCCGCTGATCGTCCGGCAGGAGGGCAAGTTGCAGGTCCAGATTGGCACAAAGGTAGGGCTGAACCCGAAAGCGGGGGCCCTCTACCGTTTCGACAAGGACGGCAAGCCGCAGCGCTGAGCCATCCGACCAGGCCGTCTCTGCGGCCCGGAGAATTTCAACCTCCCCCCGCGCCGCTCGCGCGGGGCCTTTTCAGGAGCCTTCCATGAGCATCCGCGTCACTGTCTGGGGCGAGAACGTCCATGAACAGAAGAACAAGGTGGTCGCCGAGACCTATCCGAAAACCATGCACGGCACGATTGCCGAGGCGCTGAACCGCGATGCGGGGATCAAGGCGACGACCGTGACCCTGCAAGATGCCGAGCACGGCATGACCGCCGAGAAGCTGGCCGAAACCGATGTGCTGATCTGGTGGGGCCATGCCGCCCATGGCGATGTGCAGGACAAGGTGGTGGAGCGTGTCTGCGAGGCGGTCTGGGCCGGCATGGGGGTGATCTTCCTCCACTCCGCGCATTTCTCGAAGCCGTTCAAGCGCCTGATGGGCGCGCCCTGCAACCTTTCCTGGCGCGAAGCCGGGGAGCGGGAGCGTCTGTGGGTCACCTCGCGCCAGCATCCGATCGCCGCCGGCCTGCCGGATCATTTCGAGCTGGAATACGAGGAAATGTATGGCGAGCCCTTCGGCGTGCCGGAGCCGCTGGAAACCGTTTTCGTGAGCTGGTTCCAGGGCGGGGAAGTCTTCCGCTCGGGCCTGACCTACAAGCGCGGCGCGGGGAACATCTTCTACTTCCGTCCGGGGCATGAGACCTATCCGACCTATCACGACGCCAATGTGCAGCGGGTGATCTCCAATGCGGTGAAATGGGCCTACAACCCCAATGTCCGCCTTGCGGAGCCGACCCATGCGCCGAACACCCCGGTGGACAAGGCGCTGGAACCGATCGTGGAGCGCGGCCCGCGCCTGCACCATGACGGCCAGGAAGGGTTCCGGTGATGGCGAAGCCCGTCCGTATTCTGATCCTCGGAACCGGCGGCATGGCGAACAACCATGCCGAGAGTTTCAAGGCGATTGACGGGGTGACGGTGGTGGGCGGGATCGACACCCGCCCCGAGCAGCTTGCAGCTTTCTGCGAAAAGCACGGGATCGCCAAGGGGTTCTCCTCCATCGACGAGGCGATTGCCTGGGGCGGCTTCGATGCCGTGACCAATGTGACCCCGGATGCGGCGCATTATCCGACGACGATGCCCTTCCTTGCCGCGGGCAAGCATGTGCTGTGCGAAAAGCCGCTGGCCACCAACGAGGCCGATGCCGATGCCATGGCGGCAGCTGCCGCCAAGGCCGGGGTGATCAACATGGTCAACCTCAGCTACCGCAATGTCGCGGCGCTTCAGCAGGCGGCCAGGATGGTGGCAGAGGGCGCCATCGGCACCGTCCGCCATTTCGAGGCCTCCTATCTGCAAAGCTGGCTGACCCAGCCCGCCTGGGGCCATTGGGACAAGGAAAGCCAGTGGCTGTGGCGGCTTTCGACGAAGCACGGCTCCAAGGGGGTGCTGGGGGATGTGGGCATCCATATCCTCGACTTCGCGCTCTTCGTGGCCGGGCTCGATGCGAAAGAGGTTTCCTGCCGTCTGGCGACCTTCCACAAGGCACCGGGCGACCAGATCGGGGAATATCCGCTGGATGCCAATGACAGTGCCACGATGCAGCTCGTCCTGTCGAACGGGGCGCTCGGCACGGTGGCGGCGACGCGCTTTGCCTCCGGCCATCTGAACGACCTGCGCCTGCGCCTTTACGGCGACAAGGGCGGGCTGGAAGTGGCCTGGGAAAAGAACGTCTCGCGCCTGCGCGCCTGCCTTGCCCCGGCACTGGAGGTCGCGGAATGGCAGGACATCGACCCGCCGGTGCTGCCGACCATCTACCAGCGTTTCATCGCCGCCATCCGTGGCGAAGGCGCGCCGGACCCGGATTTCGCACGGGGCGCCATGCTCCAGCGGCTTCTGGACCGGGCCGAGCAATCGGCTGAACAGGCGGGGCTGAGCCTGAAGGTCTGACCCTTCGGCCCGCCACTGCTCAGGGAAGGTCGGAACGTCCCCAGCGTTCCGGCCTTTTTATTCAAACTTCCGCATCTGTTTTGACCCGGATCAAGGCGCGGGCGGATGATCCATGGCAAGCGGGATCGTCACAGCCAAGAGGAGCGCCAGATGACCCGTCTGATGATGACCCTGTTCTCGATGATCGCCACCACCCTGATGGGCGTCGGCGTGATCGCGGCGCTTGCCAGCGGCCATGACCGGCTCGGCCCGATCCTGATCGGTGCGGCGGCAGGCTTTGTGCTGGCGATCCCGGTTTCGTGGTTCGTGGCGAAAAAGCTGACCGAGCAGGAATAGGCGCGACGGAACCGGCTCCGGCGTGCGTATAAGGCATAAGGCACGATTTTCACCCGGAGGCATCATGGCAACCCCGAAAGGCTATTCGCTGGCGCAGATATCCCTGCATTGGATCATCGCGGCGCTCATCCTGTTCCAACTGGTCTTCGGGGATGCGATCGGCGGCGCCTGGCGGTCGGTCCGTCAGGGCGCGGTGCCTGAGATGGGCGCCATGGCCTGGGCGCATATCGGCGTCGGGGTGACGGTGCTGCTGCTGGTGCTCTGGCGGATCTCCCTGCGGATGGCGCGCGGCGTTCCCGCAGAGGCGGTGACCGGCACGGCCCTGACCAGATTCGCGGCGAAGGTGGTGCATCTGGGGCTTTACCTTCTGATGCTCGCCCTGCCGATCACCGGGCTTGCCGCCTGGTTCGGCGGGATCACCTCGGCGGCGGATGTGCATGAGCTGATGAAACCGCTGCTGATCCTCCTGATCGTGCTGCATGTCATCGGGGCGCTCTGGCACCAGTTCGTGCTGAAGGACAACCTTCTGGCGCGGATGAAGCGCCCCGGCTGACGCGCTTCAGGCGTTCAGGAAGACCCGGACGGTTTCCTCGAACTCACGCGGGCGGTCGGCATGAAGCCAATGGCCCGCGCCCGGCAGCTTGGCAAAGCGCGCCTTGGGGAAGAGTACCCGGATCATTTCGCGGTGTTCCGGCAGGACGTAATGGCTCTCGGAGCCGGTCAGGAACAGCGCCGGCCCGTCAAAGCGCCCTTCCGTGCCGGGCCAGCCGACGATCTTCGGCATCTCGGCCTCCAGCACGTCGAAGTTCAGCCGCCATTGCGGCGGGGCGGCCTTCAGGTCGAGCGATTGCAGGAAAAAGGCCCGCAGGCCGGGGTCCGGGATGAAGGCGGTGAGGCGGCGGTCCGCCTCGCCTCGGGTGGTCAACCCGCTCAGGTCGAGTGACCGCATCGCATGGATATGCGGGCTCTGGTCATGGGCATAGGCGACGGGGGCGATGTCTGCCACCACCAGACGCCGCAGCAGCGCCCCCTCGGTCAGCGCAAGCTGCATCGCCGCCTTGCCGCCCATCGAATGGCCGAGAAGATCGGCCTTGCCGCCAAGAAAGCGGATCACTTCAGCCAGATCGCCGGCCATGTCCGGATAGCTCTGCGTCGGCTGCCGGGGGCTGGTGCCGTGGTTCCGCATGTCCACCGTCACCACATCCCGCGCCTCGGCCAGCCTGCGGGCGATCACCCCCCAGTTCCGGCCGGAGCCGAAAAGCCCATGGGCGATGACCAGCGGAAGCTGGTCGGAGGGGGTGGCGGCGGGGTGGCGGGTCAGGGCGAGCATATCCCCGGTGTAGCGCGCTGCGCCCCGCGCTGCCAGACCCGTTGCGGCGCGTGCAGGCACAACCTAGAAAGGTGCGGCAACAGGGGAAGACGATGAGCGCGATCACGATTCAGCAGATGGCCGACCGGGTTGCGGCGCTCATGGAGGAACGGCTGCGCCTGCGCGGGGCGGGGCTGGAGGCAAAGCTGAAAAAGGGTCGCCGGATGCTGCCCCGCAAGGTGCGGCTCGCGGCGGAACGGCTTTCTCAGGCGGCGTCGATGGCGCAGAACCCGCGCCTCCTGCTGCAGATCGACCAGGAAGCGGTGGCCGCCGCCTATGATACCTGCCTGCGCCACCTCGGCGGCTTGGACGTGGCGGGGCGGCGGATGACGGCGCTGATCAACATCGCGGCCTCCATCGCCTTTTCGGTTCTGGTGGTGGGGGTTCTGCTGCTGGCGGTACTCTACTGGCGCGGCTTTCTCTGAGCGCCGAGGGCGCCGCGCGCGACCAGCGTGGTCGTGACGAAGGCGACATAGAGCAGCAGATACCAGGACCCGAGCTTGGCAAAGCTGACCAGTGATCCGGGCCTTTGCCCGGAATAGAGCCAGGTTCCGGTCGCCGTTCCGACATTCTCCGCCACCCAGAGCGCGAGGGCAGAGAGGAAAGCCGCCACCGGCAGCGGCATCCACCACTCCCGCGCCGAAATCCGGAACCAGACCCGCGTGCGTCCGTAGATCAGCAGCGTCGCGGCGAAAAGGCCCAGCCGGATGTCCGGCAGGAAGTGGTGGGAGAAGAAATTCACATAGATCGCCGCGGCGAGCAGGAAGGTGGTCCAGAGCGGCGGATAGGGGGTGAAGCGCATTTCGAAGAGACGGATCACCCGCGCCATGTAGCTGCCGACGGCGGCATACATGAAGCCGGAAAAGAGCGGCACGCCCATCAGCCTGAAGATCGCCGGCTCCGGATAGGCCCAGCTTCCGGCATGGACCTTGAACCATTCCATCGCCGTGCCGGTGAGATGGAAGAGCAGGATCACCCGCGCTTCCTCCCAGGTTTCCAGCCTGAACCGGAGGAAGGCGGCCTGCGTCAGAAGCGCGAAGAGGAACAGGGCATCATAGCGGTGGACCGGCCAGTCCGGTTGCCAGATGGCCTTGCTTGCAAGGATGGCCCCAAGCAGCAGGCCACCGAAAAGACAAGCCCAGCCCTGCTTCAGAACGAACATGGTGAATTCGGTCAGCGCATAGGGCAACCGCGCCCGCGCCCAGTCACCAAGGCGGCGTTCGAGGCGGGGGGTGGGGGTATCAGGTCTCAGGCGCAAGATATTCCACGGGGCAAGCTTTCCCTCCGGACCAGGGGGCCGGACCAGGAGGCGCGCAGGGTGCCTGCGGAGGCGCTGCATGGCAAGACGGCCGCCACGCTACACCGCAGTCCCGTTCTGCCATCTTTGCTGCCAAGCCGCTCAGGCCCTGCGACATTCAACAGAACGCGGCGACCCCCATGCGGGCCTTCCCCATCCACTGTGCATAAATATCCTGCGGGGAGGTCCGGAGGGGTGCAAAACCCCTCCGGCGCCCGACGAAGGGCGCAACGCCCGCCGGCAGTCGATCGGCCTTACAGCCCCGGATACATCGGGAACTTCTCGCAAAGCGCCTCTACCTTGGCTTTCACCGCGGCCTCGACCCCGGCATTGCCCTCTTCGCCGTTCCGGGCCAGACCATCGACCACTTCGACGATCCATTTGCCGATCTGGCGGAACTCCGCTTCGCCGAAGCCGCGGGTGGTGCCGGCCGGAGTGCCGAGACGCACGCCCGAAGTCACCGTCGGCTTTTCCGGGTCGAAGGGGATGCCGTTCTTGTTGCAGGTGATGTTGGCGCGGCCGAGCGCCTTTTCGGTCGCATTGCCCTTCACCGCTTTCGGGCGCAGGTCCACCAGCATCACATGCGTATCGGTGCCGCCGGTCACGATGTCGAGCCCGCCCTTCATCAGCTCATCCGCCAGAGCCTGCGCGTTCTTGATGACCTGCCCCGCATAGGCCTTGAACTCCGGCCGCAGCGCCTCGCCGAAAGCCACGGCTTTCGCGGCGATGACATGCATCAGCGGGCCGCCCTGGATGCCGGGGAAGATCGCCGAATTGACCTTTTTGGCGATCTCTTCGCTGTTGGTCAGGATCATGCCGCCGCGCGGGCCGCGCAGGGTCTTGTGGGTCGTCGTCGTCGCCACATCGGCGTAAGGGAAGGGCGAGGGGTGATGACCGCCCGCGACCAGCCCGGCAAAATGGGCCATGTCCACCATCAGCGAGGCCCCCACCTTGTCCGCCACTTCGCGGAACCTGGCAAAGTCGATCTGGCGCGGCACGGCGGAACCGCCGGCGATGATCAGCTTGGGCTGATGTTCGACGGCCAAGGCTTCCAGCTGATCATAGTCGATGCGGCTGTCCTGCTGGCGCACGCCGTATTGCACCGCGTTGAACCATTTGCCCGACTGGTTCGGCGCGGCACCATGCGTCAGGTGACCGCCGGAGGCGAGGTTCATGCCCAGAATGGTGTCGCCCGGCTTCAAGAGCGCGTTGAACACGCCCTGGTTGGCCTGCGACCCCGAATTCGGCTGGACGTTGGCGAATTCGCAGCCGAACAGCTTTCTGGCGCGGTCGATGGCAAGGTTTTCCGCCACATCGACCCATTCGCAGCCGCCGTAATAGCGTTTGCCCGGATAGCCTTCGGCATATTTGTTGGTCATCACCGAGCCCTGCGCCTCCATCACCGCGCGGGACACGATGTTTTCCGAAGCGATCAGTTCGATCTCATGGCGCTGGCGGCCAAGCTCGCCGGTGATCGAGCCGAACAGCTCCGGGTCGCGCTGGCTGAGGCTTTCGGTGAAGAATCCGGTGTCACGGTGGTCGGTCATGGCGTCTCCTCGGGAGGGGTGCGGGGTTGCCGCTATCTAGAACACGGGGGACGGGCGGTGAAGGCCGTAAAACGACTCTATCCCGGTCAGAGGCGAAATAAGTTTCCGATCGGAAACAGTCTGGGCCGATGGAAAACCTTCGGGCGGGGCTTGAGTTTGCCGCCCCACCCGACCAAGACTGCGAAGGCTCAAGGGGGAGAAACCGGGTGCCGTTTCACAGGATCGCCTTTCTGGCCAGCACCGCGCCCGCCGCACGGGAGGCGCTGGCGCTGCTGACCGGGTTGCATGGCCAGTTCTCCACGGACGAGGCCGATGTGGTCGTGGCGCTCGGCGGCGACGGATTCATGCTCCAGACCCTGCATGAGATGCAGGGGCGCGGGGTGCCGGTTTACGGGATGAACTGCGGGACCATCGGCTTTCTGATGAACACCTATGCGACCGAGGATCTGCCGGCGCGGCTCGATGCGGCGGAGGAGGCGGTGATCAATCCGCTCGCCATGCGGGCGGAGCGGGCGGATGGCTCCGTCACCGAGGCCCTGGCGATCAACGAGGTGTCGCTCCTGCGGGCCGGGCCGCAGGCGGCGCGGCTGCGGATCTGCGTCGACGGGAAGGAGCGGCTGTCGGAGCTTGTCTGCGACGGGGCGCTGGTGGCCACACCGGCGGGTTCCACGGCCTACAACTATTCCGCCCACGGTCCGATCCTGCCCATCGGCTCGGATGTGCTGGCGCTGACGCCGATGGCGGCCTTCCGGCCAAGGCGCTGGCGGGGGGCGCTGCTGCCCAAGGCGGCGGTGGTGCGGTTCGACGTGCTCGACCCCGAAAAGCGCCCGGTGCGCGCCGATGCCGACAGCCGCCCGGTGACGGATGTGATCGCGGTGGAGGTGCGGAGCGAGCCGGCGGTGCGCCACCGCATCCTCTTCGATCCGGGGCATGGGCTGGAAGAGCGGCTGATCGTGGAGCAGTTCGTCTAGGGGACATTCGGTTTGGGCTGCGCCCTTTGTCGGGCGCCGGAGGGGTTTTGCACCCCTCCGGACCTCCCCGCAGGATATTTG
>JAPUEK010000035.1 GCA_027492585.1 Paracoccaceae bacterium | reverse complement strand
CGCGCTGCACCTTCATCTTGTGGGCGGTCTGCCAGCAGCGGGTGATCACCTCGCCCACGCGCCCCATGGCCTGACTGTCAGAGGACAGCACCGACAGCGCCCCCATGTCGTGCAGGATATCCTCCGCCGCGATCGTCTCGCGCCGGATGCGGCTTTCGGCGAAGGCCACATCCTCGGGGATCGACTTGTCGAGGTGATGGCAGACCATCAGCATGTCGAGATGCTCTTCCACCGTGTTCACGGTATAGGGCATCGTCGGATTGGTGGAGGAGGGCAGGATGTTCTCATGGCCCACCACCTTCAGGATGTCGGGCGCATGGCCGCCGCCCGCGCCCTCGGTGTGGAAGGCGTGGATCGTGCGGCCCCTGATCGCGGCGAGGGTGTTTTCCACGAAACCGCTTTCGTTGAGCGTGTCGGTATGGATCATCACCTGCACATCCATGTCGTCGGCGACCGAAAGGCAGCAGTCGATGGCGGCGGCGGTGGTCCCCCAATCCTCATGGAGCTTCAGCGCCGAGGCTCCGGCCTCGACCATCTCGACGAGGCCGGCGGGCAGGCTTGCATTGCCCTTGCCGGAAATGGCGAAGTTCATCGGGATCGCGTCGAGCGCCTGAAGCATCCGCCCGATATGCCACGGCCCCGGTGTGCAGGTGGTGGCGAGCGTGCCATGCGAGGGGCCGGTGCCGCCGCCGAGCATCGTGGTGATCCCGGAATGGAGCGCGTCCTCGGCCTGTTGCGGGGCGATGAAATGGATATGGGCATCCATGCCGCCGGCCGTCAGGATGCGGCCTTCGCCCGCGATGATGTCGGTGCCGGGGCCGATGACGATATCGACGCCCGATTGCGTGTCGGGATTGCCGGCCTTGCCGATCCTGTGGATGCGCCCGTCGCGGAGGCCCACATCGGCCTTGTAGATGCCGGAATGATCGAGGATCAGCGCATTGGTGATCACCGTATCGGCCGCCCCTTGCGCCCGCGTGATCTGGCTTTGCCCCATCCCGTCGCGGATCACCTTGCCGCCGCCGAACTTCACCTCCTCGCCATAGGTGGTCAGATCGCGCTCCACCTCGATGATGAGATCGGTATCGCCGAGCCGCAGCCGGTCCCCGGTGGTCGGGCCATACATGGCGGCATAATCGGCGCGGGCAATGCGCGTGGCCATCAGAGGTCTCCCATCACATCGGCGTTGAAGCCGTAGACCCGGCGCAGGCCGCCGAACGGCACCAGCCGCACCTCGCGGCTCTGGCCCGGCTCGAAGCGGACGGCGGTGCCGGCGGCGATGTCGAGCCTGCGCCCGCGCGCGGCGGCGCGGTCGAAGGCGAGGGCCGCGTTGGTTTCGGCGAAATGGTAATGGCTGCCCACCTGAACAGGCCGGTCGCCGGTATTGGCAACGAGAAGGGTGATCGCCTCCGCCCCGGCGTTCAGGGTCAGGTGGCCGTCGGCGGGGAGGATCTCTCCGGGGATCATCGGGGGCATGGCAGGCCTTTCAGTTGAAGGCGAGCGCGAGACCCGCGAGGGCGGTCGCCCCCCCAAGCCCGCGGGCGACACGGGCCGAGCCGAAGCGGCTGAGGCCAAGGCCAGACGCCAGACCGGCAAGATGCAGGGCGGCGGTCGCAATCAGGATGCCCGCCGCGAAGGCCGGCGTGCCGCCGCCTTCGGCGCCATGGGCATGGCCATGGGCGATGCCGAAGACCGCGATCGCCGGCAGGGCGGCGATAAGCGAAGGTTTCAGCGCAAGCGCCGCCGCGACCCCGAGGGCGATGATGGAGGCGAGGATCATCGGCTCCACCCCCGGCAGCGGCAGGCCTGCCGCCCCGGCCAGCCCGCCCGCGAGCATCGCCGCCATGAAGGTGAGCGGCATCGCCCAGAGCGCCCGGCCCCCTGCCAGAGCCGCCCAGAGACCGACCGCCACCATGGCCAGCACATGATCGGCGCCGGAGACCGGATGGGAGAGGCCCGCGGCAAAGGCGTCGGCGCCGATATGGCCGGGATGGGCCTCGGCGAGGGCGGGCATCAGGATCAGCGCGAGGGGGAGCGTGCGTCGGAGAAGCGGCGTCATGGCGAAACCTTTCAGCAGGGGAGGCGGCAGGAGGGGCAGCGGCATCAGGGGGCGGGCTCCCGTCAGGACCGTGTTCCGGTGGGAGGAAGCGGGATCTGCGCCTTCAGGGGCAGCGGCACAGGAAAGGCGATGGCGGCGATGCGGGACATGGGGCCTCTCAATGGGCGGAGGGACGAGCGGATGCGAGGCGGAAAGACCGGAGCCGGGGGGCGGTTCCGTGCCGGGAGAGGCGGTTTGGGGGAGGCGATGCGGGACATGGGGCCTCTCAATGGGGGAGGGACGAGTGGATGCCGGGCGGAAAGACCGGAGCCGGGGGGCGGTTCCGTGCCGGGAGAGACGGCTTCGGAAAGGTGGCTCCGGGCAACGGGCGGCGGCGGGCGCAAAGCCCCGCTTCCCGGCCGTGCATCGGGGGAAAACCGGCGCGCATCCCCTCACCGGATCGGATGGTGGACGGTGACGAGCTTGGTGCCGTCCGGGAAGGTCGCCTCCACCTGAACGGAATGGATCATCTCGGGGATGCCCTCCATGCACTGATCGGCGCGGATCACATGGCCGCCCGCCTGCATTAGATCTGCGACCGAGCGGCCGTCGCGCGCGCCTTCCACCACGAAATCGGTGATCAGGGCCACGGCCTCGGGGTGGTTCAGCTTCACGCCGCGCGCCAGCCTGCCGCGCGCCACCATGGCCGCGACCGAGATCAGCAGCTTTTCACGCTCGCGCGGGGTGAGGTTCATCGGGTCTCTCCTGTTGTGCGGTTCATGCGGCTTCCCCGCCCAGTTGCCAGACGCGGGGCAGGCTGCCGCCCCGCAGCACGCGCAGCGCGCGCGACAATTGCCGGCGCAGCGGCCAGCCGTCGCGCGCAAGGACCCGCACCACGCATCTGCCGTTCCAGGCGGAGGCCGCCGCCTCGCAGCCCGGCTCGTTGAGAACCGCGCGCAGGGGGGCAAGCGCATCCGCGGCCGCCGGGGCGACGAAGGCCACCACCGCGAAGGCCCGCGCCGGGCCGAGGAGGGCGGCATGATCCGCATCGGCCAGCAGCCCCGCATCGAGCCGCAGGGCCTCCGCCCAGACCGGGCGGCCATTGCGGCGCACCATGCGCCGGTCGGAAAGCCGCGCGCTGCGCGGTGCCTCGCCCATGGCGTGACGGCCGAGAACCACCGCCTCGCACAGAAGCACCGCTGCGCCCCCGGCAAGGTCGATGGTCGTCGTGCGCTCCAGATGGCTGGCCTCGTAGATCAGCGTCTCCTGCGGGAGCCAGTCGAGCCGCCCGCCGGCGCCGACCTCGGCCACCACCTCTGCATGGGCGGCGGGGCCGGGGCTGGCATAGGCGCGCTCGGCGGTCTGGGTCATGGCGGAAAGGCGCGCACCGGGGCCGAGGCCGATCCCGTAGTGGAGCCGGTCGCCCCCCGTCAGCCCGCCCGATGTGTTGAGGAAAACCACCTCGGCCGCCGCCGTGCGCGGCAGAAGGGCCTTGGCGGAGCCGGACTGGTGCAGGTCGCGGAGCCGGGTCGTCCCAGCCGCGGCCTCGAACCGGACCTGCGCCCGTCCCTGACTGCGCTCCAACCGCCCGAATGTCGCCGCTTCGCCCATGCCGTCCCCGTTCGCCCCCCCGTTCGTCCCGATGCTGGCCAAAGCCGGGGCAGGATCAACGGCAGGGCCGGGGCGGCGGCGTTTCAGCCGGCGATTCCGCATCGGCATGACGGAAAAGCGGGCAGGGTGATGAAATTTCAGGCGGAACGCGAAGGGCTCAGCCCGGCAGCCCGTCCACGATCACCACATGCGCCGTGCAGGCGTCCGCGCGCCTTGCCCGCGCCGCCTGATATTCCGGCGAGCGGTAGCAGGCCCGCGCCGCGGCGAGGTCGGGAAATTCGATCACCACATGACGGTCGAGCGCGGGGCCTTCCAGCACCTCCGCTTCTCCGCCGCGCGCCAGAAACCGCGCGCCATGGGCGACGAAGGCCGCGGGGGCGAGCGCCTGATACCCGGCATAGGCAGCGGGATCGGTGACGGTGACATGGGCGATCCAATAGGCGCTCATGCCTCGCCCTCCAGCAGTTGCCGGGCGATTTCGGCGGCATCGCCGAGATGGGTGCGGACGGCTTCGGCGGCGCGCTCGGGCGCGTTGTCGCAGATCGCGGCGCAGATCCGCGCCATATGGGCGGGACCGGAGATGCGCCGGTTGGTGGTGGCGAGCGTCAGCGCCCGCAGCCGCGAGATCCGCCCGTTCAGCCTCTGGACGATCTCCCAAGCGATGAGATGGCCGGCGGAGGTGAAGATCACCTCGTAAAAGGCTGTCGAGGCGGCATAAAGCTTTTGCGGGGCCGCATCGGTGAAGGCGCTTTCGAGATCCTGGAGCGCCGCCCTGAGCCGCGCCTTCACGCCGGTATCGGCCAGACGCGCGCAGGCGGCGGCGGCCTCCGCCTCCAGCAGGCGGCGGATGTCGTAGACCTGCCGCGCCCGGTTCCAGTCGAGCCGCGCCACCACCGGCCCGCTGCGCGCCAGCGTCTCCACCAGACCTTCGGCTTCGAGATAGCGGATCGCCTCGCGCACCACCGACCGCGACACGCCGAGCTGGTCGCAAAGCGTACGCTCCACCAGCCGGTCGCCGCCGTTGAAGCGCCCGCTGATGATCGCATGGCGCAGCCGGTCCACGGCCAGCTCCCGCAGGGTGGTGGGGGAATGGGCGATACGGAGATCGAGGTCATGTGTCTGGTCCATGCCGGCAGGATAGGGGCAGGCACGGGCTCTGGCAAGTTGTTCTTGACATGTTGTCCGATGGTATACCAACATACGGGGCAACGAAAGTGGAGGGCCTGACATGGCGGCGCAGATTCGCAAGACCTACCTGACCATCGAGACGACGCTGATCGAGGGCGGGCGCGCCGCGCCGAAGCCGCTGAAGCTGATCGCGGCGGCGGCGGTGCTGAAGAACCCCTGGGCGGGGCAGGGCTTCGTCGAGGATCTGAAGCCCGCGATCCATGCCGTTGCGCCGGAACTGGGTGCCTTGCTGACCGGCATGATCCTTGAGGCGGCGGGCGGGGCCGATGCGGTCGAGGGCTATGGCAAGGCGGCGGTCGTCGGCCTTGCGGGCGAGCTGGAGCACGCCAATGCGCTGATCCACACCCTGCGCTTCGGCAACCATTACCGGCAGGCGCTCGGCGCCAAGACCTATCTCGCCTTCACCAATGTCCGCGGCCCGGCCAATTGCCCGGTGATGATCCCGCTGATGGACAAGCATGACGAAGGCCGCCGCTCCCACTACCAGACCGTGCATTTCGCCATTCCGGACGCGCCGGCCTCGGACGAGATTCTGGTGGCGCTTGGGGCGGCGCTCGGCGGGCGTCCGCATCATCGCATCGGCGACCGCTATCAGGACCTCAAGGATCTTGGCCATGATGCCGCAAATCCTGCGGCTGTCTGACGGGCGCGCCGCTCGGCTGCTGGAGGCGGGGGCGGGCGAGCCCCTGCTGCTGATCCACGGCGTCGGGATGCGGGCCGAGGCCTGGGAGCCGCAGATGGGGGCGCTTGCCGCCGGTCATCGGGTGATCGCGGTCGATATGCCGGGCCATGGCAGCAGCGATCTTCTGGCCGAAGGGGCGCGGCTGCCGGATTATGTGGACTGGGCGGCGGAGGTGATCCGCCGGCTCGGCTGCGGGCCGGTCAATCTGGCCGGTCACTCCATGGGCGCGCTGATCGCCGCCGGGGTGGCCGTGGAGCATCCCGGCCTCTTGCGCCGGGTCGCCATGCTGAACGGCGTCTATCGCCGCAGCCCGGAGGCGCGGGCTGCCGTTCTGGCGCGGGCGGAGGAGATCCTGCGCGGCGAGGGCAGCATCGAGGCGCCGCTCACCCGCTGGTTCGGGGAGGACGACGGCGCGGTGCGCGACAGGGTGGCCGGATGGCTGCACACCGTGGACCCGCGGGGCTATGCCGCCGCCTATCGCGCCTTTGCCGAGGGCGATCTCGCCTATGCCGACCGGCTGGGCGACATCCGCTGCCCGGCTCTGGTCCTGACCGCCGGGGGCGACGCCAATTCCAGCCCGGCGATGGCCGAGGCCATGGCGGCGAGCGCGCCCTTGGGCGAGGCCATCGTGATCGCGGGCCATCGCCACATGGTGAACCTGACCGCCCCGGAGGCGGTGACGCAGGCCATGCGCCGCTGGCTGCAACGGCAGGAGGTGACGGCATGACGACCGCGAATTCCCCGATGCCGCCGGCCGAAAGCCCGGCGCTCAGCCCGCGCGCGCTCCGGGATGCTTTCGGCACCTTCATGACCGGGGTGACGGTGGTGACGACCCGCGATGCGGCGGGCAGGCCTTTGGGCTTCACGGCGAATTCCTTCGCCTCCGTCTCGCTCGATCCGCCGCTGCTGCTGGTGTCGATCGCGCGGTCCTCGCAGAATCATGCGGCTTTCGTGGCGGCGGGCGGCTTTGCGGTCAACATCCTCTCCGAAGGGCAGAAGGAGGTGTCGAACACCTTCGCCCGTCCGGTGGAGGACCGCTTTTCCACCGTCTACTGGCGCAACGGCCCGGTGGGGGCGCCGCTGATCGCCGGGGTTTCCGCCTGGTTCGACTGCACCATGGAGCAGGTGGTGGAGGCGGGCGACCATGCCATCCTGATCGGCCGGGTCGGCGGCTTCGAGGCGGGCCAGAGCGCCGGGCTCGGGTATTACCGGGGCAGCTATTTCACCCCGGTCCAGACCGGGGCGGCGGTGGCCACTGGTCCCCATGTCATCATCTCGGCGGTGATCGAGGCGGCCGGACCGGCGGGCAGCGAGGTGCTGCTGGTCGATGACGGGGCGGGCGGGCTGACCCTGCCCACGGCGAAGGTCGGGCGCGAGGGCGCGCAGGCCGCCCTGTCGGCGATGATCGCGGCCCTGGGCGTGAGGGCGGCGCCGGGCTTCATCTATGCGGTTTATGAGGATGTGGCGCGCGGCCACCAGCATATCGCCTTTCTCTGTCCGGCGGCGACGGGAACGCCGCTCAAGGGGGCGTTCGTGGAGCTGTCACCGGCCGGCGTGGCCGATGTCACCGACCCCGCGCTGCGCGTGATGCTGGAACGGCTGGCCGAGGAAAGCCGGGTCGGCAATTACGGCATCTATTTCGGAAATCAGGATCAGGGACGCGTCGAACCCATCGGCGAAAGGAAGAAGCCATGAAATTTTCCCTCTTCATCCATATGGAGCGCGTCTCGGCGGAGGAGGACCAGAAGCAGCTCTACGACGAGATGCTGGAGCTGTGCCGGATCGCCGACGAGGGCGGGATGCACGCCATCTGGACCGGCGAGCATCACGGGATGAACTTCACCATCGCGCCGAACCCGCTTCTGAACCTCGTCGATCTCGCGCGCAGGACGAAGAACGTGCGGCTCGGCACCGGCACCGTGATCGCGCCCTTCTGGCATCCGATCCGGTTGGCCGGAGAGGCGGCGATGGCCGATATCATCATGGACGGGCGGCTGGATCTCGGCATCGCGCGCGGGGCTTACAGCTTCGAATATGAACGCCTGATGCCGGGCATGGATGCCTGGGGCGCGGGCGGGCGGATGCGGGAGCTGATCCCGGCGGTCAAGGCGCTCTGGGAAGGGGATTACACCCACGACGGCGAATTCTGGCAGTTCCCGAAGACCACCGCCTCGCCGAAGCCCCTGCAACAGCCCGGTCCGCCGATCTGGGTCGCGGCGCGCGATCCGAACTCCCATGATTTCGCCGTCTCGCAAGGCTGCAACGTGCAGGTGACGCCGCTGCATCTGGGCGATGAGGAGGTGGTCAGCCTGATGGACCGCTTCAACGCCGCCTGTGCCGCCCATCCGGAGGTGGAGCGCCCGAAGATCATGGTGCTGCGCCATGCCTATGTCGCCGACAGCGAGGCCGATGCGGTGCTGGCGGCGGAGGAGATCAACAGGTTCTATTGCTACTTCGGCGCCTGGTTCAGGAATGAACGCCCCATCAGTCAGGGCCTGATCCAGGAGCTGACCGAGGCGGAGATCGCCGCCCATCCGTTCTATTCCGCCGCCGCGATGCGGAAGAACCAGATCATCGGCGAGCCTGCCGAGGTGATCGAACGGATCAAGGGCTATGAGGCGCTCGGCTATGACGAGTTTTCGTTCTGGATCGACACCGGCATGAGCTTTGCGCGCAAGAAGGCCTCGCTCGAACGGCTGATCCGCGATGTGATGCCCGCTTTCGCCTGAGGAAGGGACGCCCGATGGACCGCTTTTCGCAGTATATCGACGGGGCCTTCGAGGAAGGCGCGGCGGGGTTTGAAAGCCTCGATCCCGCCACCGGCGCGGCTTGGGCCGTGATGCCTCTGGCGGGGGCGGCCGATGTGGGCCGCGCGGTGACGGCGGCGCATCGGGCGTTTCTTTCGGGGCCGTGGCCGGCGATGACCGCCTCGGCGCGGGGCAGGCTTCTGTACCGGCTCGCCGATCTGGTGCAGGCGGCGGCGCCGCGTCTGGCGGCGCTGGAAACCCGCGACACCGGCAAGATCATCCGCGAGACCTCGGCCCAGATCGCCTATGTCGCGGAATATTATCGCTATTACGCGGGTCTTGCCGACAAGATCGAGGGCGCGCATCTGCCGATCGACAAGCCCGACATGGAGGTCTGGCTGCGCCGCGAGCCGGTGGGCGTGGTCGCGGCCATCGTGCCTTGGAACAGCCAGCTTTTCCTTTCGGCGGTGAAGCTTGGCCCGGCGCTGGCGGCGGGCTGCACCGTGGTTCTGAAAGCCCCGGAGGATGGCCCGGCGCCTTTGCTGGAGTTCGCGCGGCTGGTCCATGAGGCGGGCTTTCCGCCCGGCGTCGTCAATATCCTGACCGGCGGGCCGGAGGCGGGGCAGGCGCTGACCGCCCATCCGAAGGTCGCCCATATCGCCTTCACCGGCGGCCCGGACACCGCGCGCCATATCGTGCGGGCCTCGGCGGAGAACCTTGCCCGGACCTCGCTGGAGCTCGGCGGCAAATCGCCCTTCATCGTCTTTGACGATGCCGATCTGGACAGCGCCGCCAATGCCCAGGTCTCGGGCATCTTCGCCGCCACCGGGCAGAGCTGTGTGGCGGGCTCGCGGCTTCTGGTGCAGCGCAGCATCAAGGAGGCCTTCCTGACCCGGCTGAAGGCCAAGGCCGAGGCGGTGCGGATCGGCGCGCCGGACCGGATGGCAACCGAAGTGGGGCCGCTTTGCACCGCCCGTCAACGCGACCGGATCGCGGCGCTGATCGCCGCCTCCGCCGCTGCGGGCGCGCGGATCGTCAGCGGGGGCGTGGTGCCGGAGGGGCCGGGGTTCTTCTTCCCGCCGACCATCCTCGACTGCTCCGAGGCCCCGGAAGCCCCGGCCCTGCGGCAGGAATTCTTCGGCCCCGTCCTGTCGGTCGTGACCTTCGATACCGAGCAAGAGGCGCTGCATCTGGCCAATGACACCGACTTCGGCCTCGCCTCCGGCATCTTCACGCGCAGCCTGACACGGGCGCACCGGATGATCCGCGGCATCCGCGCCGGGGTGGTCTGGGTCAACACCTACCGCGCCGTCTCGCCGGTGGCGCCCTTCGGCGGCCACGGGCTTTCGGGCCATGGCCGCGAGGGCGGGCTCGCGGCGGCGCTCGACTATACCACGGTGAAAACCGTCTGGCTTCGCACTTCGGACGATCCGATCCCGGACCCGTTCGTGATGCGCTGAAACGCAGAAAACGCAGAAGAACAACAGGAGAGAAAGATGAAACACACGCTGCTGGCGCTTGCCGCCCTGACCGGATTTGCCACCGCCGCCTCCGCGCAGGAGATGGTCTTCACCTCCTGGGGCGGCACCACCCAGGACGCGCAGGCGGCAAGCTGGGCCGCCCCGTTCACCGCCGCTTCGGGCGTGAACGTGGTGCAGGACGGGCCGACCGATTACGGCAAGATCAAAGCCATGGTCGAGGCGGGCGCGGTGACCTGGGATGTGGTCGATGCCGAATTCGACTGGGCCTTGCAGGCGGGCGGGCAGGGGCTGCTGGAGCCGCTGGACTTCACCGTGATCGACAAGACCAGGCTCGACCCGCGCTTCGTCTCCGATTTCGCGGTCGGCTCCTTCTATTACTCCTTCGTT
Source organism: Paracoccaceae bacterium (assembly GCA_027492585.1). GTDB lineage: Bacteria > Pseudomonadota > Alphaproteobacteria > Rhodobacterales > Rhodobacteraceae > JAPUEK01. Next base: position 9,795 of record JAPUEK010000035.1, on the reverse strand, counting down.
CTGGGCTGGAACCCGGCGAATTTCCCCGATGCCAAGCCCGCCACCCTCGCCGACCTCTTCGACACGGCGAAATTCCCCGGCAAGCGCACCTTCTACAAATGGTCCGCCCCCGGCGTGATCGAGGCGGCGCTTCTGGCCGATGGCGTGGCGCCGGAGGCGCTTTATCCGCTCGACCTCGACAGGGCGTTCAAGAAGCTCGACACGATCAAGGCCGATATCATCTGGTGGGAAGGCGGGGCGCAGTCGCAGCAGCTTCTGGCCTCGGGCGAGGCGCCGATCGGCTTCTTCTGGAACGGCCGTCTTGCCGCCCTTGCCGCCGACGGGCAGGAGGTGGGGGTGAGCTGGGACCAGAACATCACCGCCGCCGATGCGCTCGTCGTGCCGAAGGGGACGAAGAACAGGGAGGCCGCGATGAAGTTCATCTCCGAGGCGACCTCCGCCAGGGGCCAGGCCGATTTCGCCGCCGCCTCTGGCTACGCGCCGATCAACACCGGCTCGGCAGAGCTGATGGACCCCGCGGTGCGCGCCACCCTTCCCGATGCCCAGACCGCGGTGCAGGTCAATGCCGACCTCGCCTATTGGGCAGCGCATCGGGACGAGATCGGAACCCGCTGGTACGCCTGGCAGGCCCAGTGATGCCCGAATGACGCCCGAATGACGGCCAGCCGCAAAGGCTGACCCTCGGGGCGCGCCGCTTCCGCGCGCCCCTCTTTTCCCGGAGACCCGAAGATGCCCGCCACAACCGCCCCGCGTCTGCGCGGATCGGGGTTCGGCTTTGCCCTTCCCGCGATCCTGCTGCTCCTCGCCTTCTTCGTCATTCCGGTGGCGATGCTGCTCACGCGCTCGCTGACCGAGCCGGAGCCGGGTTTGCAGAACTACATCACGCTACTGGGCAGCACGACCTATGCGAAGATCTTCTTCAACACCTTCTTCGTGGCGGGGGTGGTGACGGCGATCACCGTCCTGATCGCCTTTCCGGTGGCCTGGACGCTTGCCATCCTGCCGAAGGGCTGGGCGGCGGTGCTGTTCGCGGTGATCCTGCTGTCGATGTGGACGAACCTTCTGGCGCGGACCTATGCTTGGATGGTGCTGTTGCAGCAGACCGGGCTGATCAACCGGATGCTCATGGGGCTCGGGCTGATCGACCAGCCGCTGCAACTGACGAACAACCTCGTCGGCGTGACCATCGGCATGGTCTATATCATGCTGCCCTTCATGATCCTGCCGCTGCTCGGCGTGATCCAGAAGATCGACCCGGCGATCCTTCAGGCGGCGGCGCTGTGCGGGGCGACGAAGGGACAGGCGCTGCGGCGCGTTCTGGTGCCGCTGGCGGCCCCCGGCATCGCTTCCGGCGCGCTCATGGTTTTCGTGATGTCGCTCGGCTATTACGTCACGCCCTCGCTTCTGGGCGGGACGGCCAACATGATGCTGGCCGAGCTGATCGCCCAGCAGGTCCAGAGCCTCGTCAACTGGGGCATGGGCGGGGCGGCGGCCTTCCTGCTGCTGGTGGTGACGCTCGGCCTTTACGCCGTGCAACTGCGGTTCTTCGAGCGCGGGGAGGCCGGCTGATGCTGCTGGATTTCGACAAGCTCGGAAGCTGGAGATGGGTTCTCTGCGCGATCTGCGTGGCGATGGCGCTGTTCCTGCTGCTGCCCATCCTCTTCATCGTGGCCCTGTCCTTCGGCTCCTCGCGCTGGCTGATCTTTCCGCCGCCGGGCTGGACGCTGAAATGGTATGGGGAGCTTTTCGCCGATCCGCGCTGGCTGGGCGCGGCGCTCACCTCGGCCAAGATCGGGGTGATCGTCATGGCGCTGTCGGTGGCGCTCGGGCTGCTGGCCTCGCTGGCGCTGGTGCGCGGCAAGTTCCGGGGGCGGGCGGTGCTGCGCGCCTTCTTCCTGACGCCGATGGTGCTGCCCGTCGTCATCGTCGCGGTGGCGCTTTACGCGGCCTTCCTGCGGCTCGGGCTGAACGGCACGCTGCCGGGCTTCGTCATCGCCCATCTGATCGTGGCGCTGCCTTTTGCGATCATCACCCTGACCGGGGCGCTCGAAACCTTCGATCCGGCCATCGAGGATGCTGCCATCCTCTGCGGCGCCAGCCCCTGGGAGGCGCGGCTGCGCGTCACCCTGCCGGGCATCCGCCACGGGGTCTTTTCCGCCGCGATCTTCTCCTTCCTGATCTCCTGGGATGAGGTGGTGCTGGCGATCTTCATGGCCTCGCCCAGCCTCCAGACCCTGCCGGTGAAGGTCTGGACCACGCTGCGCCAGGACCTGACCCCGGTGATCGCCGCCGCCTCCACCCTTCTTGTCGCGCTGACGGTGATCCTGATGATCGCCGCCGCCCTGATCCGCAAAGGCAAATCCGAATGACCGCGCCCTTCCTGCACATCAACGGCATCCGCAAGACCTATGGCGATGTGGTGGCCACCGATCATGTGGAACTGACCATCGCCGAGGGGGAGTTCATGACCTTTCTCGGCCCGTCCGGCTCGGGGAAATCGACGACGCTCTACATCCTCGCCGGGTTCCAGGACCCGACGGCGGGGGATATCCGGCTGCGGGGGCGGTCGATCCTGCAGACGCCCTCGCACAAGCGCAACATCGGCATGGTCTTCCAGCGCTACACGCTCTTCCCGCATCTGAGCGTGGGCGAGAACGTGGCCTTCCCGCTGCGGGTGCGGCGGATGGGGCAAGCCGAGGTGACGGAGAAGGTGAAGCGGGCGCTGAAGCTCGTCCGGCTCGACGGGTTCGAGGACCGGATGCCGGCCAGGATGTCGGGGGGTCAGCAGCAGCGCGTGGCGCTTGCCCGTGCGCTCGTCTACGATCCGCCGGTGCTGCTGATGGACGAGCCGCTCTCGGCGCTCGACAAGAAGCTGCGCGAGGAGATCCAGCACGAGATCCGCCGCATCCATCAGGAAACCGGCGTGACGATCCTCTATGTCACCCATGATCAGGAGGAGGCGCTGCGGCTCTCGGACCGCATCGCCATCTTCAACCGCGGCAAGATCGAGCAGGTCGGCACCGGACCGGAGCTTTACGCGGGTCCGGCCACGCATTTCGTGGCCGATTTCATCGGCGACAGCGCCTTTCTGGCCGGGGAGCTGGACGGGATCGCCGGTGACCAGGCCGGCCTGCGCTTTGCCGACGGCACGCGCGTCGCGGGCATCCCGCTGCATGGCGCGGGGCGTCAGGGGCAGGCGGCGGAGCTGATGCTGCGCCCCGAGCGGGTGGAACTGACGCTGGAGCCGGGACCGCAAGGCCGCTCCCTGCCGGTGGTGGTGGAGGACATGACCTTCCTCGGCAACAATACCACGGTCTCGGCCCGCACCGGCTGGGGCGCGGCGCTGACGGTGCGGCTGAACTTCGGACATCCTCTGTCCGCCGGCCTCACGCGCGGCGACCGCCTGCACATCCGCTGGTCGCCCGAAGCCGCCCATGCCTTCGTGAAGGGCTGAGCGGCCGGTCCTGCCGGACGCGATGCCCCCCGATCGGCCTGCGGAAGCCTCCGGCGGGGATATTTGAGCCAGTATGAAAGGGCTTTCTTCTCTTCTCAAATATCCCCCGCGGAGCGTTCCCCGGCCGGTCCGGGGCGGCAGGGCGGCGGGAAGCGCACCCTTCGGGGCGATCCGCCGGTTTACAACGGCGGCGAAGCGCGTATGAGGTCGCGGCAATCCCCCGTGGGGGGTGGACAGGAGGCAGGCACATGACCCGGAACGTTGCGGCGGCCGCAAACCGCCAGAGCCATCGCCTTTCGGTCGCCCCGATGATGGATTGGACGGATCGCCATTGCCGGGTCTTTCACCGCATGATGACCCGCCGTGCCATGCTTTACACCGAGATGGTGACGGCGCCTGCCGTCATCCACGGGCCGAAGCCGCGGCTGCTGGATTTCTCTCCGCAGGAGCATCCCGTCGCGCTCCAGCTTGGCGGCTCCGACCCGCGCGAGCTGGCCTCGGCGGTGCGGATCGCCCGCGACTGGGGTTATGACGAGATCAATCTCAATGTCGGCTGCCCCTCGGACCGGGTGCAGTCGGGCTGCTTCGGCGCGGTGCTGATGGAGCGTCCGGCGCTCGTCGCCGAATGTCTGCGCGCCATGATCGGCGAAAGTCCGGTGCCGGTGACGGTGAAATGCCGGATCGGCGTCGATGAACAGGTGCCGGAGGAGGTGCTGCCCGATTTCCTCGCCCAGGTGGCCGGGGCCGGGGTGCGCCATGTGGTGATCCATGCGCGCAAGGCCTGGCTCAAGGGCCTCAGCCCCAAGGAAAACCGCGAGATCCCGCCGCTCGACTATGGGCTCGTGCTGGGGATGAAGGGGCTGTTCCCGCATCTGACCATCTGCCTCAACGGCGGGGTGACGACGCTGGCGCAGGCGCGCGACCTGCTCGGTCAGGGGCTCGACGGGGTGATGGTCGGGCGGGCGGCCTATCACGATCCGGCCTCGGTGCTGATCGGGGCGGATGCGCTCTGGGGCGAAGATTTCGCCCCCGATGCCGTCGCGGTGGTGAAGGCGATGCAGCCCTATATCGCGGCGCATCTTCAGGGCGGAGGCCGGCTCCACCAGATCACCCGCCACATGCTCGGCCTCTTCACCGGGCGCCCCGGTGCGCGCGGCTGGCGGCGGGTGCTGTCCGAAGGCGCGTCGCGGCCGGGCGCGGGGCTCGGGCTTCTCGACGCGGCCCTGGCAGAGGTGGATCAGGCGGCGCCGGCCGCAGCGCTCGGCTGACGGCCCGCGACCACCCGCGACAACAGGAAGGCCACCACGCCGCAGATGGCGATGGCACCGAGCATCGGACGCGCCGTACCGTCGAAGAACGGCCCGGCCACCGCGATCATCGCGCCGCCCGCCAGCATCTGCAGCGTGCCGCCGAGGGAGGAGGCCAGTCCGGCCTCCTCGCCGTGATCGTCAAGCGCCATGACCATCGAGGTCGGAATCACGAGGCCGAGGCAGGCATTGGCGAGGAAAAGCCCGCCGATCACCGTATAAAGCCCGATCCCGCCCGGAAGGGACAGCAGGAACAGCCCGACGGTTGCGACGGCAAAGCCGGTTGCCGCCAGCGTCATCACCCGCCGCGCGCCAAACCGCATCCCGAGCGGCCCGGCCGCCTGCGATGCCGCGAAGAAGCCGATGGCATTGACCGCGAAGGCCAGCGAAAAGCCGGTGGGCGTCAGGCCGAAGCTTTCGGTATAGACGAAGGCCGCCGAGGCGATGAAAACGAAGAAGCTGGCCATGCCGAAGCCGCCGAGGAAGGTCAGGCTCAGGAAGGCCTTGTCGCGCATCAGCTTCTTCGCGCCCGCCCAGGTGGCTGCGGCGTTGAATTTCTGGCGCAGCGCCGGGGGCAGGGTCTCGGGCTGGGCGAAGATCAGGGTCAGCAGGCTGATGCCGGAGGCGATGAGCAGCGCGGCAAAGATCGCGCGCCAGCCGAAGGCGGCCATCAGCCCCGAGCCGGCCAGCGGCGCCAGCATCGGCGAGACCGAGATCACCAGCATCACCGCCGCCATGAGCTGCGTCGCCCGCGGCCCGGTGTAAAGATCGCGGATGATCGCCCGCGGCACCACCATGAGGGCCGCCCCCCCGAGCCCCTGCACCGCGCGCCCCGCGATCAGCCAGCCGATGCTCGGCGCGAAGGTGCAAAGCACCGATCCCGCGAAGAACACCGCCAGCCCGGCATAGAGCGGCGCCTTGCGGCCCGACTGGTCGGCCCAGGGTCCATAGATCAGCCCGGCAAGCGCATAGGCGATGAAATAGGCGGTGATGGTCGACTGCATGTCCTGCACGGACCCGCCGAGCGCGGTGCCGATCTCCGGCATGGCGGGCAGATACATGTCGATGGCAAAGGGACCGACGCAGGACAAAAGCCCCAGCACGAGTGCGGGACGCAACAAGGAGGAGGACATGGAAAAGCCTTTCGGGGGGATGGCGTTCGGCAAAGCGAAGCGGGAGATTAACCTTTCCTGCCGGGAAGGAAAAGGGGGTCCGCCCGCCTTCTGTCTACCCGCCTTCTGTCCCCCCGCCTTCTGTCCCCTGTCTTCTGCCCGTCTTCCGTTGAGGTTTTCGCCCCTGAGGCCATCGGCGCGGAGCAACGGGTTTCCGGCGAAGACCCCCGCCGCGCCACCGGGGTCTTGGCTTTCCCGTCCGCGCCGCGCTAAGGCTTGACCAAAGGAGATGCCCATGACCGATCTGATCGCCCATCTGCCGCTGCTTCTCTTGATGCTGGCCATAGGCGCCTTTGCCGGGGTGGTGGGGGGGCTGCTGGGGGTCGGCGGCGGCATCGTGCTGGTCCCGGCCTTCTTCTATGCCTTCCAGAACCTCGGCTATGGGGGCGATCAGCTCATGCAGATCTGCGTGGCGACCTCGCTGGCCACCATCGTCGTGACCTCGATCCGCTCGGTTTCCGGCCACCACAGGAAGGGGGCGGTGGATTGGGCGGTGCTGCGGGCCTGGGGGCCGGGGCTGGTGATCGGGGCGGGGATCGGGGTCTTCGTCGCGGCGCGGGTGTCGTCGCTGACGCTTCAGGCCGTGTTCGGCGTGCTGGCCGGGGTGGCCGGGCTCTACATGGCCTTCGGGCGCGACAGCTGGCGGGTCGCGCCGCAGATGCCGGGCCAGCCGGCGGCGGGCGGCATGGCGGGGATCGTCGGCTTTCTCTCGGCGCTCATGGGGATCGGGGGCGGCACCTTCGGCGTGCCGCTGATGACGCTTTTCAACATGCCGATCCACCGGGCGGTGGCGACCGCATCGGGCTTCGGCGTGCTGATCGCGGTGCCGTCGGTGCTGGGCTTCCTGCTGGTCAAAGTCGCCGATGCGCCGCCCTATACGATCGGTGCGATCAGCCTGCCGGCCTTCTTCGTGGTGATCGGCGCGACGCTTCTGACCACGCCCTGGGGGGTGCGGCTCGCCCATGCGATGAACCCCAAACCCCTGAAACGCGCCTTCGCGGTCTTTCTGACGCTGGTCGCGCTCAACATGCTGCGGAAAGTCGTGGGGCTCTAGCCCTGCAACCGGGCGCCATGGGAAAGGTCGAAGCCTCCGGCGGGGATATTTGAGCCAGTATGAAAGGGCTTTCTTCTCTTCCCAAATATCCCCGCCGGAGGCTCCCCGGTCCGGGCTTTCCCGCGGTTTCAGAACTGCGCTAGCGGTCCAGCCGCCCGAGCCGTCCGCCGCGGCGCTTTTGCAGGCGGGGCGCGCGGGAAGGCAGTTCCGCCATGATCGCGCGGCGCTCCTCCGGGGTCATCCGCGACCAGCCGGCGATCTCCTCGATGCTGCGGAAACAGCCGACGCAGATCCGCGCCTCGGGATGCACGACGCAGAGCTTCACGCAGGGGCTTTCGACCTCGCTCCGCGCCCAGATGCGGTCCTGACCGTCCTCGCTCATTCCGCCCCCATATGCGCCAGCCGATCGAGCGCCCCCTGCAGGATATAGCCGGCGGCCACCTGGTCGATCACCTCCCTGCGACGCTTGCGCGACGTATCCGCCTCCAGGAGTGCGCGTTCGGCGGCCACGGTGGACAGGCGTTCGTCCCAGAAGGTGATCGGCAGATCGGTGAGCCGGGTGAGGTTGCGGGCGAAGGCGCGGGTCGATTGCACCCGCGGCCCCTCGGAGCCGTCCATGTTGAGTGGCAGGCCGAGCACGATCCCCCTGATCTCCCGCGCCGCGACCACGGCCAGCAGCTTCGCCGCATCCTCGGTGAACTTCACCCGGCGGATGACCTCGCTCGGCGTGGCGACGGAGCGGGTCAGGTCGGAAATCGCCAGCCCGATGGTCTTCTCGCCCAGATCGAGCCCGATCAGCGCGCCGTAGCGGGGCAGGGTGGCCGCGAAACCGGCAAGGTCTTCATGGATCATGGCGTGATCCCTGCGGCTTCGCGCAGGCGCCCGGTCTCGGCGGGATAGGCGGCCTCGGCACGGGAGAGGGCGGTTTGCAGCCGCTCCGGTTCCCCCAGAACCCTGAGCGCGTTCAGAAGCTTCAGCCAGTCCTCGACCGCGCCGCCCTTGTCCTGCAACTGCGTCTCCAGCCCGGAGACCATGCCCTCGATCATCGCCTGACGATCCTCGGCGCTCATCCGGCCGGCGGCTTCCACATCTTCCGCCGAAGGCCCCTTGGCCTCGGGCAGGTCATAGGTGATCCCGGCCAGATCGGCGAGATCCCCGATCCCCGCCCGGATCGGCGCGATCCAGGGGGCGTCGGGCGGGCCTTCCTCCAGAAGCGGCTCCCACAGGGCGAAGCCCCGGTCGGGCCGACCCACCTGCGCCCACATCAGGCCGGAGAAATAGCGCGCAAGCGGGTTCTTCGGGTTCAGCTCCAGCGTGCGGATCAGGGCCGCCTCCGCCTCGGGCGAGACATAGCCCCCCGCCGCCGCGATCAGATACTGGGCCAGCGTCGCCTCCTGCGCGTCGCTGACCCCGGCGCCGAGCAGCGCCACCAGATGCCCCTGTGCCTTGGCCGCCGCGGCGAAGTTGGTCAGCGCCGCCTCGTTGCGGGCCAGCAGCTCCAGCCCGGCGATATCGTCGGGCCGTTCCCTGATCGCGGCGCGCAGCTTGTCCATCAGGTCGAGGAAATCGGCATCGGGCTTCGGGGCGCTGTCGGGAATGGCGGTCGCGGCCTTCTCCGCCTCGGCCTGCGAGGGGCGGCTGCGATAGGCCTCCTCCGACAGGGCCAGCCGGTCGGACAGCGGCAGATCGGGATAGCCCGGCGCCCCGATGCGGGCGTAGATCCAGACCGAGCCGGTCAGCACCGCCAGAACCAGCGTCAGCGCCAGAACCTGCGGGGGGCCGACCCGCGGGGCGGAGGCCTTCTGCCCCGCCCGGTCGGCATCGAGAAGCCGGCGCGCGACTTCGGTGCGGACCCGCGCGGCCTCTTCTGCCGACAGAAGGCCGCGGGCGGCATCACGCTCCACCTCGGCCAGCTGGTCGCGGTAGATCTGCAGATCGGGCCGCAGATCCGGCCCCCCTCCGCCCGAGGCTGCGGCCTCGCCGCCGCGCCGCAGCGCCTGCACCAGCACGAAGGCCACCGCCAGCACCAGCCCGCCCGCAACCGCCCAGAAACTCCAGTCCTGTACCAAGATATCGCCCGATCCCGCCTGTCGATCCTTCCCGCATGTAGCCCCTTCGCCGCTCCGGCAAAAGGGGGCTCGCCGTCGCAGTCAGCCCGTCATCCCGCCAGAGCGACATCTCCCGCATCGAATGTCGTAATTTTCCCGATTGTGCCGCTTGCAAGGGCGGCTCATTCTGCGCCCCGGATGACAAGAGAGTCAGTTGCCGCACCCCCGGAGGTCCCCCCGTGAAACGCTATTCGGTCTTTGCCATCGCCCGCGAGGCGCTGAGCTATCACCTCGGCTGGGACAGGGCCTGGGCCTCGCCTCAGCCCAAGAAGGCCTATGACGTGGTGATCGTGGGGGCCGGGGGGCATGGGCTGGCCACCGCCTATTACCTCGGCAAGAACTATGGCATCACCAATGTCGCGGTGATCGAGAAGGGCTGGCTCGGCGGCGGCAATACCGGGCGCAACACCACGATCATCCGCTCGAACTACCTCCAGGACAGTTCCGCCGCGATCTACGAAAAGGCCCGCAGCCTTTACGAGACCATGAGCCAGGACCTGAACTACAACGTCATGTTCTCGCCGCGCGGCCTCCTGATGCTCGCCCAGACCCATCACGAGGTCCGCGGCTACCTGCGGACCGCCCATGCCAATGCCCTGCAGGGCGTGGCGACGGAATGGATCGAGCCGGCGAAGGTCAAGGAACTGGTGCCGATCATCAATATCGACGGGCCGCGCTATCCGGTTCTCGGCGCGCTCTA